>JAIRXR010000001.1 GCA_031268175.1 Puniceicoccales bacterium | reverse complement strand
ACATCTTCCAGTTGCTGCAGCACGGAATCCACGTTGGCGCCTGGCAGGTCGATTTTGTTGACGACGGGAATTATCGTCAGCCCACTGGCCATTGCCAAATTTGCATTCGCGACGGTCTGCGCTTCGATTTTCACTGGTAATCGGCGAATCCGGATCATGAAAGCTGCAATTTTCCGGAATACAGCCGCGCGCGCGTGTTCCTCAGCAAGGCTAGGACCGCTTGCCTTGCCCGTTTCTTAGCATCCTTGGAAACAGGCTTAGTGGAGAAGTATTTTTTGTACGCTTTGCATAATTTTTCTCTGATCATTTTTGTGTACTCGGGATGGCTGCCATGGTGTGCGGCTCTGCCGGCTGTGTTGCGGCCCAGCATAGGTGTTTTTTCCTTTCTTAAATCATCCGGCAGGTATGGGGCAATTGGCAAACTTGACAGATTTTTCAAAAAATGTGGATCATTGGCCAGATTAGACATTTTCAGCAATTTGTAGGCATCGGATTTTGTGTCGTTGAAAATCTCAATCGGGATCAGATGGTGAACCTGAAAGTACTTGTCTATGTATTCGAAGTTTTGATTTGGTCCATACTTCACGTGGCTTATGCCATTGACTTCAACGGAATTCAACAGCAGAGAGCCATCTAGCAATTTTCCCCTCGTTGCGGAGAGAAATTTCTGCAGCTGCTTCTTTTTGCTTTTTCTCGTGGCATTGCTGTGAAAAATTTTATGCAACCGGTTTTCAATGTATAAAATATAGTTCTTGTCGTGGGCTCCGCTGTGGAGTGCCGAAATGCGGCCCTTTTCCTCAGCCGTTCTCCCGGACAGCGGTGTGCCGTAGCGTGATATTTCCGACGGAATTGACCTCACGCTGGGCAGGTGCATGATATTTTGTGGATCGTCTTTTTTAATCCCGCTGGCGTTTAGCTTATGTTTGTATAAGTCGCTTTCCCACACAGATTTTGGAATGATGTGGTGTTGCTGAAAACAGGCCCTCAGTGTTCTCTGGGATTTCGGCGTTATTTCCATGTGATTCAGCAGATGCCCGCACTTCGGTGTCACACAGACTAGCTCCTGCTGCTTGGAAAAGTGCGTTGCCTCTTCAAGCACTTTACTCAACTCGTCTGCCGATTGTACAAATGTTGCACCGCGCTGCGTTTGCGGCGTTGCGGTAAAATCATTGAAGATTCTCCGATGTATCGGCGTTGATTGTTCGGGCGCTGCTGCCATGTATGCAGTGCATGGCTGCGCTTCCAATTCGCCGCCAGAATTTTTCGCTGGCAATGTTTGAAATTCGTCGACTGGCGCCAAATGGTAATTGTTTGCAAATTTGTTTATTATCCTAGGCATAAATTTCTTCGGTTACGTATTTTTTTATGCACCTAGGGCGAAACTTGAAATATTACAAGTAATTTTGTGAAAAATATTAAAAAAATACGTGCTAGATCAAATTTTTACGGAAAAAATATCCAGTGTTTGCGCACGGGGTGGCAGCAACGCTGCTGCCGTCAGAAATTTTTGAATTAGAAAAAATAAATATTGACGTTTCCAATTGTCCTTGCAAATTGCGGATAGTTGGTTCCTAGGTGATGGCGCGCTTGGCGTGAGATTGCCGGTGGTGAGTGCCCTTGTAGCTCAGCTGGCAGAGCGCATCCTTGGTAAGGATGAGGTCGGCAGTTCAAGTCTGCTCGGGGGCTCCAGCGTTTGGAAATTTATTTAAGTTTTTACGGAAAAGGAAATAAAATGGCGAAAGAAACCTTCGAGCGAACGAAGCCGCATGTAAATGTCGGGACGATAGGTCACGTTGACCACGGGAAGTCGACGTTAACCACAGCTATCTTGAAAGTTCAGTCGGCTAAGAAGATGGCTGAATTCAAGTCCTATGCTGAAGTTACAAAGGGCGGCACCGTGCGCGATTCAAGCAAGACGGTCACCATCGCCGTATCACACGTAGAATATGAGACCGAAGCGCGGCACTATGCGCACGTCGATTGCCCTGGCCACGCCGATTTTGTTAAGAACATGATTACCGGTGCTGCGCAGATGGACGGTGCGATTTTGGTGGTTAGCGCCTATGACGGGCCGATGCCGCAAACGCGCGAGCACATCCTGCTCGCACGGCAGGTTGGTGTCCCGAACCTGGTGGTATTTCTTAATAAAGTGGATCTTCTCGACGATCCGGATCTGTTGGATCTTGTGGAGGAAGAGATCCGCGACTTGCTGAGTAAGTACGAATATCCCGGTAAAACGGTCACGATCGTACGCGGATCTGCGCTAGCGGCGCTGGAGGACAAACCAGAAGGAGTTAAGGCCATTAATGATCTGCTGGCGGCCATAGACAATGATATTTCTGAACCAGTCAGGGACATCGACAAGCCGTTTTTGATGGCCGTTGAAGATGTCTTTTCAATTACGGGCCGCGGCACGGTTGCGACGGGGCGCATCGAGCGTGGGGTCGTTAAAGTTGGCGATGAAATTGAAATTGTCGGGTTGCGCGACACGACTAGGACGACGTGCACTGGCGTGGAGATGTTTCACAAGCTCCTTGACAGAGGGCAGGCTGGTGACAACGTTGGCCTGTTGCTCCGCGGCATCGACAAGAATGGCGTTGAGCGTGGCCAAGTATTGGCGAAAATTGGATCCATCCATCCGCACACTAGGGCGCATGCCGAAATATATGTGCTTACCAAAGATGAAGGTGGCAGGCATACGTCATTTGGCAATGGCTATCGTCCGCAGTTCTATTTTGGTACGGCCGATGTTACGGGAGTTGTGAACTTGCCGACGAATGTTGAAATGGTTGTGCCGGGCGATAATTTGAGCATAGAATTAACCCTGCAGAAGCAAATCGCCATGGAAAAAGGCCAGCGCTTCGCCATTCGCGAAGGTGGCAGGACGATAGGTGCCGGGCGTATCACGGAGGTTCTCTTGTCTGATTCCGCCTAGGATGTGCTCTGAAGAGGCCTGTGCGCGTTGGAGGTTTGCGATTTGTAGGAGAATAGTTCAATTGGTAGAGCAACGGTCTCCAAAACCGTAAGTTGGGGGTTCGAGTCCCTCTTCTCCTGCCATGTGTGGTTTTTCAGTGATGGCTAGGATAGTAAAAAATATTAGGAGTTTTTTCTCTGAGATGATCGGGGAATTGAAAAAGTCGACGTGGCCGAACAAGAAGGAATTGGGCAGGTCAACGTTGATCGTTGTAATTGGAATGTTTTTGATCAGTTTTTACATAAGCGTGGTTGACTTTTCATTGCTAAATGTTGTGGATTTTGTGAGTAAGTGCGTCAGAAATTAAAATGGATGGCGAAGAGTTAGAGTCGGACGTCGCCGTTGACGAAAAAATGCTACTGCCTAAGTGGTTTGCGGTTCAGACTTTGTCGAACCAGGAGAGCAAGGTGAAAATTGCCATCCAGGCGGCCATCAAAAAACACGCGCTCGAGGATGTGATTTTGGATGTCCTGGTCCCGACGGAAAAAATCGTCGAGGTAAAAAACGGCAAAAAGCTGACGCGCGTAAAAAAATTCTATCCCGGCTATGCCTTTGTGAGAATGCGCGCATACGATGCCGATGGCGTGGCATTGTACACGCCATTTTCAACAATAAAAAATATCAATGGCGTGGTGCGATTCGTCGGCGACCGTGACCCAGTTGAATTAAAGCAAAGTGAAATCGACGATGTTTTGAAAAAAGTTGAAGCGGTGGCTGGAAAAACCGTGCCGAAGGTCGCCTATTCCGTCGGAGAAATCGTGAAAATTAGCGATGGTCCGTTTTTAAACTTGACAGGGGCGATAGAAGATATTGATACCGAAGAAGGTCGCCTGCGCGTGAATGTCACGATGTTCGGCCGTACGACGCCGGTGGATTTGGAGTTTTGGCAGGTTGAGCGGTACGCGTGCGAACGAGATTAGAATTTCAGGAAAAGAGATGGCAAAGAAGGTTGTCAAAGAGATAAAGTTACAGTTGCCGGCTGGAGCCGCCAATCCGGCCCCTCCGGTCGGTCCGGCACTGGGTGCGGCGGGAGTGAACATCATGGCATTTTGCAAGGAATTCAACGCAAAAACCAAGGATGAAAACGGCATGATACTGCCCGTTGTTATATCCGTCTACGCGGACAAATCATTTAGCTTCGTGCTAAAGTCGCCGCCGGCGTCCGTTCTGCTGAAGAAGGCAGCCGGAATCGAAAAGGCGTCTGGGACTCCGAATCGTGACAAAGTCGGAAAGGTGACGATGGCGCAGATTATGGAAATTGCAAATATCAAGAAGGCCGATTTAAACGCCAACTCCATTGAACAGGCGATGAAGATAATAGAGGGGACGGCGAGGAGTATCGGCGTCGACGTCATCAAATAGAAATTTTATGAAAAAGGCAAGCAAGCGACACACTAAGGCGCAGGAGGTTGCGGACTTGGGGAGCGAATATCCTCTCGCCGAAGCCGTTGAACTGCTGAGCAAGATGCCTAGGACAAAGTTCGATGAAACGATTGTTTTGGCGGTGAATCTGGGCGTGGATCCGAAGCAGAGTGATCAAATGGTCCGCGGGACCGTGGTTTTGCCGCATGGAAGCGGGCGCAGAGTGAAAGTTCTGGCGTTCACGGAGGATCCGGCCGGAGCGCTGGCATCCGGTGCGGATGAAGCTGGATTGCTCGACGTTTTACAAAAAATTAACGACGGATGGCTTGATTTCGACGTTGCCGTTGCCACGACGGCAGCCATGAAGGAGGTGCGCTCCGTGGCAAGAATTTTGGGCCCCCGAGGATTGATGCCGAATCCGAAAACTGGTACCGTTTCCGACGATTTGGACTCTGCCATCAGGGCAGTAAAGGCCGGGCGCGTGGAATTCAAAATGGATAAAACGGCGAATTTGGCGATCGTGGTCGGCAAGAGATCGTTCGATTTGCAAAAATTGGTTGAAAATTGTGAGGCCGCCATTGAAGTCCTGTCCAAGGCGCGCCCCGTGGAATTCCGTGGAAAATTCGTTGCTTCGATGACCATCGCTGGCACGATGACGCCAGGCGTCAAACTGTCGGCCAAAATTTTCGGAAAATTTTAGTTGGAAAATGAAATGAGAAACGAGAAACAGCTTTTGGTCAAAGAAATACTGCAGTACTTTGCCAAATCGTCCCACGTCTTTTTTACGGATTTCCGCGGCGTGACAGTAGCCGACGTTTCCAATCTGCGCAAGGAATTGCGCGTCGATGGTGGTGAGTTTCACGTGGTAAAGAAGAATTTGCTGAAAAAGGCGGCTTCGGAAAAATCTTTGCCCATGCCGGAAGGCGGATTTGAAGGCCAAATTGCGATGGTAGTTGGAGGCAGAGATCCGAGTGGAATTGCAAAATTGCTCAAAAAGTTCTTCAAAAATAGCAGGGAGTCGAAATTTGCGATGCGCGGCGGTTTACTCGACGGAAAGTTGCTTACCGCGGATGACGTAGCCACTCTGGCCGATCTTCCCGGAATGGATGCGTTGCGTACGCAATTTTTGGCGCTACTCGGCACGCCCGCCACGAGACTACTGCGCACAATGAATGCCGTTCCGCAGAGTGTGTTGAATCTGCTTCAGGCCAAGGCAAAGTGAGTGAAATTTTTCAACAAAGGGATTTTGCTAGGAAATGTTTTTTCTTAAACGGCGTCCAGTGATGCCGCTAGCGAAGACCCGAAAGGAACTAAAATGGCAGATATAACAAAGGAACAAGTTATAGATTGGCTCAGTGGGCGGTCGGTTTTGGAAATCGCTTCGCTGGTCAAGGAATTGGAGGAAAAATGGGGCGTGAGTGCGGCGTCACAGGTGGCTGTCGCGACCGCGTCATCGGTTTCCGCTTCGGAAGCCCCAAAGGCTGAGGAAAAGACGGAGTTTGACGTCGTGCTCAAGGCCGTTGGCGAAAAGAAAATAGAGGTCATCAAGGCAGTCCGCGAAATCGCTGGCCTCGGATTAAAGGAGGCCAAAGATTTCGTTGAGGGAGCGCCGAAGACTGTGAAAGAAGCAGTTTCCAAGGCTAGCGCTGAAGAAATGAAGAAAAAATTGGAAGATGCTGGCGCATCTGTCGAATTGAAATAATCGCGTCGATTTATATTTTAAAAATGGTCGATATTTATACGTTCCGTGCCCGGGTGTCGTTCCCATCGCAGCGGATGGAAATGGCTGATGCGTGGCCACGTTTGGTGTTTTTAAGGAGGATTCGCTGTGTCCATGGCTGAAAAGGATCGCATTAGTTTCGGAAAATTAAAGGAGGTAGTGGCGCCGCCGTATTTGATAGAGTCGCAGGTAAATTCGTTCAAAGAATTTCTGCAAGCTGATGTTCCTGCGTGCGATAGAAAGGACGTCGGATTAGAGGCGGTCTTCAGGAGGGCCTTTCCAATCGAAAGCTATGACGGTTCGGTTTCGCTGAGCTACATATCCTATAGGCTGTGCCTCCCTAAATATTCCGAAGATTTTTGCCTCCGTGAAGGACTGACTTACGGCGTGCCGCTATATATCCAGCTGAAGCTTTCGAACGGTGATGAGGCTAGGGAAGAGGAAATTTACATAGGTGAAATGCCGGTTATGAGCGAACGTGGTTCATTCATAGTGAGCGGCGCCGAGCGTGTCGTTGTCAGTCAGTTGCACAGATCCCCGGGCATATGCTTTGAGGTGTCTACTCACACAGCTGGGAAGCTACTTCACACATTCAGAATAATGCCCGACCGTGGCACGTGGATCGAGGTGCAAAACGACCAAAACGACCTGCTGTACGTGTATTTAGACAGGCGCCGCCGCCGGCGCCGCTTTCTGCTAACCACCCTGCTGCGTGCCTTTGGCTACGGCTTTGACGGAGAAATACTATCGCTCTTTTATAAAATAATGGAGGTCAGGGTTGACGAGTTGATGCGTGAAAAATCCTTGATCGATGTAATTTTGACGGATGATGTTATCGACGTTGCACACGGAGTCGTTCTGGCTCGTGCCTATGAGCCAATTGGAAAGGGCATGCTGAAAAATTTTCTCGACGTTGGCATAGAGACAGTTTCCGTCGTCAACGTTTCTGAAGATGGCGGATTGGTGATTAGGAGTCTGAAAAAAGATCCCACGCGCAACGAAGAGGAAGCCCTCTACGAGATATACAAGCATTTCAGGCCGGGAGAACCGCTGAATTTGCAGAACGCGAAGGCGTTTTTCGTCCGCAGTTTTATGGATCCGAAGCGCTACGATTTGAGCCAAATCGGAAGGTATAAAATAAACAGCAAATTGGGCCTGAAAAAGAGTTTGGATGATGTGCTCGTCGGCGTCGACGACATCGTTGCCGCGACGAAGTATTTGTGTCTTCTGCGCTCCGGTGGTGGATTTATAGATGACATTGACAGCCTTGGAAGCAGGAGGGTTCGTGGCGTTGGCGAACTTCTCGTCAATCAGTGTCGCATCGGTTTGGCCAGGATGGAGAGGGTGGTCCGCGAAAAAATGTCGCTGCTCGATCAGAGTGTCGACATGGTTTCCGCGCAAAAGCTCATCAATGGAAAGCTTCTGATGTCCGTTGTGAGGGATTTTTTCGCCCGCAGCCCGCTGTCCCAATTCATGGATCAAATAAATCCACTGTCAGAGTTGACGCACAAGCGTAGGTTGTCAGCCCTCGGCCCAAGCGGGTTGAATAGGGATCGCGCCGGCATGGAAGTCCGCGACGTTCACACGTCGCACTACGGAAGAATTTGCCCCATCGAGACGCCGGAAGGCCCGAACATTGGGTTGATAAACTCCATGAGCACCTACGCCTCCATAAACGATTTCGGTTTCATAGAGACGCCCTATCGTCCGGTAAAAAACGGCCGCGTTTCCGATGCCGTCGTATATTTGTCAGCGGACATGGAGGAGGGCAAGCTGATTGCGCAGGCGAACTCGGATATCGATGAAAATGGAAACCTGATTGGGAAAATTACTGTGAGGAAGTCGAGTGAAATTTTTGAAGTTGATCCGAAGGACGTTGACTTCATGGATGTTTCCCCGAAGCAGGTAATTTCCATCGCCGCCGGCCTGATTCCATTCCTTGAACACGACGATACCAGCCGTGCACTCATGGGCGCCAACATGCAAAGGCAGGGCGTTCCGCTGATTTTGACCGAGCCTCCGCTGGTCGGAACCGGCATAGAAAGAAAATTGGCGTGCGATTCCGGACACGTCGTCCTTGCAAGGGCCGATGGTGTCGTGGCATCCGTCGAAGGTGACAAAATCATCGTTTCAAAAAATGGCAAATTGCCGGAGAATTTTAACCTGGCGAATGTGAATGGTAGCGGCGATGTGCAGGTTTATCGCCTGCGAAAATATCGAAAATCGAATGCGTCCACGTGTTTCAACCAAAAGCCGGTCGTGTTCAAACATCAAACTGTCCGCGCCGGTGATGTACTAGCGGATGGCGCTGCGACGAATGATGGTGAATTGGCGCTCGGTAAAAATGTGCTGGTGGCGTTCATGCCGTGGAACGGCTACAACTTTGAAGATGCCGTGATTTTGAATGAGCGCATGATTCGCGATGATGTTTTCACGTCGATTCACATAGAGGAATACGAAGTCAACGCACGTGACACGAAGCTTGGCCCAGAGGAAATTACCAGGGACATTCCGAATGTCGGCGACGAGGCGATGAAAAATTTGAGCAGGAACGGCATAATCAGGGTAGGGGCGGACGTGAAGCCGGGTGACATTCTGGTAGGAAAGATCACGCCAAAGACGGAGACCGATTTGGCCCCCGAAGAAAAGCTTCTCAGGGCCATTTTCGGCGAAAAGGCGGCGGACGTAAAGGATTCATCGCTGCTGGCGCCGGCGGGATGCTACGGGACGGTAATGGACGTGAAGATTTCCAGCAGGACGGATGAAGAGCGCAAGGATGTTAGCGGCGCGGAATGTAAGCGAAGGATTAAGAAAACCAATGAGGAATTTCGTACGCAGGCGGACATGGTTCGCGATGATCTAACGGAGGCGCTTTCTGGAATACTACTGGGCGAGAAAATTCCGTTGGATATTCTCGATGCTGAGAGCGGCGAGGTCATTTTGCCAGCCAATAGGAAAATCACCAAAACACTATTGCGAAGATTGGCAGCCTGCGGAAAGAACATCGAAATGGCCACGTCGCCTGTGAAGACGAAGATAATGGAAATAATCGGCGTATACCAGGCGAAGTTTGACGACCTCGAAGATGGGCGCTTGCGCAAAATCGAGGCTATCGAAGCTGGCGATATCGATGACGCCGGCATCATCAAAAACGTTAAGGTGTTTATTGCCAACAAACGCAAAATACAAGTCGGCGACAAGATGGCTGGACGCCATGGAAACAAAGGTGTCGTTTCAAAAATAGTCAAACCGGAGGACATGCCGTTTTTGGCAGACGGGACGCCGGTGGACATCATTTTGAATCCGCTGGGCGTGCCGAGCCGCATGAACGTCGGACAGGTCCTAGAGACGTATCTGGGCCTGGTGTGTAAAAAATTGGGCATAAAGGTCGCGACTCCAGTGTTCGACGGCGCTTCGGAGGAAAGAATCAATCAGCTATACGGCGAGGCCGGTTTGCTCCCCGGTGGCAAGGTCAATTTATTCGACGGGCACACCGGAAGAAAATTTGACCAAAAGGTGATGGTCGGCTACATCTACATGATGAAGCTGAACCACCTTGTAGCCGACAAGGTTCACGCCCGCGCCGTCGGCCCATACAGCTTGATAACGCAGCAACCACTCGGTGGCCGGGCGCAGTACGGAGGGCAGAGGTTTGGCGAAATGGAAGTGTGGGCGATGGAAGCCTACGGCGCTGCCTATACGCTCCAAGAATTGCTAACCGTCAAGTCGGACGATTTGCAAGGTAGAACTAAAATTTACGAATCGATAGTCAAGGGCGACACGTCGCTGGATGCCGGAGTCCCGCAATCCTTCAACGTGCTGATAAAGGAAATGCAGGGACTCGGGCTTGACGTCAAGCTGAACGAAGATCGCCTGTTGGCCATGGACAATTTCTAGTTTGGGTAAGACAACACGATGAATTCCGAAAACAAAGCTAACCTTCGAGATGTAAAATCAATTTTGGGATTTGATGATGGGCCCAATGCCAGCTACGTTGAAATTTTGATTGCTTCGCCGGATGTGATGCGATCTTGGTCCAGTGGCGAAGTAAAAAGCCCGGAAACCATAAATTACAGGACGTTCAAGCCGGAACCGGGTGGATTGTTTTGCCAAAAAATATTCGGGCCGGTGCGGGACTACGAGTGTGCCTGTGGTAAGTACAAGCGCATAAAGCACAAGGGTGTTATCTGCGAACGCTGCGGGGTGGAGGTCACCGTTTCGAGGGTTCGCCGCGAAAGGATGGGGCACATCGAGCTCGCCGTTCCCATATCTCACATTTGGTTTTTGAAAAGCTTGCCGAGCAGAATGGGCCTGGTACTGAATATGACGGCAAAGGACCTTGAAAAGGTCATATACTACGAGAGCCACATGATAGTCGACCCCGGAATAACGCCGTTCAAAAAGTGCCAGCTGCTGAGCGAGAAAGACTTTCAGCAGTTGCAGGAAGAATACGGAGATGATGCCTTCGTGGCAAAAACCGGTGCGGCGGCGGTGCGCGATGTTTTATCAAAAATTAATCTTCAGGAATTGGCGTGTGAACTGCAGGAACAGTTGCGGGTGACGCATTCGAAGCAGGCAAAGAAAATTTTAACCAAGCGACTGAAATTGGTAAATGGTTTTGAAACCAACGGCATGCGGCCGGAGTGGATGGTTATGGAGGTCTTGCCGATAATTCCGCCGGATCTGCGTCCGCTGGTGCCGTTGGACGGCGGCCGCTTTGCTACCAGCGACTTGAATGATCTGTACCGCCGCGTGATCAATAGAAACAACCGCCTGAAGAGCCTTTTAAGCCTAAAGACTCCTGATGTGATAATAAATAACGAGATGCGCATGCTACAGGAGGCCGTCGACGCGCTCTTTGACAATGACCGGCACGGCAGAACAGTCGTTGGCGCCGGAAATAGGCCGCTCAAGTCTCTCAGCGAGATGTTGAAGGGCAAGCACGGACGTTTCAGGCAGAATTTGTTGGGCAAGCGCGTCGACTACAGCGGCCGCTCCGTGATCGTCATTGGACCGGAATTGAAACTGCACCAGTGCGGGTTGCCGAAGCGCATGGCATGGGTGCTGTTCGAGCCGTTTATCATCAGGCGGCTAAAGGAACTTGGATTCGTTCACACCGTTCGCAGCGCGAGAAAAATGATAGAAAAACAGGCGCCGGAGGTTTGGGATATTTTGGAAGAGGTCACGCGCGAGCATCCGGTGTTGCTGAATCGTGCTCCGACGCTTCACAGATTGTCAATCCAAGCATTCGAACCGGTTTTGATAGAAGGCGACGCCATACGGCTGCATCCGCTGGTGTGTTCCGCTTTCAATGCGGACTTCGACGGTGATCAAATGGCAGTCCACGTACCGCTATCACTGGAAGCAGTCATGGAGGCGAAAATACTGATGCTTGCGTCGAAGAATATTTTTTTCCCGTCCAGTGGAAAGCCAGTTTTGACACCATCCCAGGAAATTGTTTTGGGAGCCTATTATCTCACCATCGATCCCAGGGAAAAAAAGGAGGACAATGCGAGGCTGCCATTGCTAACAAGCGTCGAGGAGGCGTGGCACTTGGAAGCGTGTGGAGCGCTGGAAAAGCACGCCAGGGTCCTCTATGTGAATCCGGATTTTGGAAGAAAAACCAAGTATGGCAATTCCAATGCCAAGGTCATAGAAACAACTCTCGGGCGCGTACTTTTCAACAGCATCTTCCCGGAATCTCTCGGATTTGTAAATTCTCCGGTTGCCAAGAGCAGGCTCGGTGATCTCGTTCTGAATACGTACAAAGTTGCCGGCCAGGAAATTTCAGTAAAGACATTGGATAAGTTGAAGGATCTCGGCTTTAAGGAAGCGATGAAGGCTGGACTATCCATTGGAATCGAGGACATGATAATTCCGGAAAATAAGCAGAAAATCATAGCCGTAGCTCGCAAAAAAATAGCCGACGTCGAAGCGCAATATAAGAGGGGTATCATCACCGGTGGCGAGCGCTACAACAAAATAGTAGATATCTGGACGACTGCCACGGATGACATAGCAAACATGGCCTTCGATTCACTGGCAAAGAATGCCGGATCGAAGGATGTCAATTCCGTATTTTTGATGATGGATTCCGGTGCACGTGGGAACAGGCAGCAGGTCAGGCAGCTGTGCGGCATGCGTGGACTCATGGCAAAGCCGTCGGGCGAAATCATCGAGCGGCCAATTCTGTCGTCCTTCAGAGAAGGGCTGTCCGTGCTCGAATATTTCAGTTCCACGCATGGAGCGAGAAAGGGTTTGGCGGATACCGCTCTCAAGACGGCGGATGCCGGATATCTGACGCGCAAGCTGTGCGACGTTGCGATGGACTGTGTGATTGGCGAATACGATGATGGCAATAGAAATGGCATTTGGAAGTCAGCAATTTTGGAAGGCGACGACGAGATTGTCAGTCTGTCGGACAGGATCATCGGGCGCTGTTCCAGCGATGATGTCAAAAATCCGCTCTCACCGGATGAGATCGTGGTGTCATCCGGTGAATTAATTACGGCCGATGTGGCAAAGCGCATAGAAGAGTGCAGCATCGAGCGCGTAAAGGTGATGTCACCTCTAACACACATGCGCAAAAGTTCGATTCCGGCAAAGGCGTACGGAATAAATCCGGCGACGAATAGCATGGTTGATCGCGGTGCGGCAGTTGGCATAATTGCGGCGCAGTCCATCGGTGAGCCGGGGACTCAGCTGACACTGCGCACATTTCACGTCGGCGGCGTGGCGAGTCAGGTTCTGAAAAGCTCAGAATATCGTGCTAGACACAGCGGTATCACGAAATTCAATGGCTTGCGGATGGTGACAGCCGTTGAAGGCGCCAATATCGTTCTGAACAAAACCGGGTCCATTCAAATCATCGACGGAGATGGAAAAGAAATTGAAGCCTATTCAGTGGTCCCGGGGGCATTGCTCTATATTTCCGATGGTGCTCCTATCGAAAAAGGAGATTTACTCGTCATGTGGGATCCGCACAACATGCCGATTTTGTCGGAAAAGGCGGGAATCATTAATTTCAAAGATATGATCCCCGGTGTTACAGTCAAGCGGGACGTGGACATTTCGACCGGTCGCATAACTACGATTGTCACCGAACACAAGGAGGATCTGCTACCGATGATTGAGATTTTGGCCGTGGAGAATTCCAGCGGCATCCCAGCTGGGAAAGTGGTTGCTACCTATTCCATTCCAACGGGAGCGCAGGTGATCGTTGAAAATAACAGCGAAGTGCAGGCAGGCGCCCTATTGGCAAAAACTTCCCGTTCGGCGTCAAAGACACAGGATATTACCGGCGGGCTTCCGAGGATAGCGGAGCTTTTCGAAGCGAGGTGTCCAAAGGACGTGTCGGAGATAGCCAAATCCGATGGGATAGTGTCCTTCGGTGGTATGCTGCGAAATAAGAGGCGCGTGTTCATAGAGGATAGCGAAACCGGCACAAAACAGGAACACCTAGTCGCCCACGGCAAGCACATCATCGTCCACGAGGGCGATTTTATCGGCAAGGGGCAAAGCCTCACCGATGGGTCTCAGGATCCGCATGAAATTTTAAGCGTCTTGGGTCCGGCGAGTTTGCAGGAATATCTGATTTCTGAAATTCAAAAGGTCTATCGGCTGCAGGGCGTCGTGATCAACGACAAACACATAGAGATCATAGTTGCGTGCATGCTGAAAAAAGTTCGCGTTGTGGGGCCCGGAGATTCGGATTTTGTTTGCGGAGAACAGGTTGAGCGCGACGCATTCATGTTGGAGAATAAAAAAATCATCGATGCGGGGGGCGATCCGGCCACCTGTGAGCCAATTCTGATGGGGATAACAAAATCTTCCATTGAAACGGAAAGTTTTATCGCCGCCGCGTCTTTCCAGGAAACTACAAAGGTCCTGACGGAAGCTGCGACGACGGGTAAGCGCGACTACTTGAAGGGATTTAAGGAAAATGTGATCATGGGACACCTGATTCCCGCCGGAACTGGATTGCCAGAGTATCGCTACCTGAAATTGAAGCACATGGTTGCCAATGGCGAAGAGGCAAATGCTGCTTATGAGCAAAGTGCGGCTGCAGCTGTCGCAAGCTTGTAGAGTCTCCTTTTAAAAGTGTCCGTCGCCTAAACCTTTGGCGGCGGTCTTTTGTCTTTATGAGCGCGTTTTATTTCTTACAAAATGTGTTGCGCGGGCCATGTTTTTGATTTTGAACTCCTGGAGTTGGAAGGTTAGTTTACGCTCTATTATCTCCTAGTTGCTTTTGGGTTCCTGCTAGCGTATACGCCGTCTGCGATCGTGCGGCTGATGTGTGTCATCTGTGGGAATGTGGCGATGATCGTGCTTCCAGCGCGCAGACGCCTAGTGCTGTCAAATTTGCACCACGCATTTCCGAACCGCGAAAGAGATTGGTACAAAAAGATTTGCAGGGAAAACTTCTACCGTCTCATTGAGCTTGGGTTGCTAAATCTGGCCGGAGGGTTTTTTAGCGATGGGAAAATCAGGAAAGATTTCAGCCTCAACAAGCCATACCGAAAGGTCATCGATGGCGTGGTCGATTCGGAAAAGGGAGCCATAGTCCTGGTGCCGCACTTCACGTCCATGGAGGCAATGACATTCATTGCGAACATCGTTGGCGATCAGGATTTGCCGGACATCGGCGTCATCTACCGTCCATTTGCCAGCGCTACGCTAGAAAAATTCATTAAAAAGACGCGCGAAAGATTCGGAATGCGGCTAATTTCGCGCAGCGGATGGTTCTTTGAAACGGTCAAAATTCTAAGGCGCGGAGGAATAGTGGCGCTACTGTTCGACCAAAACGCTAGGGACAGTGGCCACCGCATGGTGTTTTTGGGCAGGGAGATTTCCTCGACGGATTTGCCGGTTTTGCTCTACGAAAAATTCAGGCTCCCGGTCTTTTTCTTATATCCAAGGAGGATCGGCTTTTGGAAGGCAGACATAGTGATAAAGAGGTTGAATTTTGATGAAAATAATCCAAAAACGATTTTGTTTGCGGCGAATAAGTACTTGGAAAACATATTGAAGCGGAATGATGGGGAATGCGCTGACTGGCTGTGGGCACACAATCGGTGGAAATTGGATCCAGGCGGCATCCATCCCAGTAGGGCGAAGCGAAGTTGGGCGGTGGAATCCAACAAATATTTGAACATTCGCGATCGTGCAAAAAATTTTCGAATGCTCGTTCGCATGCCAAACTGGTTAGGGGACGTTGCCATGGCAATTCCGGTGGTGCGCATGCTAAGGGCATCAGCGGACGACGCAGAGCTCACGTTGCTCTGCCAAGAAAAATTCGTCGATTTTTTGAAAGCGCTGCATGTGGCCGATGTGATCATTCCACTGCCAGAAAAAGGATTTTCCTATTTTTTTGATCTGTCCGACATAAGGTATTCCTATTACGACGTCTACGTTTCTCTGGTCAATTCCCTGCGCGGAGATTTGGAAGCTTTCGTAATAAACGCTCCGCGTAGGATCGGCATCGACATGAAAAATATGCCACTTAGAAAACTTTTCATCAATAATTTGTATGCCGAAGGCAATGACATTACTTCGACGCACCAAACGACGTTGTGGCGGAAGATGCTCCGTAAATTTGGGTTTTGCGGAGAGGGAAATTTTGAACCGTTCAAACTTTGCTGCAGCGTAAAAAATGCACCGCCACACAAAATTTCCATCGGTGCCGTGTGCGGATCGGCGAATGAACCGCGCAAGCGCTGGCCGGTGGAGTGTTGGAGAATACTGTTCGAGCTGATCTTTGAGAGGTACGGTGACATGCACATAAATCTATACGGAACCAAGGCGGATTTGCCACTGACTTCCGAGATCGCATCGTCATTTTTTCGCGAATCAATTTCGAATCTTGCAGGGCAGACAACATTGCTCGAAATGGCCGAGCGCATGCAGAGGGACAAGTTGGTGATTGCGGTGGATACCGGCGGCATGCACATTGCGAACATGTTTGGATGCCGACTAGTCTGCCTCTATGGCCCGACAAATCCCATTTCCACAGGTCCGATTTTCAACGCCAAGGTAACGATCATCAGGCCCGATGGATGTCCGTCAAAGGGAGGATTCCCCATGGAAAATCTCAAGCCGGAGAGTGTTTTCAACGTCGTGCAGGAGATGTTCGAATAGCTATCTTTGCTTTTCTCTCTGAAAATTTTACTTAAAAATTGCATAGCGGTGCACTTTGCTTTACATCGTGCGAACTGGTGATTGTCATGGTAGCGGCGAAAATAAACGGAATGGAGGTGACGGTTTCCGATGGAACTACAATTTTGGAGGCGGCACTGGCGGTAAATGTCAAAATTCCAACGCTGTGCAAGCACAGAGATTTGCTCCCAACGGCTGCATGCGGGCTGTGCATAGTAAAAATAGTTGGCAGCAACAGGATGCCAAGGGCGTGCTGCACGAAGGTCGAGCCTGGCATGGACATCGTGACCCACGACCCGGAAATTGTTGACGTGCGCAAGACGGTCCTCGAATTGATACTTTCAAATCACCCAAGTTCATGTCAGCACTGCGGAAGGAATGGCTGCTGCGAATTGCAAAGTTTGGCCGCTGACTTCGGCATATGTACCGATGCCATCCCGCGCTATTGCCAGGATTTGCCGAAGGATGCTTCCACCGATGCCATAGAGCTCGATGCATCCAAGTGCATAAAGTGCGGAAGGTGTGTGCAAACGTGCCAGCGCATGCAGGGCGTTTGGGCGCTTTCGTTTTTACACCGCGGAATAAATAATGTGATGGCCCCGGCAGGAGCCATTTCTCTTGCAGAATCGCCCTGCGTCAGGTGTGGCCAGTGCGCGGCCCATTGCCCAACGGGTGCCATAGTTGAGAAGGACGATGTGCCGGCCGTTTGGGAAAAATTGCGTGATGAAAAGAATTTTTGCACCGTGCAGATGGCCCCTGCGGTGCGCGTTGCCATAGGCGATGCCTTCGGTTTCCCCGTGGGCACGAATTGCACAGGAAAATTGTACAGCGCGATGCGCATGCTGGGATTTAAAGCTGTTTTTGATACAAATTTTTCGGCAGATTTGACCATAGTTGAGGAAGCCGCAGAATTTGTGGAGCGCTTTGCGATGGGCAGAGGAAAATTGCCACTCATAACGTCCTGCTGCCCTGCGTGGACGGACTACATGGAAAAATTTTATCCGGATTTTTGCGATAATTTTTCCAGTGCGAAATCTCCGCAGCAAATGCTTGGAGCTATGGCAAAGACCTACTTTGCGATAGCTAGGAATATCGATCCGGCTACAATTGTGCAAGTTTCCGCAATGCCGTGCACGGCGAAAAAGTACGAATTGCGGCGCACCGATGAAATGTGCGCGTCCGGCTATAGGGATGTCGACATAAGCATAACCACCCGCGAGTTGGCGCGCATGATCAAGCAGGCGGGGATAGATTTTGCCGCGTTGCCGGATGGGACATCGGATTCGATTTTGGGCGAATATTCCGGAGCTGGAACGATCTTTGGGGCAACGGGCGGAGTCATGGAAGCGGCGCTGCGAACGGCGTATTTCAACATTACTGGATCTAATATGGCCGACGACGCCGTCGAAGTGGAGAAAGTGCGCGGCATGGAAGGCATACGCCGCGCGAGCATTTCGATAAATGGTACGATGATCAAATTGGCCATGGTACACGGCCTGGCGAATGCGGCAAAAATTTTGAATGAAGTGCGCGATGCGGAGAGAGCCGGTGCGGACCTGCCATATCACTTCATCGAGGTCATGGCCTGCCGCGGTGGGTGCCTCGGCGGCGGCGGGCAACCCTATGGCATATGCGACGAAGTGCGCAAGAAGAGGGCCGATGGATTGTACTCCGACGATAGGATGCGGGCAAAGCGCTGCTCTCACGACAATCCGGAGATTAGGGCAATTTACGAAAATTTTTTGGGAAAACCACTCGGCCCAAAGGCACACGAATTGCTGCACACGTCCTACGCCCGCAGAAAGATTTACCAAAAATAATGCGAAAAACGAACATTCGCAGGCGGTGCCTAGTGTGGAAGCATCGGCGGTAGCGCCTGGTACGGGATGTAAAGAGGAGGCATTGTCCTCAGCCGTTCTCTTTCGTAGGCGGTGCGAATGTGTTCGATTGTTTCCTAGTGCGTTTCGTCTATTTCTCCGAGTGAGGCTCTGTTAAAAAACGATTCAATGGTATTTTCGATGGCGTTTTTATGCCTAGCCGCCATGTTCATCCGCTTTTCCCAGTCCAAAAGCTTAAACAATCGATCAATGTACTGGTCGACTTTGTCGCAGTGGCAAGTTTTGCTAATTTTTTCCAGATGATTTTGCGAAATTTGCCATGTGCGAGCTTGCATTTTCTCTTGCCGAGGGAAACGTGTTTTACACTTCCGAGTGCATTTCGCGGTGGATTCGCTGCATCCATGGCAATAATCACATTTGCGCTGATTTTTTCATTCGGCGCAAATTTTGGCCGCGCATTGTGCGCGCCCTTGGCCTCTATCCACGGGTCCCCATCTGCTATCCTTGTTTTTTCGTGCCTATGCATAAATTTTTTATCGGTCAATTCTTTTCCGCGAATTTTTGTGAAAAATTTCCAACGCCGCCGCCTCCAAAGCGGGTTGCACCGCATGATTCGCCTCGCTGAAAAATAGAACGCCCTGCAAAAATTATAGCGGGCAAATGCTTTCAAGGCAAATTGCGAGCACGTCGGATGGAATCTACACCTGGCCAATGGCCCGAAAAGGACAATTTTGCAGGGTGATAGAATGGTGCGATAGAATTGCAGCGCCGCAGATGCGGCGAATTTTAATGCCCTGCTAAAAATTTTCATCGCCCGTACGTCGATCGCAGATGGCACAGGTATTCCGGCGTGCCCATTTCGCGCAATCTGTCGAATTGATCGGCCGTTGCGCGCCATTCCCAATTGCCAGACACCGTGCTAGGCTTATTAAATCTGGCCTCTGTCCCCAAATTAAAAATATCCTGCATGCTTAGAATCAGCAGATTTGATGGCGATGCGTAGGCGGTTTTTATTAGATCCCAGGCGATGTCGTTGCCATCCGTTCGAACGTAGCACCTCACTTGGTGCTTGATTTCTTCGGGGAGGGCATGGAACCAGCCACGCGTTGTGTCGTTGTCGTGCGTTCCAAGATACAGCACGCTGTTCCTTTCGTGGCAGTGTGGCAGATATTTATTGCAACTGTTTCCATCGAATGCGAAATGTAGCACATCCATGCCTGGAAGTCCGGTTTTTTCGAGCAGATTAATTGCATTTGCGCTCAGAACGCCAAGGTCTTCGGCTATGAATTTGGCGTTCGGAAAAATTTTCCCGAGATGCTCGAAAAATTTTATGCCAATGGATTTTGTCCATTTTCCTCTCGTTGCATCTGCTGCCGGCGCCGGAATTTCCCAGTAGTCGCAGAAGCCGCGGAAATGGTCCAGGCGCACCACATCATACAATTCCAGGCATCTTTTTATCCTACTTGCCCACCACGAAAAGTCGCCCGCCGCCAAAGCTTCCCAGTCGTAGATCGGGTTGCCCCAGAGCTGGCCCGTTTTGGAAAAAGCGTCTGGTGGAACCCCGGCAACGACACTCGGAGTTCCATCCCGTCGCAACTTAAAAATTTTTCGATTTGCCCAGACGTCCGCACTGTCTTCGCCGACAAAAATTGGAATGTCTCCGACTATGAAGATTCCATTTTCATTTGCAAAAGCCTTCAATTTTCTGAATTGCCGCTCGAACATCCACTGGGTAAATTTGTGAAATTCCAATGATTTTTTGAATTTGCTGTCCGCCGACAGGTGCATTTCGGCGTGCTCCGGCGTTGAAAATTTCTCTGGCCACTGCGTGCACTGCCTGCCGCCGAATTTGTCCTTGGCGGCCATGAAAAGTGCGTAGTCGTCCAGCCACCACGCCGATTTTTTACAAAAAATTTCGAACTCTGGGGATCGGGCATCGGAGAGCTGAAAATTTTCAAAGGCCAGTCGCAAAATTGGCCAAAAGTGCTCATACAAATCTCCGAAGTGGACGCTGGAGTGTGGTAAATTTTTCAGTGCGCTGAGATTACCCTCCCCAATGAGCTCAAGCGCTACAAATTCGCGCAGGTCAATGAAGTACGGATTTCCAGCAAATGCCGATGGACTTTGGTAGGGCGAATTTCCAAAGCTCGTCGGATTGAGCGGGCAAATTTGCCAATATTTCATAGCGGATGATTTCAAAAATTCTACGAAGTCATAGGCTGCTCCGTCGAAGCATCCGATTCCCTGGGAGCTAGGCAGCGAACTTATGTGAAAAAAAATCCCGCATCCACGCCGATCTAACCATGACCAAACAGCCATGGCCGAATCCTAAAAAAATTTTTACCTTTTGGGAGAAAAAGTTCCATGCCATGGTTTTTTGCCATTTCGCGAAATATCCAACGGAGAAGTAGAAACGATACAATGGTCCCCCTTTGTGCTTACGTGGAATATCCACCGGTGGCGAATTCGCCGCGGCCGCCACCCGAACCGCCGTGGGCCGAGGCGATTTTTTTGACAATATTGCCGGCGTGATATCCTACGGCGACGGCGGACTTGGAACAGCAGGTTACCACGGAATTTCTGCCGCCAATTTCCGTAGTCAGGGTGACGACGCCATTGCCGATGCGTGCTAAGGTATTCAGTGCCACCGTGCGCAGTTCATCCGGCTGCAAATTTGGAATGTTCGCTTCCACGCGTACTAGGCCATTGGCAATTGGCTGCCCTGATGCTGCGACCGAAGAGGCGATGCCTTGCAATTCCGTTTGCCTTGCGGCCTTGGCCGATTTTTCAAATGCCATGCAGCGCGCAATCAGCGCGTTTACCCTGGCTATGATTTCCGATGCTTGGCACGAAAAATTTTTGCATTGCCGGTCCACGATGCTGCAATTTGCCTTGAGCAAATCGAATGCGGCCTGCCCAGTAACGGCCTCGATGCGCCGTATGCCGGACGCAATTGCCGAGCAGGAAACGATTTTGAAACATGCTATTTCGGAAGTGTTTTTGACATGGCAGCCACCGCACAGCTCCATTGAAAAATCGCCAAATCTGACCACGCGAACAATTTCGCCGTACTTTTCGCCGAAATTTGCCACGCACCCGGCGGGAATGCTGTCGGCGCTAACCTCGAAAATGTGAGAATCGATGCAGCGAAGAATTTTTTCCTCAACCAATTTTTCGATGCTTTCCAATTCCAGTTCCGTCGGCGCAGCAAGCGCATTGAAATCGAATCGCAGGCGTTTGCCATCGACGAATGATCCGGCTTGCCTGACATGGTTGCCGAAAATTTGCCGCAGTGCGGCATTCAGAAGGTGGGTTGCCGAGTGATTCCTTGTGGTACTGCGGCGAATGTCTTCGTCAACCGATAGCGTTGCTTCCTGGCCAACAATTGTCCCATCGACATCGCCACCTATTTCGTGCAAGTAGCAGCCATTTTTGTCACTTTGCACTCCGCATATGGCGAACATTTTTTCGCCAATTGAGGCGACACCTCTGTCTCCAACTTGTCCGCCGCATTCGGCGTAGAACGGCGTTCTGTCAAAAATTAAAAATGTTTTGCCTTCGCTGCGCACAACGCCGGTTACCGTTGCTTTGACATCCGCGATGTCACCGATGGCATAGCCAACAAATTCCGTTGCGCCGTTAGTGTCGTCCGAAATTTCGACGGTGGATTTTTTCTGTGCCGTGCGGGCCAGCGTGCGCTGCTCTTCCATGGCTGCGTCAAATCCGAGCGTGTCGATTCCCATGCCACGCTCCATGGCCATCAGATGCGTTAAATCCGGTGGAAACCCGTAGGTGTCGTAGAGCAAAAATACATCGCTGCCGGCGATTTGCCCGGTGGATTTGTTGCAAATTTCATTGAAAATCACCGTGCCACGGCCGATTGTTTTCGAAAATGACTGCTCTTCGTTTTGCAAAATTTTTTCGATGGCTGCTTTCTGTTCCTCCAACTCTGGAAAGGCCGCTCCCATTTTTTCTACCACCGTCGCAGCCAATTTTGCGAAAAATCCGCTGGGAAGCTTCAAAAGATTTCCAAACATCACGGCGCGGCGCAGAATTCTGCGCAGCACGTAACCGCGCCCTTCATTGGATGGAAATATTCCATCGGAGACTGCAAATGCCAGTGTTCTGGCGTGGTCTGCGATTGCTCGAAACCAAAAATCAGTGCATTCGCATTCGGACATTCCGCTGCGCGTCCGGGGGATTGTTCCGCCGTACTTTTTGCCGCACATATTTTCAATTTCCATGAAAGTGTCGGCGAACAAATCGCTGTCGTAGTTGGATGGCAGCCCGGAAAAATCGGAAAAGTTTTTCGTCTTCGCCATGATCCCGACCACACGCTCCAATCCAATTCCTGTGTCGACATACCTATTTCGCAGCCTTTCAAATGCGCCGCTTTCGTTGGCGTTGAATTCGATGAATACCAGATTCCAGAGTTCCATGCACAGCGGGCTTCCGGCATTCACGAGATTGCCGCTGCCATCGCCCGACGGTGTCAGATCCATGTGTATTTCGGTGCACGGCCCACACGGACCAGTGTCCCCCATCATCCAAAAATTATCTTTCTTCGCGCCGCTGACTACGTGTACCTTCGGATCCATGCCCTCTTCGGTAAAAATTCTTCGCCAGATGCCATCGGATTCTCCGTCGAAGGATGCCGGCTCTCCCGATTGCGGGGAATAGATCGTTGCGTAGAGGCGGTGCTTTGGAAATTTCCAGACCTTTGTCAGCAGTTCCCACGCCATTTCGATGGCCTCTTTTTTGAAATAGTCTCCAAACGACCAGTTGCCTAGCATTTCGAAAAACGTGTGATGGTAAGTGTCGAAGCCGACGTCTTCGAGGTCATTGTGCTTTCCTCCGGCGCGGATGCACTTTTGCGTATCGGCCGCGCGCGAAAATGGAGATTTTGCGCCGCCGAGAAAGATAGGCACAAATTGGTTCATGCCGGCGTTTGTGAACAGCAAATTTGGAGAATCCGGCATGAGCGGAGAAGATTTCACGATTCTATGGCCACGCTCCGCGAAAAAATCGAGGAAAGACTGCCTCACTGTTGTTGAGTTCATCTGTGTCGAAGCGTTAATTTTCCAAATATTTTTGCAAATCAAAAGTCGCCGTAGCGCTTTGATATTTCCTCAGAAGGTTTACCGTGGCTTGGAATTTTTTTGCCAATTTTGCAGCGACTTTCAGCAAACCATGCATCTCAACGCACGACAAATGCAGTGGAAAATATTCTTCGCTCCAGTGGGGATCCGCTCCGTCGAACTTTCGAAATTTTTTTGCCAAATTCAGACTTCTGCTGTCGGCGTACAATTTTTCCCCGACCAAGTGCAGGCCGCACTCGTGGGCGTGTATTCTAACCTGGTGCCGGCGGAAGAACGAACAGCTAGCTGTCCAATGCTCGCACTTTCCGACATTTTCCACAAAGGCGAACTCCGTGTGTGATTTTTTCCCAGTTTTGTGCGAAATCAGCATCCTGTGCGCCGCCCTGTGTTTTCCAATGGGCAAGTCACACACGAGCGCGGTGCCTTTGTCAATTCCGCTTGGAAAGGTCAAAAAATCGAATGTGAATTTAAAGGCCTGAGAGCCGTGAAGGTTTCGCAAATTCGCCGCCGATTCCCTGTTTTTTGCGATGAAAAACACACCGGAAATTTCGCCATCGAGCGAGAAAATTTCCATCGGCCTTCCAATGCCGAGTTTCGTCGATCCACCGCGGGAGATATTCGACCGCATTTGGTCGATCACTGCCGAGCAATCGACGTTTGCCGGTTTGTCGATAGCGAGAAATTCCGCACAGTCGAATAGGATCGGCATCCTGACGGATTTTTCACCTGCTAAACATCCAGAAAACACGATGAAATCACATCCCATGGCGCGCTAGGAATTAAGGGCCGAACGGATAATCGTTTCCGCTGGTGCGCCGTCACCGAGGAGCTCGATTGACTTGCGGACCGCCTTTTCCGCGTCGGCGGATTTGTAACCCAGTGACAGCAGAGCAGCGATCGCGTCATTTGCGATGCCAGATGTGGCGGCATTTGGCTGATTGGTTTTCTCAGTTTTTGCAGCAATCGCGGCAATGTCCCTATCTGAGAGCTCCATGATTATTCTCTCCGCGGATTTTTTTCCGATTCCGTGGCACTTCGCCAGAATTTCCGCGTCACCGGATTCCACGGCCCCCACCAACGCCGACAGGGACAGCTTGCTCATTATGTTTAGCGCGGTGCGCGGGCCGACGCCGGAGACTTTTTCGACGATCAGCTTGAAAAAATCTCGCTCTGCACGCGTCAAAAATCCGTATAAATTTTGCTGATTTTCGCCGTAGGAGGCGTAGATTTGCAATTTCATGCGATTGCCGACGGGCGGTAGCTTGCAGCTGACCGTCAATGGGACGCTAACGGAGTATCCGATGCCGCCCACGTCGATGGTAGCCGATAGCACATCCGATTCGGTGAGAATGCCTTCCAACGAAATTATCACGGGTTATATCCATAGAAAATATTCACAGCGGGACAAGCCTTTGCTCCGGAGATGCCAAAATGCATGCCGACTTTTGCGGCGAAGATTGGAAATTCGCGCGGCGGAAGTATTCGGTTACCTGCCGAATAGGCTTTCGATGGATTTTGCGTACCTATTGCCGGACAGGTCGGCGAATACGACGCGTTCACCATCGGTGTCCGCTATGAAAATTTCAGAATTTTCAGCCAGTGGAAAGTGGTTGCCGACGATTTTGTCGTCGATTTTCATCTTGCAGGACCCGTTGGAGCACATCACCTCCGACACAATGTGGTTTGAAAAAAATGAGTCAACGGTCTTTGCAAAGGCCGTGTCATCCGGCTTGGATGCCACTACAGGCATAGGCATTTCCGAGCGATTCACTTTTCGATTTTTGTATTTGCTCGCTGTATTTTCCGTGGTGTAGCCATGCAGGACGTACTGTTTCTGGCGCAGCATTTTTTTCGCGTGCTTTGCGGCGAACATGCCACTGTTGTACTCTATTTTTGACATTTGGCTGTCGTAGACCTTTAGTCCAATGAACGCGACGATCGTAAGCGTCAGTGAAAGCGCGGCGGCGGGCCTGCGAAATATGCCGAGTGCCTGACGTTTGCCAGTATCAAATTCCCGTTTGAGCGTCGAAGGAAGGCGTAGAAAAAATCTGCCAGTGGCCGTTGTGGCCAGGATTGCCGTATTTTTCACGGCCAATGCGCACCTTTTGGCCAATGCGTGTGACAGGATAAACGGGCTCAGGGCTGCTTTCCACAGAGTTAGGAAGAATTTCACGATTGCATTTTTTATGTTCCTAATTACCGAATAAATTTCCAATTTTGCAATGGAAAACGCCGTGAAAATTTTTTTTGCCAAATACTTGGCGACTCTGACAGATGTGCCGATGGCAAATGCAACCGCTTTTGCGAAAGCCAGCAACTTCGCCGCCACATATCTCCGCATTCTCGAAGCGCACGCCCTTGCGAAAGCGCAGATACCTCTCGCTGCGGAAATCGTCCGGTGAAAAATTGAAGAAGACTTTCCCAGCGTGGCGTTCGCCGAGGCGGCCACCATGTGCACTGCGCTGGATAGTAGGCCGGAAAAAAGCGCGTGGGATACGGTTGCGCCGGAGCGCACGAGCGTTCCAGTACCGTGACCAACCGAGCGGGTCAGTTCCACTAGCCTTTTGCAGCCGTCTTTGAGAGAAGTGGTAAATTTTGATGCTTCGGCATTGAGGCGTGCCGTTGCGGTACGAAGGTGCCCTGCGGTTTTGGCGACGTCCCTTTTGATGAATGAAAGTGTCGCCATTGCAGCGTTCGCCGAGGCGGCCACCATGTGCACTGCGCTGGATAGTAGGCCGGAAAAAAGCGCGTGGGATACGGTTGCGCCGGAGCGCACGAGAGTTCCAGTTCCGTGACCAACCGAGCGGGTCAGTTCCACTAGCTTTTTGCAGCCGTCTTTGAGAGAAGTGGTAAATTTTGATGCTTCGGCGTTGAGGCATGCCGTTGCGGCACGCGCCCGGTGTGAGTATTTTTTCACTGAAGACAGAAACTTCGCCAGCGCATTTCCGTTGTGGCGCGACAATTTCCCAACGAAGTAGCGCGCGGATATGGCAAATGCATGAGCCTTTTCTGCGACGCTGCCTCGGATGGCGTTCAATTTTGCACGCAAACGCTGTCCGATTTTGCTTTTGCCATTCTTAGAGCTGGAGAATTTTTTCATGGCAACGTATTTTCTAATTAGATTTCACTCTGAGCTTATTTTATGGCAACCGGGCTTAGATTCCAAATGTTTGTCGCGTAATCCCTGATGGCCCGATCACTGGAAAATTTTCCGGACCGCGTAACGTTTAGAATGGCCTTCTTTGCCCACTGCGGTCTGTTTTGGAATGTTTCATCGATGATTCTCTGCGTGTGCACGTAGCTTTCAAAGTCAGCCAACGCAAAAAAAGGATCCCCTCCGTCGAGGAGATTGTTTCTTATGTTCCTGAGCGGAGCTTCCCCGGACGCTGAAACGAAGTTGCTCGAGGCCATCCAATCGAGGATGTAGTGCAAATCTTCGCTGCGGTTGTAGTAGTCGTACGGATTGTATCCGCGCTCCCGCATCGCCTTTATTTCGCCCTCCGTGTGCCCGAAAACGAAAATATTTTCGTCGCCAACTTCCTCTTTGATTTCCACATTCGCTCCATCGAGCGTGCAAATTGTACACGCGCCATTCATCGCCAACTTCATGTTTCCAGTTCCCGATGCTTCTTTTCCGGCGGTTGAAATTTGTTCGGATAAGTCCGCCGCTGGGATTATGTCGCATGCCAGGGAAACGTTGTAGTTTGGGAGAAATGCGATGCGTATTTTGTCGTTCATCGAATTGGCGTTGACCTTGTCAGCGACAACGTTGATTGCGTGGATTATCTGCTTGGCCATGTAGTATCCTGGAGCAGCCTTTGCCCCAAAGATAAATGTGCGTGGGACGACGGTTTCATCTCCACCGACAACGCGTCTGTAGAGGGTCAGGATGTGCAGTAGATTTAGGTGCTGCCGTTTGTATTCGTGGAGCCTTTTAATTTGGACGTCAAAGAGCGAGTCGACATTGACTTCTATGCCGCACAAGCTGGCAATTTTTTTCGCCAAGTTGACCTTGTTCAGCCTTTTGATTTCCAGAAATTTTTGCTGGAATATGGGGTCGTCGGAAAATTTTTCCAGATCTCGCAGCTTTCCCAAATCAGATGTCCATTTCTGCCCAATGGCACGGTCGAGGAGTTTTGACAAATTCGGATTGCAGCAGCGCAGCCACATCCTCGGCGTGACGCCGTTTGTAACATTCGTAAATTTTTGCGGATACAGCTCGTTGAACAGCGGGAAAAGGAGCTTTTTTACCAGATCCGAATGCATGGCAGCAACGCCATTTACGTGTTCGCAGCATGCAACGGCGAGGTGCGCCATGCGCACAACCTTCGTGCCATCACCGCTGATTATCGACAGTGCCCTCTTTTTCGAATCGTCGCCGGGCCATTTTTTTTCAACTTCTCCGCAGAGAAATCGGCGGTTGATTTCGCAAATTAGCTGATAGTGGCGTGGCAAAAGGTATTCGAATAGGCCGGCTGGCCATTCTTCGAGCGCCTCCGGCAGCAGCGTATGGTTTGTGTACGAAAATGTTCGCTTGCAGATATCCCACGCTCTCTCCCAGGAAAAGAGTTCCTCGTCCAGCAGTATGCGCAGCAGCTCAACCACTGCGATAGTCGGATGTGTATCGTTTAGCTGTATCGCCACCTTCTCCGGGAAAGCGTCAAAGCTTTTGTTCGCGTTTTTAAACCTGCGAATTATATCCTGTATGGAGCAGCTAACGAAGAAGTATTGCTGCGTGAGGCGCAGTATTTTCCCGCCCTCCGTAGAGTCGTTTGGATACAAAACCTTGGAAATGGTCTCATTCCGCGTTTGTTTGTCCATTGCCTCGAAAAATTTGCCATCGTTGAACATTTTCAGGTCGAATTCGGCGGCCGAGCGTGCCTCCCAGAGGCGCATGAAATTTACCGTTGGAGATTTGTACCCGGTTATGGAAATGTCCCATGGGACTCCCTGCATGATCTCGCAATTTTTCCACAGTGGGGTCAGTCTTCCAGAGTTGTCGTAGCAGAATTCGACTGAGCCGTAGAGCTTGACGTTTTGCGTGTTTTCCGGACGGCAAACCTGCCACGGCGTACCGGGCAGCAGCCAACTATCCGGCGTCTCCACCTGCTTCCCGTCCACAAATTTCTGTCTAAAAAGCCCCAATTCGTAGTGGATACCGTAGGCGACGGCCGGGTAATTCAGCGTTGCCAGTGAGTCCTGGAAGCAGGAAGCCAATCTCCCGAGTCCGCCATTGCCAAGCCCCATGTCCGGCTCAACGTTTTCTATGTCATCGAAGTTTTGCCCTAAAATTTCGAGGGCTTTTTTCGTGTCTCCCAGTATGCCGAAATTTATCAAATTGTTTTTCAGCAGCCTGCCCGGGAGGTACTCCAGCGATATGTAGTAGACTTTGCGCACGTTGCTGCCGTGGTGCGTCCTCTGGGTCCTTATGAACTGCGCCATGATCATTTCACGAGCCATTAGGCACGTGGCTACCCACCAATCGCGCAGCGTAGCCGTTCCCTGGTTCCTAGCTAGGTCAAACTGCAGGTGTTTTATGATGGATTCCTTTATGCGCAATTTTCGACCCTGTGGCTGCACCTTTCCGTCTGCCGATTCCGCGCCGTCCTTTTTGCGAATCGACGCCATCACATCCACCGCATCGCTCCAAATTTCACGCATACAACAAATCTGTCACCATTGAATACAAAAATTGACAAATTTCAATGCCAAAACTTTTATAATTTCCGCCAATGCGGCGGCTGCGACAGCGAAATCAGCCCATGCAATCGGCAAAAGTTGGCTTGGAACTGTAATTTTTCCTGCGTAAGGTTTCGGTGAGTGGCTTGGCGATCACAAATTTTTTGCGGCGTGCCAAATTTTTAGGCAATCAGAAACGATACATGGAAAGTCCCCTACGGCGAGCTGGTTTGCGGCGTCGCAGATAGCATTTTCGGGATCGGGATGAATTTCGAAAAATAGCCCATCGGCCCCGCTCGCCAGCGCAGCTTTCGCGAGAATTGGCGCAAAAGCCCTGTCCCCGCCGGTACCGCTGGCCGCCGTTCCGGGCAACTGCACGCTGTGCGTAGCGTCAAAAATTGCTGGACATTTGTTCCTTTTCATTACCGAAAACGAACGCATGTCAACGACGAGATTGTTGTAGCCAAATGTCGCTCCACGTTCAATTTGCCAAATTTCCCCGGCATTCGATTCCCTGAGTTTGCCAACTACGTGCCTCATGTCTTCCGGGGCGAGAAATTGCCCTTTCTTTACGCTAACCGCCTTGCCAGTTCTTGCGGCGGCGACCAGTATGTCCGTTTGCCTGCAGAGGAACGCCGGAATTTGCAGCACATCGCAGACCTCGGCTACCGGCTTAGCTTGTTCCGGCAGATGGATGTCCGTCGCCAGACGCAATCCGTAGCGAGCTCTAACCTCTCCCAGCAGGCGGAGGCCTTCTTCGATGCCCGGTCCCCTTTTGCTGTGGATGGAGGTCCTGTTTGCCTTGTCGAAGGACCCCTTATACACGATATTTAGTTCGGCAAAATCGCTTTGTAGGGAGACTAAGCACTCCGCCGTTGAGAACGCGACGCTTTCATTTTCCAGAGAGCAGGGGCCGGCAATGAGCAGTAATTTACTTCCGTCGAAAATCATTTTTCCACAAATTTGCGAAATTTCAATGGAGTTCAAGCCGTAAAATTTGACCGATTGTGGGCGTCCTCCCGCAAAAATTTTTCCAGTTCGCGCAGCGTTTGCGCCGTCCTTTCCCTGGCGGCCGCGAGCTGCGGTTTGCCGGATACATTTGCTTCCGCAAACATGTAAAATTTGATTTTAGGCTCAGTTCCGCTGGATCGAACTGCAAATTTTACGCCGTTGGCCAGCGTCATGAAAAAAAATTTCTGCGAAGGAATTATCTTCCCGTCGCCGTCGGTGATTTTTTCCTTCGAAAAATCCGTAATTTTTTCGACGGCATGCTCACACATTTCGGTTGGTGGATTATACCCGTAGCTCGCCAAAATATTTTCAATTTTTTGCGCGCCATTTACTCCATCGAAGTAGATGTTCAGCACGGATTCGCCGAAGTAGCCATATTTGACGTACATGTCGTCGCGCAATTCGAGCAGAGTTTTTCCAATCGATTTTGCGTACGCTGCCATCTCGCAGGCCATCAAGCATGCGCCGTTGGCGTCCTTGTCGCGAATGTTGTCGACCGCAAGGCAGCCGTAGCTCTCCTCGCAGCCGAAAATGAACAGCGTGCTGTGTTTGAGCAGCATGCTGCGGCGTGCATCCGTTTCCATGGCATCGTAATTTACTGAGGCTCCGGTTAGTGCGCGCTCCTTGGCAAGTGCGTCCGTTTCATAGTTCAGCATTTTTGCTCCAATCCACTTGAATCCGGTGAGCGTGTTTATGCACTTTATGCCGTGGAAATCGGCGATTTTATCGACCAATGGCGTCGTGACGAACGTCTTTATGAGCGCTGCGTTTCTCGACCCATTTTCCGGGATTTTGCCGAGAATTTTCAACTGCGATATCCTGTATTCGGCAATCAGTGCACCGCTGACGTTGCCGCTAAAAATTTCAAATTCTCCGCCAACTCCCCTTGCGGCGATGGCCAGCCTATCGCCATCGGGGTCCGTAGCGAGCGCGATGTCCGCTCCAACGTCTTTTCCAAGGGCGATGGCCATGGCCATGGCGTCTCCATTTTCCGGATTTGGCGATTTCACCGTTGAAAAGTTTGGGTCGCAGTCATTCTGCTCCTCGACGACGGCGCATTCCACGCCGTGGCTTTCCATGAGCGGGATGGCGGCAATTCCTCCGGTTCCATGCAGCGGAGAAAACGCGGCGCGAATTGGGGTTTTTTCGAGAATGTCCGCGCGCAGCAGCGAGTTCGCCGCAGCTGTTCGATAGTGGCAGTCAATTTCGGAACCTAGGGTGGCGACATTCGATAGGCTTTTTCCGCAGCATCGGCAAATTTCGTCCATGGTCACGCCATTGAACTCAGCAATCACGCCGGACGCATGCGGATCCACCATTTGCGCGCCGTCTCCGAAATACGCCTTGAATCCGTTGTCATGCCACGGATTGTGGCTGGCTGTTATCATGATGCCGGCGGTGCAATGCAGGTGCCTCACGGTGAAGCTCAATTGCGGCGTGGAGCGTGGCGATTCGTAGATCATGGCTTGGCCTCCAAGCCTAACCCATGCGGAGGCCGCCAATTCGCAAAAATGCCTTGAAAAGTGCCGCGTGTCGTAGGCAATTGCAACGGACGGAACTTCCTGGAAGCATCCGCTGCCGCCCAGAAATTTTGAGCAGTATCTAAACAGCGCAATCGTCGCTCCGACTATGTTAAAGTCGTTCAAATAGGCCGATCCGACTGCCGCGAAATCCGGTTTGCTAGTTTTGGAGTTTCCGCGTTCGGCGCTGGTAACCACATCCCCAATGGTTCTGCTCCGCATGCCACCAGTCCCAAATTCCAAAGTTTTGAAAAATCTGTCGTTTATTTCGCCTACGAGCCGCCTCTCGACTAGTTCACCGATGGATTTCCTTGCCCAGTCCGGCAGATTACCACATTGCCACATCGCCATCAGATTTTTGGTTGATTCCGCCAACACATTTTTGCGTAAAAACGCTTCCATCTCCGCTTGCGGATGAAATGATTCCTTTTAAAAAAAGGAAGTGAAAAATAAAAGTTTGGTTTGGGCGAAAAATTTTGTTTAAACGTAGGTGGCGGGTTTTCCCCGAAGTCCATGAATGATGATGGCATAAGGAAGCTGTTCGACATGGTGGATGTGCTGGACGTTGCGGATTTGCGCATCTTAGCAAAGCACCTCTGGCGGCAGCGCGATTTTTTCAAGAAAACATTTGACATTATCGGGGACAGCGTGGTGGTTATCAATTCCAGCGGGGAAATTTTTTACTGCAACAGATCCGCCTGCGAGCTGCTTGGAATATCAAATCCAAAGCGATCGGACATACTGTGGAAGTATATTCCAGAATTCATAGCGCTTTTCGATTTCGGTGGCGCACCAATGGACGCTGGTAATTCGTTTTTTTCGAAGGAAATCAGAGTTTCTTATCCGCAAAAAAGAATACTGAGCGTGACGATGACGGCGATGCGCGGCGATGGTGAAGGGGACGAAAAAATGTTTGCCGTGAGAATCGCCGACGTGACTGAGGCGCGCAGCACGTCTGAGAAGGCGCTGAATGACGAAAAAATTTCATCCGTGATGCTGCTTGCGAGTGGCGTAGCCCACGAAATCGGCAACCCGCTCAACGCCATCGGATTGCGCTTGCAACTGATGCAAAGGCAGTGCAAGCTCGTGCGCGATCGCGAAGGTCGCGGGAAACTGGAAGTGTCCATAGGCATTTGCCTCGGTGAAATTTCAAGGCTGGACGGCATTGTAAGGAATTTTTTGCGTGCCTTCCATCCGCAGAAGCCGAAGATGGACGATGTTTCCCTGGACAAGGTCCTGGAAGAAGCACTAGCCCTGACGGATGTAGAGTTCAAATCTCTAAACATAAAGGTCGTCTGCAATGTTGGGAAATTGCCGACGGTTTTGGGAGATTTTTCACAATTGAAGCAGATTTTTTTCAATGTTTTGAAAAATTCCTGCGAGGCGATTTCCGGTGGCGGTGCGATAGTCATCGATGGAAGCGCGAATGACAGCGACGTCATTTTGTCGTTTACTGATAGCGGCGTCGGAATTTCATGCGAACTTTTGGATAAGATTTTTCAGCCGTATTTTTCGACGAAAAAAGATGGAAATGGCCTTGGAATGGTCATAATTGAGAGAATTTTGAGGGAACACGGGGCGACCATTGACATTTTGAGCACCGAAAACGTGGGCACGAAAATTTCCCTATGCTTTCCAAGGAAGGACAAGCGCATGCCGCTGCTACCCGCCGGAGAAGGCCACAAAAATTTGCAAATAGCGGATCGTGGAAGCGGAAGAAGTGACCTTCTCGTCGCGGAGGAGCGAACTGGAGGACGCGATGCCTAGCGGCAGTGGTATCCGAAATTTAATCGCCGCGGCGGTTGCCATTGCCGCGGTTGCGCTTGGAATGCTTTGCATTGCTCCGGATGAAGTTGTGCGAATGCGGAACACCGCAAATGTGCCGCGTATCTCCATAGTCGGGCACGACGCGGCTGGCGAGCGCAGCGTTTCAGCGGGATTTTTTCTTCCGACGGATAGAAATGTGAATTGCCGCGCCAGCGTACCGAAGCTGCAGTGCGATGTCGATGCCGAGGACATTGGTAATGTTACGGTGTTTGCGGTCGGAGATAGGGCGCGCATCATTTCGGCAATCGACGCGGACAGCGACGCCAGGGCGGACAATATTCTGATGGAAATTCATCTGTCGCCGTGGCAAAATTTAGAAAGCATCGCCTTAGCCATCAAAGGCGGCTCATTCCTAGAAGACGCTGCAACGGCTGCCAGGTATGGAATGAAGCGGTGTGTAAAATTCGCCGGCGCGAGAAGCATTATGTGCATCAAAAGCGGGGACATGATCCTCTCTTCGCCGAGCGAATTTGCGGAAATCGCACAGCAGGCCGGATGTTTTGCCGAGGATGACGGGCGGTGCGAAAAATTACTGTCCGTGGGAAATTTTAGGAAAACATTTCCAATGGAAGATTAAATGGCGCAGAATAGAAAGACTTGGTTGCTCGTAGATGGGCATAACATGGCGTTTCGGTGCTTCTACGGCGTGCCACAGATGGCAACGACCGATGGCGTCCCAGTCAATGCCGTATGCGGATGGGTACGCTCGCTGTGGAAATTGGAGGATACGGTATCGCCAGATGCCGTTTGCGTATTTTTCGATGCCGGTGGTTCCGCGGCGAGGAAAAACATCCTGTCTACCTACAAAGCCAACAGAAAGGCAATGCCGGACGACCTCAGGCGCCAATTGGAATATATGAATTTGCTGTCCGTTGCGCACGGCTACTACATCGTTGCCAGCGAGGGCATCGAGGCAGATGACCTGCTCGCGGCCTTTGCGAGAGGCGTGAAGAAACGCGGCGAAATCGCCTACATAGCGAGTGGCGACAAGGATTTCGTCCAATGCGTCTGTGAGTGTATTTTCCAAATGCTGCCGCCGGCGGCTGGCGAGAGAGGTGTTTGGCGAATTTTGGATAGGGATGGTGTGGCGAAGAAATTTGGGGTTTTCCCGGAACAGATCGTGGACTACCTGTCTCTGCTTGGGGATGCTTCCGATAACATCGCCGGTGTTAGAGGGATAGGCGCCAAGAGGGCGGCGGCGTTTTTGACAAAATTCGGCACAGTGGATAGCCTTTTGGAAAATATCGATCAAGTTTCGTCAAAAAAAATTAGGGACGAATTGCTCAAATCCGGCGAGCTCATAGCCCGCAATCGCCGCCTGATATCGCTGCAGGGCTCCATGGATGTCGGCTTGCCGGAGGCAAAAATTTACAGAAGTGCGGATGACATTTTCGCCATGCTCGAAAAGCTGCAGCTCAAATCTTTGCTGCAGATAGCGCGGAGACGGTACTCCGGCCAGGGTGAGCTATTTGGCAGCCTCCAATAGATCGCCTTCACATCTCAAAGCTGTCACCTAGGTAGAACTTTCTGCTATTTTCATCGCTTAGCAGCACTTCCTTCGACCCATGGCAGAGAATTTTGCCATCGTACACAAGGTAGGCTCTGTCGACGATTTTCAGCGTTTCCCGCACATTGTGGTCGGTTATCAGTACGCCGATATTTTTTCCTTTCAGTGACGCAATTATGCCCTGAAGGTCGTTGATGCTTATTGGATCAACGCCGCTGAATGGCTCATCCATCAGCAGAAATTTCGGCCTGGCGAGCAGCGTACGCGCTATTTCCACACGCCTGCGTTCCCCTCCGCTGAGGGTGTACGCCTTTTGCCGCGCGAGGTGCGAAATTTTCATCTCCTCCAGCGCATGGCTTATGATTCCATTGCGCTCATTACTTGGCATTGGCAGATATTCGGTGACGCCGTATAAATTTTCCCACACGGTCAATTTTTTAAACACGGAATCATCCTGTGGCAGGTACACGATTCCCAGTCGCGCACGTTTGTACATTGGCAGCCTGCCCATCTCGTTCCCATTCAGGAAAATTTTCCCGGAATTAGCCCATGTCAGCCCCATGATTATGAGAAATGTCGTTGTCTTTCCGGCGCCATTCGGTCCAAGCAGGCCAACAATTTCTCCACCATTTATTTCGATGGAAACATTTTTGACTACCTCCCTTTTGCTGTAAAATTTTTTCAAATTTTCCGCCGACAGCCTATTATTTTTCTCTGTGTCCATTGAGTTTTTCAGGTCCGTGGAATCTGTTTGAAGATTTTTTCGCGGCGTCGCCGTCGATGGATATGACGGATCGCTTTTTCGCGGATCCATCCGCTATTATCTGCCTATTCGCGCTGTCAAAGATTAGCTTTTCTCCGCGGACGGTGCCTTCTTCGCTATCCGTTATTTCTCCGTTGCCGTCGAGTATCAAAATTTTTTTCGCCGGGTAAATACTTATCCTATCTGCCTTGCCGCTGTGGGATTTTTGTTCGAATGAGGCGTTTATCGTTGCGTGAATTTCGCGGACTGCCGATAGGTTCGCCGCATCTTCGCCGGGCCTGCGATTGCTATCCAGGATAATTTCTATGCAGTCGCCGCACAGGTGAAAATCTTCCCCGTCGACACTCGCATTTTGCAGAAAGCGCATGGAAATGAAGCTGTCGAAATCCTGAATTTCGGCGACATCGCCGGTGATCTGCATGTGCGAATGCAGCACCGCTGCGGGTAGTAGGAAAAGCATCAATTTTAGTATCGTCTTTATCTGGCGAGCTCCCCGACGTTTTCATAGAGGAAAACCACGACATTATTTTTGGCGATAATTTTTTTTGAATCTCCGAGGAATTCCCAGCTGTCGGCCGTGGCATCGAAGTTTCGTCCGACAATTCTAATTCCGCATTCACCGGAGGCCCTGTGCGTGGATGAATCCACGGTGGCGGCCTCGCTGGTGGCGCAAAAAAACTCGCTGGATGCGTTCCCGCCAGCGAAATCTCCCGCAAAGCAGTGCAACTTCGCGTCCAACAGTGAAAACAGATCGCGGCCAACCATCGTCGCCGATGTGCCGCAAATTTCCCACACCTTGTTGCCGTTACCTTCGAAGACTGGCAGTGTGAACTCACTGATGGGGGTATTCAGCAAAATTAGGCGGTCAACTTTCCCCAGCGCAGAGTTGGCGAGGTAAAGCGAAAAAAAGAACAAAACACACGCCAATTTTAACCTTCCTACCATAGGAGCACTGACGGCACACTAGCGTTTTTCACAGTGCTATTCAATGAAAAATATCGCAGTAAAAAGCAAAAAACATCCCATAAAATGGCATTTTTCGATAAATTTTGTTTTTTGGTGGAAAATTTTTACGAAAGCGCTACACCTTTGCGCAGAGGCAGGTAGGATGAAGAATGGACCCTCTAGGATAGGGAAGGCGTTAGCCGGCAATGAAATTCTTTTTTCGTGCACGGCATTGAAAAAAACCACAAAACGCGAAAGGGTCGTCAGCGAAAGAGAAAGGTCGACTGCGTTCGGAGCTTGGTTTGAGTCTCGCAGAATCAAAGTGGTCGAAACGGAATCGTACTCGGTAACCCGCTTCAAAATCAACGGCATGGCTGTGAGCGCAAGGGTATTTCGCAAATGCCTCTGCGAGAGACTTGGCGCGGAACTTGGTCAGCTGCAATGCGACAGCATGAAAGATGAGGCGAAAAACGAAATCGAATTTTACGGCGGAGCGGTAACCGTGAGCATTAGGCATTGCATCCGCGAATAGAGGTTTTCTATGAGTGTAAACAAAACTATCAGCGTAAGCAGCGAAAAGTTCAAATGCGAAAAACACATTAGGGATAATCACGGAAATGTCAGCCGCGCTCTCTGTAATCAGAAAAAATTGTACAAATTCACGGTTGACGCGGAAGAAGTTGAAAAGACCGTTTTCAGGCGACTTCTTAGCGATCGCGTTGGAAAGGAAGAGGCAAGGGTAATAATCAGAAAGCTGAAAACCGAGGTTAACAGAAAGGCCTGGAGGCGCGAGGAACCGTGTGTGCATTCCTGCAAAATAGAATCCGCCCAGTGGAGCAATAATCCAGAAACAGACGAATGCCACGAAGATGAGTTGGACTTGGACAGCTTATTGGAAGAAGGTGAAATCAAAGGCGACGAATAGAGCAATCGGCGGTTGCGGTTGCTGTTTTTGCCAGCTGGCAAAGGCCTTCCGCCAGCGTCACAGTGGTTTTTTCCAGAAGCTTGGGAAAAGAAGCGCGACGACCGCGAGCATTTCAACGCGTCCAGTCAGCATGAGCGCACCATGCAGATACTTGGCTGAAGGCGTGGCCACCGCATAGCTGGTCGACTGGTTGAATAAATTGATTCCGACGTTGAAAAAATTTGAGCACGCACCGTGAAAAATTTCCCCAATGCCGGCATTCTCTGTGACCATCGCCAGCAGAAATGAGAAAACTATCAGCGTCGCGCATGCCAGAGAAGCAAGGCCTAGCGTTTCGTTTTCTTCCGATGGCTGCACGTGCTTACCGTTCAAAAAGACGGAAGATACGACATTCGGCCGGAATGAACGCCTTACGTTTTTGACACAGGATTTCAAAATTATCAAAATTCTGGAAATTTTCAGTCCTCCAGCAGTCGACCCGGAACACCCTCCGCAGAACATCAGCGAAATGAAAACAATCTGCGCTGCGACTGAAAGCTTCGCCATAGCGGGCGTCGCCAGTCCTGTGGTCGTCACCACCGATGTCACGTGAAAAAGTGCCGTTTTTAGGCTCTCGCCGAAGGTTCCGTGTCCACGCGTTGCCGCTGCGAAAATTGTCACCAGAGCGGTTGCTGAAAGCAGTATGTATAAATACCACCGCAGTTCTTCATTTGTCCGCAGTTCACTCGCATCTCCGCGGAGAATTTTCATTAGACAGATGAAATTCATGCCGCTTATGGCCATCACCGGTATGGAAAAGTACTGCAGCGCATCCGATGCGATAAAGATTTTATCACCGGTTGCCGTAGAAAAACCTCCGGTCGATGCGATGGCGGCAGCGTAGCAAAAGGCATCCAATTTTGCCATTCCGCCTAGGCAAAATACCGCCATCGACGAGAACGTCAGCGTCAGATATATGCCAAGTGTGTACTTAACTATCGCGTTGATCGTAGCAAACGATGTTTCGTCGGGCCGCGCACACATTCCTCCCATGCAGATCGACTTCGTCTTGGCTCCAACTATTGGGAGCAAAATCGCGAAGAAAAATATGGTTATCAATCCACCTATGCACTGGGTCATTCCTCTGTAGAATACCAGGCTACTTGGAAGTTTACTTAGATCGTCAAACGCCGTTGCCCCGGTTGTCGTAAATCCCGACGCTGATTCGAAAAAGGCCGTCGCCGGGGAGCATCCGCCGACGAAAACCAAATATGGCAGCGTGCCGATGACTACTGCAATTAGCAGCCCGAGGCCAATAATTGCCAAAATTTCCTTCCTAAAGAGATTTTGCTCGTAGTTTTTCGATGCCGCGCATAGCCCGCAAGCGATTGACAGTGCCACGGCTACGCAAAGCACCCATTTTTCTATCAAAATCCAGTCAAGGCCGCAGCAGCATTGCACTGCAAGCGCCGAGAGAAACACAAGGGAAACTACGAACGACACGACGGCCAGCGAGCGAATTATCAGCTTGTAACTCATTGGTCGCATGGAATTCTAGTGCCATAAAACGCAAAGACAATGCAAATGCGCGCGGTGCGTTGGTGTAAAATTTTTGTTGCCCGTCACCCCATTGCCGCTAGAAATTACAGTATGGCAAGTGCATGTCCCTTCGGAAAAAAATATCCGTCTGCGCTGGAGAAAGACGACGGATACTTCATGGCGCTGGCGTATAATCAGGCCATAGAGGCCTGGAGGCGGGATGAAATTCCAGTTGGGGCCGTTGCCGTAATCGGCGGTGAAATCATTGCTGCGGCGCACAATCTGGTAGCCACGCTTGGTGACCCAACGGCCCATGCGGAGTTGCAGGTGATTACGCAGGCGGCCAGGGTTGTTGGCGATTGGCGGCTGAACGCCGTGACTATCTACACCACGAAAGAGCCGTGCCCCATGTGCTCCGGGGCCATGATCATGGGTAGGGTAGGGACCGTTGTTTTCGGTGCCGGCGACGGAAAAATGGGATGCCTCGGTGGCTGTTTTCACCTGCAAGACTTGGAAGGCATGAACCACCGGCCAGCGGTCAGATCCGGAGTGTTGGGTGGAGAATGTCTGGCTCTGCTGCGGGCGTTTTTCGAGGTTGCACGCGCAGCAAAGTGAAATGCGCAGCACGATTCGTGAATACTTGGTGCGTATGCTGCATTACATGGGCGAATGCCGCTGGCAAAAAGTGCGGCACAACAAGTCGCACCGCACCACACATAATTAAATGAAGGAAAAATAAGCCCCGTGGAAGAGTTATCTCCTCCGAAGCCCACGCGCTGAACAGTAATAAATTTTACTTTTTTCCAAGAAAAATTTTAAAAAATATTAAATTATTCACAATTTGCCACCTGTTCACTTGCACCATACGCCAAAACGGTGAAGGCTTCACGCCGTGGAAAATTTTCCCTGAGACGCGACTTTGTATTGACAAATGCGGGCTCGGAAGTTTGTTGAATTGCTGATCCAGCTGGTGTTGTATGCCCCCATCGTCTAGCGGCTAGGACGTTGGATTCTCATTCCAGAAACCGGGGTTCGATTCCCCGTGGGGGTGCCACTTGAGCCAAATTGTTCGCTGCTTCACCGCTGCCGGTCTATGCAAATTTTGCGCAGGTGTTCCCAAAGACGCAATTTTGCTTCCTTTATTTTTCTTTTTTGCAAAAGAAAAAAAAGGGTTGATCTTTGCCAACCGGTAGCTACGACAGCGTGTACTATGCAAGTAAAAATTGGAAACATTACCTTGCCAGATTTTTGTTCTGGGGGATTTAGTAAAAATACACAAGTGGCACAAGTGTTAGTGCAGGCGCAGCGCTCCTGCGAAGCAGCCAATGCTGTAGAGAATGGCGGAATCAATTACGTACGGGCGATGGGCCTGGCGGAAGAAGCAAAGACCTCACTAGGAAAAATTAAGGTGCAGGTGTTGGAGGATAGCGACAAGGCTAGAGTGGATGCCGCAAAGGATGTAGTTGGAAAATTATGCACGGGAATCAAATCACAATATCTGCTCTTTGCCGCAGGGAAGCGAAGGGAGGTTGCTGAAGAACACGAGCAACTTGTCAAAAATGCAAGAGAGAGAGGGGACACTTCAGTGGAACGTGAGAATTTGGTGCGCGCATGCTGTGCACGCGACACAGAATTCGATGCATACAGGGAATTGCTTAAAAAACGATTAATATCTGAGGTAGTAATTACTGAGTACATTGAGTCCAAAGCCAAAGTGGCTAAAGATATGAAAGAGAAGCATTTTGCCAGAGTAAGCGCCTTGGATGAGCCTGGGAGAATTGTACTGGAAAAGCATCTGGCCAAGGGCAAAGCAGAGAAGGGGAATGCGGAGAGTTGCATAATTGCGGGTGTAGGAGCTGAAAGATTGGGAAAACACACTGATGCTAGCAGATGCTTCGAGGCTGCAGCCGTTCATTTTCGCAAAGCTGAGAGAATTTTCAAGGAGGTGGTTGACGGTAAGGCAGTAATTGAAGCGCGCATGTTTAGATTGGTTTATCAAACCCGCGCCAAAAAGAATGAAACATTGGCGGCGTTGAAAGCCGGCAATGGTGCGGACGTCAAAAAGCATTTCGACGAGCATAAAGACTTGTTCTTCAAAACAATTGAAGAGGCCAGAAAGAACGGATGCGTGCCAAATGATGATACGTGTAAAGCGATGCAAATGCCATCATTTGTAGGAAAAAAATTGAAGTAATTCAATGGAACGGCGGTACTGGGCGAAGCGAAATTCAGCGCCTGGCCGCCACTAGTCGCATCCATTTATAAAAAAATAAATGCCTGCGGCGTGAAAACTTGGTGGAGCCGATCGGGATCGAACCGACGACCTCGTCATTGCGAACGACGCGCTCTACCAGCTGAGCTACGGCCCCACACAATCATCCGCATAGCAAGAGAATTTTCGACGATGTCAATGCGCTATGGAATAAAATTTTCAGACGGCATAATTCTGGGACGCCACGCGGATGGTAATTGCTATGAAAGTACTGGCTGTGCGATTTTTACTCCATTGGTCAAATCTTGATTGACAGGGGCGTATTCAGATGTAGGTTATCAAAATACGGGGAGGGTCGGTAGCTCAACGGTAGAGCAGTGGCCTTTTAAGCCATTGGTTCAGGGTTCGAATCCCTGTCGGCCTACCAGTTTTGTCCTCTCCAGCAGTTCGTTTTGGCTGGCTGTGCCTAGTTTCTTGGCGTGGTTCGGCTGGCGCCTCACAGGTGATGTTGGAACTTGGCGAGCTTTTTGGCCATCTGGTATTTCACTTTCGCATCGAGTTTTTCAATTTCAGCTGGATCCAGCAATTCTCGCCTGCTGCGTGCCTCCTCCAGTGCCTTTTCGGCCCGCTCCGTTGCCATATCTATTTCGTCCATGTCAGCTTCATCGATGTTCAGCGATTCATCGGTGAGTACGAAGACGGTGTCGGCGGAAATTCTGACAAATCCGCAGTCTATGGCGAAGAACTCCTGGGAAATTTCCGATTTTGCGACGAGTTCGCCGGGCTGAATTATCGCTATCAGGGGCAAGTGTCCTGGCAAAATTTCGATTTCTCCGCCAAGTGCCGGCAAGACGACGGACCTAACCTCCTTTTTCAGGGCCACGCCTGTTGGCGTCACGATTTTTAATAGCAGTGCCACGTTACTTACTTTCGCTCTTCGCAAGGGCCAGCTGCGCAACCTCTTTGTAGGCACAGCGCGCGATGTTGTCCAGGAGAATGTTTGTGATCTGCAGCGCGCCAAGTGCCTTGCAATATCTGTCGACGGCGATGCACGAACCGGCGATCTTCCAGCGTGCCACCTTCTGCAAACCACCTATTTCGCGCCAGCTGCGAGGCTATGACGCTGCGTTGGAACGAAGTAAGCTGATTGACAGATACGGCAAGCATCCGTCCGCTTTTTGGATTGAAATTCGGTAGCAATTTTTCCTGCGTGTCATCGGAATCGGCATTCTTGCTAAGTGGACGAGATACGGTGAGAAAGAAGATCTCCATGGCGGGATTTTTTTCGATCACTTCGGAAAGCCTATTCTTTGCAAACGCGTATGAGCTATCCATGAGCGACGTTCCGGTTCCAAAGATGACAATGTGATCGTGGCTGGCGAATTTTGGAAGGACTTCGGACAGCATTCCGAGCGATTTGTACGCGCCGGGCACTTCCACGCACTGCCGATCGGTGAGTTTCACCTTCGGTTCGAATTTTTCCCCCAGCTCAGCGTTCTTAGGGCGCAGCAAATTCTTTTGGAAAAAATCATTAAATTGCGTGGCGTCCTTTATCTCGCGCTCAACGCAAAGTATTTTGCACACTTCAGTGTTTCCGAGGGTCAGTGTGCCATCGCCGTTGAATAGCGTCTTTGGTGACGCGCCTGCGGCCGTCGTTGCAACGGAAGAAGTAATGAAGTTGATAACTTTTGCACAGTTCATGATTCGATTCACTTTGTTTTCTGTTCGAGAACTTCCTCAATCGCCCCCTTCATATAAAAATCATTTTCCGAAATGCTATCAACTTTCCCATCAAGAATCATGGAAAATCCGCGAATAGTATCTTCGATGCGCACGTGCTTGCCGGAAAATCCAGTAAAGACTTCCGCAACGTGGAATGGTTGCGAGAGAAATTTTTGAATTTTTCTCGCCCGTGCGACGGCGAGTTTATCCTCTTCGGAGAGCTCGTCCATGCCGAGAATCGCTATGATGTCCTGCAAATCTTTGTACTTTTGTAAAAGAGCCTGGACGTCGCGCGCCACACGAAAATGTTCTTCGCCGATGATATCCGCCGACAGTGCCTTTGATGTGGATGCCAGCGGATCAACGGCTGGATAAATGGCCAGTGCTGCGATTTTGCGATCAAGGACAATTGTCGAATCCAGGTGTGTGAACGTGTTGGCGGGTGCCGGATCGGTTAGATCATCGGCGGGTACATAAATCGCTTGGAAGGACGTTATGGATCCGTCCTTCGTCGATGCAATGCGCTCCTGGAAATTTCCCATTTCCTGGCTAAGCGTAGGCTGGTATCCGACGGCAGACGGCGATCGCCCGAGCAGCGCGGAAACTTCGGAGCCGGCCTGTGAAAACCTGAAAATGTTGTCTATGAACAGCAGGACATCCTGGTGCCTTTCGTCGCGGAAGTATTCGGCGATGGCAAGGCCGGTAAGCCCAACGCGCATGCGCGCTCCCGGAGGTTCATTCATCTGCCCGAAAACAAGGGCCACCTTTGATTTTGAAATGTCGTCCAGGTTTATGACCTTCGAATCGCACATTTCGTGGAATAGGTCATTTCCCTCGCGGGATCGCTCTCCCACACCGGCGAAGACGGAATACCCTCCGTGGTTGTTGGCGATGTTGTGTATCAATTCCATTATCACGACGGTCTTGCCGACGCCGGCGCCACCGAGTGCGCCCACTTTGCCGCCTTTCATGAATGGGCAGATGAGATCTATGACCTTTATCCCCGTTTCCAAAATTTGCGAATCGGTGTCCTGGTCGGTGAGAGGTGGCGCCGCGCGATGTATTGGATATTTTTTTTCGAATTTCACTTCCCCGCGGTTGTCAATGGGCCTTCCCGTGACATTCAATATTCTCCCCAAAACTCCTTCGCCGACTGGTACTTCTATGGGTTTCCCAGTGTCAATAACCTCCATGCCGCGGGACAATCCATCCGTCGCTGCCATGGCCACGGTGCGCACCATGCCATTTCCGAGGTGTTGCTGCACTTCGAGGATGAGGCTTTCCCCGCTTCCCACATCGCCGCGTACCAGCGCATTGTAAATGTCCGGTGTGTGCCCGATCTGAAATTCCACGTCGACGACGGCGCCTATGATTTGCACGATTTTTCCGATGTTATCCATATTACACGCTTTGTATTGCTGCTGATATTTCAATGATTTCATTGGTAATTGCGGATTGCCGTAATTTGTTGTATTCCAAAGATAAATCCTTTGCCAGTGCCTCGGCATTATCCGTAGCACCTTTCATGGCCGTCGTGCGTGAGCTGTGTTCAGAGGCCTTTGCTTCCAGAATCACGCGGTAGATGTTTTGGCTGAGAAACATCTGGGAAAGCAAAGCAATGACCGAACATATGTCTGGCTCCACCAGCGTTGGCCGCTCGTCGAAAACAATTTCTTCCTCCGGAAGCCGAATGTTTTTTCGAAACCTTTCCAATTCGGCCGTGAAATCCAGCATTGGCAAAATATGCTGAGAACACGGTTCCTGCACCAGTGGGTTTAGGTACTGCGCGAAAACGATTTCCAGCGAGTCTATTTCTCCGGTCAGGTATGCATTTTTCAAAAATTCCACAATGGGCGCCAATTCGTGGTATTCGGTGCGATCGCTCACGTTGAAATGGGCAATTATTTCGCGCCTTGACAGTGAAATTAGATGCGTTGCCTTTTTGCCTATTGTTATAAATTTAGCCGCCGCATTCTTTGGAATGGTTGCGTTTATATATTTCAGAATACTTTGATTGAGGGCCCCACAGAGGCCTCTGTCCGTTCCAATTACCATGATCCCGCGCGTTTGCACATCCCGCCGCTCGAAAAATGGGTGTTTCAATTTTTGCGAATCGAAGTGTGATACGTTCTCCGCAATTTCCGTCAAAAGCAACATGTACGGCCTTGAGCAGAGCGCCATCTGCTGCGCCTTCTTCATCTTGGCCGATGCAACCAATTGCATGGCTTTGGTGATTTTTGCCGTGTTTTGCACGGCTCTTATGCGTCTGCGAATTTCCTTTACACCCTTCATCGCGTTCCGCTATTTTTTTGTCGTTTTCGTCGCCAGCCAATTTTTTGCTAGCGTGTGTAATTTTTCCTCATCGGCGTCGTTTAGCGCTTTCCGATTTGCGATCGCGCCCATCAGGTCGGCGAAATGCAGGCCGGCGTATTCCTCCAATTCCGTGGCCGCCGAAAAGATTCCATCCACGGGAACTTCGTCAAAGTATCCATTTTTCATTGCCCAGAGCAGCATAATCTGATTTTCGACGGATTTTGGCTGCAGCACCGGTTGCTTGAACAATTCAACGATCCGCACACCCCGCGCCAGCTTTGCCTTTGTTTTTTCGTCTAGATCCGATCCAAACTGCGCGAAGGCTGACAACTCGTAGTATTGGCCGAGTTCGAGCTTTATTTGCCCAGCCACCTGCCTGAATCCTTTGACCTGGGCGGCGGAACCGACGCGGGATACGGAAATGCCGACGGAAATGGCCGGCCTGACGCCGCGATTGAACAGATCGGTGTCCAGGAATATTTGCCCGTCGGTTATGGAAATCACATTCGTTGGGATGTATGCGGAGACATCCCCAGCCTGCGTTTCTATGAACGGGAGTGCCGTTAGAGATCCGCCACCGTTTTCTTCGTTCAGCCGAGCTGCCCTTTCCAGGAGCCGCGAATGCAGATAGAATACGTCGCCGGGGAACGCTTCTCTGCCCGCCGGACGCTTTAGTATCAGTGAAATCTGCCGGTAGGCGACGGCGTGCTTTGACAGATCGTCATAGACGATAAGCGCATCCATTCCGTTTCGCATGAACCACTCACCGATCGCACAGCCAGCATATGGAGCAATGTATTGGTTGGATGCGCTATCCGATGCCGGGGCTGACACAATAACGGCGTATTCCATAGCATTAAACCGCTCCAGCGTCTGAATCATCCGTGCGATCGTAGAATTTTTTTGCCCTATGGCTACGTAGATCGAGTACACCGGACGGAATGACGGGTCTCCGTCGGCGATTCCGCGGCGGTTTATGCGTGCCTGGTTTATTATTGTATCCACGGCTATTGCGCCCTTCCCCGTGGAACGGTCACCTATGATAAGTTCCCTTTGCCCGCGTCCGATGGGGATCATGGAATCAATGGCCAAGATTCCGGTTTGCAGCGGTTGGCTAACGCTTTTCCTTGCCATGACGCTGGGGGCAACGCTTTCGACCGGGAGAAAATTTTTACATCCAGTCGGGCCTTTTCCGTCTATTGGGTTGCCTAGGGAGTCGACCACGCGGCCGAGCAACTCCATTCCGACGGGCACCGATAGAAGCTTCCCCGTCGTTTTTGCTTCATCGCCCTCCTTCAGCGACGCGCTATCGCCGAGTAGGACGACGCCAACTTCATCGGCGGAAACGTTCAGCGCTATGCCGAAAACACCATTCGGAAACTCCACCATCTCGTTGTACATGACACGCGACAGGCCATCCACGCGGACAACCCCATCGGCGAGCGACAGTATCCTTCCAATGTTCTTTTCCTCAATTTTGCAGGTTAAATTTGCGATTTCCCGACGAATCTCACTCAAAACTCTCTCACACATCTCAACACAGGCGAATTTTAAGGAAACAAACCATAAGTTCAACAAAAAATGGCAGAGAAAGTGGGGTATCATCCGAATTTTCGTTGAAATTTTGTAAATTTACCTCGTCAAATTGGATTTTTTTTGTAAACTAACATGCGCTATGAACTCGGAAATACACGGAAATAATAATAATAATGCACGCACAGACTCCGATGCGCCGCAGGTGGGAAAACACAGTTTTTTTAATGGAATTAGATGTGCGCCAGTCGGTAAATATGAAAATATAAAGGCTGGAATCAGACATTTGATCAACAAAAAAATAGCGATCTCAAAGAGGGGCTCGAGTGTGCCCCAGGAGAAAAACAATGAAAATGATCCCGCTGCACAGAGCCGGTCCGTTTCACCTTCGCCGAAATTTCCAAATAAGCGCAGCAACAGTGTGAGCAGTAATCTAGCCTACATCGATGACGATGATAGGAAATTGGAAGACTTTAGCGAACCGAGAGCTGTTTCAGCCCCGCCGAAATTTTCGAATGAAAATAATCCCGCTGCACAGAGCCGGTCCGTTTCGCCTTCGCCGAAATTTCCAAATGAGCGCAGCGACAGTGTGAGCAGTAATCTAGCCTACATCGATGACGATGATAGGAAATTGGAAGACTTTAGCGAACCGAGAGCTGTTTCAGCCCCGCCGAAATTTTCGAATGAAAATGATCCCGCTGCACAGAATCGGTCCGTTTTACCTTCGCCGAAATCTTCGAATTGACGGGTAGCATCGTTGATTCGGATTGGGCTAGGGCTGATATTGATAGAAATGACGCTTCGTCGGCTGTTCAAAATGAATTCGGCTTTGGCGTTCTGAAATCTAGTCCATGGCGTGTCAAATCGTTAGGGCGGTGCCATCAGCTCAGCGAAGCAAAATACCGCCCGCGAAATTCTTCCCTCCAAAGTCCCACCTGAGAGGGAAAAGCAACGGCATGCTGATTTTGTCGCAGCCCAGTATTTTGCAACCACTGGCATCTTTGCGTTGCCCTCGTGCGCGGAAATTTTAGTCTGTCTGTGTTTGCCGATGAAGATAGGTGGATTGCAGAAGGTTTCGCTGATTGATTTCCCAGGAAAAATTGCCTGCGTTGTCTTCGCGCAGGGGTGCAATTTCCGTTGTCAATTCTGCCACAATCAAATTTTGGTTGTTCCTCAGAAATTTGAAAAGCTGACTGAGGAAGAAGAGGTTTTCGATTTTTTGGGCGGCAGAGTTAGTAAAATCGATGCCGTTGTCGTATCAGGCGGCGAGCCTACGCTGCACAATGACCTGTGGAAATTTTTGGAAAAAATAAAGGCAATGGGATTTATGGTAAAGCTGGATACCAACGGGACATCGCCGACGGTTCTGGAGGATTTGTATGGGAAGCATTTGCTGGATTACGTCGCCATGGACATCAAGCACAGGTTCGAAAAATACGGAGAAATTGTCTGCGCAGAGGCCGACATTGAAAAAATAAAACTGTCCGTGGCCCTGGTGAAAAGCGGCTCAGTGGACTACGAATTTCGCACAACGGTCGTTCCTAAATTTCACGGAGACGACGACATCAAGGCCATAGCGGAGCAGCTGTCCGGCGCCAAAAGGTTCATCATCCAAGAATTCGTCCCGGGTCACGCGATGGATGGATCTTTGTCAAACGCCAACTCAATCTTTGCCGTGGAAAATCGTGAAATCTTGAATGGTGTCGCAAATTTTTGCCGAACGCACGTCGATGAATTTGCGTGGCGAGTGGCAAATTGAACTTTCACGCTAAAACGCGGCGAAAATCATGCGCTCCGTTTCCTTGAATTGTAATTTTATTGACAAAATTTCTACCGGCCATACACTTTCTACCCGGTGAGCATTCTTTCGGAAGTGGGCGGTCGCGTCGGAGGGGCGCTGAGCGCAATCGGGTCGGCGGTACGCGGTGCGATTTCCCTTTGCAAAAATATCATCACTTCGGTTGGCGGCAAGCTCTTCGGTTGCCAGCCGAACACTGCAAATGTCGATTTGAAGGATAGGATCAAAGCCGCTTCAGACGACGATGGTATCCAATGCCCATGCGTGATAGACGACTTTTTCGCTGAAATTGACGACAGCAACCACTCCGACGGACGGCAGATGCCGGCTGAACCTTCGACTGGCGCGGGTGTCGTAGTCAGCGCCGATAAATATTCTGTCAAAAAAGAATAGGCCGCTAAAAACGTCTCGGCGCATTACCTTGCGGAAAGCCTAGGGTGGCAGTCAATTAGACGCTTCGCTTCGAGCAACCTCGCGTGGTAATTTTTCAAAATTTCGAAGAAAAGGCATTGATTTAAGTAAAATATATGCTATTCTCGCAATATCATGTTGGAACCAATTGCGGAGAATGAGGGAGCCAGAAAGGGTTGTTTTTCGGCCATAGGTTCGTTTTTTAAGTGGATAATATCGGCGGTAAAAGGCCTATTTGCGAAGCCGAAAAGTTCCATTGAAAACAAGACACTCGACAATAGGCAATCGCAGACCGAGGACGACGAAATTCCAAAACTCATAGAGGAGCAAATTCGTAGCGCCAAAAAAGCAAACAATAGCAAAGCCGCGAGCGCCAAAAAAGCAAACAATAGCAAAGACGAAGCCGCGAAAAAGTACATCGCCGACCTAAAAGAATACGCACGGCGCTGCAAAGAATGCAAAAAATTGCGGCATGCGGACCCTAAAAAAGGATCTTTAGGTGACGAAGAGGCCAATAGGCAGGCGCATGAAGGGGATACAAAAAACGCCGAAACCAACAGAAGTGTTGCCCGCGACGACTTGATGTGCTCCATGTTTTACTTTAACACTCGGAACGATGCGAATACCGCTGATAGTGAGGAATTTAAGAAATTGGAAAAATTGTTGACCGATGGTGACTCGGGAAAAAGGGAAGGTGCTAAGAAAGAGTTGAAAAAATTAGCCGCAAAGATGGCAACGACCGAGCAGAAGAAGATTTTAGGACTTGAAGAATCGGAGGAGGCAGAAGGCGAGGCCGATGGCAACGCAGGAAGCAACCGATATCCTGTTTCCAGCGAGTTCGGCCTGGGAGAGTGGGAGAAAGGTCACGGAAAACCGGGGCCAAAGCCGGGAGAGGCCTATTTGGAAGAAATAGATAATATGAAGTACGGATTCGAAGACGAAGCTGTCGAAAAATGGACTGAAGATCTCGAAAAAAGCCGAAAAAAGGCCTGTTTGGGAGGAACAGACGGATTCGAAGACGAAGCTCTTGAAAAGTTGATTGAAGCTTACAAAAAAAATGGGACTGGGAAAGATAGTTTTGATGATGAAGAGTTGAAGAAAGAATTAAGAGAGATTGAGTTGGACAAGACAAAACGTTTATCAGCCGATAAGCGCGCCAGCCGAGACAAATTAATTCAAAATTTGAAATTATCGAAAGAAAAATGAAAATTTGGCATTGATTTTCACAAAAAATTTTGGACGATCACCAGATCCTATGAATAGATTGAGTAAGATGTCCGCCGTTGCCGTTGTTTGCTGTTCGCTCGTTGCCACTGCTAGCACGCTCACTGCGGCGCAAAAAATCCTATCCGTCGATGTGCAAAAGGTTTTTGAGAACTACGAAGTCGCCAAGGCGTCCAGAGCGGCCCGTTCCGAAGCCATCGCTGCTGCCGACAGGGAGCTCAAGGAAATGTATGATTCAATGGTGAAGTTGCAAGAGGAAATCAGCGAACTGAATGAGAAGGCTGAAAATGCGACGCTGGTGGATACGGCTCGGGAAAAATTCAGGGATGAAGTTACGCAAAAGATTGAGACACTGCGCATAAAGGAGGGCGAATTCATGCGCCTCCGCCAGGATGTTAACAGGAAGTTGGCGGAGCGGAGAAACAAAGAATTTATCGAGCAAAACAGGGAAATTGAGGAAGTGGCCGCCGGCATCGCGAAGGCACAGAAGGCCGACATTGTGCTGGCCCGAATTGCGGTTCTCTACATCAACGATTCCCTCGATATTACGCAGCTAGTGATTGACAAGTTGAACGAGAAGAAGTAGTATAGTGTGCAAGTTCTCCGGTTTTCATCCACGGCTGCGCTTGCGCTGCTGTGAATTGGTGTGTCGGGCAGCTTTGTGGTTTTTTGGGAATGTCGCTTTTTCTGCGGTTGGCTATGGATTTTTCATACGCGCTGGACGACCTTATCGAGCTGTTGGGACCGAAAAAGACCATCGGCTCTTCTTCCGTGCCAGTTTCACGCATCAATACGCTGTCGAATGCCAAGCCAGGGGACGTTTCATTCCTGGGTAACCTAAAATACAAACGCGACGTGTCCTCAACGGAAGCCTCCGTTGTCCTGCTTCCCATGGATTTCGACGCACATCCCAGGGACGGCCAGTGCTTCATGTTTTTCGACAATTCATCCTTTGCCCTCGGCATTCTGTGCAGGGATATAGAAATGAAGTGTTGCCCTCGTAGGAAGCCTGGAATTCACAGGACGGCTGTGGTGGATGAAACGGCATCCGTTGGAAGTGGTGTGAGCATCGGTGCAAATGTCGTGGTCGAAGGAAATGTCGCCATTGGCAGCGGAGTGGTCATAATGGCCGGATGCTACGTGGGACATGGCGTAAAAATTGGAGCAAACAGCGTTTTGCAACCTGGAGTGAAGGTGATGGATTTCTGCGAGATCGGAGCGCGGGTCACGCTGTTCCCGGGTGTAGTAGTGGGCTCCGATGGATTTGGCTATGAAACGGTCAACGGGATTCATGAAAAAATTCCGCAGGTTGGAAACGTAGTTATAGGGGATGACGTCGACATCGGAGCAAATTCGACCATCGACCGCGCAAGATTTGGACATACGAACATAGGTAGAGGGACGAAGATCGACAATTTAGTGCAAATTGGGCACAATGTTAGCGTGGGCGATGGCTGCCTAATAGTGTCACAAACGGGCATATCCGGAAGCACGACCATCGGAAACTACGTCATCATCGGCGGGCAGGTTGGCATAGCCGGACACATAAGTATCCCAGATGGCATAATGATTGCCGGGAAAAGTAGCGTCCCCGGTTACAAAAAAAGAGACGGGGAAATTCTGCGCGGATCTCCGACGATGCCGCTGAAAGAGGCCAACCATTTCTACGTGCTGCGGACGAAAATACCGGATCTATTTAAAAGGGTGGCGGCACTGGAAAAAATTCTTGGAGTGGAATGAATTTCGATGACTTTCGGCGGTAGTTTTTTAAGCCTTGGAAAAAGCAATGAAAAAAGAGGGTATAAGTCTATCCGAGGCCAGTAGAATTTATTTGCTTCCATCGCTGTTCACTGCGGCAAATCTGTTCTTCGGTTTTTTGGCAATCATTCGATGCATGCAGGCCCGCTATTGCTCCATTTCCGAGGAGATATCTACGGCTTACTACGCGCAGGCCGTGTGGTTCATTTTCATATCTGGCCTGTGCGATTCCCTGGACGGAAGAATTGCGAGATTGAAGGGAAAAGAATCGCTGTTCGGCAAAGAGTTCGATTCGGTGGCCGACGTGGTGTCATTTGGGGTCGCGCCCGCGCTAATGGTATTTTTGATGATACTGTCTCCGACGGAGCAGTTCCCGTTTTTTAGGCAGGTTGGGTGGATTTTCGGATTTGTCTATCTGCTATGCGCCGCCGTGCGATTGGCAAGATTTAACGTCATAACGCATCCACTTTTGCCAAAATCTGAGCAGGAGAAGAACAACCATGATTTTCTTGGCCTGCCAGTTCCAGCTGCCGCCGGTGTGATCATTTCACTGGTCTTGGTGCTCAATGAGTACGATTTGAGGGTGTGGTCGTTGGCATTGCCGCCGCTGATGCTGCTGATCGCGTGGCTGATGGTGAGCAACATTTACTATCCAAGCTTCAAAAAAGTTGACTGGAACACACAGATGAAGTGGGGAACCTTTTTATTTTCCGCGACCATTCTGTCATTAATTGCGCTTTTGCACGACATCGCACCGGCCATAGTATTTTTGGGGTATGTGTTCTATGGCATTGGCAGGCATTTCGTGAAAAATAGAAGGCTGGCAAAAACACAGTGATGCAAAAATGCCATCCGTGTTAGAGTTGCTGCGATCCTCGGAGTACTTTTTGAAAAGTAAGGGCGTTCCGGCGCCGAGGCTCGATGCTGAGTTGCTGCTGGCACATGTCCTTGGTGGCAGTAGATCGGCGCTTCACCTAAACAGAGATGCGGAGGTTGGATCCGCTGCGCTGGCTAATTTTTGGGATGCTATGCACAGGCGCGGCAACCGGGAGCCGCTGCAATACATCATCGGGACCGTTGAATTTTATGGATTGGAACTGGCTGTCAACGAAAGCGTCCTGATTCCGAGGCATGAAACGGAGATGCTCGTTGACTTGATCATTTCCAAAGTGCAAAGCAAATCAATCGGAGCAATTTTGGATCTGGGAACCGGCAGCGGGGCGATTGCGTTGGCACTGGCCAAAAGGTTTCCGACGGCGGAGGTGTTGGCAATCGACATTAGCGAAAAAGCACTGGCCGTCGCTTCGGAAAACGCCGTGAAAAATAGCATCGGCAATGCCTTGTTTTTGCGAAGCGACTGGTTCGGTAGCGTGCACGGCAACTTCGACATAATTGCTGCGAATCCACCCTATTTGAGCGAAGAAGAGTACGGCATTTCCCAGGATGAGGTGAGGTGTTTTGAACCGAAATTCGCATTGGTGGCGAAAAATCGTGGATTGGGCGAAATTTTCAAAATAATCACCGCCGCTGGGAAATTTTTGAAAGGCGACGGCCTCCTGGCGATCGAAACGGGAAGTTCTAAGCTGCGGAGCATTGCAAATTTTGCCAAAAGATACTGGCAAGGATGCGAAGTTGCTAGAGATCTCTCCGGGTACGACAGATTTGTCTTTCTGCGGAATGCAATTCCAGCCTAAATTTCGGCACCATGGAACAGCGGTGCCAATGGGAACTGCTAGCCCAGCGGCGTGCTAGCAATCTTTGAAAAGATCCCTGTGCTTTATGGCATAGTACACGCCGGATGAAATCGTCAGATAGACGGAGTAGAGGAATAGCAACAATCCGCCGTAGTATATCCACGATATGTAATGCGGCTTTAGCCACCTGCCGAAATCCCTGGTCAGCGCGAACCACAAAATCATGATTCCGGTTGCCACAATCTGCAGCACGGTCTTCAATTTTCCGGAAAAATTTGCCGCAATTATGACGTTTTGCGTGGCCGCTACCAGCCGCAGTGTCGTTATCAAAAATTCCCTGCCGATCACGAGCAGTATCAGAAATAGAGTCCACGGCGGGATTATGTTGAGCGCCAAAAGCGTCACCATCACGCCCAGCATGAATATTTTATCCATGAGGGCATCCATGAAGGTCCCAAGTGTCGACGTGATATTGTATTTCCTCGCCAAATGGCCGTCCAGCCAGTCCGTCACGCCGCAGAAGATGAAAAGGACTATACTCAGACTGGCGCTTCCGGGAAAGTCAAAGTACATGAGCAACACAATCATGAATAGCAGTGGAACCCGCGATAGCGTCACGCAATTTGCCAAATTCATCCGGCCATGCATGGAAAGGCAAAAAAAGATTGTTGCAACTAAAAATCTTCGTTTCCTGTGCCGCTCACATGAATAGCGAAATTGCGTTTGTTGCGATGGCCGCAGGAATTGGGAGGAGATACGAAGGAACTAAGCAACTGGAAACATTCGGAAAGGCTGGGCTGACCATCGCGGAGTACAACATGCTCCACGCGTTGGATGCGGGGTTCACAAAATTTTATTTCATAGTCAGCGAACAGCTGGCTGAAGCTTTCCACAGGCGGCTGAAAAATTTTTTGCCAGGCAACTGCGCATTTGGCCTAATTTATCAGAAAAAAGAGCATGAACTGGCGAAATTTTCTCCCCGCACGAAGCCCTGGGGGACTGCCCATGCCGTCATGTGCTGCGCCAGTGCCGTCGATTGCAACTTCTGCGTCAGCAATGCCGATGACTTGTACGGCCGCGATGCCATATTTCGCGCGGCAGAGTTCCTGAAATCAGCGGCGACTAATGCCAAAGCATTTGCGAACGTGGCATACAAATTGTCAGAAACGCTATCCGAAAGCGGCGCCGTATCCCGCGGTGTGATGGCCGTCGATAAAAATTCATGCCTGAAATCCATTGGCGAAGTTCACAGGCTTAGCGTCGACGGCGTGAACACTTTGAAAATTTCCAAAAATTCGCTCGTTTCGATGAACCTTTGGTGCTTTACGCCGAAGGTTTTTGGCCTACTGAAAGCAAGTTGGAATGAATTTAAAAAAAACATTTCAAATGTTTCCGACGACGAATTCGGCCTACCATTCTTTGCGAATGCGGCCATTGGGAACGGAAAGTGCAGCGTAAATGTTTTACAAACGACTTCGAAGTGGTATGGTGTCACCTATAGAGCCGACGATAAGTCGATGGAAAAAGCACTGGAAGAGTGATTTTATGGAAGCCGTCGAAACATTCGGAATCGTCATAGGCGCCCAAAAAAATGAAAAACTTGGCGGCTCTGACTCCTTCGATATTTTCACCATGGACCATGGCATCATGCGTTGGTTCAGCAGATCGCAGTCGCTTGTTGGCGTGAATTGTGTGTTCGAAGACGTTAAAATCAGTGGTTCCAGAACGACTGAAACTGCTGGAAATCTCCACGGGATGGAAATTTTGTCCAAAAATTCTGATGCAATGAGACAAAATGGGAGCTATGAGCACGGGAAAACGTTCATTGAAACCATGCGGAAGATGGTATTCGACGGCATTCCGATGTGTGGATTGTTCGCCATAACCAGGCAGGCAATCAAAAATTTCGCGTCGAATTTTAACGCCGATGTCGTCCTGCTGAAAGCGCTGTATCTTTTATGCAAGGAGGAAGGCTACGCCGTGGATGCCACGTGGATCAATTCTCTGTCTCCGACGGACAAAATTTTCGCCAGGGGCGTGATTTTTCTAGAATTTGACTGCATCACCTTCGGTCACGCCAGCGCATTGATTGATTCGCTGCGCCAGTGGATGCTGTCGCTCTAGCTAGCACCATTATCAGGAGTGTATTTGACCGCTCTAGCGTGGCGACCAGTGCAGTATATGATTATCGGTTTTTTATCTTTCACGTCATTAAATTCGGAACACCAGTCGCTCTGTCTGTCCGGATCGGATATTGCAGTCGCAAAACCGACTCCATTGTTATAGACGGAAACCACTGGTTTTCCGGCTTCTTTGGCTAGCGGAGCCACTGCGTAATTCGGATCGATTCTGCGGCTGAATAAGCCAGGATTCGCTATCCTTTTGACAATATTTTCTGATGCTGTGAAGTTAGTGCGAGCGTAATCGGCTATCAGGCCACGCAAGTGCGGCACGCCTTCATCGAGAAATTTTGCATATTCTCCGGCTGTGGGTATCTTGTTTTCACCGAGCCATTGGCATTGTTGCCACGCCCACAGCATGCAGTTTCCATCGCCGGGTGTTTTATAAACCTGAAACGTGCCACCACACCCGAGCGCTTCCTTTAGGTCTTTGCTGGCTTTCTTATTTAGTTTTTTGCTAACTGGGGAAAAACTGAAGGGTCGTCCAAAAAGCAAATCAAAAATGCGGGAAAGGCACATGCCAAATTTGCCCAAAATCGAATTGTTTTTGCATTTTTTGTCACTTTCTCCATTTCCATCAGCGCTTTTGTCGCTGATTTCGATTTTTTCTCGTTTTCCACGAATGTGCTTTCATTCCACGGATTTCCATAGATTTCATGGTTAGCGTCTTCCAATTTGGCATCGCTAGGGTCTAATTCTTCAGCGGTTCTATCCTCTAGTTTCGTATGTTCGAGCTGGTTGTCTCCCGTGTGTTTTATGGAAGAGCCATAGTCGGTATTTCTTTGATCAATGTTCGAGCTGACAAACACAGCATTAGCATTTGCGCCCAAATGTGACTTTGGGGAAACTTTTCCAGACCCTGTCATGGGGCCAATTGTGCGAGTTTTTGCCTAAACTCCAAGGAAAAACTCATTCGTTCGCCGTGCGAAGGTGTTTCAAAATTTCTTACCTTTTCGCGAAGAATAGGCGCGTTTTTCTAATTTGAGGTGATATTCCGCCCACCTGGCGATGCGCACAAACGGAAGGCCTATCAGGAAATAGATCGCAGCGACTACTATGCCAGTCCCAAAAAAATCGAGGGAATTGCTGGCTGTCAATGAATACATTTTTGTCAATTCGACGATGGTGATCAGTGAAACGAGGGACGAATCCTTCAACAGGGCTATGAAATCGTTTGTGAGCGGCGGAAGAATGAATGCAAATGCCTGCGGAATGATGATGTACCGCAGCGACTGCCACTGATTCATGCCAAGCGCCCGAGCCGCTTCCATCTGTCCATGCGGAATGGCGGCCATTCCGGCACGAAAATTTTCGGCTTCGTAGGAGGCGTAGTTGATTCCCAGGGTTACTATGCCAGCGACCATCGGTGGAAGCGTTATGCCTATGCGCGGCAACCCGTAGAACACGAAAAATAGCTGTATCAAAAGCGGTGTTCCGCGCAAAAATTCGATTATGGAGATGGCGAAAAAGCTTATCCATTTTGGGGCGTATATTCTTATGATGGCCAGACAAAGGCCCAGGACAACGGCAACGAACATTCCCAAAATCGATATGGTGAGAGTGACGACTGCGGCTTTTGCGAAAAGCGGCAGTATTTTGGCATATTGCACGCGCGGCTTAGTTATCGTTGGGGCGCTATCGGCTAGTTGTTCTCCACTGCCACCGGCCAGCAATTTTTCGCAGTGGCCATTGCGCAAATTCCACTTCGCGATGATGACCTCCAGCGACCCGTCCGCCTTCATTTTGTCTATTGCTCTATCGATTTGTGCAATGAGCTTGCCGCTGCTCCGCGGTGCGACTATCGAATACCGAGATTCTCCAATCTCATCGATGATCTTCAAATTTGGAATTTTTCCAACGTAGTACGCCGCTATCTGCCAGTCAAGCAAAACGGCATTGACCCGACCATCATTCAGGTCTGAGAGCGCGCAGTATTCGTTGGGGTAGAATACGACTTTTACTTTTTTCAAACTGTCCGTCAGAATGGTCTCCGACCTCGCATCCCTCAGAATTCCGACTGTGGATTCATTGCAATCCAATACTGACTGTATTTTTTCCTCATCGGAGCGAATGACCAACGCCAAGCCGCATGCGTAATACGGCTTTGAAAACAAAATGTTGCGTTCGTTGCCGCTGCCAGTGACGATTCCATTGATGACGACGTCATACAACCCACGCTGCAATCCGGGGATTAACACGTCGTAGTCGTTTTGGCAAAACACCGCTTTGCGTCCGATTATTGCGGCGATTCTTTCGATGATATCAGTTTCGAATCCGGTTAGCTTCGCCAAACTTTCATCCTCGTAGAACACGTTCGGCGCGCCGCTTTCCGTATCCGCTGCCCAGCGCAAAACTGCGTCGTTTGCGCATAATTCACAGGCGATGAAAAGGAGTATCAATGAAAAAAATCTTTTCATCACATGTACCGTTTGAGAAATCTGCGTGTCCTGTCGTCTTGCGGGTTTATGAAAATTTCGTCTTCGTCGGAAATTTCGATGATTTCGCCATTTTCCATGTAGACGATGTAATCGGAGGCGTCCTTGGCAAAGCGCATCTCGTGCGTGACGATGATTTGCGTCATCCCTTCCAGGTCGAGGTCGCGCATGACCTGCAGCACTTCTTCGACCATTTCCGGATCCAGCGAAGACGTCGGCTCATCGTAGAGCATGACCTTCGGCCTCATTGCCAATGCCCGTGCGATGGCGGCGCGCTGCTTTTGCCCGCCGGATAGGCTCCACGGAAATCGCTCACCAAAGGCGCCGAGCCCGACCTTTTCCAGCAGCGTCGAAGCCAACTTTTGTGCCATTTTCGGATTTTCCTTTTTCACAACCACCTGCGCGAGGACAATGTTGTCCAGCAGGGTTTTGTGTGGAAACAGGTTGAATTCCTGGAAAACCATGCCCACATTTTGGCGCAAGCAGTGGGCGAGGCGCCAGAACAGATCCTCATCCTTTGCGTGATCGGCCGCGCGCAGACAGACACCGTCTATGGTAATTTCCCCCTGATCCAGCATTTCCAAGCAATTTAGGCAGCGCAACAGCGTCGATTTGCCACACCCGGACGGCCCTATCACCGAAACCAAATCACCGCCCTCTATGTCGAAGGATACGTTCCTAAGTATCCTATTTTCCCCGTAATTTTTGCAAAGATTTGAAACATGGATCAAAGACTGGGGCTTCTGTGACATTTTTTCAAAAAATTCTCAACTAATAAAACATAGGATTGCTATTTTCTTTGTGTGTTTTTTTGCAAAGTAAACAATAAAATTGCCGCACCGGTGCAAATTGCTCCATCAGCGACGTTGAACGTTGGCCAGCGGTAAAATTTTAGGTCCAGGCTTATGAAGTCGATCACGTGGCCGCGGAAGATCCTGTCGATGGTGTTTCCCAAAATGCCGCCGAAAACTATCGCGGCGGAAATTTTTTGCAAGAGCGTTTCGAAATGTTTCCGAAGCAGGAGCATGGCGACCATTGCCACGATGCCAAACGCAGCCAAAATTGTGGAGTGCTCGCGAAACATACTCCACGCCGATCCGGTGTTTTCGGCGTAGAAAAATGACAAAAACGAAGTTACGGTGATGGGATCGTTCCCGGCGAGAGCCTGTGCGGCAAATTTCGCTGCTTGGTCGCAGGCAACGGTCGAACTAGCCGCAGCCACACATAGGTGCCCTGTGGCGCTATTCGTCATTTTCCTTTTCAAATTCTGCCAATTCGTCGTCGGATTGGTCAATTTGGAAGACGGATCCGCGGGAAACTTCCAGCTGCTTATTTTTTTCTATCTCCTGCTGCCCTTCGATGGAATAGCGAGCGAATGGAACGGCCAGCAATCGCTGTGCTTCGATTGATTTTCCGGTCAGTTCGCAAATTCCGTAGGTACCACCGTAGATGCGCTGGATTGCCTCTTCAATTTCCGTTAGCGCCTCCTGCTCGTTTGCCATCAAACTTATGGCAAATTCAGAATCGAAGGATTCAATCTCCTGATCGGTGCCATCGTGCCTTGCCTGCCCTACGGAGATGGCCAAATTTTCGTTAGTTAGCTTCGAAAGGCCTTTTTTCACGTCATCTTTTAGCTTCAGCAGCAACTTATAGTACTTTCTATACTTCTGCGGAATTTCATCCGGATCTCTGTCCCTTGCGCTCGTCTGCTTCGATTGGATGGGGTTAAACCCTAGGATGTCGGCGATGGACGCCGCTCCAACCTTCTGCTGCGGCTGCGCCTCGGCTTGGAGGAAAAGGATGTTTTTTTTTCTTTCGATTGTTTTTTCATTCTGTTCCTCGATGGAGCTCGCCATTTTAGCCCTCATTGCCTCGCGGGCATCATCGATGGAAAAAAATGAATCGTCCTTCTTGTGTGTTCTAAAAAACCGCTTTTCCCCGACGTCCACCGTTTGGGCCTTAGTTGTAATTTTTTCACCTGCCATTGCACCCCTGGGATTTTTTTACAATTTCCGGATATTTTTCGATCAGGGCATCGAAGCACTTTTGCGATACCCGTCCAAATTCTCCGGCATCGACGAGATGGTCAACCCATTTCCAGCTGCGCGGACACCTCTCCCCATCGGCTGAAACTACGGTGACTGAGCAAGCGCCCGCGCTGGCATTGTCGGCAATCTGCACCTGCGAAACTATGAATATTTCCGGCAAAAGTGCAGCGTGCTTTTTCAGCAAAGGTGCCGCCGGATGGTCCCGCGCGATTTCGATGATCGCCTTGGCGTCGAGGGATTGGCCGATGGATTTGCTTTGCCGGGCGCGTTCGAGCTGCTCATTTACCTTCGTTTTAAACTTCAGCAGCTCGTCGAATTCGCATTCCTCGTTTGAAAAATCGACCATCGAATCAACATCCGGCCAGTCAATAAGCTGGATATTTAAATCGCAAAAGTCACTGTCGTTGGTCGCGTACGCCATCGCTTCGTCGCAGGTGAATGTAGCGATTGGTGCGAGCAATGCAAGGACAGTATTTAAAATTATGTAAATTGCCGTCTGCGAAGACCTCCGCTCGTGCGAATTCGGGGCAAACGTATATAGCCTATCCTTCAGGATGTCGTGGCATGTGGCAGATAACTCCACGGAACAAAACCGATTGATTAGTTGGTAAACTTTGTGCAATTCGTAGGCATCATAGGCGGCTGTAACATTTTTTACCAAACTCCTAGTTTTTTCGAGAATCCACTTGTCTACTAGTGTCATCTCGTCTGGAACAACGGAGTTCCTTTCACTGGAAAAGTCGAATAGGTTTCCGATTTGAAAGCGCAGTGTGTTTCTGATCGTCCGATAGGTCGAAGACACGTGGCCTATTATGTCATCGGAAATTGTAATGTCGCTGCGGAAGTCCTCCGACGATATCCACAGCCTTAGCACATCGGCGCCGAATTTATTTACGTAGTCATCCGCGGTTTGCGGCTTTCCATCGCTCTTGGATATCTTTTTTTTGTCGTCGCCGACGATGAATCCGTGGGTTAGGACATTCTTGAACGGCGCTTTCCCATTGCCGGAAATAATGCTAGTCCACATTGATGATTGAAACCATCCGCGGTGCTGGTCACTGCCTTCCAGGTACATGTCTGCCGGCCAGGATAATTTTTCGTTGTTTTGCAAAACGGCGCGGTGGCTGTTGCCGGAATCTATCCAAACATCCAGCGAGTCGGTGCATTTTTTTAGGGGACCAACATTCCATCCCGACGGCAGCTTGATGCCATCCAGGATGTCTTCCTCCGTTGCGTCGAACCAAAAATCCGATCCGCGCTGGCCAATTTTTTTCGCAACTTCCCGGACGACGACTTCGTCCAGGAGTGCGTCCCCATTTCCGTTGTAGAAGACTGGCAGCGGAATTCCCCAGGCGCGCTGGCGACTGATGCACCAGTCAGTTCGCGACGCGATGGCCGCCCTTATTCTATTTTTGCCCCAGGCAGGAATCCAGTTCACCTTTTCCGCAGCTTCTAGCATTTTTTCGCGCAGGCCGTTTTCGTCCAATGCGATGAACCACTGGGCCATTGCCCTAAAAATTATCGGTGTCTTCGATCTCCAGCAGTGTGGATACTGATGCTCGTATTGCTTACGGGCGAGCAGGGCACCGGCTTTGCTAAGCATTTCGATAATTTTGTCGTTGGCTGCGCACTCGCCATCGGCGTCCAGGACACTGATGCCGACTAGTTCGGCGGGTATCATCCCATCATTCACATACCTGCCGCCGTCGTCCAGTGGGCAGTAAACATCGAGGCCGTATTCCATGCCGGTGGCGTAGTCTTCCAGCCCGTGCCCTGGGGCGATGTGGACGCAGCCGGTTCCGGAATCCGTGGTGACGTAATTGGCGAGGACGATTTTGCTCACGCGGTCGACTATGGGATGCTGCGTGCAAAGCCCTTCCAGTGCAGCGCCGTTGAAAGTGGCGATGACTTTGCGGCTTTCGATTTTGCAAGCCTGCAGGAAATCCTGCGCCCTATCTTCGCAGATTAGATAATTTTCAGTTCCGCAGTCTAGCAGCGTATAGTTGAGGGTTGGGTGCACCGCGATGGCGACGTTTGACGGGATAGTCCACGGTGTAGTCGTCCAAATCACGGCGTAGGTCGGAGCATTGGTGTGAAACTTTTCATTCTCCCCTTCGGTAAATTTGAATTTTACCCAAATTGACGGGCTGGTGTGCTCTTTGTATTCAACCTCCGCTTCCGCCAGGGCGGTTTTGCACGGAATAGACCAGTAGACCGGCTTCTTGCTGCGATAAATCAATCCCTGGGCCACGCAGTCAGCAAAAAAATTTAGCACACATTCCTCGTAGGCCGGATCCATTGTCCGGTAGTCATTTTCCCAGTCGGCTAGGATGCCAAGTCTTTCGAATTGAGCCCTCTGCACGCATATGAATTTTTTTGCATACTCGGCGCATGCCCTGCGCAGCGAAATTGCATCGAACTCCTCTTCTCTGTCGCGCAACTCCATGGCGACCTTATGCTCTATGGGGAGGCCGTGGCAGTCCCATCCGGGAACGTACGGTGTCCGAAACCCGCGCATGGACTTGTAGCGAACTATTATGTCCTTCAGAATTTTATTCAGCGCAGTGCCGATGTGCACGTATCCGTTGGTAAATGGAGGGCCATCGTGCAAAATGAAGGACGGCCCACCGGCATTTTTTTTCTGAATTTTTTCATAGATGCCGCCGCTGCGCCACTTTTCTATCCTCTCAGGTTCTCTATTTACCAAGTCTGCGCGCATTGGAAAGCCGGTCTTCGGGAGATTCAGCGTATCTTTCAAATCCATCGATTGAGTTTCGTAGTTTATGCATGGCAAATGTCCAGTCGTAAAGTGTGGCCACTCGGAGTTTTTTATTCGAAAGATTTTTCCGTTTTTTCGAGAATGTGCGCCGCTTTTTGCCGGCTGAAATGTGCTGGCTTTTTTGTTAGGATGGACAGCAATACCGCAATTCCCAAAATCGACACGACTACAAAAAATGACGAGGTGGTGGAGATTTGGTAGGAGTCCGAAAGTATTGTTTTTACGCCAACGAATATTAAGTTGGCGGCGATTCCGTATTTGAGCATGTGAAACTCGCTGGCCGCCAGCGCCAAGTAGACATACAGCGAACGAAGACCAATTATTGCCAAAATGTTTGACGAGAAGGCGAGTAGGGGAGTGTGAGTGATTGCCAGTACGGCCGGTATGGAGTCCCATGCGAACACTACGTCAACGAAGGTGAGCACCAGCGTGCAGACAAACAGGGATGTGGGACGCAGTTTCGTTCCTTCCTTTGAAAAAAACGCCAGCTCATCCGCCGATCTTTTCAGTCCAAAAAAATTCCTAATACCGGCCATGGGAATCGGCGACTTGGCGGATCCAGTTTCCATTTTCAGCACTCCAAATGCGGAAATTATCAGCAGCGAGCCCAAAATATACGCCAGCCACGCGAACTTATTGAACAGTGCGATCCCTGCGGAAAGGAACAATACTCTGAGCACAATGGCCCCGATTATGCCGTAGGTCAGGGCTTTTTGCTGGCAGCGACTTGAAATTTTGAAATTGGCAAACACCGCCATGAACAGGAATAAATTGTCGATCGACAGGGACAATTCCAGCAAATATCCGGTGAAGAATTTTAGGCAGCTGTCGCCGCCAAACGCAAAGTAAAGCAGGGCGCCGAACAGCGCAACGACTGCCAGCCACGCCACCAGCGTGCGTAGATGTGTCCCATTTGGTCCAGCGTCGCGGTGTTTTTTCAACGCCACCACGTCAATCGTCAGCCCGATGGTGGTTACCGCGCAAAAAATAAACCAACACAACCGCTCCACCTCCCGCAAGTGAGGCGAATGTTTGCAACTAGGCAACAAATATCGATGTTTTTGGTCTCAAGTTATCGCAGTTTCAGCAATGTTGACGCCCGCATCGCCATTTGTTGGGCGTTGCTTTTTTGGAAGCAAAAATTTATTTTGCGATCTTTATGTTTGCCAAAATTTTTTCATTGGAGATAATAACCTAGCTCGTTGCAATGGTAAGAAAGCGCATCGTATTCGTGTGTTCGGGTAACACATGCCGGAGCCCGATGGCTGAGTATTTGCTAAAATCGGCGCTGCGCAAGGCTGGGCTTTGGAAAAATTTCGAGGTTAGCTCGGCAGGCATAGCCGCCAGCGACGGTTCTCCAGCCAGCGCCTTCGCTGTGGCCGCCATGGAAAATATCAATGGCGACATTGCCAGGCATGTTTCGCGGACGATCACCCAGAAAATTTTGAACTCCGCGGATGTAATTTTTTGCATGGCCGCTGAACACAGGGAGTTTCTGCTGGCGAACTTCGAAAGCATACGCGAAAAATGTTTCCTCGTAAAGAAATTCCTTGATAAGAAAAACGGAGACATCGAAGATCCATTTTTCGGCGGTGCGAAGGACTACGAACGGGTACGCGACGACATAAATTCCGCCATGGATTCAATTTTAAAATTCTTAGCAAATGGGAACGAAACTTAGCATTGGCAATGATCACGGTGGTCGCGACTTGGCTATGTCCCTAATCAGAGATTTGGAGGAGACTGGCGGCGTCGATATCCTGTACTATGGGGCTTTTTCGCGGGATGAATCAGTTGACTATCCTGACTATGCCATGCGCGTCGCCGATGACGTGGCGTCTTCGAAGAGCAAATTTGGCATTTTGGTTTGCAGGAGTGGTGTGGGAATGTGCATAGCCGCCAATAAAATGCGCGGCGTCCGTGCTGCCAACTGCTGGAGCGTGGAGATTGCGCGACTTTCCAGGGCGCACAACGACGCTAACATTCTGTGCCTGGGTGCGGATTTTGTGGACGCAAAGGATGCGAAGGAAATGGTCCAAGTATTTTTGAGCACAGAATTTGAAGTGCGCCACTCCCCGCGGATAAAAAAAATCGGAAAAGTCGAAAATCGGAGGTGATGTGGCTGATTCGCTGTCAAATTTCATGGACTCCTTCGGCGATCAAAATAGGGCCTTTGGCGTCAGAGTGGATGCCTTGGACAGCATCCGCATGTTTGCAACGAGGGAGAGCATTGAAAAATTGATGGCGTTTTTGGGGCATTGCGGCGTGAAGTTCCTAAACATTGGCTCGATATTTGCCGGTTGTGGTGGAAAGCAAATTTCGTCATTTGCCGTGGACAACAATTTTTTGACACCGGCAATTTTCAAAGAAAACTTTCCAGCCGGGGAAGCGGCCAATTTTGCCGTGCAATTTTTCCATGGGCAGAAGACGCAAGAATTTAGGGCGGAATTCGCAAAATTTTGCGACGCGCAGGCTCATTGGCTGAACGGCTATTCGCTGTTCTGTGCTCTGGCGAAGCAAATTGGGAGCTACGATTTTTCAACGTGGCCGGAGATTCTCAGAATGTGCAGCCGCAAGACGGCGGAAATAGTTAAAAGGCAGCTGGAGAGCGAGGTGCTGTTACACAAAATTATGCAATTTTTCGCACGAAAACAGCTCGCACTGCTAAGGGATTTGGCCAATGGGTGCGGCATCTTTTTGTGTGGCGACTGCGATATCCTGTGCGAAAATTTCAGCGCGGATGTCTGGGACAATCAGGGATTATTTTTTGTCAATGATCTTGGAAAGGCCACAGTTTTTACTGGATTGCCACCCAGCGAGACATGCAAAAAAGGCCTGAAAACGACGAAAGTCCCCTACAGAATTGGGCACATGAAAAATAGCAACTACGAATTTTTGGATCGAATGTTTTTCGCGTGGCAAAACATGTTCGACGCCGTGTTTCTGCTGAATGGGCATGGAATTTTCCAGTATTGGGAAATTCCATGCGACGAAAGCGACCCGAAGCACGGTCGCTGGGTAAACCTTCCGGCGGATGCGTTTTTCGGCCACATGGATTCCCATTTCAATAATTTTCCATATCTATTTGACTTTAATGAGCCATTGTTTCCGCAGAATGAAATAATTTCGAAGCGCCATAGCATGCTGCAGGTGGCCATCGACGGTGAGCCAGCCAGCCACTCAAACGAGGTCTATGATTTGCGGCGGGACATTTTTGCCATTGCCAGCCGCAGCTGCGATAGAAAAACTGGAAGGGTTTCGACATTTCCAGGCGCGGTTGCAGCGCAGACGCGGTCGTGCTTGGACAATTTCAAGGCTGAAAATTACAAGCTATGCATCCTCGATTTCGAGGAAATTTGTAGCACAGCAAAAAGCAAATGGGGCAGCGTTGTGAGTGATCCGCGGGGCCGCGGAGAAGCATTTGCATCCTTTGCGGAACACTATCGCTGCACCGGTGGCTATGCGGCAGCGACGCTTCCAAAGGGCGGAGACAGCGCAGCTTCAGCGGACGCTGGAAAGGCATCATTGGCACAAAAAACTGCAAAATTCTTCAAAGACATTCTAAACCGCTAGGGGCCGACTAAACCGCGCCCGCGACTAAACTTTCGCCTGCGGTATGTGTTTTATTTGCTGGCTTTAAAGGGTTGGCTTTTGAAAAATTCCTTCGTCTCATCGGCGATGACCGAGCGCAAACCGACCAGGCCGATCAGGTTCACCGCAGCCATGATGCCTACAACGATGTCGGCTAGCGCGAAGATGCTAACTATCCTGAAAAATGGACCGATGGCGACGAAAAATAGAAATAGCAGTTTGTAGGGAACTATTGCCCTCGGGCCGAAGATGTAGTTGACACATTTTTCGCCGTAGTAATTCCACCCTATGATTGTTGTGAATGCAAAAAATACGATGCTTATGCTGACTACATATTCACCGACAATCGCCATGTGCAAGCCCTTGCTGAAGGCATAGGCCGTTAGGGTTGCGCCCTCCAGCGCGCCGCTGCCGAAGAGTAGCGCGTTGTCGCAGGAAACCAACACGACAAGTCCGGTCATCGTGCAGACGACTACGCTAAGTAGCGCGCCGATCATGGATGCTATGCCCTGCTTTGGAGCCGAATCGACTCGAGCTGTGGCGGCCGCTATGGTCGAGCTTCCCAGGCCGGCTTCGTGGGAAAATATTCCGCGCCTTACCCCGACGCTTGCCGCAATTGCGGCGGAAATGCCGGCGCCACCGCCGATGACCGACTGCGGATCGAAGGCGCAGCGAAATATGGAGTAGAGCGCGGCCGGTATGCGAAAGATGTTTGCAAGCAGCACGATCGCAGCGGAGCCGATGTAGAAAATTGTCATTATGGGGACGATTTTTTCCGCGACGACGGCGATCTTTTTCAGGCCGCCGACTATTACAAGGGCAACGGTAATGGTTAGAATGGCAGTTGTAGCAGCCGGTGGCATTTTGAATGTGCGGCAGGCGATGGCTATGGAGTTACTCTGGGCGAAAGTTCCGATGCCAACCAAGGCGACCAGAACGCCGGAAACGGCGAATATCTTTGCCAGGGCGTCGCTTCCGAGCCCGTAGTCCATGTAGTACATGGGACCACCGGAAACCGTGCCGTCCGTTGCGATTTTTCTATATTTTACGGCCAACATTGATTCCGCATAGCGAAGCGCAAGGCAAAATATCGAAGATGCCCATAGCCAAAACAATGCACCCGGCCCGCCGATGGTGATAGCCACTGCCATGCCAACGATGTTGCCGGTGCCGAGCGTTGCCGACAGCGCCGTGCACAGCGATGCGAAGACGGAAACATTTCCACTGCACCTGTCATTCGCGATGGCATCGCCGGTGATGTACTTCATAGACAGTTTTAGCGTACCCCACGTTGGAATTTTCAGCTTGAATGAGAAGTAAATGCCGACCAAAAATATTGACGAGAGCAGAGGCCATCCCCAGATAAGCTCCGATAGGGCATGCAAAAATTCATTCATCGCGATGCCCCAAAGGTTGAAATGAGTGCTCCATGGGCAACGACATTTTTGTGAAAAGAATGATTGTCAACACTAAGCCGCTGGGCCATAATCAAAAAGATGGTTGAAACTGAATCATTGCGCAGCGTTCCCATGGCTAGATGAAATTTTCCACTGCCATTTTTTTGTCGCTTTTTGCGACTGCCCTGCTGCTTGCCTATACCGATAGCCGAAAATTTGGCAGCCTGCCGCATGGGAAGCGGCTGAGGAAGATAAAAAGATCCCCAAACTATAGGGACGGAAAATTTCAAAACATTCAACCAATTACCTCCGGTGGGCTCGGCGACGTGCTAAGATCTCTGTTCGCGCTGATCGGAAAACTGAAAATAGAGGGCCCGTGCATCCCGTCCGTAAAAACGGACCTGTCGCAGCTGGATATCGCCGACGATGTGCTATTTTGGTTCGGCCATTCATCGTACTTCATACAAATTGCCGGCAAGCGCGTCATCGTCGATCCGCTTTTTTCCGAAATTTCCTCGCCGATTCCAAACATTCCGAAGGCTTTTCCTGGGTCAAACGCCTATGGCCCGGAAGATATTCCGGAAGTGGATTACCTCCTGATAACACACGACCACTGGGATCATTTGGACTATGAAACGGTTAGAAGCATAAAATTTCGAAGTGTGATTTGTCCACTCGGCGTCGGTGCGCACTTGGAGCGATTTGGTGTTTCTGCCGAGATTGTGATGGAGATGGATTGGAATGGAAGCATCGAAATTGGTAAAAATTTCAAAATATATTGTCTTCCCGCCAGGCACTTTGCCGGCAGATGGCTGCGGAGAAACAAATCGCTTTGGGCATCGTTTCTCATCGAAACCGGAGATAATTTCAAAATTTTCATCGGTGGTGATAGCGGGTACGGCACGCACTTCGCCGAGATCGGCAAAAAATTCGGAGGTATCGATCTGGCGATTCTCGAAAATGGGCAGTACAACGAAAATTGGAAACAGATACACATGTACCCGGAAGAAACGATTAGGGCAGCGGAGGACCTGATGGCGAAGGCGCTACTTCCAGTGCACATGGCAAAAATCTACCTTTCGGTACACCCCTGGGACGAACCACTCGAAAAAATTACTGAACTTGCGAAGGACAAAAACTTCCGCGTCCTTACACCGCTAATAGGGCAGAGGGTTTCATTGAAGGATCAAGCGCAAATATTCCAAAAATGGTGGAAGCGGCCCGCCTAGCATGGCGGAGAGAGAGGGATTCGAACCCACGGTGCAGTTCTCTGCACTTCGGTTTTCAAGACCGACGCAATAAACCACTCTGCCATCTCTCCGACGGAACTCTACGTATCTGAGTTGCAGCAAAAATGTCGAGAAGAAACCGCACAGCTTCCCTCGAAGTACCCTAATCAATGCAGCTAAATGAGAACGCTACCGAGGACGCGCGGATACTAAAACCAAATCTCACAGCCGCAATGCATCATTCATCGTCCTTATCCATGCCGCTTTTTGCGTAATGACTTAAGCTAGGCGAAGGGCTATTTTTGGCGGACACTCCGCGCAGTCTTGCAAGACCCGGATCCATGTCCTCGTAGAACGAATGACTCGGAACGGAAGAACTTATGGGCTCGTATTGTGCGTTTGGGTCGGCACAAACGCAATCGCGACCGTCTAGTGGAATCATCGGCTGTACCGGTTTATTGTGATTATTCACCGGGGCGACGGATGGAATCATCTCCAGTCTGTAGGCGACCTCCGCAAGTTTTGGATTATTTTTTATCTTTTCAATGAGCATGCCGGCGGTGACGCTCTCATTGATATTCGAATCGATGGTACCGAGTCTGGCTAATCCGGAACGTACGACGCTTTCCTTGTCCTTAAAAATCAAATCAGCCTCTTTCCCGTAAATCGGTACCTCATACCCGCCACAATTCATAGATTTTGCGATTTTTTTACGTACGATAATTACAACGGACTCACCGTAATTGCTCGCATCCACCTCAATTTCGACTGACATCAGTGCCCCATTAAGCGCGGGATTGTCCATTCCATATCCAATCGGATTGAAAAGCCCGTATCCGGAACCGGATAGGTCATACCCTGGAAGAGCGAGCTTGAACTTATGCACTCCGTCGATGTACGATTCGACTAGCACCAGAATGTCGTACTTGATTGCTATGATTTCCGCATAGTTCTTGGTCACGCCAGCGCTGTTTTTGGATATGCAGCTGTAGGCATCAACTAAGCCACCCAATTCCAAGCTTCGCATCGTATCTTTGGAATAATTCATATCTTCCAGCGCCTGCTGCACTTCATATTGCTTGCAGCCATTGCAGTCGCCATATGCAGTCTCTGCCATGCGCTGCGGAATGCGCTGTCCTAGCTCCGATCCATTTAGCGAAACTCCGATTGTACACGCCGGCAGAGCAGCCGCCGAATCAATCACTTGCTGCGCAGAACTCTGCGTGATCACTGGTTGCGTCTGCTTAATGTTAGAGTTAGCACCTGTCAGATTTTGCTGAAATTGCGCGGCACTCTGCTGCATCACATTTTGGTAAAAGTCCAGCTGCATGGAACCATTTGGATTTTGTACTGGGTTCATTACTGTAAACATCAGCACCACGAGGGCACAATATCAAACCAATGTCAAGAAAAATTTAAATTCAGTGGACGGAAATTCTGAGCGTTCACCGCGCGGACGCCTTCAAAATGCGCGCACACGTGATTCACGCCAATGTATGGGTGCTAAAAATTCACCAACTCGGCGCGGCCATGCCAAATTTTTGTAAAAATTCTTGACTCCGCACCAAATTTCATTTGCTGATTTATGTAACTATGGTGGTTGTAATTTCAGTAAGTGGCATGTGGTGGCGAATTTCGCATGCACCGTCGCGCTGCCGCTGAGATCTGCCTAGCCTTCGCGATGAATGTGGCGCGAAGGTTTTTACGTTGCGTCCATGTTCTTCGCGGTGAAAAATTCAAAAATGGAGCCGCAGTGAACGCACATAAGAAACATTATTTTTGGGATTCAGTTTTCTTGATCGCCGGCATGGCGATCGGAGCGAGTGTACTCGGCCTGCCGGTTTCACTGCGCTCGTGTGGCTACTGGCCTGCGCTGGCTGGAACGCTGCTGGTATACCTGTGCACGCTGGCATCGGGCGTACTGCTCGCGCAGCTATTCGTGGCGAACCATGACAGCGATCTTCCAACGCTATTCCGCAGGCACCTCGGGCGCAGTGGCGCTGCGTTGTTCAATGCTAGCTATTTCACGCTGGCTTTCTGCCTGCTGGTTGCCTATTGGAGCTGCCTGAACGGAATTTTTAGAAGCGGTGCGCTGGTCGTTGTGGTCGTCGGAATTTTGCTCTACTTAGGATTGCGCCACGGCTTTGAGCTTTTGGGAGAGATCAATGGCGCGCTAACAATTGTTCTTATCTTTAGTTTTGCCGTTCTGACTATTTCCGCGTTTATGGGGGAGCGGGTGCCCGCCGCTTGCCTGGCAAATTGGTCCGAACTGCCGATGGGGCTGCCGATCATATTGTGCAGCTTCGGCTACCATCAGGTCGTGCCAATCGTTTGCGAGCGACTAGACTATGACAGCGGGCGTATAAAAAGGGCGCTAATTGTCGGCACGGCCATTCCGCTGGTCTTTAACGCGACGATTCTGACCATTGGGTTTCGCCTGTTCACAGCTTTGGAACTTGCGGAAGCGGCGAAATTGGGGATTCCGGTGTTTGTGCTACTAAAAAACCGCTTTGGGTCAGACCTTTTTCTCTACGCAGGACGGCTATTTTCCTTCTGCGCTATCGGCACATCCATGCTCGGTATTTCCATGGCGATGAAGGGAGCTTTGCGCGATATTTTCAAGTCCAATAAAATCCTGTGGCAATTGGTTGAGGTGATGATCGTGCTCCCGCTGGTTCCGGCGATTTTCAAACCGCAGCTGTTTTTTATCATCCTCGACGTTGCCGGTGGCATTTTCGGAAACCTCATTGCCGGTCTTCTGCCAGTCATGCCGTTTCTGTTTCCGCAGCGATTCCGCCTGCGCCATCTGCTTCTATGGTCGGTTTTTGCGGCAATTTTTGCGGTAACGTGCATCAAATTGCTCTGAACATGCGCGAATTCGGTAAATTCAAAATTTTTCTGTACTTCGCTACCGTTCGGCGGGCAATGTAAATGCCGCGTTGCCCGAGAATTTCGGCGATCGCGCTGTCGGTGAGTCCATTGCGCTGCGAGTGCACAATTTCGCGAATGCGTTCCAAAATCGCACCCTGGGAAACCGATTCGCGCATGCCACTGTCGAAAAATTTTGCCATTTCGAATAGACCGTGTGGCGTTTCCACGTATTTCCCACGCGCCGCACGGCTGATCGTCGACTGGTGTAAACCAATTTCCCCAGCAACATCCCTCAATCGCAGCGGCCTCATAAATTTCGGCCCCAGTTCGAAAAATTCGATCTGATGCTTTAAAATTACCTCCGCTATCGCCACTAGCGTCACTCGGCGCCTGCCAATGGCTTCACTGAAGCACCTTGCAGCCCTTGCTTGCTTTCGCAAGTAGGCCCACGTTTTTCGATCGACGCTGTCACAGTTGCATGCGATTTCCCTGTACAATTTAGTAAATCTTAGCGATGGAAGCTGCTCGGCGTTGAACTCAATTTTCCACTGACTGCCGGATTTAAAAATTTTCAAGTCCGGAATTATTTCCACGTCCCTTTCCGTTGAAAATCCACTGAGTGGCGAAAAATTTAGCCGCGCGATGAATTTTCCAGCTTCGATTATTTTCGCTGCTGGCACACCCAGCTTCTTGCCAAGAAATTCGATTTTGCCGCTTTGCAGATCATCGAAATGCTTCTCCACCAGTGTTTTTGCCATGGAGGTGGTTGAATTTTTTTCGCCGTGTTCCAGTTGCAGCAACAGGCATTCGCGCAAATCCACGGCGCCGATGCCGTGTGGATGCAGCGACTTCAGGCCTTCATATGCACCTTCGACGCTCCGGCGATCGGCGTGTAAATCCTTCGCTATTTTTTGCAAATCGCCTTCGAAGAAGCCCCTTCCGCTGATAAATTCCAACAATTTTAGCAAAATTTTCTTTTTTTCATCGCTCCAATCCGGGACCTGTTGCAGCAAATGTGTCTCCAGAGGGACGAGGTCTTCGATGTTTTCAAGCATGGCGCAGTGATCATCACTCCTCTGACGGTCAATTTTTCTCCGGTCATCCAGCTCGACGGTTGGGTTTTTCGCGCATTCCTTCCTAGCCAATTCCCACAGCTCGCGCGTTGGCATTTGCAAAATTTCCAGCGATTGGCGCATCGCCGGCGATAGCTTCTGCACCTGCTTCTGGTCCTGCGACAGCAGAAAATCCAAGGCCTACCTCCTAGCCTATGCCAAAAAATTTTTCCGTATTTTTGCGCACCAAGTCGCAAAAGTCGCCGTCCCGCATGTTCAAAATTTTTGCCGCACACTCGGCGGTTGCGCGCAGGAATGCCGGTTCATTGCGCTTCGGTTTGTGCGGGTTTGGTGTGAGATACGGACAATCGGTCTCTATCAGCAGCCTATTCAAATTCGCCGCTTTCAGCGGCTCGGCCATGTCCGGTTTATACGTTATGGTGCCGGAAAAGGACGTGAATGCCCCAAATTCCTTTATTTTTCCCATTTCGCAAACTCCGTAACCGTAGCAGTGAAAGAGCACATTTTCTCCCGGAATCGCCGACTGGGTCAGCATTTCGAAGGTGTCATCGAACGCCTGGCGCGAATGGATAACAACCGGCAAATTGCTAGCTTTCGCGAATTTCAGCTGCGCCGCGAATGCATTTTTTTGCCGCTCAATCGCCGGCGCCTTCGCCTCCGGTTCTTTTGGCAGCCGGTGGTAGTCGAGCCCGATTTCGCCTATGGCAATGGGCTTGTTCTCCATTTCCAAAAAACCCGGCAATGCGTCAATTTCCTCAGCCATTTCGGAGTTGGTTGGGTGCAAGCCGACGGTGTAAAAAATGTTTTGGTGCTTTCCCACAAACTTGCAATAGAACTGCCAATCCCTGAGGTGCGTGCCGACGGCAACCATTTTGTCGACGGATGCAACGGCGGCATTGCTCAAAATTTCATCGATTGTTCCATCGTAGAAAAAGTCATCCAGATGGCAATGGCTATCAATTATCTTCACCTATGTTTTCAACGTTACAAGTAATGCGGCCGCATTGTCAACATTGAAGAGATCTGCTGGAGATTCGCGGCGAAGAATTGTCTCCAATGAAAATATTTCGAGCGCCGGCGAATTGGAGTCGCGCGTACTGCTAACCCAGAGTTCATTCGCCGGATATTTTTCGCTCCGCAGGGCATCCCGCTTTCAGCCAGGCATGGATGAATTGGTCAACATTCCCATCCATGACATCCTGGACATTGCTGGTTTCGGCGCCGGAGCGCAGGTCCTTTACCATTTGATATGGCTGAAAAACGTAGCTGCGAATTTGATTTCCCCAGCTAATTTCTCCCTTTGGTCCATAAAACTTCTCCAGGGCCGACCGCTTCTCATCCTCAATCTTTTCGTATAGCCTGGAGCGCAAATTTTTCATTGCAGACTCCTTGTTTTTGTGCTGCGAACGCTCATTTTGGCACGTTACAACAATGCCGGTCGGAATGTGCGTGATGCGAATGGCAGATTCGGTTTTGTTCACGTGCTGCCCACCCTTACCACTCGAGCGATAGGTGTCGATTCTTAGATCGGCGTCGCTGATTTCAATTTCGCCGTCGTTTTCTATTTCAGCCGTCACGTCGACGGCGCAAAAGGATGTGTGCCTGCGCCTGTTAGCGTCGAAAGGGCTGATGCGGACGAGCCTGTGAACGCCGCGCTCAGCCTTGGCGTATCCGTATGCATTTTCACCGACGATGCGCACCGTTACGGAATTAATTCCCGCTTCCTCCCCAGGTTGCATGTCCTGAATTTCTGCCTCAAAGCCGTTGCGCTCAGCCCATCGCATGTACATGCGCAGAATCATGTCAGTCCAATCGCAGGACTCCGTTCCGCCGGCTCCGGCGTGTATGCTTAGGATCGCGTTGCAGTTGTCGTGTTTACCAGTCAAATACGATGCTAATTCCAGCTTGTCCAAATTGGTGAAAATTTTCCCGATGGTGGATTCCGCCTCCGCCAGATATTCGGAGTTTTCCTGTTCAATCGATGCCAGTTCCAACAAAACGTTCATGTCATCGACGATTTTTTTCAAATTTTCAATGCTAACGACCTTTTGCTTGGCGGTGTGTAGTTTGCTGCCGATTTCCCTGGAGGAGTTTTGATCATTCCAGAAATTTGGAGCAGCCATTGCTTCCTCCAGCGCCGCGATCTCGCTCTTCATGCCGCCAACATTTAGAAATGTTTCCAATGCCGCAGTTCGAGCGTTAATGTCGTCCGCCGCCGCTGCCAATTCCGCCAATTCTCGCATGACCAGCCGGCGAAGCTAAAAAAAAAATTGGCGAATGCCAGTAATTTTTGCTGCGAAAATGTGGCAAAATTCACATTTTTTCCAGCGTTTCGAGCCCGAGCAGGTGCATGCCAATTTCCATTGTCTGCAGCGTACGCACGGCTATGGTCAGTCGTCTGGCGGCAACGTTCGCTTCTTCGGCAAGTATGCGATTTGCATTGTAAAAAGACGAGTATTCCACGGCTAACTCAAAGAGGTAGGTGCAGATGTAGTGTGGCCGCAGTTCCTTCGCCGCCTGCGCCAAAACGATTGGAAAATAGGTGAGCTTGCGTACGAGGCTTCTTTCCTCGGCGGTCTCCAAATCGTTCGCCAAAGCCGCAGCAGCGTCGATGGAGCATTTTTTCAAAACTGATTTTATGCGTGCGATTGCGTACAGCATATAGGCAGCTGTATTCCCGTCGAATGACAGCATTTTGTCCCAGGAAAATGCGTAGTCATTGGTGCGGCTTGGCAGTAAATCGCTGTACTTTATGGAATCGATGGCGAGGACTCTGGCCACGTGCTGCTTTTCTCCATCGGATAGATTGGTGCTCTTTTCATTGACTATTGCCAGAGCCCGTGCCTTAGCTTCACCTATCAACTCTTTCAATCTCACCGGCGTGCCGGCGCGCGTTTTTATGGCTTTGCCATCGTCTCCCAAAATTGTCCCAAACCAGACGTGTCGCATCTCCGGACATTTGCGTTCGAACGCCGCATACCATTTTTGCACTGTCAAAAACAGCTGCTGAAAATGGTCACGCTGGCGCCCGTCCGTAATGTAGATTATTTCGTCGGCTCTCAGCTGTTCCGTCCTGTGCAGGACAGTTGCCAAGTCAGTTGTCGCGTAGTTCGAGGCCCCGTCGGATTTCCTCACGATAAATGGCTGCTCGCCGAATCGTTCGCATTCTCCGTGAAAAACGCAAAGCGCGCCCTCGCTTTCGACGGCGATGCCCTTTGCAACTAGTTCTTCGTAAATTCTGCCAACTTCATCGCGGTAGGATGATTCACCGAGTGCATAGTCGAAGTATATTCCCATTTCTTCGTAAATTTCTTCGAAGGCAGCTCGGGAAACTTCGTTAATTCGCTGCCAAATTTGTAAATTTTCCCAGTCACCGCTCTGCAACTTGACCAGTTCGTTCCGCGCGGTAGCAATGGCCGATTCATCGCCGATTATCATTGCGTTTCCGAGCTGGTATAGGGATTCAATTTCCTCCAGCGTCAGCGAAGAGGCATCGGCGCCTTCCTTCTTGATAGCCATGATTAGAATGCCGAACATCGTCCCCCAATCACCGATGTGATTATCTCCGATTACATCGGCCCCGCAGAATTTTAAAATTTTGCAGATGGAGTTTCCGATGTTCATGGAGCGCAGGTGCCCAACGTGCATTTGTTTTGCCGTGTTCGGCGACGAATAGTCGACAACTATTCGCTTGCCTCTGAAATTTTTAGCCAGTGCCAATCTGCAGTTTTTTTCGGATTTGTACGCATTGAGCCATTCGATCAAAAATGCGTTTGACAGCTTGAAATTTATGAAGCCGGGGCCGGCGATGGAGATGTCAATTTTCCCTAAAAATTTTTCGCCGGTACGCAAATTTGAAACTATTTGCTCGGCAATCTGCCTCGGATTTAACCCATGCGACTTGGCGTAGGGGAGGATTCCATTTGCCTGAAAATCACCGAAGTTCGGATCCGCCTGCCGCACATCCGGAGAAAATTCAGACTGTGGAATGGCGCATGCGTCGGCGGCTTCGCGCACGCTTTCAGCCAGCCCAACGTCTATCTGAAACCACATGGCTCGCAAGAAAAGCAACGCTGCGGGCTAGGCAAGGAAAATCGGCGCAGCGATACCACAATCGCCATTCGAATTGCCAATAGCTATTTCGACTCCAATTCACGCTTGAACCCATCAATGTCGTTATCTATGAGATCAAAAGCCCGACTATTGCGCTTCGAATTTTGTTTGTATTTGTCCCATGCTTCGACCGTTTCCCGCTTCAAACTAGACAATTTCTGGTCGTCTTTGACGCGATCGCAAACTATGCTAATCGCAGTTTCTACGTACGATATGTTTCCCCAAATGTCCGCCTCGTTGGCGAATGGCGGCGGATTTTTGGCGAAATCAATGAGAATTTTGCACATTTCCTTTTTTAGGTCAAAGGCGCTGGTATCGCTCGCAATTCGTGCAATCGAAACAAAATCACCCCAGTTGCCGGCTATGGCATTTTTACAATTTTTAAATAAATTACAGGCCAAATGCATAACCTTCGTGAATTTCTTCCTGATCGGCCCAGCGCTTTGGCTTTTCCGCTGCTCCGCTTTTGCCTTGGCAGCCTTATCTATCCAATTGACTATGCCGTCCACCGTGGATTTTGCTTGCGTGCGTTCATCTTTTTCTTGGAGCAAGTGTAGCCTTGAAGCTATGTTGCACATGGACGCCGCAATCGTGTGTGTTTCATTAAACTTGTCTCCGTCACCTAAAAAATTCATGGCGACCAATGCGTTCCCTAGCTTTTTGCCATCGAGCTTGGCAAGCGTTTGATCATCACTGGCATTTGCTCCCCTACGCGTTACTTCGCGCGTTTGTGCCATGCCTTTCGCGTCACTTTGAGCCGGCACAATGTCCTGGCCGGCAGTCACTTTGATGCGCGAGCGTAATTTGTGCGAAGCCTGCTTTTCGTAAGTCACCGACTTCGCGTTCATTAACTCCGCCCTGCTCATTTGCACGCAAGTATAATATCGCTTTGGCAAAATTACAATAAAAATCGGAATTGCATTTCTACGAATTGTTAAAGTGATCACTTTTATTATAAGATTTGCAGTGCGCTATGAAAATACTGATTGCCAGTTCGGAATGCGATCCATTCGCAAAGGTTGGTGGCCTGGGAGATGTAATTCCATCGCTGGCTGTGGCCTTGAAAAAGCTTGGACACGACGTCCGCATAATTCTGCCAAAGTATGGAGCCATTGACTCCATTCCGTGGTGCAGTGTCGCTGGCGGCCCAATGATCGTAAATATGGGCTACGGCGTTGAATTTGCGCTGCTGCTGCAAGCGGAACACAAAAATATCCCCGTCTATTTCGTGGAATTTAATAAATATTTCGCCAGAGGCGGCATTTACGGCGAATTCGGTGAAAGCTACTCCGACAATTGGAAGCGTTTTGCGTTTTTTTGCAGGGCAGTCATCGACGCGTGCCCATTTCTTGGATGGGCCCCGGATGTAATACATTCGCACGACTGGCCGACGGGGTTAATTTCTCCGCTGCTTAGCCTGTGGAATAGGCCAGCCATTTTGAAAAACACGAAGTCGATTTTCACCATCCACAACATGGCGCACCACGGTTACGCTCCGAGGGAATTGCTGCGATTTGTCGGCCTATACGACCACTATTGGCACCCATTAGCCATGGAGGCGTGCGGAGCGGTGAATGTGATAAAGGGTGCTTTGCAATTTGCCCATAGAATTGTGGCGGTCAGCAAAACCTACGCCGAAGAAATAAAGACTCCGGCGTACGGCTGCGGATTGGACGGCGTCCTGCGCTACCGCGCCAGGGACTTGGCAGGCATTTGCAACGGCATCGACGGAGAAATTTGGAATCCTGCCACCGATAAATTTCTCCCGTGGAAATTTTCGGCAAAGTCCATTGGCGGGAAGGAAATTTGCAAACGCGAACTTCAAAGTGCAATTGGCCTGGCTCCGGCGGAGCGCATGCCAGTTTTCGGCGTAGTTTCCAGGTTTTTTGAGCAGAAGGGGTTGGATGTTCTGTGCAACGCTTTGCCTGATGTGCTTGGGAAAATGGCCGTTCAATTTGCAGTTCTCGGATCCGGCGATGCTAACCTTGAGTGGAAATTTCGAGAGCTAGCCAGTCGCTTTGAAGGAAAAATGGCCGTGAAAATTGGCTTCGACAACGCCCTTGCCCATTTGATAGTAGCTGGCAGTGATTTCTTCGTGATGCCAAGCAGGTACGAACCATGCGGGTTGAGCCAGCTCTATGCGATGGCCTATGGGACGCTACCCATCGTGCGCGCCACTGGGGGGCTGTGCGACACCGTCGAAAATTACGATGAAGTGACGGGCAGTGGAACCGGTTTTGTGTTCAACGATTTGACGCACGGTGCGCTCTATGACACCATCGGCTGGGCATGCGCCACGTACTACGATCGCCGAAGGCATGTCAGGATCATGCAAAGACGCGCCATGGGGAAGGATTTTTCCTGGAATAAATCGGCGAAGGACTACGAAAGGGAGTATGAATTGGCCATGCAGTTGCCGCTACAGTAGGCCGTGCTCTTTGAAGGAAAAGGCGTCATTTGAAGAGATGATGATGTGGTCCAAGAGCCTTATGTCTAGGTATTGCAGCGCCGTCTTTATCGTCCTCGTGCTCCGTTCGTCGTAGTCAGAAGGCTCCGCCGGCCCAGTCGGATGGTTGTGTGCAATAATTACGGCAGTGGCACCGTGGCGAATGGCGGTTTCTGCGATTTTTCGCGGATAAAATACAGTTGCAGATGCAGTTCCGGTTTCCAGGCGTTCGATGCCGTCCTTCATCAGCCGCAGGCTGGAGTTCAGGTATGCCACCTCTACCACCTCGAATTTTAGACACGACAGCCTGCTGCGCCACAATTCGATGGCTTTGCCAACGGAGTCAAATGCCGGTTCGCTTTCAATTTTTTCCTGCAAATACAGGCTGTTTACGGCGCGGATTATTCTGAGCGCCACGGCCGTTGATTGGCCTATTCCTTTCACTTGCACGACTTCGCCAATATCGGCGTCGAAAATTCCCGCCAGCGACCCAAAGGTTTGAAGTAGGTGCTTGGCAGTCGCCTTCACGTCTTTTCGCGGAATGCTGAGCGTGAGCAGCAGCTCAACTATTTCGTGGTCGGCGAATCCCACAAATCCGGAGCGGAGAAACCTTTTTCGCAGCCTGTTTCTGTGACCATCATTGCCTTTTCCCTGTCCCTGTGGAGGCTTTGGCACAAGTTTCAAAATGACATTTCCTATGCATTATCAAGTTTTTTGTTTTGCCTTGTTTCTTTGAACTTTTTGGAGGTTGCGCCTGCAGCATTCACAGGCGATCCATCGAATTTGCGTGCGCTGTCCCTGACACACCCGAAGCGTGGACCTTGAATTGGCAATTTTGACTTTTATTGTTTGCGGTTGCACGCCGAACCGTTACCATGGGCGCCATGATGCTTCAGGCAATAGCCTACAATAGAATGCTCAATAGCTATTTGCAGGCCGCTGGCAGTAGGGTAGGGGCAAAACTATTTTTGGATGAGAACGGGCTCTGCGTTCTCAGGAAGGATGAAATGAATCAGGAATACGTAGTGGAATTGCCGAAGGACAGCGCCGTTGTGTACTTCTATGCCCCGATTTGTAGAGTTCCGTACGAATGCAGCGAAGATTTTTTTGAGAAGATCCTTGAGCTGAATCTGTGCGGTGTGGAATACAACCAGGCGACTTTCGGTTTGGACGCAAAAACGCAGAACATCGTCCTATCGTACACGCGCTCCATGGAAGCTCTCGATGAGGTAGCATTTACGAATATCCTATGCAATTTCGTCAGAACTGCCGACCGTGCAAAGCGTGATCTTACGCAACTTACAAATACTTTGATTGAGCAAGTGTCGCTGACGAAATCAGATGTTGAGGCCGAGATGCACGCGCATAATCTGACGATCAAAGTAGATAAACTGAGAGTGTGAAAACTATGGAAAAGGGAAGTGTTACTGGAGACATTGGTGCCGCACCGCCGGATGCCACGAGGAAGGTGGAGGACGCGGCCATCGGGGAAATTCCTTCGCCGAATGAGGGTGGACTCGTCGCCTCTGTTTTTGCGGGCAGAGAACCTTCGGCCCCGATGGATAGCACGGCGGCCCCCATGCAGGACTTGCAAGTAAAGGAAATGTGACGCCGTGTCGAATGAAACAAATATCGTAGAGGGCATTGCCGTAGCAATTTCGGCTCCGGATGTCGCCGAAGCTAGAGAACCGTTCTCATTGTCCGATGCCAGGTCGATTGCGGCACAATTGGATGGTAAGGAAGCTCCAAATGCGATGGACAGCGCTCTCAGTGACTTTCAAATTGCTGTCGCCGGCATCGAGCAAATAAGGGAATCGACGCAGCTAAATGAGTACATCGAAAACATTGAAAAACGCGGAGGATATCCCGCGAACAACGACAAGGATGGCGATGGCATACCAGACGACTACGACAAGTACCAGGGGCGTAGCATTGCGGATGTCGCCGCGGAAAAATACGGCCTGGGGAAGTATAGAATAACCCAAAAAATGAAGAGCATGATTTCGGCCTTGAAAAATCTTTCTAAAAATCTGAAAATGGTGCTGTCCACTCTTGCGCTAATAGCCAGCATAGCGAAGGCGATGAAAAACTGTAGGTCAAAGGACAGAGACGAAAGCGATGGCGAAGATGGCAAACCATTTGCAAAGGGAGGAGCAGAAGATGAGTAGGAAAATTTACATGCTTTTTGGCGATGGCGTCGAAGAAATTGAACTTATCGTTCCGACGGACATTTTTCGCCGCTGCGGCCTCGACGTTGTCCTCGTTTCCGCCAAGGATTCGACGCACATCAGAGGCGCCCACGAAATCAAGTTGATCGCCGATAAGATTATGGAAAAGGTAAAGGATGACGACTTTGACTGCCTGGTCGTGCCGGGCGGCCCCGGATCGTTCATGCTGAAGGATGATCCGGAGGTCATAAACGTGGTAAAATCGTTCCATGAAAAAAACAAACTGATCTGCGCCATATGCGCCGCGCCACTGATTTTGCACAAAGCGGAAATTTTAAAGTGCAAAAAATATTGTTCACATCCGTGCGCCCGCGACGTGCTGAAGGATGCTGATGCGGACGCCCGTGTCGTAGTCGATGAAAATTTGATAACTGCCAATGGGCCTGGCTCGGCGGCTGAATTTGCCATGGCGATAGTCGAGCATCTCTGCGGTGCGCAAACTGCGTCTAGCATGAAGGAAGAAATGTTCTTTAAGTGAAAAGCTTTTTTACCACAAAGGCGGGCGCCATCTCATGAGTTTGACAGTTTTTCGATTAAGCGAAGCGCTTCCGCGATGCGGAGATTTTTCTCCGCGTAGCGTGCCCTAGTCTTGCCGAATGTTATTTTGGAGAAAACTTTCGTCCTGTGGTAATTAAATTTACTATACTTTCCAGCTAAAACCATGCAAATCATTGAAAGTTCTTTCGCAAATTCGCTGTGCTTGACATTTGCGAGCATTTCCTCGTAAAATGGAGACTTCCTGGCGTATTTCCACCATTTTTCGGCAAACGGAGCAGTTGGATTTTTCCATGGCTTACTACTTTTTACTGCAAAGTGTACCACCGATGGATTGTTGATGGCTTCCAGGATTACCTCTTTCCCAAAATTCGCTTCAATCGCGCTTTCCAACACAAAGGATGGCAATACGTTGAAACGATAATCCAGGTGTTTGATTTTTCCCTGACACACAATGTTTAGTATGTCTTGGTCCGGAAACTCAAATTGATTTTTCCCGTCGATGCCGTGCTTTGCCATCGAAATAAATCGCTTTACTAATCCATTTTCCCGGATCGAATCCAAGTTCATCACCAACACGCCGCTGTTTACATATGAATTTACGTCTTTTACGCCTATGGAGGCAACATACAAACGTGCGTCGCATGAAATTATTCGAAGATCTTTTACTCCGGCTATGTAAAAGCCGGTCATGTCCGTGCTGTAGAGCCCAAAGAGGTCATCCAGGACTACAATGTCAGAATCCAAATAGATGCATTTGCTATAATTTGGCAGCAAATCCGCGGCGAGCAATCTGCAGTAGGCTGCCTCCGGGAAATAGCCGGCTGACACGCCTATGCGATGCATTCCCATGTCGATGAAATTGACCTTGCATTTACCTCCGGTCTCATATTCAGAAATAGCCACTTTATATTTCTCTTCGAAGTCCGAAGACAGCAGCAAGTGCAGGTCGTAGAACGTGTCGCGGTTCGCATTTTTCAGCAGTGAGTATATGGTCACGCACATTTGAGTTGCAAAGTTGTTGTCGGCACTGAGGACCATGGGAATTATTTTCTTCCCTCCGCTGCCGTCCGCAGCGGAATGTGAAAATGTGCCGCTTCGCAGTCCAATTTCATCCAGCGGAATAACCGTTTCAAAATTTTTCGATTTCATATCCTCGATCTGCCGCCATATTTCAATATTTTTACTGTGCGCCAAGGAAAATTAACAAATGGCGACATATTTTTACCGCAAATGGCGTGCGTGCGTAAATTAATTTTAATTGCGCAGATTCGAAAACTCACAGCCAGCCACTGGCTCATTTTTTTTCATTGCCATCAGCCGGCCAAAGATAGCATGCGGACCATATGGTTGGAATCGACGGTAGGTATAAAAATTTGGCGAAAACATTGGTTGAATTTTCCGTAGGATTAGCTGACGGCGAGCGCGTGCTAGTGAATGGCACGGACGTTCCGGACGGCATGGTAATTGCGCTACTGGAAGTCATTCGGGACTGCGGAGGAGTTCCATTTTTGCGGTTGCAATCTAACGAGATCATCCGTGCACAGAGTAAAATTTTGGGTGAAAAAGCCTTCGCGACCATCGGCGAAATTTCGCTCGACGAGATGAAAAAGATGGATGCTTTCATAGCCATCCGCGGTGGAAACAACGCCTTTTACCACTCGGATGTTCCGCAAGAGCAGCGACGGATGATAGACAGAATCATGCGGCCAGTACACGATTGGCGTGTGAAGCGGACGAAATGGGTGATTCTTCGCTGGCCTAGCGACGGATTTGCACAGCAGGCCAAGATGTCAACGGCGGCATTTGAGGATTTTTTCTTTCGCGTGTGCACGATGGACTACGGAAAGATGGAAAGCGGGATGGCGGCCCTAAAGGAGCGGATGGAGGCGGCGGATAAGGTGCGCATCACCGGAAACGGCACGGAGCTGTCGTTTTCTATAAAGGGGATAGCGGCAATTCCCTGTGGAGGTCGCCACAACATCCCCGATGGTGAGGTTTTTACAGCGCCGGTAAAGGATTCTGCCAACGGAACAATTCGGTATAATGCACCAACGGTTTACCATGGAATTCCGTTTGAAAACATTAAACTGGAGTTAAAGGACGGGAAAATTGTTTCCGCAGATGCCGGCGCAAAAACTGTGGAACTGAACAAAATTCTTGACGCCGATGGTGGCGCCAGGTATGTTGGAGAATTCGCGTTTGGGTTTAATCCGCACATTTTGCACCCGCTCTGCGACATCCTGTTTGACGAGAAAATCGCTGGGTCATTCCATTTTACGCCGGGGCAGGCGTATGAAGAGGCGGATAACGGCAATCGATCGCAGATACACTGGGACCTCGTGTGCATCCAGCGCAGGGAGTACGGCGGCGGCGAAATATACTTCGATGGCGATCTGATACGAAGGGACGGCATCTTTATTCCTCCGGAACTACAATCTCTCAATTCGGAAAATTTGCTGTGATCAGCGGATCAGGTGGACCGTTTTATTGAACTCCTGTCCAGTTGCGTCCCTCAGTAGAAGCCTTGCTGATTCCTCCGCCCTGTTCAAAGAGCGCAGCACGCAAGATGCTTCACCGATTCTGATGCTTTTGCCAATCTCGGAAAAAATGTATTCGTTGCCTCTGGTGTCCTTCACTACGACGACGTATTCGCCGTCAATCAGCTTTTGCTCATCGGTGAGGATAAAATCTCTTTTCGCAATTTCGTCGTAGATTTGTACCATGGGAAACTCATAGAGTGTCCCATTTTGTTCCCGTTCCCTTAGTTCCGCGGATTTTACGCGCAATTGCAGCGTTTCGTTTCTACCTTCGGCTGCGCACTCGCCGTATTTGCTCGTCTCAATGTCCTTAAACATTACCGTGACTTTGCCATCATCCTTTGATTGGGAATAGCCTTCGATTTTCAGCCGATAGGGCTTCGGACGTATCTCTGCCAGATACAGCGGAAATGCATCATCGACGATAACCATGTCGTATGCCTTCATGACGATCTTGCCATTTTTTTCGCACACAAGAGGCCCAGTGAATAGATCGAAGTCCGCCATGGCACCATCTTTTTTTACTCTTTTAGCCCAGGAAAATTCCCTTTTTTTAAATGAAAGGAGAGCATCCGCTCCCGTTTTGGAGACCATGTCGCTCCCTGTTTTCGCCTTCATTTTCGAATCGTTTTTGCATTTTTTCAATGCGACGATTGCCACGAGCAAAGCCAGCAACGCAGCCGCTGCGGCACCCATGCGAACGAACCTTCTACTACTCCAAGAACCCAGCACACACTCAGTATAAGAATTTTTCCTGTCGTTTTCCAGGAATTTTTAGGCGAAGAAGGTTGCCCAGTGCCAAATTCGATCTTTCCCGGACAGCTGCAATACCTTGGCGGAGTTGACGGCGACGCAAAAATTACGAATTTGCCATGTTTTTTGGGTCGCACATGGAGTCTACGATTTTTTCGTCCAGTAAATTTTTGCGCTTCAATATTTCGGCTATGGTTTTGTTCTCTTCTGCGGCTTCTCTTACGATGGAGGCGGCCATTTCGTATCCTATAAGCGGTGCGACGGCCGTTATGAGCATGGGAGATTTTTGGGAATTTTTATAGGAAAGTTTCACGTTTGGACGCATTCCTTTCAGGCAATGCCTCGAAAAATTATTTATCGCATTGGACAAAATGTCGATCGAGTCGAGCAGCGCATAGGCGGTCACCGGCATGGCGGTATTCAGCTGAAGTTCTCCACTCCGTGCGCCCAGGAGGACGGTTAGCATCATACCGTTTACGTAGTGGCATACCTGCGTCAGCATCTCGCACATTGCCGGATTCACCTTGCCGGGCATGATCGATGAGCCGGCTTGCGTAGCCGGCAGGTATAGTTCGCCTATGCCGGCCATCGGTCCTGATGAGAGAAGTCTCAAATCGGAGGCGATTTTTGCCAGCGCAGCCGTCATGGAATTCACAATTCCCGCCAATTCAACGAGCGAATCCTTCGAAGCCTGTTCGCAAAATTTATTCTCCGCCGGTACGAAATTCATCGCCGTTTCTGCATTGATTTCTGCAACGGCGACATCGGAAAACCCACTTGGCGTGTTCAATCCTGTCCCGACGGCGGTGCCACCAATGGGAATTTCTTCCAAAATTTTTATGGCACGCGTGCAACGCTCGACGCATTTTTCTATCTGCCGCGCGTAGGCCGAAAATTCCTGGCCGAGCGTCATCGGAACGGCGTCCTGCAGGTGCGTTCTCCCAATTTTTACGACGCCTTTCCATTCGTCGGCGTGGGACGAGAGGATCGTCATCATCGCTTCCAATGCCGGCTGTAATCGATTCTTTATGCCCATGGCGCAGCTGATATTCATGGCACTCGGAATCACGTCATTTGTTGACTGACTCATATTAACATCGTCGTTTGGGTGGATGTCCGCATCGAATTTTTGCCGCGCCAGGGCGGAAATTACCTCGTTTGCATTCATATTCGTCGACGTTCCGGCTCCGTTTTGAAAAACATCCAATGGAAAATGATCCTTAAAATGTCCCGCTTGCAGAAGCTCCACCGCTCCCAGGATGGCGTCTTTCCTATCGTCGTGGAGTTTTCCCAGTTTGCAATTGGCTATGGCGCATGCCTTTTTAATTACCAGGATCGCCGAAATCAACTCCCACGGAATGCCGTGGTCGCTCACTCCGCACGTTTCCAGCGTCCGCTGCGTGCACGCTCCATATAGCCTATCGGTGGGAATCTCGACAGTTCCCAAAAAGTCTCTCACTTCTCTGTTCATCGGTTGCCGCAAAGTGTAAATTCTATTTTTCCGATTGGAAGATTTTATTGGTGAGCTAGGAACATTTTCAACTTCGCTTCGAATTTGGCTACGCTAAAGTTGTGGTTTTTATTTTAAGTTAAGCAATTTTTTGACTTCTTGCGCGGACAATTTTCTGCACCTTCCCGGCGAAACACCCTTCAAATTCAAGCCACCAATGCGGATTCGCCTCAGCTTCTGCACGAAAATCCCAAAGTGCGCGAACACCCTGTGAATTTCATTTTTCTTGCCCTGGGACAGCACGACTTCAAAGGCGAAATTTTTCATGTTTCCGCGCCCAATTGAAATTATTTTGTCAAATTTTAAAAATTCACCGCTGTCCTCTATGCCATTCACCATTAGACGTCCAATGCCAAGTGGCAGAGGCCTCGACAGGAGCGCCTCGTAGTGCTTTTTTATACCGAATGACGGGTGGGTAAGCTTTTGGGCAAAATCACCGCAATCGGTGAGGATTATCATTCCTTCAGTTTCCCTATCCAACCTTCCGCAGAACATCAGCTTTTTTCTGCAGAATTCCTTTGGAACGAGGTCGAAAATCGTTTCCCTGTTGTAGGCGTCACCGTGGCTGCAGACGCAGCCAGCCGGCTTATTCAGCATTAGCACGAGCGGTTGCACATGCTGCTGCGCTGGCACATTTGAAATTGTATTTCCATCCACTGTGACCGCATCCTCAGACGGGTCCACGCTAGCACCTATCTGCGCAATTTTTCCGTTTACGCTAACGGCTCCGGCAATTATCAATTTTTCTGCCTTTCTACGGGAATTTACCGCCTGCAGTGCCAGAAATTTTTGCAACCTCATTCGAATTCTTGACTACTTCGAAAACGAATTTTGGCAATAATTATCGATTTGACCTTTGATTTTTTAGGATCGAGACTCGTTTACATATTTAAAAAACTTGCATTTTTTCGCACGGTTGGCACCATCCGGACAATGAGTTCGCTAGCCGCGGGTAGTGATTTGCAGCTACCGGAAGTTGATCCCGTTAACGTTTCGTTCAACAATTTGTTCGTCGGGACAGACAGAGTTTTTCACTTTGAGTCCGGGGCAGACAAGTACGCTGTAGTCTTCAAAGAAAAGAATCTTGGACTGATGCCGAAAGTTTTACTAAAGGTGAGGATTGCAGGATTTGACGCTGAAATTCTTCTCAGCGACCTTTCAACCCTCGGTAAAATAAGCGAAAAATTTTCCGAAGTGGATCTGAAGCTTTTCGACGATACCACGAAGGTACTGCTTTTAAATTGCCTATTTGAGCGTGAAATTTCGTCATTTGTCGCAAAAATCGGCCTCGATTTGCGATTGGAGAGTGTTCGCTTTGAAGATGACGAAGCCAGCGAATACGAAAAGGAAATCGGCGTCAACATAGTAAAAAACGACTTCGCTCCGGTGACGTTCAATGTCAAATTACCGAATGGTTTGCTGGCGATTTTGAACGCAAAGTTCGAAAAAATTCCGGCGGATGGGATGGAATTGGATGGAAATTTTCAGTTTCAGTGGTACATAGAGGTTGGAAGGACAAGTCTCAGTTTGAATGACTATGAAAATTTGGAAGAGTATGACATTGTATTTTTGGACGAAGATTCCAGCGTACGGACCGCAACCTACGAGATAAAAGGGCTTGACGACATGAGACTGTCGGGTAAGCTAACCGGATGTAACCTAGTTTTGGATAGTGTGCAAATGTATAATTTTTAAAGTGGGTATCGGAGATGTCGGACATAGAAAATAGTGAAACGGGTTACGTGGATGATGCTGCGAAAGACGGAGACTTCGATTCAGTTGACCAGGATTCTGGGAATGGTGCCGATGAATACGAAGATGAGTCGGATGACGATGGTGAAGCAGAAGATAATACCGATGGAGATGAAGATGAATCGGATGACGATGACGAGGCAGAAGATGATGCCGATGAATACGAAGACGGGGATGAAGATGAATCGGATAACGATGACGAAGCAGAGGATGATTACGACGGAAGCGATGAAGAAGAAGCGGAGGATGGCGAAGATAGTGAAGACACCAACGCCGATGCGGAAAAGGCCAAAGGAGAAAACTCTCTCCGCGGGAGTGTAGAAGTTTCCGACGAGTGGAAGGATGCCAAGGATGATTCCGCGGAAGATGAAGAAGGGGTTTTGGCTGGACCGCCCTGCGATGGTGCTGGGCCGGCTGCGGAGGAGGCGGAAAACGCCCATGGTCCTTCGGGCGAAATTTCGGGAAATCGGCATTCTTACGGCAGTGGCAATGGGATGGCACCTCCTGTGCTGCCTGGGCCACGGGAAAAGAAAGGGCACATTGATTCGAAGGCGATAAGTTCGTTGGCAGTCACGCTAACATTCGAAACGGCAAAGAAAACTGTAACACTGGATGAACTGCGCTCCGTGCACACTGGCTACACATTCGTTTCCGAAGATCCAATTACATCTCCCATTGAAATACGGGCCAATGGCAAACTCATAGGCTACGGTAAGTTGGTAAGCGTGGAAAATAATATAGGCGTTCAAATCACGGAATTTGCATAGCCATGGCGGAACTAACACTAAATCCGATAACGATAGTAGTACTACTCATTTCGCTGTCGCTGGCGCCGTTCCTAATCCTACTTGTTTCGTCGTTCGTGAAGATAGTCGTCGTCATGAATTTGGTGCGAAATGCCCTCGGCGTGCAGCAGGTGCCTCCCAATATGGTGCTCAACGGATTGGCCATCATGCTCAGCATATACGTCATGTTTCCAGTCGTCAAAGAGATAGGGGCAAAGGCCGACAGCCTCAGCTTTGAATTCGATTCCATGGAAAAGATAAAAAACGTTGCAACGGAGCTGCAAAAGCCACTTCAGGCGTTCCTACAAAAGCACACGGCCAGCAAAAATAAGGCATTTTTCCTGAGAAGCGCCGCCAAAATATGGCCCAAGGAGGACGCGGCAAAATTGGACCCGGATAGTTTGTTGGTGCTAATTCCCGCGTTCACAGTCAGCGAATTGACCGAAGCGTTTCAAATAGGCTTCCTGCTCTACCTGCCTTTCATAGCCATTGACCTCATAGTTTCAAACATATTGCTTGCCCTCGGCATGATGATGGTGTCACCAATGACGATCTCGCTGCCGTTCAAATTGATGCTATTCGTAATCGTAAACGGCTGGTCAAAATTAATACACGGACTTGTTTTGACGTACAGGTAGCGGTGAGCGGTCGCAGCACAAAAGCCTTGTGCCAGCGGAAATTTCTCTAAGTATCCTCCGGCAATGCCCACGAGAAAATGTTTGCTGGTGGATGCCGCAACGCCACTAATTCAGGTGGTGGCCATCTGCGACGGAACGATTCTATGCGCAAGGTCGTGTGTCGGCAACGCCGCCACCGCCATTTCTCCGCTTGTATCCGAGCTACTAGCGGCTACGGGCTACGCATTTGGCGACTTCGCCGCCATGGCATTCTGCAGTGGGCCGGGGTCCGCACTCGGGCTGCGTGCCGCCCTCATTTCCATAAAGACGTGGCTGATTTTCGGTAAAAACCCCTGCCAATTGCTGGAATATTGCAGCCTGGATATGTGCCTAGGCCTAAACCAAAACGCGGATTGCGCCTGCGCCCACGGGGTAGGGGACAGTTTGATAGCGAAGCCGCGCGGAAGTGGCGTCGAAGTTTTGAGTGCCGGCGAAGGAGCTTTACACGGCGCTGCGGTTTTTCTTGAAACCAGGCGCACAGCTGGCAAGGATAGCGGCTATGCAGTGGCGAATTATGCCATCGGCGGTGCGAACTTCGATCCTCTGTCAATCTGCAGGCCGTCCAATGGCGAGTTGGGAGACTATGGCAGCATTGCGTACAGGAAGTGGGAAAGGCCGCTGGAATAGGCAATGAGGTGGGAAATTGCAGTCATTTTTGCGATTGTCGCACTGTCGCTACTCATTCCAATTCGAAAGAGGAAAAAATGGCAGGCTGTGCGCTGCGGAGATGCAGAGGCTGGCACGAGCAAGCCACCGCGGATGAGGCTGGCGCTCAAAAATTTGAGGCTTGCGCGAGCGCAAATGGCGGCTTCGAATTCACAGGAATTCGCACGGCTGCTGTCGCGGGCCCTGAGAATTTACATCCTTTCGGCTTACAAGCTGCCTTCCATGCGCACAACCAGTGAAGAAATTATCAATCGATTGCTGGCGGATGCGACCAATGATTGGTCCACCATCGGCCTTGCCGCAGAAATTTTTAGGCTGGCGGATTCGGCAAAGTACTCGCCGCGTAGGCTTTCGCTGCCGCAGCAAAGGGGAATCTACAAAAAGTCTTGCACATTTGTTCTTCTTTCGGAGAGGTTTTTTAGGAAATGAAAATCTCCACAACACTGTTATTTTTATAGGTCTTTCACTGATTCCATGCGTAATCACTGTGAAGAAACCGGCACTGGCCGTGAAAACGCATCCTGCCATGCCAGCCACATCACCCGCCATCGTTCCGCATTTTATGCTCTCTGCGTTTGTGATTTTTTAGTTTTTTTCACAAAAAGCTTGCAAAAGTCCTAAGCGACGTCTACACTATGGGCATGTACTCGTTAAATTCGCCTCACCGCGGAAGAAATAGCCGCGAAAATACCAACCAAACTCGAGCGGCAAATACACCGCCATCTCCGCAATCAGGAAGCACTCGCGTTAGACGAGAACAGGTGAAGGCTGGGCCGACGACATCGCCAGATTTGATATCAGCAATCGGCAAGATCTACGAAAAAAAGTCCCCCACAGGCCTAGCAACAAGGCAATTGACAAAAAATGTCATGGATTTTGTAAATCTTGCCAATGGAGTCGGCCGAACGGACGCGGTCGCTGCGTTGGAAGCGTTTGTGTCAAGGCAAGAAGGTGATTCGGCTGGGGCAGCTAAGATTCTTGATAATATTGCCGAAAAATTATCAGCATGCCTTACATATTACAGCGCTGAAGTGCCCGCGGAAAAAATATCCGAACGAAAACAACGCCAAGACAATGCGAAGAGTGTT
>JAIRXR010000010.1 GCA_031268175.1 Puniceicoccales bacterium | reverse complement strand
GAGATTTTCCACGTCCGCGGCCGACCACGCGACCGGTCAACCACGGCAGTGGAAATGGTACGAAATTTCTCGGCGAAAATCACACCAGAATACTAAAAAAGTCGGTTAACTGAGCCATATGGTCGTCGGCTAGGTCGACGGCTAACGGAACCTCAGGATCATTGGTTAGTATGGCCTTAAGATAATCGCTTACATTAGCCTTAGGATCGTCTAATAACAGCTGAAATTGTTCTTTGTAGGCTTTTTCCGCATCGGTACGAATGGTTCCATCTAAGAGATTTTTGACGAAATTTTCATCTTTTGAAAACACTTTCTTACATGTCTCAGCATTTTTCGGGTTGCTTTCGACGAGATCCTTAACAAATTTGGCGTAGAACATTTCCTCTAAACTGGCATTCAAACTCTTCTTCCTAAGCTCTATGCTGGAGCTAGGGGAGTCAAGGCGCGCGTGGCTAGAGCGAGAGTACTCAATGTGCGTGTCGGTATGGAATTTTATCACGATGCTGTAGAGGATCCTTGCCATTCGAGCAGCATGCATGGCCATTTTGAAGCGAATAAATTCCTCTTCGGTGAAGGCACTTCTGTTTTCCTTTTTTATTTGGTACGCCGCATTGCAAACGTTCATAACGTAATCGGCTGCTTCATACAGGTCGCAAATGACATCACATATGACTCCAAGACGCAAAATAGGACCGTTAGATAACGTGACTTGCTTATAAGCAAATTTTACCAAATTTCCATCCGTGAGAAGATTGCATATCTCTATTGATTCTTTGTATATGTCTTCTAGATACTGCTCTTTATTTTGGAGTACTAGGTCCGTTTTTCCATTCGGTCTTGGGAGTAGTAGGTCTCGTAGGTTCCCTTCGCCCTCTGATTTTTTTGCGGCCTCTTTAGCAATATCCAAGTTCGATGCCGCATTTCTCATATTTTCCATATGGGCACAAGCATCACACTCCAACATCCGCAGGCCAACCATATTACTTCGGGTCTCTCTGATTGCCTCAGTGATGGCGGTGCGTTGACATAAGGTCATGGACCTCGTGGAAGTCAGCACGTAATTGTTGCTACCGACGGTGTCAATCTTGAAGGGAATCCCTAAAATCTTTATGTGATCATCTTTGGGTTCATCACTAGAAAGATAAATAAGTTGATCTCTCGATACATTAATAGTAATAGGACTTTTTTCCATGCGATCCATAAATTATGCTTATCAAAGTTTGTCAATCTTTTTATTTTTTTATGCTTTTTGCCGATCTTTTAATAAATAACCATTGCCGGCAGTGGAAGGGAATCCTATGTGGCTAGGCAGTTGATTTTCTGCAAAAATTTTGCAGCTTTTCGAATCATTTTCACGAACGATGCCGTTGCCGGACCAGCTAGAGCGCGATGCATTTGCGCAAGACCTGGAGAGAAATTTCTCCGTGATTGCGCCAGCCGGCGTGGGTAAGACGACCGCCATAGCGGAGAGAATAGCGAATTTCGTCCTACGCGACGCGCGGACGCTATCCGAAGAGAAAACGCTGTGCAAAAAACTTGTCGCCGTAACATACACGGAAAAAGCGGCCAAGGAAATCAAAGATCGTGTTTTGGCCAACATTTTCAAAGTGACCGAATGCGCCGTACTATTGCGTAAAACGTGCATGGAGCGTGCGGAACTCGCGTTTTTTGGGACGATACACGCATTCGCGTCGAAGTTTTTGAAGGAACACTGCGCCGCACTTGGACTGCGCGATGACTTTGAAATAGCGAAGAATGAGGATTCCATTTGGGCGAAATTTTTGCTAGGCTTTGGCGATGCGCTGCGTGTGATTCCGAGCGCCGCGCGCGCGGCCTTTTTGTGCACGCATAGCGCGGAAAAATTGCTAATCGTCGCCAGGGAATGTAACCCGTGTGAAGTTCGTGCATGCGGTGAACTTGGTGATCCACCACCAGTGTCAATCGGCGGTATTTTGGCCTACGAAGGGAAGACAAACGGACAGAGAATTCAGCAATTTTTGCAGCTTTTGCGCGAGTGGGATGACTTTAGGAGTAGGGGAGAATTTTTTCCCATGCCGGATTTTTCCGAAATCTGCAGCGGCGGCGCCTTCGTTGAATTTTGCAAGGGCGAGCTTAGAAATTTTCTCCTGTGGAAGAAAACGTCGGCAAATTTTTTTGTGCGCAAAATCGCCTGCGCCTACGAGGATTTTCGCATGACCACTGGAAAATTGCGCTACGACGATCTAATCAATTTTGCGGTCGAGCTTTTGAAAAATCCATCCGTGATCGCCGAAATAGAAGACGATCCATACCGCATCATCCTCGACGAGGCCCAGGACACGGATTGGCAGCAATTCATGCTTCTTCTTGGCGTTTCCCAGGCCAACCTTCGCGGCGGTGTTGCCACCGACGGGTGGAAAAATTTCCCCGATGGTGGGCACTTTTCCATGGTCGGAGATCCGCAGCAATCAATTTACTGTGACAGGACCGATGTGCGGTTGTACGTGGAGCTGCATGACCGCATGGCCGCATTCGGTGTCGCCACGCCGCTGACATTTTCGGTCACCATGCGCTGCCCGGAGAAAATTACGGCCTTTGTAAACGGCAGATTTCCAAGTATTTTTTCGGATGTGAAATTTGTTCCACTCACTTCGAAGCCCGGTAGTAAGCGGAGTGCGGTAAAAATTTTCAAGTTCGATGGCGGAAGTGAAAAGAAGGATGAGGTGCGCCATTCTGCGGAACAGACGGCAAAATTGTTTTTCGGGAAAGTGCCATCCGACTTCGGTGTGGGCGAATGGTCCGAGGTCGCAATTCTAGCGCCGCGGAAGGATTGGCTCCTCGACATTTGCCAATGCTTTGCGACCGAAAAAGAGTTTCCAGCTGTGCAGACGCATTTTAGCAGCGCGAACGACAACCTGGCGTATCCTGTGCGCTGGCTGGCGGCTTGCCTAAAGTACGTCAATAATTCAGCCGACGGGAGGGAGTTTGCCGGTATCCTACGCGAAATTTTTGGCATAAAAAGCACGGAAATAATCAACCACTTCAAATACGGAGATTCAGCGGAGTGTGCCCGCATCGACGCCTCTTTTGCGGCTATGCGTTCGGGTAGGCACGCCGTTCCGCTGGCGAAATTTTTGCTGGGCATACTGGATTTCTTCAAAATTTTTCAGCGAATTGAAGCCCTGCATATTTTCCCCGAAGCGAACCTATTGGCCGCCGAAAAGCGAACCATCGAACTGTGCTACTGCGCGGAGGCCAGTGGCATGAATTCAGTCGAGGCTGAGAATTTTCTGGTCGAAAAAATGGCGGAGTCGGTGGAGGACGGAAAAATCAATCCATTGGCCGTGCAAACGGTCACCTTCCACAAGAGCAAGGGCCTCGAATGGCCGGTTGTCGTGCTACCGTTCATGTTCCGCAGGCGGCAGTTGAGTGGTGGTGCCGCCGTGAAATCCATGCCCGCGGATGAGCGATTGAAAAAATTGTACGCCAATGAGTGTCGCCTGCTGTACGTCGCATGCACGCGCGCCAAAAGCGAACTTTTGATTGTGGACGATTCGGAAATTTTTGGAAAAAATTCACCGGCGAACGAGGTTTCTTCGGGCATGATACTGTTCGGAGATGCGCCGATCAGTATAGATCGGTAGTCGCCGTTGGCAGTCTGTGGGCGAAGTATGAACGAACCGTTTTTCCGAAAATTTGCCTTTCGATGAGCCCCGTTTCGATTGTTTTCGCCAATTTGGCCATCGGTTCCTGCGCCATGTCAATCGCGTAATCGATGGAAATGGCGGAATTTGATTGTGGGCTGTCGGGTTTCAAAATTAGAATTTTCACGTGCGCGAAGCCGGTGGCTTTTAGGGCTAGACCGTACAGCAGCAGCTGAAGACTCGCGTATCTTTGCATGTGCCATTTGATGTTTTTTTCCGTCAACTCGAAGTCGTTGCCAGTTTTGAAGTCGACGATGGTGACAGCGGATTGCAGTTGATCGTCGCCATTTGCGGTTCCGCTGCTGATCAAAAAATCGAGCCGCCCGGACAATTTCAACTCCACTCCACACACACTGACGGAAAGATCTTTTGGCAGGATATACTCGCTGCGAAAGGATTGCCAATTGGGAATTAAAAATAGGCGCGCAATCAATCTTTTTGCCAAAATGGCAGCGTGATTCACAGTCCTCGCAAAGTCCGTTGGTACGGCTGCGTCAGCGGCCGCGCAGGCCTTTTCCATCAGTGCCACCAGCCGCCGCGCGCGCACATCCACATTGCGAATGAAAGCTTCAGTCGGTATTTTTCGCACGAAACTGCTCCCGGCTTCGAAAATTTGCAAAAATTCGTGGACGAGCGACCCGACGGCGATCCTTTTGTCAGTCGGGGTAATTTGCCATGGCATCGGTGGAAGCCGGAGAACGGAATCGTAGAATCCAACGTGTGGATTCTTTAGTATGTATTCCAGTGACTTGCAGGAAAATTTCACGCCAGCCTTCCTGTCTACGCCGAAGCAGTATGGGTGCAAGCTCAGGGACAGGTTGTGCCTGGCGGAGTAGGAAGCAGCGCAATTCACTGCGCTTTTCATATCATCGGCTGAAAGGGCGCTTGGCGTTCGATAAAACCGGCGAAACGTCGTGCCATCAACGCAGTCGAGTAGCTGTTTTTCTACCTCGGGTGAGTAAAATTTGCCGCTGGCTTCGTAGAGCATTGCGCTGAAAATTTTTGCTGGCAATTGCGCCGTGCCTCCATTGCAATGGTCCTTCTTCGCGAAGGAAAGGACCAAATTACCCTGCCTGGCAAAGTCGTTGAATGCCGCTATCTGCAGGTATTTTCGCCCAGCCGAGGACAGCAGGTAATTACACGAGCTGCGGATGGTTGTCCCGCCGCAATCTTCGCATAGCGTACCGCCGTTGATTTTTTCAATTGTCCCATCGCATAGCCAAGAGTTGGCGCCGAAGTTGTCGAAATTTTTTGCATCCATTCCCACGGCGAAAATGTGTGAAAAGGAGCGGCCAATGGCTTCGTTCGCGGCTAGCAGGGTGACATTGCCGCCGGTGCTCTGCGCAAATGATCGTCCGTCGAATGTGGCGAATTCCGCGAAATACCTGACCAAATTTTTTCTGGAAAATACTTTGCCGGAGTGGCAGCATTTTCCCTGCTCCTTAAGGGCATCGAGAACGTTGGCCGGCAAAATATCCTCGAAAGCGGCGGTGAATTTTTTACAAAAATTCCCCAGGAAAAATTTTTCGCCGTGAATGTCGTATTTTTCGACAGCGTCGAAGGAGTGCACATTTTTCAAATTGGCAAATTCCAGTAAGACGTCATAGTTGTCCGATAGACACTTGCCCTGCAAAAGTGTTACATCTCCCATAATTCTTTCGAATTCTGTATTTTCCATCGAGCAATTCGCAAGTAGCTCCGCGCAAAACCTGCAAAAGTTTTGGCAGTCCCTCTTCGTTTGCCATTCAGCCCATAGCGTAATCGCGATTTCGTGTGACCTCCTGGCGGCCGTTCGCCCAATATGGTCGCAGTGTGCTATGCCGGCTTCTTCGAGTTTGTCCAATAGCATCGGCAAGTGGACGGATTGGTTGCTGCCGAAGCACACGCAGACGCTGGCGGAAGAATCCTCTTCCAAAATTTTCAAAATTTCGCCGAATGTGCCGCATACCTCATCGACCGCCGATTCGTAGACTTTGAAAACCGTTTCCACAGATTTGGCCTTTTGATCGTCGCTGTACACATTGAGTTCGCACTCTCCAAAAATTTTTTCCAGTGTGCCCATCCACAGGTGCACAAACTCCGCATCTCCAAAGTCGCAAATCACGGCGTCGGCGTCGGCGAAGCACTTGGTGGCAACTTCCATCAGCACCTTGTTTCCGTCGCAGGGCAAAAATCCGTGGAAAATTACCCGCCCTTCGAGCGTGATGTTTTTGACATCGCACAGCTCCAGTAGCAGCCTGTCGCAGTCTGGTTCGAGTGCCAAGCCCCCGTTTGAAATCTCCCGGCGAATGCCATCTAAGAACGAAAGCATGGCCTGGGGCAAAATGCCGTCGATTCTTGCGCCGGACGACAGGATTTCGTGAAATGCCCGTAGCGTGGAATTTTTACCGGCGACTAGCGCACGTATCAACGGGTCATCCGCCCTCGTTTTTCCAGCAACTTCATCGAAGATCAGGTTGAGCATTTCGGCGGTGCAAATTTCTTCGCGCACGTCGAAGGCTGCCATGAGTTCCCTGCGGAGCTCGTCCGCCGTTAGAAAACGCATCGCCGCGGTGCCAACGCCGCACTTTAAAAGCACTGACTTCAGGTGCCAAATGTCGCAGCGACTTTTGGCGACGAACGTCGTCTGCGTTTCGCGGCCCGCGAAGGCACCTTCGCGGATGAGATTTTGAATTGAATCGGTGACATGGGTCGCCATTGGGCGCTACTCCTTGGCGGCTGGACGTAGGCTCGGAATACCCGGGTTGGATGGGTGTGTTCGCCTATATTGGAACTCATTGAGCCGTCGCATGCTAAGTGGCTTGTTGCCGCTCAATGGCTGCGGTGAATTTTTTACCGGTGAAAATTTCGAGTTTCGGTCGTTAAATTTTTTAGCTAGACGTCTGAATGCTTTGCAGCTTGTTCGGCCACCGCAGACGACGGTTGGGTTTCCAGTGCGCGGAACGGAACTATTGTTGCGACTGCGATCCCTAGCACAAAGTGCATGGGCATCGGGTGCAGCGGCAACCGCTAGAAAAAACACGACCGTCGGAATAAAGCGCCACATTCCGGCGGAGATGGAATGAATAATTCATCGCCTTGCAAGTCGCAATTCGCTGGGACAAAAATTGCCCAGTGAAAACTGAACGCAAAAAGCTTTGGCAACAAATCGTCCTAGAGCTGTCCAATTTGCTTGAGCAGGTTCACAAATTCGGCATTTTTTGCTGCGGCGAACGGCTTGCCACCACCTATTCTCGAAAAATCTATGCATTTCATTTTATTTTCATCTTCCTCGTCGAGGCCGATGACACCGGACTCGCCGGCGCCGGCGCATTTCACTGCCATTGCCGCACTGTCATTTATCAGCGCGATGTCATAAATGTTCGACGGCGAAGACCTGGCGAAGTACCCGCTTTTTTGGACGAGAACTTTTTCCGCATTGATTTTTTTTGCGAACTGCGATCCGAACCACTGCCCGGGATTTACTGAATCAAGCTTGATGTGCCCAAATGCGTCGCGCGCAATTTTCTCCCCGCTTGCCTCAATTTCTGCAACGATTTCGTCGACGCATGCCCCTTCGCTGACGAAAATGTTCACGCAGCCGATGTCATCCATGATTTTTCTCAATCTGTCCGCTTCCTTGCCAACGTCGACTGGCATTTCCGGTACGTACACACCGTGGATCGAGTATTTTTCCTTGGACATTCCGAGAGACGAAATGAATTCCCGCTCCTGAAGCCTCTTCGTGTACAGCATGGCTGACGCGGCCGTCAACCACCCGCATTTTCTGCCCATCACCTCGTGTACGATGAACATGCGCGGGTTTGCAGTTGTTTCCGCGACGATGTGCTCAAAGAATACCGCCGTCTGCTCAGCCGCCGTATTAGCCCCCAAACTGTGGGCAACCGGAGAAATGTCGTTGTCTATGGTTTTGGGCAATCCAATGACTTGCAATTTGTGGCCATTTTCCCTCAAATGCCTTTCCAAATTAGCGGCGGCTGAATTCGTGTCGTCGCCGCCTATGGCATGGAGAACGTCGATTTTGTCCCTCACAAGTTGCTCGGCGGCAACAGCCAGTGGGGTTTGTCCTTCCTTTACAAAACCGCGGCGCACGCAATCCTCCACGTTGGTTAGTTTGACGCGGCTGTTGCCTATGGGACTGCCACCGAATTTGTACAAAAGCTCAACGGATTCAACCACCCCGTGAGTGACGCTCACATGGTCGCCGAGTAACAGGCCCTTGTAGCCATCGCGGTAGCATATTATTTCGATTCCAGGAGAAAGCTCATCGTATTTCTCTATGAGTGCGGCAATGGCGGAGGACAGACACGGGGCAACGCCGCCGGCGGTCAATATGGCAACCTTTTTCATACTGCGAGTTATCGTATTGTTCCGCTGGGTGCCCGCAATTAAAATTTTTGCAAAATATTTTCCCGGTCGTAAGTTTCGCAGCGGTTGCGACAAATGGCTGTGCAAAGGCGGCTTCAGTGCCGATTCGATGGCAAAACGTCAAACGAAAGTCGAGAACAATTCGCTGCCAAAAACCAGCACTATTATCCTTGACTTTTGGCATGGGCGATTTACGGTGCGCTGTGGAGTGAGTAGGTATGCCATTGCGTGTGGTGGAACTGGTGGCCATCTGAGCCCAGGTGTAGCGATTGCCGAGGAGCTGGTTTCCCGCGGTGAGGAATGTTTGCTGCTCACCAGTGAAAAGGCGATCGACTGCATTATGCTGAGGAAGTATGCGGAATTCGAGTGCGTTGCTCTGGCGGCGAAGCCCTTCGGCAGGGGAATAAAAAAGATTTGGCAGTTTCTAAGGTCGCAGGCAGTTTCGTTTTTTTTCTGCCTGAGGCTGCTGAAAAAGAGAAATATCCGCTGCGTAATAGGCATGGGGAGCTTCACCAATGTCCCAGTGGCGCTGGCGGCATTCGCGATGGGGAAAAAGATCGTCTTACACGAATCTAACAGGATAATCGGCAAGAGCATAAGGTCGCTGGCATATTTCGCCCACACGGTTTTCCTTCCCGAGGACGTAGCATTTGGGAAAAGATTTTTGGATAAAAAAGTTTTGCACGTGGCCATGCCACTCAGGCGGGAACTTTCCCTCATGGACAAGGGGAAAGCCCGGAAAGCTCTCGGATTAAACGGAGATGGCTTCGTTGTCGGTGTGCTCGGCGGCAGCCAGGGGGCGAATGCGCTAAACGAGTGGGCATCGCAAAATTTGGAAAAGCTTAATTCGCAGTCCATCGCCGTCTGCTGCGTCCGCGGCGTGAAAAACTTCAAGTCGGAGGTGGTCACTGGGAAATCGAGTGGCGGTGGTGACGTGGTGAATGTTTTTTTGCACTTCTGCGACGACATGAGGTCCTTTCTCAGTGCGGTCGATTTGCTCGTGTGCAGAGCAGGGGCGGGGACGATCGCCGAGGCGGTACACTTTTCACTGCCAATGGTGCTGGTCCCATTTCCGAATGCCGCGGACAACCACCAGGAAGCGAATGCCACCTACGCCGAAAAGAATGGTTGGGCAGTTACAGTGCGGGAGGACAATATCGGCGCCCTGACGAAGGTAATTTTTGAGTGCTTCAGCGAAAAATTAGCCAACTTCAAGGTTGATTCCACTTCGGCTGGTGAAAATCGCAGTGTCGAGATCATCGTGGACCGCATCCAAAAAATTAGCGCCAATGGGTAAGAACGTTTGCATGCTGGGCATCTGTGGGGCAGGAATGGCTCCGCTTGCCATATATTTAGTGCAGCGCGGCTACGGCGTGTACGGTTGGGACGACTATGCGAATTTTACAATAAAGGATCTTCTGACGGATCATGGCATCGTCTTCATGCCTGACAAGGTTCTCCCTCCAAATTGTTCCTCCGTGATTCGGTCAAGCGCCGTTGATGAGCGGAGCGATGCCGTTTGCCAGCGCGCACGGGAAACCGGCGTCGAGATTTTCAGGCGTGGGGAATTTTTGGCGAAGGTCTGCGAAGACAGGAAGCTGGTTGCCATCATGGGGTCGCACGGCAAGACGTCGGTGTCGGGGAATTGCGTGGAAATTCTAAAAAAGAATGGCGTTGTTTTCGACTACGTCGTGGGTGGATTTTTTAAGGGCAATGCGATTTTGCCGGCAGAATACAATGAAAAGTCGGAGTGGGTGGTCGCTGAAGTCGATGAGAGCGACGGAACCATGGAAAATTTTTCCCCGGAATGTACCATTGCGCTGAACTATGACGATGACCACGTTGATAACTACGGTGATAGGGGAAATTTTTTACGCGCGTTCAGGGATATATTTGTGCGGACAAAATCGACCATCTTCGTTTCAGAAAAGGACAAGACGTTTACTGATCTAGCATCGGAATTTGGAAGCAAATATGTCAAAATACGCGGTTTGGATGGGCGAAATTTCCAGGAAATAAACAGAAAAATAGCGGCATTTTGCCTGGAAAAAATATTCGGCAAAAATTTTATTATTCCGGATAAAATAACCGGTATCCGGCGGCGCAACGACGTGATGCTGAGGACGGATAAGTTTGTGTTTTTGAACGATTACGCGCACCATCCGACGGAGATCGGAGCGCTGTTCAACTACGTGAAATCGATTTACGCAGACCACGATCTAAATATCGTGTTTCAGCCGCATCGACTGTCCAGAACGCAGCAGTATTTTGCGGAATTTGCGAAAATTTTGGATAAATTCGATCGGCAGTTTGTCGTTGAACTGTACGCTGCATTTGAGCAACCCATCGAAGGCGTCTCGAGTAGACTCGTCTTCGATCGCATGGAAAGCAGGCGCAAGCGTTTTCTAACACTGGCCGGATTCAATAGCTCCATGCACGACGTTTATGGGGAACTTGGAAAAAAGAAAAAAAAGCAACTCATGCTTTTTGTCGGTGCCGGAAACATTTTGTCACACGCCAAAAAGTTCATAGATGAAATTGCATTCGGCGAAATGGAAAGGCACCTTGCTCTGTCCAAAATTTCATTTGGGAGTTTCGTCGACCTAACCAACGCATTTGCAATAAAAATTCCGACTTTGGCGAGGATATGCGTAGAGCCATCGACGCTGAACGAACTGGCGACCGTCCTGACCTTCTGCCAAAATTTTTCGCTGGCGTATCGAGTCATGGGAAATGGGACGAAAATCATCCCTCCCGACGGCGTGATCGATGCCGTCGTCATAAGGTTTAGGGCGGAGTACTGGAAAAAAATGCAGTGGATTGATGAAAATACGCTGTACTGCTCGTGTGGACTGCAAATGAAAGATTTGCATGCTGCCGCCATGGAAAAGGGCTATGTCGGCGTCGAAAAGCTCGTCCATATCCCTGGTTGTGTTGGTGGATCGATTTGCATGAACGCCGGTGCCCATGGGCAGGCGATATCCGATCGCATACTATTCATAGAAGCCATGGATCAAAATGGGATCACGCACACGATTGAAAAAGGCAAGGCCGGCTTTACATATCGGAACATGGCAATTCCGCGCGGATACATCGTCATCGGTGGCATTTTCCAATTCGGCGAATGTGCCGATGGGGAATACTTTGAGGCAGCGGCCAGAGAATTTTTGAATTGGCGAAGGGCGCACCAGCCGAAGGGGATAAATTTCGGATCGGTGTTCAAAAACGGCGATGATTTCCGCGCCGGAGAGCTGATAGACAAGGCTGGCCTGAAGGGCAAGAGTGTCGGCGGTGCTATGATTTCCGATGAGCATGCGAATTTTATCATCAATCGCGACCATGCGTCGGCAAAGGACGTGGAAAAGCTCATTGACGCGGCGAGATACGAAGTATTTAGCAAATTCGGAAAATTTTTGCAAATGGAAGTAAAAATCATGCGGCCGTGAATGGCGTCGTCGCCAGCAGCACTCCAGGCTGTTGGAGAAGTTTCATTTCCGTTCGCAGCTTTTTTACTGCTGCTTCAGTGGTGGGGAATGCCGGACTCGAACCGGCGACACCCAGCGTGTGATGCTGATGCTCTAGCCAACTGAGCTAATTCCCCGCGCCACAACCCAATAAGGCGTCCGCTTCAGGAAGCAAGTTTTTTGTGCCGCGTTCATGCATTGCCAGATCCAGACTCATTCGATATGCCATTGCCGGAAACGTTTGGAGTTCCGACTTGTGGAATGCCGCCTTGGCGCTCAGCATACTCCGGATGACGCTTTGTGTATTCATCTTGGCAAACGAGTTTAAACGCATCCAAATATTTTTGATCAACACTGTTTGGATCTCCGGCGGCACTTTCACCATCGCCAATGGCAGCTTTCAGCTCGTCGTCTCTAAAATACGCAGCAGCCGTTGCCATGTCGGCTCTTGCATCGTCCAAATTAATTTCGAAATTGTAGCCGAAAGCTCTCAGCTCCACTTCGGCGATTTCGTTGCCATGCTGGGCCAACCACTGACTAGTCCACGCCTCCGACATCATCTGTGCCACTTCCTTTTCTTCCTTCGTCGGGGTCATGTTTAGCATGCTAATTTGGCCGTGAGCGACAGGCATGACACTTCCGATCGCGTTCAATTTTGTATTTTCAGATCTTTTGTTTTTATTTAAGTCGGCATGGGCGAATAGGCTGGCCACTGGCGCCAACACGCCGTATGGAGAATTTCCAGATCTTTGAAAGTTACCATATTCTTTTCCGTTCTGTCGGTTTTGGAAAACTTTTGCAGGTACTTCAGTCTGTCACTATCTTCGTCATTCAGCTGCGTGAAATCATCAATTTTTTCGTCCTTTAAAAAATTTGCCACCTGCTCGGCACTTTTCAGGTCAATGTGTATGATTCTAGCTTTGCAAGAAGGGCGCTTTGAGCTCGTGCGAAGAACGCCTTTTTTTTGAACACACTCTTTGGGATGTATGCCGGGGCCCTCGCGCCGCGATTGGCGTCGACAACGGCTTTGTCCCATACGATTTCCACTTCTCTTCTCTTCTCTTCTCTTCTCTTCTCTTCTCTTCTCTTCTGAGTTTAGGCTCCTGTCATTCAACGCAGTTATTGTCAGATTTGTGTTGCCTGCACCACTGCCAATGAACGGATTCCCGGGGATGTGTTCAATTTCTGTGTTCACTGAGGCGCCACTGGGCCCCGTGCTCCCAACGGAATTGGGAGATTGCCGCGTCGTAAGCGTATTTAAATCACTCATGCTTTGTCAATTTTATCAAAAATCAACGCGTTTACAACGTTAAAATTGTAAAAATAATTTCATGGAAAAGCGAGCTTGATTGTGGTGTATCCGCAACAATTCCTTGCAAGACGGACGGTAAAGCTTTGAATGTACGAGGGGGTTCTATGAAGGGAGAAGATGTTTGCATTTGCGATGGTAACGAGGCCGTTGCCGACGTTGCCTACAGGCTCAGCGAAGTGGTGGCAATTTATCCAATCACGCCTTCGTCTCCAATGGCTGAGCACTGCGACGAATGGGCTGCGAAGGATAGGAAGAATCTTTGGGGTACAGTTCCGTCGATTAGCGAAATGCAGTCGGAAGGTGGAGCGGCTGGTGCCATGCACGGTGCGCTGCAATGCGGTGCTCTGACGACGACGTTTACGGCATCCCAGGGATTGCTGCTGATGATCCCGAATATGTACAAAATCGCCGGTGAACTGACGGCATTCGCAATGCACGTAACGGCGAGGAGTTTGGCAACGCACGGATTATCAATTTTTGGAGATCACTCCGACGTCATGGCGTGCCGGCAAACGGGATTTGCCATGCTCGCATCGAGTTCAGTGCAGGAGGCCCATGACATGGCTTGCATCGCCCACGTGGCAACGCTGGAACTGCACGTGCCATTTTTGCACTTTTTTGATGGATTTAGGACCTCACACGAAGTTAATACATTCCGAAGGGTCAGCGATGCCGATTTGGCAAAACTGATTGATGCAAAATTGATCGCCGAGCATCGCGCCCGTTCCCTCTCACCGGACAATCCGTTCATCCGCGGAACGGCGCAAAACCCGGACGTCTATTTCCAGGGAAGGGAGAGGTGCAATGAGTTCTACGACCGCGTAGCTGGCATCGTGAAAAGGTGCATGGATTCGTTCGGCAGCTTAACCGGAAGGCACTACAAACCATTCGACTACGCCGGTGCCCCCGATGCGGAACGCGTTGTAATTTCCATGTGTTCGTCCTGCGAAACACTGGAGAAGGTCGTGAATTTTCTGTGCAAGGGCGGAGAAAGAGTTGGTCTACTGAAAGTGCGGCTATACCGTCCATTTTCAGTAAAGCACTTCGTGGACGCACTGCCGAAAACCGCGAAGAGAATCGCGATCCTGGATCGCACAAAGGAACCGGGGGCGGTCGGAGAGCCGCTTTTCGAGGATGTAATTGCTGCACTCGACGATGCAAAATTCGGTGGGTTATTCGAAGCTGGCCGCGAATTTACGGCGATTGGCGGGCGCTACGGCCTCGGATCCAAGGAATTTTCGCCGGCCATGGCCAAGGCAGTTTTCGATGAATTGAAAAAGGAACAACCGAAAAAACATTTCACAGTCGGCATCAACGACGACGTTTCCCATACATCCATCGCCTACGATCAAAGTTTCGAAGTAGGGGAGAGTGGCGTTTTCGAGGCGGTATTCTTCGGTCTGGGCGCCGACGGTACGGTTGGTGCGAACAAAAATACCATAAAAATTATCGGCGAAGAAACGGAGAATTATGCCCAGGCGTACTTTGTCTACGATTCCAAAAAATCCGGCGCGATGACAGTATCCCACCTGCGCTTTGGTCCGCAGGCAATTGAAGCGCCGTATCTGATTGAAAGAGCAAATTTTGTGGCCTGCCACCAGTACTCATTTTTGGATAGGTACGACATTCTGAAGCACGCCAGGCCGGGGGCTGTGTTTTTGCTTAACGCGCCCCATGGCGTGGAAAATCTGTGGCAGCATTTGCCGAGGGAAGTGCAGGAAGACATTCAGCGGCTTAGGCTGGAAGTCTACGCCATTGATGCCTACGGCGTTGCGAGAAAGGCGGGCATGGGAGGCCGTACGAATACCGTAATGCAGACGTGCTTCTTTGCGATCTCCGGGATTTTGCCGCGTGAGGATGCCATTGAAAAAATAAAAAGTGCCATCCGGAAGACGTATGGGGCGAAGGGGGAAGCGGTCGTTCAAAAAAATTTTACCGCCGTGGAAGCAGCCCTCGAGCACCTGCACAAGCTCGATACCGGCGGGTCGATAAATGGCCGACCGAGGGCGGAAGTCGTTCCAGCAGCGGCTCCTGATTTTGTCAAAAATGTTACGGCAAAAATGATGACCAATGGCGGCGATGATCTGCCAGTAAGCGCATTCCCCGTGGATGGCACGTGGCCGTCCGGCACGGCGCGCTGGGAGAAAAGGAACGTTGCCCAGGAAATTCCAATTTGGAACGGAGAAATTTGCATTCAGTGCAACAGGTGCGTGACAGTTTGCCCACATGCCGCCATTCGGTCGAAGTTCTACGGCGAGGAACTGACTGGTGGGGTGCCGAAAAGTTTTCGATCGGCGGATTTTCGATCCAGGGAGCACCCGCACTGCAAATTTTCCGTGCAGGTCGCTCCGGAAGATTGCACCGGTTGCGGGTTGTGCGTGGCTGTATGTCCGGCGAAGGACAGGGCCGATGAGGCAAAGAAAGCGTTGAATTTTGTCGCCCACGACGAGGCGGTGCTAGCAGAGAAGGAAAATTACGACTTTTTTCTGTCGCTGCCGGATCCCGATCCGACGGCGCTGGGCACGGATATGAAGTCCATCCAGTTCAAGCGTCCACTATTCGAGTATTCCGGAGCCTGTGCCGGATGCGGCGAAACACCATACGTAAAATTATTGACGCAGATGTTCGGCGATAGGCTGCTGATCGCCAACGCAACCGGATGTTCCTCCATCTACGGTGGAAATTTACCAACGACGCCCTATTGCACCGATGCGGGTGGGCGCGGTCCCGCCTGGGCGAACTCGTTATTCGAAGACAACGCCGAATTCGGACTCGGCATGCGCCTGGCGGTCGACCAAAAGCGCGCCATCTGCCGATCGATTCTAGTGGATATTGGATCGAAAATCGGCGAAAAATTAGTTGGTGAATTGCTGACGGCGCCGCAGACAAACGATGCCGAGGTAGCGGAGCAGCGAAATCGCGTGGCCGAGCTGAGAAATATTTTGATCAAAATCGGATGTGACGAATTCGCGGTTTTGTCCCAATTGGCGGATTTTTTGGTCGAAAAGTCGGTTTGGATAGTCGGCGGCGACGGGTGGGCCTACGACATCGGCTACGGCGGCCTCGACCACGTTTTAGCCAGCGGCAGGAACGTCAACGTTCTCGTGCTCGACACGGAGGTTTATTCCAACACCGGTGGGCAGCAGTCGAAGGCAACGCCGACGGGTGCGGTCGCGAAATTTGCCGCCGCCGGCAAGGCATCGCCCAAGAAAAATCTCGGGCTTTTGGCCATGACCTACGGAAATGTCTACGTTGCCCAGGTGTCCCTCGGTGCAAAGGATGCGCACGTTGCCCAGGCCTTCCGCGAGGCAGAGTCCTATGACGGCCCAGCGCTGATCATTGCCTATGCGCCGTGCATTGCACACGGATACAACCTCCGCGACTGCCTGGAACATCAGAAAAAAGCAGTTGGCTGCGGCTATTGGCCTCTGTTCCGCTATGATCCACGCAGGAAAAAAGCGTCAGAGGCGGCATTCAGCTTGGATTCGAAGGCTCCAGATATTCCGCTGTACGAGTATGTGAGCGCTGAAAACAGATTTAGGGCGCTGGCGGACAGGGATCCGCAGAGGGCCGAAGCGCTGATCGCGTTGGAGGAGAAAAATATAAAATCGCGCTACGCGGTTTACAAAATGTTTGCGGAGCGCGGCGAATAGTTCGCAAAATTTTTAAATTTAATTTTTATGTTTAATTCTTGACGTCAATTGTGAAAGCGACAAAATGGCGATTTCATTTAAGAAAGGGTTTATAATGACGGATGTTAGAATAGCACTTGACGAAAGAGCAAATGAGGCGCTGCTTAAGATATTTACAACAGAAAATGCTGGAGACGAGGGTCTAAGTTTTGATTCACCTTTTCCGAGAAAAATTGTCATATCGGTGTCATCTGCCACGTTTGACAGTGGCGTATTGGATCTGTCAGTGGATGATGTAAAACCAAAGCGAGCCCTAACTTCTAGAGGTGCCGTTGTTGCAAGGGGAGCTAATGTTAGCGAGGGCGTTGCGGCGGCAGCGTCGATTGCCAAGGGAATATATGAATTTATTACCGGTGATAAATCGAATGCGATAACATACATTGCAGCTGGTGCGGTTGGGCTATTCGATTGCCTCAAATCAGTACTGATCGACACATTCAAAAAGTAATGTAACCGCGAAGTGGCGTTTGGGGGGATATGTCTATAAAAAGGGTCGGATTGGTTGGAGACAAAGGCGGATTTACGCCATTTGAAAGCGTCCCATATGTCTCGCCCGAGTGCTACGAAGCCGATGTGCCGGGATACCAGCATGGTGGAAAGTTTCTCACATTCGGGAGGAGTCGCAGCTTGGAAATTGCCGACGAGCACATTGCGTTGGCGCAGTCGCAAGACACGGCAATAGTTGCGGAACGCAAACTTACGGAAAGAGCGGCCAAGGGCGTCAGGATCGGGAAAACCGCGACGCTTGTGGGTGGTTTTGTCGTATTCGGCGGTGGCGTGGCGTGCTTCATCATGGATAAGGTTTTCAACCCCAATTCTGATGATGCCACACTGCAGGCGACTTCATATTCACTCATGTCAGGAGGGATATCTCTGGCACTGGGCCCGGTGCAATCGAAGATAATCGATAAGCTGAAGGATCCCGTTACAACGGATGATGATGGTGAAGCAGCGGTGAAGAGTCGCAGCCTGGAGTTCGGCGGTGACAATGTCGCTGTGGAGCAGATAGCCAATGAAGATTGCGCCAAACGCAAGCTGAATGGGAAGAAGGCGAAGGGAGTTAGTGTTTGGAAAGGTCTCGTATTCGTCGGTGGCATTGCCATGATCCTGGGTGGTGCCGGATGCCTCATTTTTCGCAAAGCTTTTCCAGCAAGTTCGGCGGATGACACGCTGCTAACAACGGGGTGTTCGCTCGTGTCCGCTGGCCTCGCCTTGGCCTCAGGCCCGGCGGAATCCAAGGCTATCGATGCTATGAAAAAACCGGTTGAGGCTGAAAAGACCGAAGCGAAATGAAGTGGAGCTTGACGCTGTGAAAATTTTTACAACTAGCAAACAAAGAATCCGCGGCCATCGGCGATAATTGCTGCTAGCATGCGAATGCGGTGACCTAGTTACCTCATTTGAATTCGAATTTTATTTTACCGTCTTTCTGAAGGACAAGCCGTGCGGAAAACAGCTTTCCGGTGCGCTTGGATCGAAATCCATCCAGCAGATCAGTTTTCCCTTCCTGAAGCAGCTTTTGCATATGTTCGACGGAGATGTCTCTGTCGAGCATTTTTTTTGAGATGCGCAGTTTGCACTTTTTGTGAAAATAGTTTTTGCAGATGTATGCGCCATCAGCGGAAACGACGACCGCTCCATCTAATGGGCACTTTCCGATGACTTCGAGGGCGTCGATTTCATCCTCTGAAAGCTGCCTGGCAGGTTCGCCTTCGGTGGAAGATTTTTCGAAGACAAAATTTATGTGAAATGTGTCATCCAGAACGAGCGTCGCCGAAAAATCAGCACCGGTCTTCGATTTGAATCCGCACAATGGCCCGATTTTTTTATTGGTCAGAAGCTCCATAATTTCCTCTTCGGAAAGCCTTCTGCCGCCGAGAACCTTCTGTATTGTCAGCGCACCATCCTGCGAACGGTAGCTACGCAGTCCCTCAACGATTGGCTTGCCATCCGTCGGAGAAATTATCTTCGTCTCTTTTGCCGTTTCGCCATCTTCAACAAAATTTTTCGTTTTATCCACTATTGTTGCCGTTAAATTCGAGATTTCATCCATAAAATTTTTCCGCGAAAATGTCCCATTTTCCATTAGCCGCAGCTTGTATTCCCATTCCCCGGTCATCGCTGGGCTGGAAAGCGTTTCGATTTTCGCAGCTCTTAGAAAGTTTAGCAAGTCCTCCGCCTTTGGCGTTGCCTTCAGGTTTTTGCCATCGCGCACTATGTATTTTAGGGCTAGCAAATGCTCTATGGTTTGTGCCCGCGTAGCTGGAGTGCCAAGGCCGCGCTCCTTCATCGCGTCCGCAAGATCATCATCGTCCAAGAGCTTTCCAGCGCCTTCCATCGCTGACAGCAGCGTCGATTCGTTGTAGGATGCCGGGGGGCGCGTTTCGTCTTCGATTTTTTTTATGGCAATGACGTTTGCCTGCGGCGGCGCACCGTCGGCCTCCGTGATCGCCGGCAACGTTTCTTCCTTTTCCGGTGTTCCTTTGCCGTAAACCTCCATCCACCCGGCTACGACCATGACCTTACCCTCGGTTTTGAAGGTGCAGTCACTTACCGTGCTAATCCTTGTGGTAACGTCGAACTCGGCGTCGGGGTAAAACACGCAGATGAACCGCTTCATGACCATTGCGAAGATTTTGCTCTCCGCTTCCGTCAAATTTTTTGGCTGCTGCTGCGTTGGGATGATGGCGAAGTGGTCCGTCACCTGCTTGTTGTTGAAAATTTTTCTATTTTTGCAGTCGACGGCATTTTTTTCGATAACTCGCTGGGCGAAAATTTTGTTTTCATCGCTGACCGCCGCCAAAATTTTGTAGCAGGTCTGGGCGTAGTCCTCCGTCAGCGCGCGCGAATCCGTGCGAGGGTAAGTTATGCATTTGTGTTTTTCGTAGAGGGATTGGGCGATTTGCAGCGTCATGTTAGCCGGCATGCCGTGGCGCATATTCGCCTCCCTTTGCAGCGTCGTAAGATCGTATAGGCGCGGTGCCGTTTGCCTGGTGCGCTTCCTTTGTTCGGACAGAAGCGCCTTTTTTTCGCCGGAGATCGCATTCAAAATGCCATTGGCATCGCCCTCTTCCCACAGTCTGTCGCTGCGATCATGCGGATTACTTGCGTCTATTCTTTGCGATTTTTGGAGCATGCCGTCGTAGTTCCCTTCGCCAAGGGCAAACGTTCCGGAAATTTTCCAAAATTTCGTCGGCTTGAAATTATTTATTTCAAAGTCGCGATTTACTATCATGGCTAGTGTGGGGGTTTGCACGCGGCCAACGGTGGCGACCTGCTTCGAAATTGCGGAGAACATTTTCGTGGTCAGCGCGCGCGTCCCATTAATACCAACCAGCCAATCCGCCTCCGATCGGCACTTGGCCGCGTCCTGCAAATTTTGCATCTCATCGGCACTCCGCAAGTGCTCAAAGGCATCCCGAATTCCCTGCTCAGTCATTGACGACAGCCATAGTCGCGCGAATGGTTTTTTGCTTTTTGCTAGCTCGTAGATGTAGGTAAAAATGAGTTCTCCTTCTCTGCCGGCATCGCATCCATTTATCAACGCGCCGATGTCATCGCGCTGCATGAGCTTTTTCAGCTCGCCGAACCGCTTTTTGACTTTTTCGATGGGCTTCGTCTTGAATTTTTCAGGAATTATGGGCAGCGTCTTTAGCGACCAGCGCTTCAGTGAAGCGTCGAAATCCTCCGGCATGAACAGTTCGACCAGATGGCCGATAGCCCAGCTTATGGCGTACTCTTCATTTTCGTAGCGATCGTCGAACTTTTTGAATTTTCCGAGTGCTTTTGCCAGATCCGCGGCGACGCTCGGCTTTTCTGCTATTACAAATTTTTTCATTGCCTGTCAATTTCCAAGGAATCCGGCATTGCGGCAAACCTTTGCCATCATTTTGCTGGCGCGCTTTTGCGCCTCTTGCCTGCCGTCTTCCAGCAGAGATAGTAGATATTCCCTGTTCTTTGCAATTTCATTGTACCTATCCCGAATCGGTGAAATTTTTGCAATAACGGCGTCGGCGACGGTGCGTTTGAACGGTGCGTAATTTGCCAATTTTTCGAATTGGGTAGCGGATTTTTCGATGGTACTGTCGGTGGCAGCGGCGTAGATATTCAACAAATTTGCAATGCCCGGTTTGGCAGCCGGATCGAAGGATACGCCGCTTCCGGAATCGGTGACAGCTCCAGTTATCTTTTTGGCTATGGCATCGTCGGAATCGGTAACGTACACGACGGAATTTTGGTTGGGGTCGGATTTTGACATTTTCGCCGTTGGATTTTGCAGTGCCATTATGCGTGCGCCCGTTTCGCCGATATAGGGCTCGGGGATGGTGAACGTTTCCGAAAATGTGCAATTAAATTTTTGGGCGATGTCACGGGTGATTTCCAGATGCTGCTTCTGATCATCGCCAATTGGCACCAGATCGGCACTGTAAAGGAGAATGTCGGCGGCCATCAGCACTGGATAGAAGAGCAACCCGGAACACACCGAATCGCCGACTTTTTTCGATTTATCCTTGAACTGGGTCATCCTTTCGAGCTGCCCGATTGGAGTGAGACAGCTTAGGATCCACATCAGTTCCGTGTGCCCAATTACCTGGGATTGAAGAAAGATTTTGCATCGCTTCGGGTCAAGGCCACAGGCGACGTATTGCGCCACGCAATCCAGTGTGTTTTTTCTCAATTCGGCCGGTTCGTAGGGCATCGTTATGGCGTGCTGATCAGCCAAAAAGAATAGGCAATCGCAGGAATCGAGCATTTTTCGCCAGTTATTTGCCGCTCCAAGTAGACTTCCGAGATGCAATTTCCCAGTTGGCTGCATCCCAGTTAGAATCACTTTTTTTGTAGTTTCCATAGTCAGTCCCTTTGGCGGTGTTTTGCAAAAGAAGATTTTGCAGATTCGTAGCACTTTTTCGCGAATTTTTCAACGGGTTGAAAGATGCTTTTGCAGAAAAATTTTAGCGTCGGGGAAATGTTTTTACTGCCGAATTTCTCCGCTCCCATGGCATCGGCGGCTTTCCAAAAATTTAGGAGCATGGTCGTTGCGTAGCGGCAAATTCCCAGTGAATGAAAAAATTCGACCGTCGCTCTGTTCATCTGCCAAGGTTTTACGCAGGCATACTCTATGAGCAACGGTTCTTTGATTTTCCCAAGGCATTTTTTTGCTAGGGACGCAAATGGTATGAAATTATACCTTGGCGATAGAGGCATGTGCTCATCCTGGCCAAGGCACGCGTTCATGGCGTCCTGCTCGGGACATGACAGAAAAATTTCCGTCCCCTTGACATACGCGATGACTCTTTCGAAAATTTTTGATTTTTCGAATTGTTCGCAATCGATCAAAAGAACGCCTGAGTTGTAGTAAAATTTGTCGGATGAAAGAAGGAGGGATGCCCGCTTGTACAATCTCGTTTTTTCATCGGAAAGGTTGCCATCTTCTTCCACGGCACCGAACGGTCGTCCGGCCAAATTTTCGTGCCAAAGCTCGGAGATGTCGCCGTTTGCTACGATGTCGCAATCCAGGTAAATCACCCTTTTGAGTTCCGGGAAGACTTTGGGAATGGCGAGCCTGTAGAATACGGACGAGTTGAACCGCTCTTCGGTGGGCAATTTTTCCAAGGCTTCTTCCCTCTCCGGCGAGCGGATATCCACGGCCAAAATATTTTCACACTTCGTTTGCAGCGAACGAATTTTCGCTTTGCTTACGTCCGAGATGCCACAATCGACCACGTAGACGTTGAGATTTGCTTCAGTGGCCTTCGCGATCGAATGCGCGGCGACGGAAAACAGTTTCGTAAATTTATCGTCGAACGCGAATGCGATGGCTATAATCTCTCTCATTTGGCTGTGAATTTAAAATGCTTTGCGGCGATGGACGCCATGTTGCCGCAGACACCGCTGATAGCTCGCTCAATCGGCTGAAAGGCGCGTTTGTACAGGAACTTTAGGGTCACATCCACGCTACTACTTTGCATTCCTTTGAACGCAGCAGCATCGGCATATTCCCAAAATTTCAACAAAATCTTCGAAGAAGATCGAAACATACCGCAAAAATGCAACAATTTTATAAGCCTTCTGTTTATTTGCCACGGCTTGGTGCTCGCATAGTGGATGATCAGCGGATTGATCTTTTTCAATACTTCATAGTACAGTGGCGTGAACGGGATAAAATTATACCGCGGCGACAGAGGCATGTGCTCATTGTTTTCCAAGCAAACGTTCATGGCGTCCTGCTCCGGGCATAGGAGCGGGACACTAGTATTTTTTACTTGGCCTATTGCCCTTTCGAAGACTTTTGCCCGCTCGAATTCTTGGCAGTTGATGAGGAGAACGCCGGAGTTATAATATCTCTTTTCTTCGCCGAGGCCCAATTCCTTTTGCCTGCGCAATTTCGTTTTGTTTGGAAAAAAATTGCCATCTTCTTCTACGACACCGAATGGGCGGCCGGCCAAATCTTCGTTCCAGAGCTCTACGATATCGCCATCGACGACGGTGTCGCAGTCCAGGTAGATCACCCTTGTCAAATTCGGAAAAATTTTCGAAATCGCCAATCTATAGAAGACCGCCGATGAAAAGTGTTGAGGAATTGGAAATTTTTCCAGGGCTTCCACGCGCTTTGGTGCGCCGATCTTCACGATGACGATGTTCGCGCATCTTTTCGTCAGTCGCAGTACTTTTTCTTTGCTTTCGTCCGATATGCCGCAGTCGACGACGTAGATCGCCAGATTGGATGCCGTATTTTTGGCGATCGAGTAAACCGCCACGCGGAATAGATCCACAAATTTGTCATCGAAGACGAAGGCGATGTTTATTTGATCCGGCACGACGCTTTATTTCTGAAATGTTTTCTGAAAAAATCCAACACATTGTCCCTTATCTTTTCTGAAACAAAACGCTCAATCGGTTGGAATATGCGCTTATATAGGAATAAAAATGTATAGGAAACGCTCTTGCCGTGTGTTCGTTTAAATCCGAATTCATTGGCATATTGCCAAAATTTTAGCAGGAATGACGTCGAATACCTGAACATTCCGATGGAGTATAACGCTGCAAGGATACGTTCGTTTGTTAGCCACGGTTTGCACATGGAATAGTGCACGATGACGACATTTCGGTTTCGCCTAAAAGTTTTCCGTGCCAGTGGGGCAGATGGGCAAAAATTGTACCGCGGCGATAGGGGCATGTGCTCGTCGTTTTTTAAACATATGTTCATGGCATCCTGCTCCGTGCATGGGAGAAAAATTTTCGTGCACCTCACGCACTCGATGACCCTTTCGAAAATTCTTGATTCTTCAAATTTGCTGCAGTCTATGAGCAACACGCCGGAATTGTAGTAGTGATTTTCAGCTGGCATGGACAGCGTTTTCACCTTTTGCATCCTCATTTTTGGATTGAAAAAGTTACCTTCTTCCTCGATCGCGCCGAATGGGCGGCTGGCCAAGTCTTCGCGCCAAAGTTCGACGATGTCACCGTCGACTACAACGTCGCAGTCAACGTAAATTACACGCTCCAACTCTGGAAAGACCTTCGGAATCGCCAATCGGTAGAATACGGCCGGTGAAAAATGTGAGGCCATATGAAATTTTTCCAGAACGTCTATGCGCTTCGGTGCGCCGATTTTCACGCCGGTGATGCTAGGGCATTTTTCCCTTAGCCGCAGTATTTTTTCTTTGTTTTCGTCCGATATGCCGCAGTCGACGATGTAAATTGCCAGATTGGATGCCGTGTTTTTTGCGGCGGAGCAGGCCGCTACGCAAAACACATCCGCAAACTTGTCATCGAAGGAAAAGGCAATGTTTATCGTTTGCTGCATGCGCTAAAAGGTTAAAACAGCCTCTTGATGACCTTATCCGCCAGTCCGTACTCAATTGCCTCCTTCGCATTCATGTAAAAATCGCGGTCCGTATCACGCGTTATTTTTTCCAGCGGCTGCCTCGAAGCCATCGCCAAAATTTTGTTAAGCTCCGCCCGCGTCTTCTCCATCTCCTGCGCCTGAATGTTAATGTCAACGGCCTGTGCGACTATTTGGCCCATTATCAGCGGTTGGTGTATCAAAACTCTGGCGCTCGGATACAGGAATCTGTTCCCTTTCTTTGTCCCGCAGAGCAGGATTGAGCCCATGCTCGCCGCAATTCCAGTGACGATCACGCGAATGGGCGATGAAATCAGGACCATTGTGTCGTAGATCGACATTCCGGAAGTTATGGAACCGCCGGGTGTATTTATGAAAAAATCAATTTGCTTGCCCGGCGCTGCCAATTCGAGGTACAGCAGCTTTTCCGTGATATCTTTGGCTGTTTTGTCGTCGATGCCACCCCACAGAAAAATCTTTCTCTCCATGAGAAAGCGCTTTTGGACAAGTGCCACGTGATTGGAGGCATCCTTGCAATCGCACGATTGGACAATTTCTTCCCCATCGTCTTCTTCGTCATCTTCCTCCAAATGAGTCGATTTTGCCGCGAACAACTTAGTCATATTCTACGAGATGTAATGATTGCCGGGGCAAAATCAACAATCTAGTTGGCTCAAATCCTTCGGCGGAAATTTTTACGATTTTGACTAGGCCCGCGGATGGCAGCTGCTGTGAATGCTTTTCATGCGAGCAGAATCCACGTGCGTGTAAATTTGCGTTGTCGAAAGGTTTGCGTGCCCAAGCAATTCTTGTAGCAGCCGAAGGTCTGCGCCAGCGTTCAGTAGGTGCGTCGCATAGGAATGTCTCATTTTGTGCGGCGAGAGATCTGCCGGCAATCCGGAACAGCGCAGGTAAAATTTTAGGCGATATTGTATTTCCCTGGCTGTCAGCGGTTGCTCGCCGCGTGCTAGTAATTTTGGCGCTGACTGATTCTCGCGAATGCTCAGATATTGTCTGATGGCATCGCTGGCGGCCATGGAAAATGGGCAAATGCGTTCCTTGCTGCGCTTTCCAAGGACCTTGAGTATGCGATTGGTAAAGTCGATGTCCGCGATTTCGATGTTTCTCAATTCACCGATGCGCAGGCCGGCACCGTAGAATAGTTCGAGGATCATTGCGTCGCGCAGAGCGATTTCCGCGGAGATTTTTTTGTTGCCAAGTGCGCGCATTGGCGCTGCGAGCAGCTCCTTTATCTGCGACAGAGTGAAAATTTTTGGTAGTGTCTTTTCCAGCTTGGGCGTCAGCAGATCGACGGTCGGATTGGTTGCAATTTTGCCATTTTCAAACAGAAATTCAAACAGTGAGCGCAGAGCGGAAACGTGATTGTGCACAGTCGTGCGCCTGCGGTTTCTTTGCTCTTCAATTATGAAGTCCTGCAAATCCCTGTGTGAAACCTCGAAAAAATCAACGCAGCCGCTTCCAAATTTCCACGCGACAAACACATTGATCGCATTTTTGTACGTCGCGACCGTTGCCGGGGAAAATCTGCGCTCGCTGCGGATATATTCGCAGTACTGGGCTAGTGCGTGATTTCCATTGGCTTGCATGCTAAAACCAAGGTCCGATTAAACGGTTTTTTTTGTTGATTGGCAAGTTTTTGTTTGCACACTCCAAACGACATTGGCGTGGAGACATTTGAAATATCGTTTGGCGATGCGTGACTTCAGGAAAACGGCCAGCGAAATCTACGAAAAGTTTCCATTTTTTCAGCTTCCGAAGGAAGAGTTTAGAAATAGGTGTCTGCCATTGCAGCGGTGCGGTGCGGGTATTGTTTTGGGGCATGCAAAGAAAGATTTTGAGGTGCGCGTGGTGGCCGTTTCCAGCGGCAAAAGTTTCACGCGCGTGCGATCCCACGAAAATTTACCACTCGGCCACTTCGGCGAGATAGTGTTTAGACGGGCGAATTTCAAAAATTTCACGCACACGGAACTCTACGGCTTTTTTGACCAACGTGGAAGGGTTTGGTGCTGTGGAAAAATTGCCGATGTCGTTTCCAAGGGCGGACAGGAATACTTTCCATACTGCATAGAGCCACTTTTCGAGCGTCTCTGGTGGGTTAGAAGCGCGAAATTTGATTTCGTGGCCGGCAAATCTGGAGAGATCGCGCTGCGAATTTCCGTTTCGCCGCGAAGATTTTTGCTGCCATGGGTCGGATTTTTTGAAAAAATTTTTTTGAAAAAGTTAGAAGCGTTTTCCAAAAGATTCAAAGTAACGGCAAGTTTTGAAAAATTTCGTATCGCAAAATTGGAGTCGTGAATTTTTACCTTTTCCTTTGCAAATCACCAACAGAATGTGATCATCCGTGCGGTGGAAAAATTACTCGACAGAATTTCCCGCCTCAGAGTTTTGGTAATCGGTGATATCATGCTGGACCACTACATCGTTGGCGATGTAGTTAGGATTTCGCCGGAGGCTCCCGTGCCAGTTGTGGCGGTCGAGAACGATAGATACGCCCTAGGCGCAGCTGCCAACGTTGCATTGAACGTTTCCCAGCTGGGGTGCGCGACGGAAATTATCGGAAAGATTGGCATCGACAGCGGTGGCGTACTGGTTGAGAATATGCTCGAAGGTGGGAAAGTTTTCCTCGATCGGAGCTGCAAATTTTCGGATGTCAGCACAATTACCAAGGCACGCGTCGTCGTGCGTGGGCAGCAGCTATGTCGCATTGATCGCGAAGGAAAAAAGAGCGACTATGCCATTGGCAGCGATGCCTCACTGGGTGAAATTTGCGAAAAAATCAGGATTGCCGATGCGCTAATTCTGAGTGATTATGCAAAGGGTACGCTGACAAATGGCAACATTGGAAAATTTATTGGTGCGGCGCTGGAGGGAAATACGTTTGTGGCGATCGATCCAAAGCCGGCGAATGGGCTAAAATTTTCCGGTGTTTCGCTGATGACACCCAACAAGCAGGAAGCAGCGCAACTGGTCGGCCTTGACCTGCTCCACGGCGATGAATTTCCCATGGATGAGATTTGTGAAAAGATTTGCGAAAGATTTTCTCCAAAAAATTTCGCGGTAACGCTCGGTGCCGATGGAATGGTGATTCGCGAAGAAAGCGGAAAAATTTTACAAATTCCGACCTATGCCAGGGAGGTTTTCGACGTTTCCGGTGCCGGAGACACGGTGATAGCGTGCTTGACGGCCGCGCTTGCAGTTGGAGAATCCGGTAGTCGAGCCGCAAAATTCGCAAATATTGCCGCCGGCATCGTCGTTTCCAAGCACGGAACTGCCGCGATATCTGCCGCCGAGCTTCTGCGTTGCGAACACAATCACCTGCTTAATTCTGATTTGTAAATTTGGATAGTACTCCGATGCCTACAGGATGGCTGCAGCGTGGCGCTATTTCAGTGAGCGCACCCAAACCATTGGCCAATGGTTTCCAGCTCCCACTTGGCGCTCGGTAAGTGGTTGCGCACTGTGCGCAGCGCTTCTAGCACCTCCAAAAGCAGGCTTTGGGCAAAGAAAGGCAACATAGGGCGAAACGCTACGAGCCTTCACCGGCAATCGCCGAAGCTAGAAGCTCGCCCAAGGCTTTGATCGGAATCGGAGGGCCGGTTAGCGGGCTCCGCGACCGCCGTTTCTATCGCCCCTGAAGTCGCGTCTGCCGCGGTCCCTTCCGCGATCGTTCGAGTGGCCACCGCCACCACCTCCTCCAAATCTTCTTTCCCTGTCCTCGCTGTGGCCAAACGAACGGCCACCTCTGTTGCCTTCGAATGAGCGTCCCTTCCTGTCGCCACTCGGTGATCTCGGTGATGTTGCTTCGTAGGGTATGCCCTTGGCTTCGCAGATTACGGCGCGACGGCTCAGCCTCACGCGGCCCTTTTCATCCATTCCGACACATTTTACGATGATCTCGTCGCCAATTTTGCAAATGTCGGCCGGGTTTTCCACGCGGAAATCCGCCATTTCGGATACGTGAACCAACCCTTCCTTTCCTGGCAGGCATTCGACGAAAACTCCAAATTCCTTTATGGACATGACTTTGCCACGGTATACTTTGCCCTGTTCGATGTCGCAGCAGATTAGCTCGATTTCCTTGATAGCAAAATCTAGCGACTCCTGCTTCGGCGCAAACACGACGATCTTTCCGCTATTGTCTTCGTTAATATCTATCTGCGCCCCGGTTATCTCCGTTATGCGTTTGATGTTTTTCCCGCCCGGGCCTATCAGCGCACCGATCTTGTCGGAGTCGATCTGCATGCTGTGAATTTTTGGAGCATTTGGCTTTAGCGCTTCCCTCGGTGCGGCAATTGTGGATTCCATCGTGTCGAGGATTTGCATGCGCGCCCGCTTATTTTGCATGATGGCCTCCTTGGCGATTTCGATGGGCAACCCCTGGATTTTTAGGTCAAGCTGGACACCGGTGATGCCATTTCGCGTGCCGGAAAGCTTGAAATCCATGTCGCCGAAGTGATCCTCCATGCCGGTAATGTCCGTCAGGATGGCGTATTTTTCTATGTTTCCCGTGCCGCCACTGCGCGTTACGAGGCCGACGGAAATCCCGGCGACGGTACCGGTTATGGGAATTCCCGCATCCATGAGTGCGAGGCATCCGCCGCAGACACTGGCCATCGACGACGATCCATTCGATTCAAGGATGTCGGAAACGATCCTTATTGAGTAGGGGAATGCATCTTCCGCTGGGATTACTGGAGACAGCGAGCGTTCGGCCAATGCTCCATGTCCAATTTCCCGCCTTCCAACGGTGCCGATGCGGCCGGTTTCGCCGACGGAAAACGGAGGAAAATTGTAGTGCAAATAGAATGATTTCGATTGTACGCCGCCGGTAATTGCGTCAATTTCTTGTGTGCCATCGGAGCACCCCAGGGTGAGCGACACCAATGCCTGCGTTTCGCCGCGCTGAAAAATTGATGATCCGTGAACGACTGGCAGCGTGTCGACGGCGCACTCAATGGGGCGCAATTCCGCCATGTCTCGGCCATCGACGCGGCGACTATTGTCCAGTATGTTGCTTTTGAAGAATTTTTCCTGGATGTCTTCGAACGCCATGTTCAGCGAAGTTTCGCAAAATTCCGCCTCTCCGAGTTTTTCGATGATCGCCGCCTTTGCTTCCTCCTTCAGCGCTCTAATGGCATTTTCTCGCTCAATCTTGCCGTTTCGAAAAATGGCATCACTCAACTTGCCTTCGAAGGTGGCACAGATTTTGACGATTTTCTCATCGGCCAAAACCAACGCAAACTGCCTCTTTTGTTTGTGGAACATTTCCGCCAGCTCTTTTTGGGCGGCAATTATCGGCTGAATTTGCCTTTGTCCAAATTCCAAGGCCTCTATGAAGCGCTCCTCGGAAATTTGGTCTGCGTTGCCCTCTATCATCATCATGTCGCGCTCGTTTCCGACGTATATCAGATCGAGTGTGGACGAAAACATTTGCTCGTTGGTCGGGCTTGCGACGAGTTCACCGTCGATTTCTCCGATCCTAACGCAGCCTATTGGGCCATTCCACGGAATATCGGAACACATCAAGGCGGCCGATGCACCGTTTATCATCAAAACATCGGCTTCGTTTTTCAAGTCGGTGGAATACAGAGTGCCAATCACCTGCACTTCATTCATAAAGCCTTTTGGAAAGAGCGGTCGCAGCGGACGATCGCACATTCTTGCTGTCAAAACCTCCTTCTCCGATGGCCTTCCTTCGCGCTTGTTGTACCCTCCTGGCATGCGACCGGCGGCGGAAAATTTTTCCCTGTAGTCCACGGATAGGGGGAAAAAATCCTGCTCGGGCCGCAGCGCATTCGATGCGGTCGCCGTAACTAAAATCATTGTTTCGCCCGAGCTTACCCAGACCGCTCCATTTGCCTGCTTGGCGAGCGTGCCGGTGGAAAATTTCATCGAAAATTCACCGACCACTACTTCATATCTATGCTCCATTTGTTTATTCCTAATATTTTTTATTCAATCAACAGCCACCCTCCCCGTATTCGTACGGGACGGGAAGCATTTACAGCGGCAAACTATTTGCGCAAATTGAGCTTTTGGATTATTTCTCCGTAGCTTTCCGGCTCGTGTAGTTTGATATAGCTTAGCAATTTTCTGCGCCTATTCGCCATGGAGACCAATCCACGCCGGGAGTGAAAATCTCTTCTATTGGTCTTCAAATGTTCCGTGAGGTGTCTGATCCTACTGGAGAGAAGCGCTACCTGCACACAGCTCGAACCGGTATCTTTTTCATCCTTTCCGAATTCGGAAATTATATCAATCTTTTTCATTAATTTTACTAATTTGCATGATTTTGAAGCACGCAATGCGTGCCCGAGCAGTAGAAACATCCACAAACTCCGTTGGATCGCTTTGTCCAATGGACTCCACAAAAACCACGGGGCAATCTAACCCTAACGCTTCACGCAACATTGCGACTTTTATCCAGTTTACAAGTTTTTTTTAGAAATATTTCCACAAAATGCCACGCCGCCTGGCGCCACGCACAATTGCTGCCCGCGGCAGCGTTATGGCGGTGCAATATTTCGTGCGGCGTCAAATTTTTGGGTTAGTTTTGCCCGTTTTTGTGTTGACTTTTATTTCCTGTTGCCGTTGCCTAGCTCACGGCGCAATTCACTCACCGATCCCGGCCACTAAAACTGGCACAGGCGGACATAGGCCCGGAATTACCACTTTGTAGCAAATTGAAACGCCACTGCAGAGAACGACTTTTCGCCCATATTCCGTCTAGAGCATGACATCGAAGGCGTCGGCGTATTCCCGGCGCGTCATATCCGGAATTCCCGGCCTCGTTGTGTAGATGTACCCAATTCCGTGCAGCGTGTGTAGCGCATCCGCGTTGGCGCCGTTTTCCTTCAGCATTTGCCGAATTTTTACAATGTACTGGTCAAGTGAGCGACTCTTAACATTCGCGTATTTCCCCCACACATTGTGTATTAGATTTCTTCTGCTTAGAATTGTATTTTCATTGGATGAAAAGTGCTTGAGGACGCCCAATTCTTTTCGGCCTATCGGGACGATGTTGCCGTTTTTAAAGACAATTTGCATCAGCGACGGCTTTACGATCGCGTCGCAGAATTCGAACTCGTCATCACACAGCGCGGCATTTCCGGAGACGTTGTCCATGCCCTTGCCATACGCCCTGCGGAGGACCACTTTTATTCTCGCGATTAGTTCCGTAAAACTAAATGGTTTTGTCACGAAATCTTCGGCTCCGGCATCGAAGCCTTTGATTTTATAGTACTCGTCGGAAAAGGCGGTTAGAAAAATCACCGGCACGTCGATGCGGCTGTTCTGCAAATGCTTTATGACGTCGAAGCCATCGATGTCTGGGAGATTTATGTCGAGAAGCAGGACGCTCGCTGCTTCGCGCTGCAAAAATTTGATTGTCCCAGCGCCGTCATAGAACGTTTGCACCTCCATTCCGGACATTTCTATTTGTTTTTGCAGAATGTCCGCCAACTTGACATCGTCCTCTGACAGAACAACTAAGGGTGTATTTCTATGCATCATATGCACCAATCGTAAAAGTTGGACGTCTGTGTAACCGTAGCGTCTAAAAAAGTCAACAAAAATAAGATTTTTAAAAATTTGAAGGGCCTTTTTCATAAAAATTTCACGTAAGGAGTCCGTTTGCTGCCATTGCCCCTGTGCACCGCCACAATGGCTGCCCGATCAGGTCTCGAACCTAAACAAACGGAGTCAGAATCCGTTGTGCTACCATTACACCATCGGGCAATCGCAATGCTGCCTGCAATCTGTGACGACGGTGCGCATGCAACTGATATCAGCTGCGCTTTCAAGCAAAATATGCCAGCTGTCCGTGTTTTCGCGCGGAAGAGATCACAAATCAACGTCCATGCCGACTGGGGCATGATCCGACCCGAAAATTTTGTCCGCTATGAACGCAGATTTAATTTTTTCAGCAATTGATTTCGCGACCATGATGTAGTCTATGCGCCAGCCAACATTTCTTTCGCGTGCGCCCGCCCTATGCGACCACCAGCTGTAGCACTTTTCGGCTGTTGGGTGGAGCTTTCTGAATGAGTCCACGCCGAATTTTTCCAAAAGATTTGCCATTCCTTCGCGCTCTTCATCGGTGAATCCGGCGGAAAAGCGATTAGCCTTCGGGTTTGCCAGGTCAATTTCGCAGTGGGCGACATTCATGTCGCCGCATAGAATGACCGGCTTCGCTTTTTCCAATTTTAGCAACAATTTCAGCATTTCCACATCCCAAACTCTGTGGCGGAAGCGTAATCGTCTTAGCTCGCTGCCGGAGTTTGGAGTGTAGACATTTACGAGGTAAAATGTGTCGTATTCGGCGACGATGACCCTGCCTTCTCCGCTTTCCGTCAGTGCGTCGAGTTCCGTTTGACAATCCACACTTTTCGGATGAATTTTCGTGAAAAGTGCGGTGCCGGAATATCCCATGCGTACCGCCGAGTTGAAAAATTTTTCATAGGCGGGCAGGTCGAGATCGGGAATGGAATTCTCATCAACCTTTATTTCCTGAAGGCAGAGGATGTCCGCGTCAAGTACGGCGACTGATGCGTAGAAGTTTTTTTTCAATGCTGCGCGTAGGCCGTTCACATTCCACGAAACTATGCGCATGGCAGGAATGATTGCAATTGCGCAAATCTTGTCGAGTCGCATTTCAACTGGCAAAGCTTCGCCCGTCGCTGCAGTCAATTTGCTCCGAACATTTTCAGGATATCAGCAACGTCGCAAATCAGCGTGACTGCGCTCTCTATTCTTCCGCGGACTGCCTTCGTGACCAAACCGAATGGCTCGTGGTAAATGACGGAATTGTTGCTCGCGATTAGCGTGCCACTGCGTTTTCCCGGTTGCCAAATGGTGCACAATTGATCATGAATCTCTTCGTAGCCGAGGATCGCCCGGAGAAGGCGGCCGTCGTCGGTGAAAAACAGCAATCTGCCGTCCAAAATCGGATTGTTGCTGAAAAATGCGTTCCCGTCGAAAATTTTGTGAATGCTGGAGAAAAAAGGCTTTGCCCTGGCGGTTATTTTAAATTGCTTTTCGATGTGCAGGTCAACTCTTGCGACGATCCGCATCGGAAATTGTTTGCAGCCGGGAAACTTTGTCACGCACACAGTCAGCTGCTTGCCGTATAATTTACCGCACAGCGTTTGCCTGCCGAGCAGGCCGCCAATTTTTGGAAACATTCCGTAGAACGGCGAATCGGGAATTATTTTCAGATTCAGGTCTCTGGCGATTCGTTCCACGGCAACTATGAAATTGAATCGAACCGATTTTTACAGCAGAAAATGGGATCCGATCCCGAGGAATATGAACATTCCGGCGATGTCCGCTATGGACGTGAGAAAGATGTAGGAACTCTGCGCAGGGTCGCATTTCAGACGCGTTAGAAGCACCGGTATGCACGATCCGACAAATCCGGATAGTCCCATGTTCAGTATCATTGCTACGAACACCACCACTCCAACCATCGGATCGTGGCCCCAGATTCCTGTCACTATGCCCGCGATAAACCCGACAATGATGCCGTTCGACAGACCCTTCAGCGTCTCCCTAAATATGATTCCTGGAGAATCCAGGCTCTTGTATGTGCCGAGGGCGAGCCCGCGTATGGATATGGCCAGCGTCTGCGCGCCTGAATTGCCGCTCAGGCCGGTTATCATGACCATGAAAACCGCCAAAATTGTGCGCTGGGCGATTTTGTGTTCGAAAAACTGGATGACACTGGCAGTCACGAATGCGATGCACAAATTTATGACCAGCCACGGCGTGCGCTTTGAGATGCTGTACCAAACGCCGTCGTGTATGGTTTCATCGCCGCCGGCGCCGTGAAGTTTTTGAATGTCCTCCGTCGCCTCGTCCCGCAGAATGTCAATCACGTCGTCGTGCGTAATTATGCCTATCAGCCTCCGCTGGCCGTCAACTACTGGCAGCGTATTGCAGTGATTTTTTGCCATTATGTGCGCGACAGTTTCCTTGTCCTGCTCCGGCGTGCAAATTCCCTCGACATTTTCGCACATTATGGTTCCGATTTTTATGTTGGGATCCGTCCAGAGCAATTTTTGGACGTTTAGAACGCCGACGAGGTGTTTTTTTTCGTCGACGACGTATAGGCTGTCGATGTTTTCAGCAAAATCCTTGCTGTTCCTTAAAAATTCGATGGCCTCATCGATCGTCATGTGTATCGTTAGCGCCGAAACGTGCGGATTCATCACGCCACCGGCGGTGTCATGCTCGTAGGTCAGTAGGTTTTGGAGAGCGGCCGATGCGATAGGAGGCATTTTGGTCAACAGCCTGTTTCTGTCATCCTCGTCCAGTTCGCGAAACATGTCCGCGGCGTCGTCCAGGGCCAGTGAATTTAGAATTTTTATGGCCTTCGCATCGCGCATTTCGGAAATTATCTCCGCCGAATCTTCGGCGTCCATTTCAGCAAGCACCGCGGAGATGTCACCGGCGGATAATTTTCTAAGTACTATTTCTCTATCCTCGTGGGAGAGCCTTTCGAGCCACGCTCCGATTTCGTGGTGCGGCGTCCTAGCCAATTTTATCGCATTTAGGTCCTTGAAATCATTGGTGGCACAATTCTGCAACTCCTCAAAAGTGTAGTACTTGAGGGTGACGTTCCTATCTTTGATGTCCCTATGTAGCGCCATTTTCCAGAAAAATCAGAAAGATGAACCATCATTGCCCAACTTTATACAAAATATCAAGCAAAATTTAATTGTCCAGGCAACGCCTAAAAAAAATTTTTACTATTTTTTGCCCATTTTCATTTGGAGTGCCTTCGAAATGCCTAGGAATTTTTAGAAATGAGCCAGTTTGAAAAAACAAGAATCGATGGGAAAACCTGCCAGTCAAAATTTGCGGAAAAATTTCCATTGCCTTCGAGATTTTCCAAGATCAGCGCCGAGTTTATCCCAGCGTTTATGCCGGCGAAAACGTCACTTTCCTTGTCTCCGACCATGTGGCAATTTTTTTTGGATAAGCCGTATTTTTCGATCATTTCCAAGATAAATCTCGGCGACGGCTTTCGATAAATTGGGTCGGCGCTTGGCGCTTCTGTAGCCATGCAAATTTCATCGAAGACGCCATCTCCGCAGCCGAGCAGCGTGACCATGCGACGATTGCATGCGTTGGCATCATCGAAAGTAAGGAGCCCCCTCCCAATGCCGCTTTGATTGCTGAACAAAAACAGTAGGCATCCGAAATTTTTGAGCAGCGTAATCGCCTCCCTGGCACCGGAGAGCAATTCAACGCCTTCCGGGTCACTGGGATAATTTTTGTCTACAATTATGGTGCCGTCCCTATCCAGGAAAATCGCTATTTTACTTTTCACCGTTGCCATCTCCAGTGTCAGATATCATTCGTTTCGCTGTGTTCAGCTATCTCCGGTCGACGATCTTTCATTAATTTGTAAATCCTATGGGCGAACGCCGCCGGCAGCAGCACCCCAACCGGCGGCTGTAGTATTAGTTCATTTGGCAGTCGAAGAATGCCCCATTTGATGATAAAGATGATTGGCGTGGCGACCAAAAAGCATAGGGAAGATATGATTAAAACCGCCATGAAATAATTTTTTTCGAATAGCCCGTGAAAATTTCGAACGGAATCTGTCTTGCTTTTCTGCCACAAGGCCGTAGCACCGTCCGAGATCACGGCAAGAAAAATTCCCTGAGTAATGGCAAAAGGCACCAGTAAGGCCATGTTTTCAGTGGGCAAGTAGGCGGCAAACAGCCAGACATAGCCGTTGCTCCAAACGGTAATGCTGGCAATGAGCTTGCGCAATTCGGTCTTTGCAAAGAACAGAACCGGGACGAAGCCGATGGAAAGCCAGGCTAGAGCCAGCGATGTGAAAAGGGTTCGCCGATTCGCAAAACTATCTGGCGCAGAGGCGATCACTTCCACTAGAAATTTCACGAGGATTGGGCGCACCAGAATGAGCCACGTGCCAATAAAAAAGGACGTTCCCCTGGAAAAAAAAGAATCAATCCATCCGCCAAGCGGGTATGCGCCGATCAGTATGCCAAGGGCGATGGTGCGTAAAATTAGCGAAATCGATGGATCGGAACTACTTCCATCGAATACATTCGCGCACACACAGGCAACCAGGGCGAAAAAATGGTAGGCGGCGAATTTTTTTGCAGCGTAGCGCGCATCGCCGAATCCGGACGTCAACATCACCAAACTTCCGAATAGAGCCACCGAGCCGATGAAATTGATCAAAGAGCCCATGGTGCAATAGCGCACCAGTAGTATGGCCAAAATTATGCGCCTTGTGCCGGGTTTGGTCTTTATCTTCATGTTGAAGCTTTTGTGCCATGGGACTCCAGTTTGCGTCGTATCATCTTCCGGAATTTTTGTTATCACACTCAGCGGTGCGGATGATGAAAATAGCAACGTTTGCGAGAACGCCACTGCGAGCCAGCCGACTACCATCATCGTTTGGTGACTACTCGACAGCCGTTCCATTGCGCCTCCCCCTAATTAATTTCGCGTTGTACGCGCATATGCCTTCGATGCACGCCGCCAGCATCGCGAGGAACGAAAATACGCCGACGGAAATACCCTCGAGCAGGCAGCGAACGATAACCCGATCGACGAAATCACAGGCGCGTATTATTTTTTTCACCATTTCTGGTTCGTCCCGTATGCCCTGTCTCCAAAGTCTCCAAATCCTGGAAAAATGAACCGGCGCTCGTCCAGTCTCTCGTCGACGGCGGCGGCGTAAATTGGAACGTTGGTGAATGAATTTTCAAGGCGCCTAATTCCCTCTGGGGCCGCAATCATTGACACCATCACGGCACTTGCCGGTTCCTGTTCCATGACGGCTTCCAGTGCCAATTCCGCTGAATTTCCAGTCGCGAGCATGGGATCCAGCACGATTACGAATTTGTCCCTTAGCCTCGGCAATTTGCAATAGTACGTCCTTGCAGTTGCCGAGGTTTCGTCGCGCTCCATGCCAATGTATCCGATGGAAACGTCCTGCAGCAGCTCAAGCGCCGGTTGCAGCATTGTCAATCCGGCCCTTAGAATCGGAACAACAACTATCGATTGTCCAAGGTCTGCCCCATCGAAATCGGCCAGCGGCGTCCGTATGTTCTTCGGCTTAGTTTTCAGGTTGCGCGTCGCCTCAATGATGAGGAAGTATGTCAGCTGCTTACCAAGTTCTCGGAAGCGAGACGCGCCTGTGGTTTCGTCGCGCAGATCCGTAAGAATTTTGCTTGCGAGTGGATGTTCAACGATGTGCAATGCCATTGCACGCGCATGGAAGATTTTTGCCTCAAATATGCAACGCTTTTTTACTAAACAAGGCCTCGAATACTTGCCTTGGAAGGGCGTATGGATGCGCGCTTTTGCCGAATTTCAAACGAAATGGCTCCCATCAAAGTGTTTGAATTCTCAGGAATTAGGGCTTGCAAACGGCATTGCGTTGGTTTTCGTGGATAAAATCTGCGATGTCAGCTTGATTTGGGCGATTGGCGCAATGGTTAGCGCAACTGGTCTACACCCAGTAGGTTGGGGGTTCGAGTCCCTCACCGCCCACCAATTCTCACGTGGCGTGGGATTGGAAGCCTTTTGTGAGAGTGATGTGTGTGAGCCGTAGAATGCGAGTCCGCTGGCCAGCGTAACTGTTTTTTTGCAAACACAGCACGCTGGAATGTGACTCAACGGTCAAACAAAAATGGCGCAATTTGCAGCGCAATCGAGAAGCAGAGATGGTATCGACAAAAGCACCACTGGCGGGATAGACGGGGCTCGAACCCGCGACCTCCAACGTGACAGGCTGGCGTTCTAAACCAACTGAACTACTACCCCCTAGGCCGCTCCGCTGGCGAAACCACCAGCAATTTCTGCAAGCTATTTCTGTGGTCACCGCTGTCAATAGCAAATGTTGCGATTTTTGGATGGCGCGGCGGCTTGAATTCCAGGGATTTTCATTTGCCGACGCAGAAATTCGAAAATACCGCGTCGAGCATGCGTTCGCTGTCGTACGCCCCGACGATTTCTCCCAGTAGTTCGAGGGAATGGCGAATGTCTTCGGCGATGATTTCCACGTTCACCCCATGCTCAAGGGAAGCCCTGGCCGCCAGAAGAGATTCGTTGGCGCGGCGCAGGATGTCCGCGTGGCGCACATTGACTGCAATGTCAACGTCCTGATTCAAAAGTTCGTTTCGGGAGATTATTTCGCCAATTTTTTTTCTAACTTCCGCCGTGCCGGTTGCATTTTTTATGGAAATTTCCATTCTGTCCAAGTGCGGGAGAAAATGGGTACTGTCGCACTTTCTATCCAAGTCGATTCTGTTGACGATGAGCAGTGCATTTTTGGCATTGAAAAGGTTCGACACTTCAACGGGGAAAGTTGGCAATTTTTCCGCATCAGCGGCCAAAACTATGAAAAACAGCGCTGCATTTTTCGCCATAGCCACAGCTTTTTCTACACCAATTTTTTCAATGGCGCACCGTGCGCCGCTGCGCAATCCGGCCGTATCGCAGAGCTTCAAAGTGTTTCCGCCAATGGTTATCATTTCCGAAACTACGTCGCGCGTGGTTCCGGCAATTTCGCTCACGATGGCGCGATCTTCACCGACAAGAAAATTGAATAGGCTGCTCTTTCCGGCATTCGGCTCCCCGAGGATGACGGTCGCTATGCCGTCTTCGATGGCTGTGCGACAGCGGTTGCTGTCGATCAAATTTTCAAGCTCTTTGCTTATTTTTCCGATTTTTACGGCCATCGATTGAAAATTTTTTTCGCCAAGCTCTTCGCCATCGGAAAAATCTATTTCCCTTTCAATTTCCGCCAGTGCACCGATGAGATTTTTACTGAGCGCGCCAATTTTTTCGCTCAGTGCGCCGCTGAGTTGGTTCCGGGCAACGGCAACGGCGCGTTCGCTGCTGGCGTGGATGATATCGGCAACCGCTTCCGCCTGACACAAATCGAGCTTGCCGTTCAAAAAGGCCCGCCTAGTAAATTCGCCGGGTCCAGCCGGCCTGCAGCCGCGGCGGATCAGATCCTCCAGAATTTTTTCGACTATCAGCATGTTTCCATGGCAGTGCATTTCCACGCTGTCTTCTCCGGTGTATGAATTGGGAGCGGCAAAGAACACGGCCAAAACGTCGTCGATGGCGTTCCCGTCAATCGAAAAATACCTGCGAAGGTAAAGCGTTTTTGCCGAAAATTTTTCACATGCAACAAGGGCCTGAAACAGATTAGCACACAAATCTCCGCTCGCGCGAATTATGGCGATCGCCGACTTCCCCATTGGCGTGGCGAGGGCAACTATCGTTCCATGCGGCATTTCCAGGAGAGAGCCTATCTTCTATTTGTGCGTTGGTTTCTGCTTGGTCCGAAGCTGCGTATGGGCGTGTTTCTCGGCGCCTCTGCGTTTTTCATTCTAAATGTAATGCGCGCCTTTTGCAAGTCCTGTGGACTCATCTCCATCTTGACCACGTCGCCTATCATCAATTTGATGAAGTTTTTGCGTAGTTTCCCTGATATGTGAGCCAGGACAACGTGTTTGTTCGGCAATTCAACGCGAAACATCGTGCTCGGTAACACCGCAATAATTTTCCCGACGACCTCTATGTATTCCGCCATCTTTAGTACGGAAAGATGAGAAAGGATAAACATAAACTTGTCCAGCAAATAAATTCTACCGGGCGATATTTGCGATGCGCTGAGTTGGGGCGTTTGGTAGTCGCAGTGGCGTTGAAACCCTTCTGCGAATGCGCCGCATGGCCACCTAGGCTGGTCTTAAAAACTTTACTTCCGCAGGGAATTCCTAAGCATCGCCACCAATGATTTCAATCCATGAAAAAATAGTTAGCCAAATGGTGATGTTTCTGTGTATTGCTGCCTATTTCTCATACACACCCATCGCTGGAGCGGCGGTCAAAAATCCAGTGATTGGCGACACATACCGCGTTGATGTCGACGCCTTCATTCCTCTTTTTTCGGTTCCCTCAACGGAGTTTAAGTACGAAGTTGGCGTCAAAGGAAATCTTTGCCGCGAATTGGACACGATTTTGATGCCTGGATTTTACGTGCACGTCGATGAAATACTGAAAAACGGTGTGGTGAGGGTGACCGTCACCAACGGTTCGTACGCGATATCCGGATATGTGCACAGGAAATTTGTGGAGGAGAGCATGAGTCCCTGCGAAAGCACTGATTTCAGTTCGCCGGACAAGCGCGCGATCCCGCCTAGCATGAATGTGATCTCCGAAAAATTGAATGGCATAATGGAGGCCCGCTACTGCTATGGGTGCAATTCCTCGGAAGAAATAAAATTGGACGGCCTTTACAAGTTTTCACAGGAAAATCTGGAGGGCCCTAGGAGATCGTTCAAGTGCTGCGGATTTGACTCTTCCGGGCTTGTCCACTACGTTTCAAATGGATATTTGCCGCATAACACCAACGAATTGATAGAATTGGGGGTAATTTTACTCTCCATCGATACGAAGAAGGAGCTCTCTTACGACGACTTAGATCTCATAATGAATAAAGTGGCTGATACGGATCTGGTCGTATTCATATTCCGTGGCGATGAACGGTCGCTATACCGCTTCGGCCATGTTATCATGGCGTGGAAATTCGGATTCATAGAGAGCGGAGGAGTTAATTTAGGAATTGTAAGAACATCGCGCCAAGAGGCTAAGTCCAGGCTTGCACAGATGTGGAGAGAGGCCAAGGCCGCGGGCAGCAACCTGTACGTAGTGAAGTGGCATCCGTCATTTTTTGTGGAGACCAAAGTTGAAAAATTGGATGAACAAGCCATCCGCTGAAGTGCGGCAAGTGGATGCCTCAGACTTCACCGAACACTTTCGCCAGCTCCGAAGGGGTTAGGGCTTCCTTTTCTGGCCCGGAAAATTCTCTCTGGAAGTGGCTGTTTGCGAGCAGCAGCATGCGGTCGCCGTAGGCCGTGGCGTGCGCCATGTTGTGCGTAATCATCAGTGTTGTGCGCCCTTCGGCCACGATTATTTTATTTGCCAGTGCCATTACGCTGTCGGAGATTTTTGGGTCGAGGGCTGCCGTAATTTCGTCCAGCAGCAAAATTTTCGATGGCGCCAGAACGGACATCAATAGCCCGATGGCTTGCCGCTGGCCCCCAGATAGACTTGCAACGGTGGCATTCATCCTTTTTTCCAAGCCGATGCCGAGCGATTCCAGTTTTTCTGCAAAAATTTTGCGCCTGGCGGAGGTGGAGTAGGGGAGTAGTTTCCTTCGCTTGCCACGCGTGAATGCGAAGGCTAAATTTTCAAAAATTGTCAAATTACACATCGTTCCCGCCATCGTATTTTGCACGACCCTGGCAACGTACTGACTACGCTCGTGTGCTGGAATTTTCGCCATGTCCTTGCCATCCAGCATCACCTGTCCGGTTGTTGGCCGCAGCAATCCGGAAATTACGTTGAATAGCGTAGTTTTTCCGGCGCCGTTGCCGCCGATGATAATGACGAATTCACCGCCGCAGACGCGCAAGTTTATGCCATTGAGGATCGTGCTACCGATGGATGTTCCGCCGTCGAATGTGACGCCTATGTTTTTTAGAACTAGCACGACCGCCTCCTGAATTTCGGTGCTGCCATGGCAATGATTATCAGCAGACCGGTTATGAGATTCAGATCCTGCGTTTTCAGCCCGAGAATCTCGCTGTGCAGGGCAAAGCCTATGAAAATTCTGTAGACGATGGATCCGACAACGCACGCCGGCACGATGAGCAGGTACGACCAGCATGGGAACAACTTTTCGCCTATCATGACCGCCGCCAGCCCAATTACCAGCGTGCCCACGCCCTGAGAGATGTCTGCGAAGCACTGGTGTTGATTGAAAATTGCCCCACTCAAACCGATTAGGGCATTGCTCAGCATTAGCGCAACGGCATTCGCCAATCGTATGTTTACTCCGTAGTTGGTGGAAACGCCTTTGCTTTGGCCAACGCTCCGCAGGGCAAGGCCGAAATCCGTGGCGAGTAGGTACGTGAAAATTGCCACTACGGTCAGGCATGTGCAGGTGAGTACGGCGATCGCGCTTGCGCCGGAAAATATCGTTGCCGCCCCAATCAGTGGAATATTCGGCACGCCTCCCATCACGCGAAGATTTATCGAATAGAGCATGAACGCGGTTAATATGCCGGAAAGCAGGTTGGAAATTTTGAAAAATGAGTGAATTATTCCCGTTGCCAGTCCGGCCAGGGCTCCTCCAAGTGTCGCAGCGCATAGGGCGAGCCACGGATTGCATCCGGATTTTATCAAAATTCCTGAAATTGCCGCACCGAGTACGAAGCTTCCGTCACAGGTCATGTCGGGAAAATCTATTAGGCGAAATGTCAGACATATGCCAATCGCAGCAATACCGTAGATTAGGCCAATTTCAACGCCGCTAACTATTTCAAGTGTGTTCATTTTTATGGAAGGATTCTAGTTGCCGATGAGAATACACTTTGCGGAATTATGATTCTCAGGAACCTCGCCGCCGCCGCATTCACCACCAGTTCCATCGTCGTTGGAAATTCAACTGGCAGGGTGGCGATGCTCGCTCCGTTCAAAACCTTTGCCGCCATCTCGCCGGTCTGCCTGCCGACGGCGTATTGGTTTGGTCCCAGGGCCGCCAGAGCTCCCAGTCCAATCGCGTCAGTGTCACTGACGTAGACGGGAATGCCAACGGAGTTGCACACGTGCACTATGCTTGGCAAACAACTCAGCGCCGTGTTGTCGTTGCTTATGAATATCGCATCGACGGTCGATGCAAGCCTTGTTGCTGCCTGGGGGACGTCCGATGTTTTTATTACGGCCTGCGTCACTATTTTCAATCCGAATTGTCCGGCAACGGCATTCAGTTTTTCGACGATGCTCAGCGAATTCATTTCGCCCGCATTGTAGATTATGCCGAGTTTTTTTAGCCGTGGCTGAAATTTTTTCATGAGCTCGAGTTGTGGTTCGAGGCTTACAAAGTTTGATACGCCGCTGATGTTTCCACCGGTCTCGTCTAAATTTTTTACAAGTCCGGCGCCGACGGGATCGGTGATGGAACTGAATATCACCTTCGCCGTGCCAGCATTCGCGTACTTCGCCATGCTTTGCGCGGAAACGGTGCCTATGCAGATAACCACATCCGGCGATTGATTGGCAAACTTATTGGAAATTTGCGATGCGAGCGCTGCGCTTGCCTGCGCCGATTCAACTCGCACGGTGGCGGTTTTTCCTTCGGCAAATCCGGCATCGGCCAGCGCGTCGATGATGCCACGTGCCGTCTCATCCAGCGCCGGGTGATCGACGAACTTGTTTATCAAAATCACCTTCTCATTTGGCACACTCTCCGCGAAGGCAGAGACCAGCACAAAGGCGGTGCAGAGAGCCGCTAGCGGGAGTAGAATTTTCACGACTTTCATATTTCCTTTGCCTTTAGTTTGTTTAAAATTTTTCCATAGCCGTTGTATGGCTCGTCCTTTAAAAACCTTGCGACGCGTCCTATGGTGGTGATGCTGGCCTTCGTCGCAGCGTTGATTTCCCTGTATGACATATCGCCCATTGCAAGTAATTGGCAAATTTTCCACCGTTCGGATAGGGCGGCAATTTCCTTTGGCGTGCAAAGGTCTTTTATGAAATTTACCGCCTCTTCCCTGCTTTCAAGTGCGAGCAAGGCATCGCATAGGTCAGCTATTTTAACTGTCGTTTGTCGCTTTGCCATAGTGAACTGGTGTATTACTACAGCAACACATTTTTCGCCACACGTCAACACTAATTTTTTAAAAAAATAGTCGGCGAATTTGCCTGCAATTGCGCGCCGTGCGCGGAGAGGTGCACTACCGTCGAAGAATTGAATCGTACACGGAGAAGTGTTTTTTGTTTGGCACGCAGAATACCACAAGGCTGAGAGATGTTTGCGGATTGTTTCTTATGTGATCCATCACGGTGCCGTACGCTATGCTGGCGGCTAATTCGTATGGAAAGCGGTAGGCACCGCAGGAGATGCAGCAAAACGCCACTGATGTTAGCGAAAATTTTTCGCATAGCTCCAAGCACGAGGTATAGCACTTTCGCAGATCTTTGATGGCAGCCTCGTTTGGAATTCCGTCTGACAACCGCGGCCCAACCGTGTGAATTACGGTCTTGGCCGGAAGATTATATCCCTTTGTGATCTTTGCCTCTCCGACGCCGCATCCGTTCATTGTTTTGCATTCTTCGAGTAGCTCGCTCCCGGCTGCGCTGTGGATGGCCATGTCGACACCTCCGCCTCCCAAAAGACTTTCATTGGCGGCATTCACGATCGCATCGACGTCTAGCGTGGTTATGTCCCCAATCCACGCGATTATTTCCACGTTGGCAATTTTAATTGCTTTGCCCGACGGACACCGCGGAGCAATTTTTCTCCCGGAATCGAATTTTTCCAAATAACGCTTGATTTCGGCATCGTGTTTTGCCGCATCATAGGCTGTCTTTTGAGTTGTACTCGGCGCACCTTCGCACACCGCAGCGGATAAACACAAGGCGGCGAAAAAAAACCTACCATTCACAGATGGGACACCCTAGCAAATGCGGAAATTTTGTCAAAGAATATTTTTAGTGAAAAGAGACCTGGGCTGCACGCGAACACACCAACAAGCGCGAAAGCCGCCCCGCGGGGGCAGCCTTTTTAATCTTCGCCAAAGTCGGACGCGTAACTCGAGCCGATGCTAAGCAGCAGCGTTGTAAAACCCAAGCTGCGCTTTGTCTCCAGCGCAAAACACGACATCCTTGACGCATGTCTGAGGGTGCGCCGCGATGTATCCTTTAACAGTGTTACATGCAATCTCTGCGGCTTCTTTCTTCGGAAATCCATAGGTTCCGCAGGATAGGCAACAGAACGCTACGGAAGAAATGTGATTCTTTTCGCACTCCTTCATGCAAGAAATGTAGCACTGCACAAGGGCGCCTATGTCGCCTTTTGTCGGCTTATGCGTATTATTGGTTTTAACCACCTTGCCATTCTTTTTAAGCGTCTTGCCTTTTCTGTCCTTCGCATCCAGTCTCAGGTCCGGACCGACGGTGTGAATGATTTTTTTGCAAGGGAGATTACCTCCACTTGTGACAACCGCCTTACCGAGCTTGCAACTCAATTTTTTGCATTGCAGCTTCACATTATTCCCGGCGGCGTTTTGAATGATTCTATCGATTCCTCCGCCTCCGGTGAGATCTTCGTCCGCGGCGTTTACAATGGCGCCGACTTGCAGCTTCGTTATGTCGCCTTGCCACATTCTCAGTGTTGTGTTTCCAACCATTTTTGTTTTTTTTGGGAGGTTAGACACGGCAAGTCTACGCGCGACCGGCTTTTTGTTGTTTTTCACAACAGGCTTCTTTGGGGCTTGTCTAACGTTTCTCAGGTTGAGATTTTTGCCATTAAACCGATTTTTAGGCTGGTTCACATGTTGGCGCGGCCTAGCAGCTTTCACCGGCTTTCCTCTTTTCGCCGGAGCGGCTTTGGGAGCGCGGTTGGCGCCGACTGGACCATGTCTCAAATTGTTTACTTTCATAACACCATACTTACCACGTAGCCTGACGAGTGTCAAGCTAAACCCCTAATTTTTTTATGGAACGAAAAACTGTTTGACTCTCCAATGGGGAATTTTCAGCGTCTGTGTGATCAGAGCCGACTGCCGGCACCTTTATTCCGCGCTGCTTTTGGTAGAGGCTGTAGTAGATGGAATCTCTGCGCTGCACGAGTTCACTCGGCGAACCAATTTCCACAATTTTACCGTGATCTAGGACGAAGACCATGTCGACCACGGACATCATGCTGAATCTGTGCGAAATAAAAATCGAAGTTCTGTTTTTAACTAAATCTTCTATGCTAGTGTGAATTTCTCTCTCACTATTTGCGTCCAGTGCCGATGTGGCCTCGTCCAGAATGAGAATTGGGGCGTCCCGTAGGAATGCGCGCGCGATGGCAATTCTCTGTTTTTGCCCGCCGGATAGCCTCGCTCCGCCCTCTCCAACGAGCGTGTCGTACCCACTTTTCAGCTGGGAAATAAATTCGCTGGCGTAGGCTTTTCGCGCCGCTTCAACAACCTGTTCGTGCGTGGCATCGGGCGCGCTCCACTTGATATTTCCCTCGATTGTTCCATTTACCAGCATCGGAAATTGCGGAACCAGTGAAATATTCTTTCTCAGGTCTTTTAGCCGCATGTTGCGAATGTCGATGCCATCGATTGTGATCGCCCCTTCCGTTACGTCGTAGAAGCGAAGTATCAGATTTACCATGGTGGTTTTTCCAGCTCCGCTGCTTCCAACTAGTGCATAGACGCGGCCGGATTTCATTTCGGTTGACACGTCCGCGAGAGCGTTTGCTCCCTCTCCGTATGAAAAAGACACGTTATTGAAAGCAACATTGCCAATCAATCTGCCGACACTGACAGGTTTTTCCGGATCGCAGATTTTCTCAGGAAAGTCTATCAATTCCTCAATTCTCGACAAGCTCGCCGATCCGGCCCGCAACCTGTTGTGCAGCTCGCCGATTTTTTTAATCGGTTCGTAGCTGAGATACAGCGTTCCTGAGAGCGCTATGAATGTCGACGGTGGCACGTGCGTTTTGTAGGCAAAAAACATGGCTAGCCCGACGCCCATGGATGCGATCACTTCAATTATTGGGGACATCACTACGGAATATTTTAGCGATCGCATGACAGATTTGGTGAGATCATCGCATATGGCACGGTAGCTAGCCACTTCCGTTTCTTCCATCGCGAACGCCCGTATTTCCTGAATTGCCGACAAATTGTGTGATAATTTGGTCGCCACTCCTTCGTTGGCGCGCTGCGCCGACATCGCCTTTTCTCGCATCTTTTTCCCTATTGCCTTTATGGGAAAAACAACGGCTGCCGATGCGAGCAAGAGAATCAGTAGTAGCCACCCATTCGATTCCCTGTGGCAGAGGTATATCAGAGCCACCGTGGCGCTGCATATGGCGATTGGCTGCTTTACTATCTCCTGGGATACGGAAATTATGGTCTCCTGCAGATTTGCTGTGTCGCTCAGTGAGCGCGTGATCAGCGCGCCGGGAGCCGTTTTCTTGAAATATTCCAGAGGCAATCTTTGAATTTTGTCAAAGACCATCACCCTAAGTCCCTGCAACACCTTTTGTCCGCAAAATCCTAGGTAGTAGGAATTAATTACGGAAAAGGTTGCCCGCAGCGTCATGGCGATCACTGGGGATACGGAAACCAAAATTATGACGTACAGCGGAAGTGAATCTACGGAGAATACTTTCTCCGCTGCAATTTTTAAAATTACTGGGATACCAAATCCACTGGAAATGCCATACAGAAGACCAGCCATGACGGCTATGAAAAATTTCGACTTGAACCCTTCCAAATATTTGAAGTATTTCAAGAACTCTAGTCTTTCTTTCACGGAATTCAGAAACTTTTTGTGAAATTTCATTCCATTGCCAAATGTTGCACCACCTAGCCTTGCAGGGTCATAAAAAATTTTGCCGTTGCAATGATTAAATTTTTCGCCGAAATCATCGCCGCTTAGGTTTTTTAGCGGCGAAAATTGGACAAAATTGTGCGGAAAATGGCCAGAAAGGTAGTAATTTTCGGGGCAACTGGGTCCGTCGGCACAAGCGCTCTGAACGTGATTCGCAGGCACCGCGACCGCTTCAATGTTGTGGGAATTTCGGCAAATGCGAACGTTGAGAAATTGGCGGCGATCGCCGGCGAATTTGCCGTCGAAAATGTGGCCATCGGCGATGAAAGGGCGCTGGCCGGCAGAGAGCGACTATTCTCCGGTGGGACAAATTTTTTCTGCGGAGAGAGTGGTCTTTGCGAGCTGGCTAGCCTCGCAGAGATGGATTCGGTGCTCATGGCCATAGTTGGAACGGCTGGCATAGGCCCAACGATGGCAGCCATCGGGAGCAAAAAGACGGTGCTGCTGGCTAGCAAGGAGGTGCTGGTGGTTGCCGGCAAATTCATCTGCGAACATGCCAGAAAAAATGGTGTGCCGCTGTTGCCGATTGACAGCGAACACAACGGAATCTTTCAGTGCCTCAGAGGTGGCGATGCTGCGCACGTCGACAGGCTGGTGTTGACCGCCTCCGGAGGGCCGTTCCGTAGCTTTTCCGCGGAGGACATGAAAAATGTTTCCGTTGAGCAGGCGCTGCGCCACCCGACGTGGGCAATGGGGAAAAAGATTACTATCGATTCGGCAACGATGGCTAACAAAGGCCTTGAAGTCATGGAGGCGCGGTGGCTGTTCGACGTGCCAGGTGAAAGGATAGATGTGCTAATTCATCCGGAAAGCATCGTCCACGCAATGGTGAGGTTTTGCGACGGATCAGTTGTGGCGCAAATGTGTCCGACGAACATGGAATTTCCCATAGCACACTGTTTATTTTACCCTGAAAGATGCCCATCGGCGCCGCAGACGGTGGATTTTGCTGCACAGAAATCCCTAAATTTTTTCAATCCATCCACGGAGAGATTTCCGAGTCTATCGCTGGCACGCCAGTGCCTGAATTCAGCCAATAACGCCTGCGCCGTTTTCCAGGGAGCCAATTCCGTCGCCGTTGAAAAATTTCTAGATGGCAAAATTAAGTTCCCGCAGATTTGGGAAATCGTCGCTGAGACGCTGAACACTTACGATGGCGAAGCGATGGTTTCCGTTGAAAGCTGCATGGAGTCGGTCGCCAAGGCTGTGAAAATAGCAAAGACAATCGCGGTGCGCATGGAAAAATTTTAAAACTTCAAATAGCCGTTTGAGAAATTAACATGCTGCCAATGACTTCGAAGGGTAGGGGAGTGGCGCTCATTTTCGTCGCCATGATTGCCGTGCTCATCGGTGGTATATTTGCAGGGATTGGAACGATAAATTACATATGGGTTCTGCATGCCAGGCGGGACAGCTATGCGAATGCGGCGAAGAATAATGCGCTGTTCGCCCTGGGCCTGGCCGTTGAAAAGTTGCAGCGACTATCCGGCAATGACATGCGCGTCACTGCACCAGCGCAGGCCGTTGCGGATGTTATCGGCCACAAAAAATACCGCACAGGCGTCTGGAGCACGGAAGATGCGGAGCTTGGCGTGCCTCCAAAATTTCTTGGCTGGCTAGTTTCCGATGAAAATTCGGAAAATTTTGAATCCATATGGGAAGATAAAACCGGCGTCTGGGTAAAAGTTTTTTCATCTGGCGGCTCAGATGACGTGTGCGTTTCTCCGATCAGCATAGTCGATGGATCAACAACCGTCGGCAAATGCGGTTTCTGGATAGCCGATGAAAGCCAAAAAGTAAAAATCAACGCCGTCGATAGGTACTTCAAATCCGTGAATTTTCGTGCCAAAAAGGTGCGTCACTGCTGCCCGCAGGCCTTCGATAGGGGGATGATTTTCGGAAAAAACAGTGGGCTGGAAAATGATTTCATCCTGACGAAAGTCGACTTTCCGGAGCAGCTGGCGTATTTGGACAGGTCCGCCTTTGAAAAGTATTCACAAAATGGCCACGCGTTTACGCTGCATTCCCACGGTGTTTTGAGCAATTCGAGGAGCGGTGGATTGCGTAGAGATCTGTCCCGATTGGCCGAAAGTGGTGCGACGGCGAAGCAGTTGCTGTTTCCTCGGCAGACGGATCTACCGGCGTACGTCCCCACGCTGGGCTTTGCACTGTCTTTTTTCAATTTGCCAAGGGAATCTAGGAATGGATACATGGCTGCAATTGCGACGGATCCGCCATACATGCCGCAGGCCTTTGCGGATTACGCCGGCGCGACTGCCGACTCGCCCGATGACGATTTGCAATCGGCCACAATACACGGCGTCTTCCCACTGCTTGTACAGGCGAATGTCAGTATCGGCGTGGCGAATGTCGACGGCCGCTTCGCCTTCACGTTCGTTCCACAAATCGCACTGTGGAACCCGTACAGCGTCGATTTACAGCGGGCTGACTACTCCGTGGAGTTGCTCATCCGGCCACCGAACGGCGGATCCGCGGCGAGTCTGACGCTGCTAGCCTTCAACGACGCTCAGCAAAGTTTTTCGAAAATTGGAATTTTCCCCATTGCCATCGCCGATGGCAAAAGCTTTCCATCGAAGGTTTTGAAGCTGAATTTTTCCACAGACCTGGGAGCCGGGGAAGTGAAGATTTTTTCGCTGGCTAACTCGCAGCCAGTGAATTTTGACGGCGGAAATGCCATGTCAAATGTCGGCGGCGGACAGCATTTCGCGTATGTGGACAGCGGCGTTCCGGCGCGCGGCCACTCAGCGTTTCGGCTGAGTTGCACAAACGGCAACGGCAATGTCAACGTGGGATGGAATTGCTTCGGCTGGCGACTAATTCATGGGCAGAGTGGAAAAATTTTGCAGGAAATCGATGAGCTGGATCATTTGGATGGAAGCGTTCTGGAGTGCGAGAGGGCGTTCGCTGAAGGCACCGGTAACTGTTTTTCGTTCTCAGCGCGCATGAAGTGCGGCATTCCGGCCGACGCTTCGGGCAATTGCGGCGTGCGCTGGCTAGCCAATTGCAATCCGCGAGCTCCACACATTGGCAGGGCAGTTTGCCAGGAATATTCGTCCATTCTCGGGCAAAATGCCGCCGCCGGCAACTGGAATTTCACGTGCGCCGTCGCCAATTCAACCGCAATTGCCCAGGTCAATGGAGCGCTGGTGGATTATTTGAGCGACCTCGTCCTGTTTGATGTGCCGGATGCCGTCTGCGGTGTGCTAAATGTCGGGTATTTGCGGCACGCGAATTTCGCACCACTGGGCTATTTCCCAAGTGAAATTTTTTGCAGCTCCAGGGCAAATCCGCTGATTCCGCTGCACAAAACCTTCCATGAAAATTCAACGCGCGGGGCCCTCTGGCCGTCGCGTGGGCGCGTTGAGTCGCTCTACGACTATTCCTATTTGCTGAACGACGCACTGCTGGATGGATATTTTGTTTCCACGAAAAATTCGCCGGATGCCATCGATGCCGATTTGAGTTGTCTTGCGAATAGACGTTTTAAATTGCTGAGCCATGCGAAGTCAGCAAATTGTGAGAATGTGGCTGAAATTTTGCTGGTCGATGGCCCATTTAACGTGAATACCTGCGAGGCGATTCCGTGGGAATGCGCCCTGTCGTCCGTGAAAAATTCCTACGGAGAAATGCTCTTTCCGCGATTTTATTCGGAAAAAACGGTGGACAAATTTCCATCATTCGATGAACGAAAAGTTAGAAATTTAGCGGAAGCCATCGGCGCGTCGATCCGCCAGCGTTCGCAGCCATTTTCCGGTGTGGGGAATTTTGCCAATAGATTTGTCAGCCAAAATCCCTGGGACTGCACGCGGGCCGGCGTTTTGCAAACGGCGATCGACGAGTCCGGCATAAATTCTGACTGCGAACGGACGAGGATAAACTTTGCAAAAGCCCTTCCACTGTGGGACGACGCCTCGGCTAGCGGATATTTGGAGGAAAATTTGCCAAACATGGTCAATCAGGGCGACATTTTGCAGGAGATGGCGCATTTTCTATGCGCCCGCGGCGACACATTTTTGGTGCGCGCCTTCGGCGATCACGTAAACAATTCCGGCAAAACGATGGAGCGTGCCTACTGTGAGGCGATTGTTCAACGCGTTCCGGAATATGTGTGCGACCGGGAAAATTTCCCCGGTGACGCAGGCGATGCCCTGTCGGAAACAAACGGAAAATTTGGCCGCAGGTACAAGGTAATCCTGTTTCGATGGCTGAGTTGCGACGCGCTGTAACCCGCGTGCTTTGCGGTACGCCATGCTCGGCGAACTCGATTTAATAGTGCAGTGGGAATTTGTGGCAAATTTCCACTGCTCGGTGCCTGGCGGCGGCGATGACACCTTCGTCGCCGGCGCTTTTGAGTACTGCGGTTATCAGGTCGGCGATTTGCAGCATCTCCTCCACACCCATGCCGCGTGTCGTCACGGCTGGTGTTCCGAGGCGCAGTCCGCTTGCTTGGAATGGTGGACGCGTTTCATTCGGCACAGTGTTTTTATTCACCGTAATATTTGCCCGTTCGAGGAGCACTTGCGCGTCGTTGCCGCTCATATTCCCACGGACTGTTCGCAAATCTATGAGCATGAGGTGGTTGTCCGTTCCTCCGCTGACGACATGATACCCATTGGCCGCCATTTGCCCGGCGAGAGCGGAGGCATTTGCGACAACTCGCCTCTGATATTCCACAAATTCCGGCTTTAGCGCTTCGGAGAAGCACACGGCTTTGCCAGCGATTGCGTGCATAAGTGGGCCGCCCTGCGTTCCTGGAAAAATGGCAGAATCGATGGCTCTGGCGTACTCCTTTTTGCACATTATCATTCCGCCGCGCGGCCCTCGCAGGGTTTTGTGCGTGGTAGTAGTGACGAACTCGCAGTGCGGAACCGGGCTCTGGTGCAAGCCGGTGGCGATGAGGCCCGCTATGTGTGCGATGTCGGCCAAGACCAGTGCGCCGTTTGTGTGCGCTATTTCGGCTACCAGTTTGAAATCTATGGCGCGGGGATAGGCCGATGCTCCGATGGTGACCAGCTTCGGCCGCTCCGCTTTGGCTATGAGTGCCATTTGATCATAATCAATGCGGCCGGTCTTGGCGTGAATGTCGTAGTGGCTCACGCCGTACAGCATGCCACTGATGTTTTTCGGGTGCCCGTGGGTAAGGTGTCCGCCGTTTTGGAGAGAAAGTGTTAAAATTTTGTCTCCCGGATTTAGTGCGCATGCGTAGACGGCGAAATTTGCCTGGCTACCGGAGTGCGGCTGAACATTTACGTGCTCCGCGCCGAACAGCTGCTTTGCTCTGTCGATGGCCAACTGCTCGACGGTATCCACATTTTCGCAGCCACCGTAGTAGCGTTTCCACGGGTACCCTTCGGCGTATTTATTCGTTAGCACACTGCCAACGGCCTCCAAGACGGCCTTCGAAACAAAATTTTCCGATGCTATCAATTCGATGTGTTCTTCCTGCCTTGCTCTTTCCCTTGCTATGGCCTCAAAAACACCGGCGTCGCACCTTTCTAAGTTATTGCTCTCCATTGGTTTTCCGAAAAAATGCTGCGAAGTGGAATAAATTGCGAAGCGGAAATAACAAGGAAAAATTCCTCATTTTCCTTGCTTTTATTCACATGCACCTTTTATTGAAACAAGTTAGGAGATTAGAAGATGACACAGCATCCGAGTTTTACGAGAAGCAGCGGCGGAACGACTGGTAAACGCAGTGTTTTGAAGCGCTACGAAAGGGTGGATTTGCTAAAAAAACGTGGCACTTGGTCGGAAAAAAGTTCAATCGTTGGGTTACCAAAAACGAAGCCATCGGAGTAGGGCTTGGCCGCTGTCTGCCGCTCCATTGGAGTGGCCCGTGGAGGGTGTTTGCGGTTGGCTGCGGCTTTGTTTGCTCACCTTGATTTTTTTATGTTTCAGTGGATGTGCTGGTGGCGCAGTGCGGCAGTCGTCGAAGCCGGAAGTGGATGATAAAAATTTCGCATTGGCGATGCGGCACATTCGCAGCGGAGCCTATGATAACGCCATCAAAGCTCTAATGGCAGTCGTGAAGTCGCGCGATACCGCCCCGGAGTCGAATTTGCTGCTCGGAACGCTCCACATGGATAAAAGAGACGACCCAGTGACCGCCATGTATTTCCTGCGAAGATACATTGAGGAATGCGATGACAGGAATCAAATAAAAATTGCGGAGCAGCTCATCGACACCGCGAAGAAGAAATTTTTGAAAAGTTTGCCGGCCTACAATGGCGTTTCCCAAAGTGAGTCCGAATTACTGGAGGCCGCTCGTGCGTTGAAGGCGCAGAATACTTCGCTTCGAAACCAAGCCGCTTCCTATCGGAAGAAGCTCTCCGATTGCGAAGCAAAGCTGGCCGCCCTGACCGATGCCTCGAATGGAGAGATGAGATCAATGGGAAACGCCGGCGAGGGCCCAATGGTGCACACCGTACGTGGCGGAGAGACGCTATCCAGCATAAGCGCCAAATACTACGGGACGCCGCATTTCTGGGAAAAAATTCTCAGGGTGAACGCTTCCACGATCGAAGATCCGAAATCCCTGAGGCCCGGGCAAAAGCTGATAATTCCATAGATCCAGAGATGGCGTGCGGCTTGTGTGGGGTGGCAGACCGGACTCGAACCGGCGACCTTCAGAACCAACGTCCTTTTACCTACCACCGCACCACAATTATTGGAGGGTCGCATGGCCAATGCGATCTACGCCGCCGAAGGAGCTTTGGTAAATGCCTATTCACCTGGCGGCGTCAGCTCGTCAAGCAGCTCTAGCAGCACAACCTTCAAACACTTGCTCAAATCCAGATTGAATGCCGTTGCCGATTGGCAACCCGGTACGGCCGGCCAAAGTATACTGGCAGCCATGGGATATCAACAAGCTCCCTCCTCGTCATCTTCCTCCTCTGTGTCACAATTTCCGCCGGGAACGATACCAATGGCCATTCTCCAGTCACTGTTTACACCGTGTAGACAACTTGGCATGCCAAGTTGCAACATGCACGCCATCATCAACAGCGAAATTGCCGATTTCCCTGGAAGGTTGGCCGGCGTCTACGGACAAATTTTAACCACTGGGACGAATGCGCCAATAAGTCTGCCCAGCACAGCAACTATCACAGCTGCCGCGGTTATTCCCTATAACGATGAAATATTCATAGAAATAAAACCCAAAAAACCGGACGCGATTGATAATCGAAAATATCTCCTAGACAATGATACGGCGTACAGGCCGTTGGACGGCATAAAAGACATAAATAATAATAGCGACAACAACATCATCATCGGCCTAAAACACCCGGTAAGGGATCTAAACGACGCATTTCTGGCAAATTTCGCACATGCCGTGTATAACAAGACACCAGAAGAAACAGACCATGAAAAACTCATTGCAATTAGGAAAATTATAGAAGCTGAAGTAACCAAGGCAAACAATAGGCAGAGCGACAATTCCACCCAAAGTTCGACAAACAGTGAGGAAAATGCAGTGGTTGATGATGTATCCGCCGCTTCCGCGTTTATTTTCAGCAGGCGACTGTACTATGGCGTTGATGGAGACAGGGGGTTTGTCAGTAACGGCGCTCCTATAGATGTACCAGCTACCATGAACCTCGCACAGGCGAAGCAATTCGTACAAAATCTCAAGACTAGGACGGAGGGACACAGAAACAATGGCCTGCGCCGTGCGACATTTTTTTCACAGAAGAAGCCCACGGCAAATGCGGAGCTCTACGCCAAAATAGGTGGCCTCAATCCCACGGGGCACATAGAGAATTTGTTGGATGTGGATGCAATTAATTATTTGAACCCGGACACAATGTCCAACAAAACGTTTCACGTAATCGGCGAGAGAACCTGGGTAGACCAAGATGGGCGCATAGAGTATTTAGCCCTAGTAAGAACAGGCAATAATGAATTTGAGCTTACTAGCCGTTTGCTACATGGTATAGGCATATCAGCGAAAACTAGCGCGGCAAGTTTCAACGAAATGAGAATATATGAGCCACGATAAAATCTTGACATTTTTTGATTAAAGCGATACGAAATAAAGAATTGTGGAGACGGTAGATATTTTTGGCCAGAAATGGTATACAATGGAGGAATTTTGCAGGCGTTCTGCGGCCGGTGAGTTCGACAAAGAGGAAGTTGTTGGGCATCCTACTAACTGCATACCCTATATCGATGCGGCAAAGGTGCAAAGGGACACGGATGCATTTAATGTATTTGCAGTTCCCGGAATGGTTAACTGGGTGAAGGATGTAAGTAAAAGACCTCGTGCAACGCCGCTTCACTGGAGGGATGTCAGTGCGGCTGTAGTGCACGAGCAGAAAGAATTTTTAAAAAAATACGATGGATGCGATGACAAGCCAGTTCCTGGTCCCATCGATAGAAAGCTTCTGCTAAAAGAAATAATGGCTGGGAAGTGTGGCCCGGTGGAGTGCATTCGCCTCGATTTGATCGGTATATTGTACATACCAAATGATTCACAGTGGGATAAGAGTACCGTTGTATGCGCTAATTTGGACGACGAAGCTGGGAACGATTTGTTTTTCAAATTTAGGATTGACGACACCGGGTACGAGCTTTCCTACCGCATAAGAAATTTCAAACAGCCGATAATCGCGCAGATAGAATATCTGGGCTATAGCCGCACATCGGATGTTGCCCCTGTGGTGTGAGTTGTGTCTACCCGTAGGTACTGGGGGTGCCTGCTTCAAAGCTTTTTTACGGAAAAATTCTTCAGTAATCACTTCGGAGGGTGAGAACCGACCAATAATTTTTTGGATTGTCACTATCCGTTAGAACGGCAACAACATCTACCACGCAAAACCACCATTATTGTGCATTGCGCTGTGTGTGGATATGCGGAATGCCAATTATGAAATTCCAACGTAGCGATGGTATTTTTTCACCGAATGCCGAACAGCTTGTCCAGTCGCTTTACTTCCATTTCCCCATCGAGTTGGTTGGATTTCGCCAGTTCAAATGCTTTTCTGTACATAAAGTCACTACAGCCGATGCATGCGAGCTTCCCATTCATTAATGATAGGATCCTGCATATTGTCCATGGACCTTTGCGGTACGAACGAGAGGAAGGAACAGATTTTATTGGAACTGCTCGCCATAGAAATAAACGACAAAAGGGAAGGGCGCCTAATACTGCAACCAAAACATAAACTTGCGAAGTCACCGGACATGGCGGATGCCTGCGCCCTTACCATGTGCAAAGAAGGGACGGCGGTGCCACACCGGCGGTCACATTTGACCATCCGTCCGATGTTTTCGTAGTTCTTGCCATTGAATTTATCTCCGCAGGATATGCGGAGATTTTCGTTGCCTATCTCCGCAAAAATACAATCCTTTTAGACTGGCGTGGTGCCAATATTTTTTTTGTCAGCTATCGCCAAATTTCTCAAAAAAATAGATAATTGGATTTCTGATATTTTGTGTGTTGCCAAATCTATCATAAGCCTGTGCGCGTCATTTGTATTTAGTTTTCTGATTGTTAATTTATTAATCGATAAAAACGTCAACCCGCACAAAATGGCAGTCCTTTTGTTGCCGTCGAAAAACGGGTGATTCGCGGTAATTCCACCAATCAAACTCGCAGACAATTCAAAAATATCGGCATCTGGGCAGTAATTTGAAAGATTTTTTGGCCTTTGCATTGCGGAAATTAGCAAATTTTCGTCCCTTAATCCGAACATTCCGCCGCTATTTTCGATGACATTCTGGTGTATGGCCAAAACTGCACAAACCTCAAGGTATTTAAAATCAGTCATTTGCCAGCATCAAAAATAAATCTTCGTTTTCAGCGTATATTTTTTTAGCAATTTCCAGTGATTTCATCGCCTCATCGGACAGCTTTGTTAGCTCGACACCATTAAGTGTGCGAACGATTTGCAGCTCTTTCCCCTCTTCAACCTGCAAATAATCTATTATTTTCTTTGGAAGATAAACGCCGAGCGAGGACCCTATCCTTCTTAATTTCGTTTTCATAGGAATATATGTTATAACATTACCCAATGGTCGATGCAATTACAATCGGAAAACGATTAAAATTTTCCGAAAATTCGTGTGAAAAGTGTGAGTTTTCCCACAAAGTTCATGCGAAAAGCGTGAAAATGCAGAGGAAAGCTGATTCCCCAATTTTTTTAGCTTTTTTAGAATCAGATTTGCAAAGCTCATCGTACTGTTTGCTAAAGCCTTTGGTTGACTCTTTTCTAATCGCAGATGCCATGTTTGCGTCTGATTTCCTTGAAATAATTCCTACATTCGTCGTCTGTTTCGAACACCAAACACTCTCCTCTGGCAGACTCCTCCCTTGCTTGCTCGCACATTTTGCGAATGACTTCTGAATCGTAGGAATCCCCTGATCCGTCCTGGAAGAAGTGGATATTGGCGAGATCATGGCCGCGGATGGCGTGCCACAGCATGGCCGCTAGATACTTTGGAAGTGAAACACGCTCTTCCACCGCTAGCGCCCGCGCTTTGGCAAGCAAATCCCTGGAAGAATCAGCAGCGTTGAGAATAAACGATCCACCATCTCCCAACTCCGTGTTCCCCGAATTTTCAGGTGCATGGGCGCGTCCAATTTCCGTCATTTCGTCTTTCGCCGGCGCTTCATTCTGCGAAATTCCTTTCTTTGTCGGGATTTTTTCCCGCGCATTTCTAGATTTTCTAGTAACATTTCTAGCGATAGCCATGGGAACCATTTACTTCATTTCTGTGCAAATATCAACGTGAAAGTGAATTTGATGCCATTAGGATGTATGTTGGCGCAATTTCCAAAAATATGAACACCAGTATGCCGGCTAGCGGTCATCGTAGTGGCCACGGCATCTTCTGAATAAAACATACCCATCGCCTATGGAATACACCAGGCGGTTCTTATCATCTATGTGTCTGGACCATGTGTTTCCGGCGGAATATTTCAGCCGTTCCGGTTTGCCGATGCCCGTTGTGGGATGCTCCAGAATGTCGTCCATTAATTCTCTAATTTTTTTAGCTATTTTTTTGTTATACCGCAGAAACGGCTTATATTCAGAATCAAATTTGCTAGAGGTCTTCGCGTGCAACACCATTCGACTTCTCCATTTTCATCTCTAGGTTAACTTCGTTTTCCAGGTCGCGCAGGTGTTCGAAAAGCTCCTCTTTTGTCGCACAAGAAAAACACTCTCCCCTTGCCATTTCTTCCATTGATTCGGCGTATTCTCTGTCGAGATCTTCCATAGTGTACACAATTTCCGGCATTTCGTCCTTCACCGGCGCTTCGTCCTGCGAAATTTCTTTCTTCGTTGGGATCTTTTCCCGCGCATTCCTAGATCT
>JAIRXR010000009.1 GCA_031268175.1 Puniceicoccales bacterium | reverse complement strand
CCTCCTAAAGAGTCCTGGTAGACTACCAGGTTGATAGGTCGGATGTGTAAGTGCAGTAATGCATTGAGCTAACCGATACTAATGACTCGTGAGGTTTTATTTTTCTTCGCAACGTCTTTTAAGACATGGGGCCCGCAGTGCATTAAATTATGAATATTTTATGATTTTTGATCGAGTATTATCGAAAAAGCCATCGGAGTTGCCCAGCGCATAGGTGTTGGAACTTTATCTTCCGGTGACAGGTGTGCCATCGAATACGAGATTTCAGAGAAAATTTTCCCGGTGATCACAGGCGAAGGGAAACACACGTTCCCATTCCGAACACGTTCGTTAAGCCTTCAGCCGTCGATGGTAGTGCGGCCACGCTGCCGTGCGAGAGTAGATAGTTGCCGGGTCTGTGCCGTGAGTTTTTTTAAAAAAGCTCGCGGCTACTTTTTTTAATCCATAAATTTGTTTTATTGGGATGGATTTCAATTTTATAATATTAGCTTCATTGGTTTGCAGCTTGCTTCTGGTGTGCTCTATGCGCTTTTTTTATCAAAAAATTAAGCGCCTCATAAGGCTAAGTGAGCATAAACAGACAAAATTTTATTTGTATGTGAGCGGATGCGACATGGAGGGAATCCTGCGTCCCTTGGTGCAAAATTTTGACAGCCCTTTGTTCAAAGAAAGATATCTTAAATTGTTGCGTGGTTTGGACAGTGATAGCATTTTAACTGTGCATAAGATACTTTCCCGCCTCCAGCGAGCGATTGCTGGAGAATTAATATTGACGGATGCGCATGAGGAGAAAATTTTAGCTAAGATAACTGTCAATATGCAGAATAACATCATAAAGGCCGGAGATTGCTTTGCCTGTATGGGATATTTTCTCCCGATAAATTCATTTGAGCCATCGATTTTTTACCACAAATTGCACATGAATACCCTCGCAACTTTGGATAAAATCGCAAGTAAATGCATACTGGATATTGGTGCGTATGTGGGAGATTCCGCCTTGATTTTATCACCATATACTCGTGAAAAAGTTTTTTCTTTTGAGCCCGTGCCCACCTTATACGAGCTGTTACTGAAGACTATAGAAATGAATGATTTGCAAAATGTAGTTCCAGTAAATATAGGATTGGGAGACAGAAACGAAACAAGAAATGCGTATTTGCAAGGACCTGGGAGCAGCTTTGTTAGACACATTGATTTAACCTGCAGTATTTCAGATAGTGTGCAAGTAACGACAGTGGACACCTTTGTGGAAAAGAATAATTTGCAAATTGGTCTGATAAAAGCTGATATTGAAGGCTTTGAGCAATATATGCTGCGGGGAGCAGAAAAAACGATAAAATCACAAAAGCCTACTCTAATGATTTGCATATATCACAATGAGAGTGATTTTTTTGACATAAAACCTCTCCTGGAATCCTGGAATTTGGGATATAAATTTCGCATAGTTAAAGCCATAGATGGCAATGTTTTTTCAGAAACCATGCTGATAGCGGAAATGGTTTAATGCAGCCGTGAAAAATTCAATCCCAGGTCCGAATGTGGTTTTCCCGATTCCGGGTATAGACACGGTCACATATGTGAAGCCTACGGTAAAAAACAAAAATATTGCCGTTGGAGATTTTACCTATTTCGGTGATACCGATTTTGAAAGTCACGTTACGCACCACTACGACTTCTACGGAGATAGGCTTGTTATCGGAAAATTTTGTCAAATAGCGAAGGGCGTTGAATTCATTATGAATGGAGCCAACCACTCCATGGGCAGCGTTTCGACATTTCCCTTTCATATTTTCGATGCTTTCGGCGCACCCGTTCCTCCACTGGAAAAAATGACAGTGAAGGGCGACACGCTAGTAGGGAATGATGTTTGGATCGGCCAAAATGCGACAATATTGCCCGGTGTCCACATCGGAGATGGTGCGATCATTGGGGCGAACAGCGTTGTCGCGAGCAATTAATCCCGTTGCTAGTGGACATAGGCGAAGTGAAATACACGTTCCCACCCCGAACACGTTCGCTAAGCCTTCAGCCGTCGATGGTAGTGCGGCTATGCTACCATGCGAGGGTGCCGTTCATTTTTTTGAATTTTCGAAGCGAGTGAATTCACAGCTCATTTGAAAATTTCAATTCACACATTTTTTCTTAAAAATTTTACTAATTTCAAATTTGAGAAATTTCCTTGGTTGACAGGCTCAGGATTTTACGCCAAGCATAAATCCCGCAAGAAATAACCAGGATATAATATGTTAAAACGTGCAAATGAAGTTTTGTGTAACAATCATCGTTCAGTTGTTTTGGGCGATGTGCCGGAGTTTCCTGACAAAGCACAAAATGATAGATCTCTTCAGCCGTTGGCATCGGCGGAGAACAAAGTTTCTTTTGGGGACAGGGAAGTGGTGGAATCGGGCGAAGCTATGGAAAAGTCGCTGATTTTAAGACAGGTAACAGTTGACGAACAACCGCATGCCAACGACGTATCGTCTAATAGTAAGCCGGAGATTGAGCCTTCGGTGAATATTGATTCCACTGAAAAGTCCGGCGAGCTTAAGGAGGGGGCGTCTTTGAAGGAAACATATGAGTGGGTGATGTCGAATCTCGAAAATATAAAAAATAGATCTAGGAAATTTATCTCTGACAATGAGAAAATGTGCGATGGCTCAAAGGAAGCACTGGAATCATTTAAAACTATGATCTCGAACATAAAAGTGCTTTGCGTCTATAAAGAAACTCATGCGGTCGTAGAAGATAAGCATGTAGACGGCTTGCTTCAGACAATGAAAGAAATCCTAGGAGTGATCAAAACTAATTCGGATGTGTGCAGCTGTGGAGAACTTGTGACAATCCTTGAGAAATTTACGCAAAATGAAAAGGTGTTATGTCTTTTTTCGAATCAAAAAAATATTGCACTCGGCCTTAGGCGAGATTTGGAGCCATTTATGAATGGCGAACACGGGCTGCCATTCATTTTTTGGCTATCCCAAAATCTAATGTTCGGTGATCCAGAAAAGACGGAGAATGCAGAAGAGACGGAGAATGCAGAAAAGATGGAGAATGCAGAAGAGACGGAGAATTTAAAAAGTGTCTGCCATAAAGAGTTTGCTAATGTGTTTAGAGACAAGGTGAAGTACGTAGTCGATGCCGAAGGTAGCATAGTATTTCTAGGCAAGATCAATCGTACAAAAGTTGAGATTTTCGATGCGAGAGACATATATTTTTCGCCAGAAAAATTGATACTCGCATACGACGCCTATCAGGAAGCGAAGGAAGAAAATAATGACATCGCTGATATTTTCGAAAAGTTCTACGGTAAAGTCAAAAAAGGGAGTTATACTTTATTTGAGCTTATGTATTTGCTCTGTGGAGATGACAAGTTACATTTCAAAATGATCCTTTCCAAGGAAGTTAAAGATGGTATCGACACGTTAGAAAAGCTTCCGGACGGATCGAGTGGCAAGAAAGTGTGGGAGTTGCTCCAAAATAGGGCAAATTTGACTGTGGACGACGACGAAGCCGTTGCAGTTTAGTTCGTTTGGCATGGATAGTGGGTGCCCGCTATCCGAACGAATCGATTGAGCAATGTAAAACTGCAATCATTTGCATTGGGAAAGGCGCATTTGTGGCAGCGCAATGTCGAAGGGTTGTGTTTCTGACGGTGCCGTGTGTTTAAGCTCGGTTGTCCATTAACCGTTGGCAGATTTTTATACCCCGGAAATTCCGAATGGAGCTACGGGGCTGCCCGCTTTAAAACTGAAAACTGTGAAATATGGAACGCAGCAAAACGATCCCCAGTACCCCATAGAACAGTATCTTTTTCAGAGTATATCGTTTTTTTATGAAAATGCTGGCTGCCGTTAGCACGACAATGCTCGGATACAGCGCCTCGAGTGCAGGGGCCAGAAATCCTACTATTCCGCCGAAGTCGAACAGCGATATCGAAAAAGATGCTACGGTGGTTCCGAGCAGCACGGTGCCAAATCGGTCGTCGCGTAATTTTAACAAAGAGTGCATGTATTTTGTGTACATGGCGTTTAGCGGAGCGACGCTGGTGAAGCACGCCAGTGTCATGATTACGGCAATGAACAGCGCTGCGTAATTGCCGGCAAGGTGGTTCGCTATGGTCACCAGTATTGCCGAAGGCTGCGTCTCTCTCAGTAGAAATGCGAAGTGGGATCCGAGAAAAACCATGCAAAAGTACACCAACGCGAGCAATATGGACGCAAAAATGCTAGATTTTATGGCGATTTTCGTCGCATCTTTCTTCGATATGTTGGAAGGGAGCGATTCCCGTATTTGGGAAAAAATCAGCGTTGCCGCGAAGAAGGCCAAAAGCAAATCCATGGTTTGGTATCCGGTAACAAATCCTTCCCGCAGTGACTCCATCGGAGACAGAGGATACTCCAGCTCGTGTGGATGCATGGCCCCAGACACAAATAAAATTCCCATGGACGCCAGCAGAATTGGCGCCATGCATTTCCCTATCACATTGACCACACGCTGTCCGCTTAGGCCGATGAAAAAAGCCGCCGCGCAGAACATAGCACTGAATGCCCAGAGTGGCAGTTCCGGAATTAGGTGCCTCATCCCGCCGTAAGCCACCGCAATGCACCTAGGCGCAACTCCAAATGGTCCGAGTAGGGATAGGGCCAGAAACGGCAAAGCGATCTTTGCAAAAGTTCCGACTTCTCCAAAAAATTCGGCACTGTTGCCGTTGTGTCGTTTTATGACGAAAAAGAGTCCGAAAAATGACAAAACAACGTCGGATAGTATCAGACCCAAAAAGCCCGGGATCCAGTTTCCCGCGGTTGCCTGCCCTATTTTTAGCGAAAATACCAAGTTTCCCGCTCCAAAAAACATGCCAAATAATACGAAACCGCATGTAATAACCAACTCATGCATGATAAAAATTCCCGTAGAGTAAAAATGAAAATGCCGATCCGGGCAAAACCCGCCAAAAGATGGGATCGGTAAGAATAAGATCCGTGTGTTCCAATTAGGTACACCCCTCAGGGCAAAACCACGGCAACGGGAAAAAGGCGAAGTAGAGCCAAACGACTCGACAAACTCGCAGTTACCAACTCCACGCTTTTACAAATGCACAAACTACTGTGCGTTGTCAACATCTAGTTGGTTGGTTTTCGCGAATTTATCCATTTTCGTCATTTTCTGCTTCTCAGGGTACGTCTCGCCGCAGAATTCTCCTGTTTAGCCGCTAGAAAAAACCAGTGGAACGCCTTTTTGTAATCACATTCGACGTGTTCGCCTATGGCGTACATCAAGCCCAACTTGCATTGTTCCATTGCGTCACCGCGTTCTTTGCCACCATGTGTCGAAATTGCACCGGCGCGCATAGAAGTTTATAGATTTTCACTTTCTGGGTGATTGCCATATCGCCACCATTATACAGTTCCGCGGCGCAGTTGCAAAATCACTGACAACAAGAAAAATAGCCATAGAAACTATGAACAAAAACAAATTCACCAACTGGGACATTCGCAATTTTTTATTGCAAAGGCAAGTGCATTTTTGCTGTGAATTACAACTCAGTCCCGATCTTTTCGCAAAAATCCTTGATCATTTCGAATGAGTTCATGTGGAAAACTTTCTCGGCTGGAAAGTGTCCGATCAATTTTAGAAAAAACTGTCTCTTCATTTTGTGGCGAATGATGTGCTTAATTGCAACGAGCGTAAATTTTTCATCGGCACCTTCGAGCAGGCCGGCGTAGGGAGTTTGGCGGCGGTGCTTTCTAAAAAATCTTCCGTAGAACCTGAAAATGCACCCGATTGCAGGTGGGTCTAGCCAAATTATCGCCGTCGCGCGCGCAATGCGAGAAGCCATGAGGCTAGTGTAATTTCCGTCGATTATCCACTCTCTCGAGTTGACGGCCGCTTCGTGCAATTTTTGGAATTCTTCAACCGGTCGTGGAACCCAAAAAGTGTTCGGCAGGAAGCAGAGCCGATCGAGGTGGTGAACCGGAACGCCAAATTTTTTACCGAGCGCGTTCGCAATCGTTGACTTACCGGATGCACTCGGCCCGAAAATCATGACCCTTTTGCCAAAAATTTCCCATGAAATTTTGCTTCTTGGGTGGCAAAAATCACACTTCCAGTTGATGTTTTTGAAAGTTTTTTGACCAAAATGCCAGTCCATGGATCAAGCGCCATGACGTAAATAAATTTTCGGCAGAAAGCAAAATTTTCCCAGAATGTACACAATTTTGACGCCAACGGAACTTTGCCATTAGATGTGCGCCATTTAACGCACACGCCACTAGGGCAATACGACAAATCTCAAGCGTAAAAATTGTTGCCTTCGCGCCATGGTACGCTTTGATCGCCGGAGTGATGACCATGCAACTGTTCGCAGAAAATTCATACATATTTGAAGCTGCCACAAAGGTCATTTCCATTGCGGTGGATGAAAAGGGCACCTATTTGGTTTTGGACCGTACGGTGTTTTACCCACAGGGCGGAGGGCAACCATCGGACGTCGGTACAATAAAATGTCGCGACATTGTACTCGATCTAACCAGTGTTAGGAAGGATGGTGAAATAATAAAACACTACATCGGCGGGAAGTATACGGAAATTTTGACAGGAGAGGACTGCCTGTGCGCCTTGGATGGTGTCGCTAGGACTTTGCACATGCGATACCACTCTGCGGGACATTTGCTAAGCAATGTCGCGGAGTCAATTTGCAACGGAATAGTCGCAACGAAGGCGCACTGCTTCCCAAATGAAGCCTACGTGGAATTCACGGGAACTGGCACTTGCGAACGGGATGCCGCTACAGATGCCATGAAAATGGCAATCGAGGCGAATCTTCCAATTGCAATTTTTGAAACAAATTGCGAGGATTTTGAGAAAAGGTTTTATAAACTGCCATATCCAATGCCGCCCAAGGAAATACTCCGCACAGTTCAAATCGGAAACTATAAACCAATTCCATGCGGAGGAACACACCTCGCTTCCACAATCGAAATCGGAAATTTTGAGGTGACGAAAATCAAAAATAAAAATGGAAATCTCAGGATTTCATTTGCCGTTGTGTGACTAATCGTGTTGGAAATTGGCCACATTTCTGCTCCATTGGAGTGAAATTTTTAATGGAGCAGTGCGATTTTTAAAAAGTTATCGCGATTCGTGTAAAATAAAGTAACCAGCAAAGTCAAAGCACGTCATCGCCGGCGATTTTTCCTGCCATGCCGGGTACTACCGCGGTGGGTCATTCGACGATTGCGCAATGTTCCTGGATGGGGCTGACGACACCACGCCCGATTGGGAAAAGATTTTCCGACGGCGACATCGAAAAGCTACTTCAAATCAAGTGGTGGTACTGGGATTTGGAAACAATCGGGCGCTACCTGCCGCTGCTTAGATCACGGGATGTCCGCTGCGCCGAATGAAATGCCGGCGCACTAAACAGCGGCCCAGCTGCGGCGCGTTGCCGCGAAAAGGCCACAATTCGGTTTGCGCTCCCGGCTTCTACCAAGAAGTTAGGAATTTTCAGATTGCTTTTCCGCGGTCTCCTCGTCATAACTCTCAGCGAAGAGGCGATACGAATTTGCTATTTTCAGGGCTTCTGTAAGCATTTCATCCGTGACTGTAACCTTTGAGCCATCTTCGGCCGTAACCTCGGATCCGATGATGCTGCGTCCAACAATGAAATCTCGCGCTTCGGCCATCGTGGCAAATGCGTTAAGCCCTTCTGCTTTGCGCTTGTCGGCGAGAGTTATCAGTTCGCTGTAAATACAATTCATGAGGGAATCTTTGCTTTGGTATTTAACGGCGTACTTTATCTCATCGCTTTCCCCGAGCGCGAGCAATTTTTCAAGCCTGGCGTCAAGGCAGGCCCCTTCAAAAACTTTGCAAAAATCGTGCAGCTGATCAAAAGTTTTTATCTGCTGCGACTCCTCTTCAATTCTGTTCAACGCATTGTTTATGGGGCTTATAAAAGCAGAAAACGTCTTATAGCTTTCGATGTGGTACCACACAATGTTTTTAGGCCAGATTTTAAGAATGCTATACTTTATTTCGTCAAAGCCCACTTCAGCATCATATTTTTCGCGAAATTGTCCCTCCATTTGTTTGATTTTCGCAAGTCCCAGCAACGTCTCCGTTTCTTGGTCACACTTTTCATTGCCACACTTTTCATTGATTAAACCCACCAGCCGGAGAACCCCAGGGAACTGTTTCATCGGATCGGTAGCATCAACTTCCGCCGCGACCACAGGGCTGGGAGTCCGCAATTCGCTCCGTTCCTTCATCTCTGGAACATCCTCGTTTTCTCTGCGAATATCGGCATCGAAGTCACCGGTTTCCTCCGATATGCCATTCGGCGACTTACTTTCGGATGAAGGTTCGATTTCCTTGAGTGGAGTCGCAGAGCTTGACCCCTGTGGTTCGCCAGATTCCTCGCCCGCAGAAATATTTTTATCACTCTGCGAATCACCGGTGTCGGATTCTTCGACCATAACAGGAATCTCGCTCAGCGGCCTTTTAATCGCCATTGGCTCGTTTTCATTTTGTAGCTGTGTATCGATTTGCGCAACTACTTTGACAGATGTGAGCTGCTCACTCGATTGTTTCACAGCTTCATTCGTTGCGGTGATGTGCGCGTCACCGACCTCATTATTAGAAATATAATTTATATTCACGCTGATGAATTAGCATGCGTGTTGCGCTATGTCAAGCAAGAGATGAAAATTTTGCAATTTCGCCAAAAATAAAAACGTTGGCGCTACGCTACTGCTGCATCGGCCAAAATTGCACATTCTCAAACTGCGTATTTCTACGGCAAAAACGTCAAACATACCACTGGTTTTTAGCCTTTTACTTGCTGGGCGAGTGGGCGCATGGCCGCGCAGTGCACGCGATTTGGAAATGTGTTCCACGGCTAGGAAATGTCGTGGTCGCCCCTTTGCTGGCCGTTTGTTCCGCTCACCAGTCCCTTTGCCTCCAGAGCTTCCATGATTCTCGCCGCACGATTGTAGCCAATCTTCAAGCGGCGCTGCAGAAGGGATGTCGACGCTCGGTCGCTACTGCGAATTATTTCAAGTGCCCGCGGCATCATTTCGTCTTCCCAATTTCCGTCGGAAAAATCCTCGCCGTCCTCTCCGTTTTCGACGAGTGCGTGGACGTCCATCGCATAGGCCGGGGCCCCGTTCTTCGAACTTAGGAAGTCGACAATTTTGTTGATTTCGTCGTCGGAGACGAGCGCCCCCTGCGCACGCAGCAGGCCGCCGGCGCCAGGTGGCTGGAACAGCATGTCTCCGCGGCCGAGCAGCGCTTCGGCTCCGCTGCCATCGAGGATCGTCCTGCTATCTACCTTCGATGCCACTTTGAAGGCGATGCGGCTGGGCAAATTGGCCTTAATTACGCCGGTTATTACGTTTACGGATGGCCGTTGAGTGGCGAGAATTAGGTGTATCCCTGCAGCACGCGCCAATTGTGCAAGCCTGGCCACGCAGGTCTCTATGTCCGCCGGGGCAACCATCATCAAGTCCGCTAATTCATCTATGATGCACACTATGTAGGGAATTTTTTTGTCTGGAATGTCTATGCCGCCGGAATTTCCCGCAGAGGCGCTATTTACCGCCGATCGCTCCTCGGGTGAAAGTGAACGATCCAATTCTTCGGCACGCCTCGTTTCCTCGGCGTTTTTCAAAATTTTCGCGTTAAACCCGGCGATGTTGCGCACACCGGCCGCTGCGAAGATTTTGTAGCGCAGTTCCATTTCGCATATCAGCCATTTCAGCGCATTGGGGACCTTCTTGGGATCCGTAACGACTGGAATGAGCATATGCGGCAACTTATTGAATACCTGCATCTCGACGATTTTTGGATCCACCATTATGAACCTCAAATCATCCGGCGCGGAGTGGTACACGAGCGAGGCGATGATCGCGTTTATGCAAACCGTTTTCCCGGATCCGGTTGCGCCGGCGATCAGCATGTGCGGCATCTTAGCGAGGTCATTGATCATCGGCTCTCCGGTCGTCCCGCGTCCGAGGACGATCGGTATGTCAGCCTTCACTCCGTGCCAATCCGGTGATTCCAAAATTTCACGCAGGCACACCATCTGCGGGTTGCGGTTTGGCAGCTCAACGCCGACGCACCCACGCCCGGGTACCGGCGCAAGAATTCTGACCGATTGGGCCCGCAGGTTCAGGGCGATATTCTTGTCCAGGTTTTCGATTTTTTCCACGCGCACTCCGGGAGCCGGAGAAATTTCATATCTCGTAATCACCGGTCCAACGTGAACTTCTCCGGGATTTACGGCGATTCCGAATTGCGCAAGCGTGTCGATTAGCTGCTTTGAGATGGCCGTGTGGTCATCGTCGCTGGATATTTTTTTCGCCCGCTGCAACAGCTCTACGGGAGGCATGGTGTAGTTCCCTGCCGGAGTCGCGCGCTCCACTCGAAATTTTTTCCCCTTGGGCGCCGTCGCCTTGTTTCCAATTTCTGAGCTTTCGCGAATTTCAAATCCTTCCGGGTACTTTGCTGGAAGTCTCTTTTGCGCTACCCAGCGCAGGGCGTGGAAAATTTTCACAAAAATCCACAGCAAAACGACGCGAATGGCCCGGAAAATAATCCTAATGCCACCCCATACGATCGTGCGAAAGTAGCCATATTGCTCCATTCTTCTTTCGAGGGCTATGTCGAGGGATGTTCCTTTCGTGAAAACATAGGGCGCGGAAATGGTAAAGGTCGTGGCCAGCAAGATCATCCCGCCGATGCTGCCGAAAATCTTCTCAATGGCGCAGCGAAATGTAAAATATCCGACAGTCCCACCGAGGTGCGCTGAAAATCTGTTGCCGGAAATCCCAAGAAAAGTTTCCTGCGACATGCAATTGCCGTGGACGTATTCCAAAACTCCGGCGGCTCCTATGAGCATCGCGGCGATGGCGAGCAGTCGACCGGCATTGAGAGGCTTCGTCTCCGGCCGGAACAGCATGCCGGCCACCATGAGCAGGCTTAGGGGTAGGAGCCATGCGGCAAGTCCAAGGTACCTCATGGCATAGAAGACGATATTTGCCCCAAATTCTCCGAAAATATTTTCCCCAATGTCCGGGTCGTAGGAATGCGTGCTAACGAGCCTCGTCTGGTGCGGTGAAAAATCGATGAACGCTGCCAACAGCAGCACAGCAAAGACAGAAATCGTAACGCTAAGGGCGATGTGGCGCCGTCCGTGATTCGCGCGTTTTTGTTTTTGGCGGAAGAATTTCCACTCCTTCTGCGATGCCATGGCCACCAAGGAAAGATTTTTCAAAAAATAGTCAGCATTTTTGTGCGTGTCGCTTGGGATACGCCAGGCGCGTCCACGGGCTAAAATCAGCCGTGGCGGCAAATTGCCTGCTTTCTCTCAATCGGCTAGTTCGCCGGCAATCTTCACCACGTCGGCGAATAATCCAGCCTGCAGTGAGGCGCCTCCGATCAATCCTCCGTCGATGTCATCCTGCCCGAGGAGATCTTTGGCATTGTCCGGCCTCATGGATCCGCCGTACAGTATTTTTACCGTGCTTGCTGCTTTTTGTCCGAACAGGTCCACGAGTAAATTGCGAATGAACGCGTGCATGACCTGCGCAACCTCCGCCGTAGCGGTTTCGCCGGTTCCAATCGCCCACACCGGCTCATAGGCTACGGTGAGCTTCTTTGCATCAGCCTGGGAAATTCCTCCTAGTCCGCTTCGGAGCTGCGATGTAACCACTGCCAACTCTTCTCCTTTTTTTCGCTGATCGGCGGTTTCACCGACGCACAGAATTGGAATTAGGTTGCTGGCCAGCGCATACCGCACCTTGCTGTTTATGAATTTGTCGCTTTCGCTGAAGTGTATCCTGCGCTCGCTGTGTCCTACGATTACGTGTGAAACGCCGAGCTCGCGTAGCATGACGGCTGATATCTCTCCCGTGTACGCGCCATTCTTCTCTGGATAAAAATTTTGTGCGCCGAGGAAAATTCCGGCCATACCGGCGAGAGCATTCTTTGCGGAGTGGATTGACGTAAACGGAGGGCAGACCAAAACGTCCATCTTGGTCACGTTTGCGATTTTGGCGACGATGTCAGCTATGAGTTGCCCGGCGTCGGAACTTGGAATGTTCATTTTCCAGTTTCCGGCGATCAGATACCTCCTGCTCTTACCCACGGGCCTCAATCCTCCGGATTGTACAATTTATCGAGCACCTCGACGCTGGGCAAAGTGCCACCTTCGAGGAATTTCAAGCCCGCACCGCCACCGGTGCTCACGAACGACACACTGTTCCCGACGCCACTCATTGCAATCGCCCTGGCCGAATCTCCTCCTCCGATGATGGAGGTCACGCCGGGCCTAGCCACTGCCTTTGCAATGGCAAACGTTCCCGCCGATGATCCTTCCATTTCAAAAATTCCCATGGGGCCGTTCCAAAAAATCGTTTTGGCGGACGCAATTTCGCTACCGAACAGCTCCACTGTCCTTGGCCCTATGTCAATGCCAGTTTTACCTGCTGGAATTTCCCCGTCGGACGTCGAAACATCCGTGGCTGTCATGGTTTCCTTGTCAAAGGCAGCTGCTACGACGTGATCTACTGGAAAGATCAGCTTGACGCCCATACTTTCCGCCATGCGGATTGTCTCCGCTGCCACCGGTATTTTGTCAGTTTCCACTGGGCTGCTCCCGGTCGAAATTCCCTTAGCCGCAAGAAAGGTGTATGCCATGGCGCCTCCGATTAGCATGGAATTTGCCTTTTGTAGAAGATTGTAGATGACACTTATCTTATCGCTAATCTTTGCTCCGCCAAGAATAACTACGAACGGACGCTCCGGATTTGCGATCCTTGCGCCAAGAAATTCCAATTCCTTTTCCATCAGAAGTCCAGCGACGTTTTCACGGGTAAATTTTGTGATTCCATCGGTCGATGCATGCGCCCTGTGGGCTGATCCGAACGCATCGTTGACGTAGATGTCCGCCAGCGCGGCGAGCGCTTCGGCAAATTTCGGATCATTGTCCGTTTCCTCTTTGTAAAATCTCAGATTTTCGAGGAGCACGACTGTGCCATCCGCCATTTTGTTAACGGCGTGTAGCACTTCATCCCCTATGCAGTCTGGCAGGAACAAAACTGGTTGACCGAGGTGCTTAGCCAGCGACAGCGCGACGTTGCGCATGGAGTACTTTATTATTCTCTCTCCGTTCGGTCTTCCCAGGTGCGACGCCAGAATTACCTTTGCCCCGCTTTGTATGAGGTAGCGTATGGTTGGCAATGCTGCCACAACGCGCGAATCGTCGGAGACATTTCCCTTTTCATCGAGTGGAACGTTAAAATCAGCGCGCAGAAAAACTCTTTTCCCCTGGCAGGAAATATCGGCCACAGTTTTTATTTTTTGCATGAACTCTCTAACCTCGCAATACCGACAAGTGTACTGTAGCGTTTTAGTTTTGCAACAACGAAACCTTGAAAAGGCAATAAAAGTTGGCACATTGCTCGGCAGTGGATAATAGGAGCTTAGATAGGTGGCGAAAACTTACCACGGAGAAAGTTGGTAGCTACGCGATTTTTGGTATACTGCGCTGCAAATTCGAGAATGTGACGAAGGGAAAAGTCGGGGATTTTTTCATGGTAGACTGCGGCGACGGGGTGCAGGTGGTCGCAGAGACCGATGACGGTAGAATTGTCCTCGTCGAGCAGTATCGCTTCGGCGTGGAAAATTTTTCACTTGAATTACCTGGAGGTGGCATCCACAGCGGAGAGAGTGCCGTTGACGCAGCGACGCGGGAACTCGAAGAGGAGACCGGTTTTTGCGGAGAATTCGCGGAACAGATCGCCGAGATTTATCCGAATCCGGCCATTCAAACCAACGCCACGCACGTCGTCCTAGTAAAAAATTGCCGCAAGGTGAAGGATACCAATTTCGATGAATTCGAAGACCTATCCACTTCATTGCTGACGCGGGAGGAGCTTGCTGATGCCGTTGCCGAGGGAAAAATTTCCCACTGCATTGCCATTGCCGCGATCGCGAAGTACATGCTGCTGGACATCCAGCCGCGGACGTCTGGAAAATTTGAGTCCATTTCACAAGCCACTTGACAAAAATGGCGCATTGTGCTTGATACGGCTTGGGCAGTGCCAGAGTAGCTCAGTGGTAGAGCAGAGGACTCATAAGCCTTTGGTCGGCAGTTCAAATCTGCCCCCTGGCACCAAATTTTTCCAAGTCCTAAATCGGCTGCGAATACCTGTTGTGCTTCGCAGTTTCGTGGTTGCGGCTTCTGTGATGTGCCGCGGGAAGGAGGCGTTTTTACCATTGACATTGAAAACATCGCATTTATACAAATTTGTGCATTGCCCGATAGCTCAGCGGTAGAGCAGGTGACTGTTAATCACTTGGTCGCAGGTTCGAATCCTGCTCGGGCAGCCAGATAAAACTAGAGAGTGAAAAATTTTACCGAAAAACGCTAGGGGAGGGCAGAATCGAACTTTGCCACTACTTTCCGCTGAAAAAATTAGATGCCCGGCAAAATTTCACCAACTTCGCACATTTTCTCGATTAGCCAAATATTGTCCAGCCACACATTCCCGACTACGGGTTGAGTGCGAAACGCTTTCTTCGCTGCCTCTCTAAATTTGTCTTTGGTTTTGGATGCGGGCTGTTTGCTACTTTTCGAACCTTTGTCTTTGTCGTTGCCCGAGTCCAAGCCGCATGCTTTGAAATTTTCGCATTTGGTGCTGGCATCGAAAGGCGACGGATAGGACGAACTTTCACGCTCTAAAAGGCTCTTGAATCCATACAAACACAAGGAATATTTTACGAGATTTAAAATTTTTACGGTGAAAAATTTCAGAGCACTATTTTCCTTGAACAACTTCCGCCGTGCAGTAGACACAATGAGCAGTGAAACAGCTAAAGTGCGGAGTAATTGGCGTTGGGTATCTCGGCCAGCACCATGCGAGGATATATGCGGCACTGGACGGATGTTCCCTGGTTGGCGTGTGCGACTCAAATGCCGAACGCGCGAGTGAAATTGCAGCCAGGTACGGCTGCGAAGTTTTTAATTCCATCGGAGAGCTCGGCGAAAAATGTGACTGCGTGAGCGTCGTGACGCCAACGGATAGGCACGCGGAAACCGCAATTCCTCTGATTGAAAGCAATTGCCATCTGCTGATAGAAAAACCGCTGGCGTCGTCGACGGAGGATGCGGAACGAATTTTAAAAGCCGCCGAGGGGCGTGATAGAATTTTGCAAGTTGGGCTCATAGAGCACTACAACCCGGTTATGAAGTTTTTGGAGGACTCCGTTGCGAACCCACGATTCGTCACATCCCAGCGCCTGGCCCAATTCAGCGGAAGGGGGACGGACGTCGGCGTTGTGCTCGACCTTATGATTCACGACATAGGCATAATTTTGCAATTGGTTAAGTCCGAGATCGAATCCATCGAGGCAATCGGCATAAAAGTTTTGTCAAAGTCCGAGGACATCGCCAACGCCAGGCTGCACTTTGCCAACGGATGCGTAGCGGATTTGAACGTCAGCCGCGTGAGCGAGAAAAAACTGCGCGAGATAAGGATTTTTCAGTCGCAAACCTATCTATCCCTGGATTTTACGGCGCAAAGTGGCCATTTGATGCGAATGACTGCCGGTGGACTGGAGAGGAACGAGATCCCAATCGAAAAAGAGGAACCTCTGAAAACTGAGATTCTATCCTTCATCCGCTGCGTCAGAAATCACACGGAGCCGAAGGTCAACATCCACTTCGGGAAGAAGACGCTGGCGCTGGCCCTCGAAATTACGAATCTGATCGCCGCGGCTTCCTGAAAATTTTTCAGCTGCTCAGCTCCACGCTAATTTTGTAGCGAAGGGCGCCCTACCGCCCTGCGAGGGCTTGGGAGCGGTGGCGGCAAAGTTCGCTACTCGGCAGCGAATTTGCTATTTGCTGCGCTATGCGTTTATTAATTGATTTTTTTTACGCGTAGGCTATCCTCGCAAGCGGTGAGGCGAGTTTTGTTTTTCAACCGCTACGCAAAAACCGTGGAGGAGGAGGAAGTTTTCCACGGCGTGGCGATGCGATTGGCCTATGCGACGGCCGCCGGTAGATTGACGCTGGCGCCACTGATAAGACGAAAAATTTTCTCAGTGATCGTTGGAAAATGGGCATCCAGTGCGGCCAGCAGGTGGAGAATAGAGCCATTCATTGAAAGATTCAGGTTGCGAATCGACTCCTTCGAGAAAAAAGTTCCGGAATTTACGTCATTTAACGATTTTTTTTCCAGAAAGTTGAAACCGTCCGCTCGACCAATTTCACCGTCCGCAAATGCGGTGATTTCTCCCGTTGACGGCAGGCATTTGGCCTACGCCAGCATGCGAAATCTTTCTCCGTTCTTCATAAAAGGGGAAAAGCTGTCCGCAGAAGATTTGATAGTAGATGGCGAGGCTGCCGGCAAATTTACCAATGGAAACATCCTGATTTCGCGGCTCTGCCCGACGGATTATCACCGATTTCACTTCCCAATTTCCTGCGTGCCGGAGAAAACGTTTTTGATAGGCGGTGCGTACTCCTCCGTCCATCCCATCGCGATGGCCGGAAAGGTCGGCGCATTTTTGAAAAACAAGCGCATGTATACGCTTCTCCACACGGAAACATGCGGAGACATTTTGATGATTGAGATAGGGGCGACGTGCGTTGGTTCACTGAGGCAAACATTTCATTCGGGAAAGCCGGCGCTAAAGGGAGAGGAAAAGGGATACTTCGAGTTTGGAGGCTCTACGGTGATCCTGGTATTTGAAAATGGACGGGTGACTTTTTCGCCGGACATTCTCGAAAACACAGCACGTGGCATGGAAACCTATGTCTTGATGGGGGACGAAATCGCCACATTTCCATAAAATGTCAGAGGGTATTATTTTTCAGGAAAACGGCCCAATTGCGCAATTCGTTGATAAAATTTTTAGCGAGGCCGTTGCGCTGCGTGCATCGGATATACACTTCGAAATTTTCGATCGTAAATTCGCAGTGCGATACCGCATCGACGGGACGTTGGTTACGCTGGACAACTGCGACCAGGAAATAGCTAAGCCGGTATTTTCGCGGCTAAAAGTTCTTGCAAATTTGAACATTGCTGAGACTAGACTGCCGCAGGACGGGAGCATCGCCCGCATGATCGGCGGAAGTGAAATCGAGTTTCGCATATCGTGTTTGCCTACGCAGTTCGGCGAGAGCGTGGTGTTGCGTGTACTGAACGGCGATGCGAAATTTTTCTCCCTCAACAGGATAATGGAGGGCTACGACAAGTTGAAAATTTTCCTGAAAAATATCGCCGCGCGGAGCGGGTTGACGCTGTTCGTTGGCCCAACTGGCTGCGGCAAGTCCACGACGCTGTACAGCGTTTTGCGTGAGATAAACAGCGGGGAGATAAAAATTTTGACGAGCGAAGATCCCGTGGAGCAAAGAATCGATGGTCTTTCGCAGAGTGGCGTAAATTCCGAAATTGGGTTCACGTTTTCAACGGCCCTGCGCGCATTTTTGCGCCACGATCCAGATGTCATATTTATCGGTGAGATACGAGACAGTGAAACGGCGGAGTTGGCGATTCGTGCGGCCATCACTGGGCACTGCGTCCTTTCAACGCTCCACGCAAACGGCGCTGCGAGCGCTGTCCCGAGATTGCTTGACCTTGGAGTCGATGGAACGCTGATCGCGGAGTCGCTCTCATGCGTTGTCCACCAATGGCTCGAGAAAGTAGATGCGCCGAGTCGCGAAATTACCGGTGTGCCGGGTCGCAAAGCCGCATTTGACGCACTGTTCGTGGACGACGCGATGCGCCGCGCCATAAAAAATGGCATGTGGGATACTGGGGTGCGGGAACTTGACTAAATTTCCACGGCGCGTATCATGTTTGCTCGGTATCTATATGTTTAAACAATTTCTAAGTCTTTGTCTGCTAGCATTTTTTGTCGGTTGCCTGTTGCACAGAGTGATTAGCAAGCCGCGCGAGGCCGTTGGTGTCGACGCTTTGCCCTACGACGCAAAGACCTTCTTGACCGCAGTGGCGGTCAGTGCGTGCGTCTACAGATTGATTGGCGTGGCAGCCGCGTTGGTTGGTGCTTTCAGCAGCGCAAGTATTGAAGTAGGGCTAATTACTATGAAGCTTGTTGCGTCGCTACTGATACTATTTTTTGCGATTCTAGCCGCCCGCATTGGTGGCATATTCGCATCCGACAGTCCCAGAAATGCCGATTCGCCTGTGAGGATGATACGCTCGGCGATCTATGACTTTGGCATAACCATGTCGACTGTTTCCATCTTTGCAGCAATTTGGGTGAGACTTTTATCGAAGTTAGAGCCTGATGTTTCATTTGCTAAGCAGGAGGCGGTCACGGCGCTGCTAGCAACCGATAGCGTTTTTTTGCGTGCGATTCTGATTTGTCAAGCCGTCGTCTTTGCCCCAATCGCCGAAGAGATATTCTTCCGTGGATTTGTGTATAAGGTCCTAAAAAATTACGGTAATGGCCTCGCTGCTATCGGCGCAACTTCGTTTTTTTTCGCGCTGCTGCACAACAATGCCGTGGCATTTGTGCCCATGTTCGTGCTAAGCGTGTGCCTGGTAAAAATTTATGAACGCGATGCTGACATTCGCGGGGCAATTGTTGTGCATTCGCTCTTCAATCTGCTTAATATAGCCCGCATGTAATCACCATGTTTAACTTTTTGCCTTGCAATGGAGCGCCCGACCAATGATGAAATAGTTTGCAAGACGGCTGATAACACGGAAGCGCTCGGCGAAAATTTCTCGAAATTTGTCGCCGCGGATTCGTCGATCGCGCTGATTGGGGATTTGGGAGCGGGAAAGACGACATTTGTCAAAGGCCTCGCCAGAGGATTTGGCATTGGCGAAAATATCAACAGTCCATCCTTCGATATTTTGCGCATTTATCGCGGAGATGTTACCCTTTTGCACGTGGATGCCTACAGATTGGACGGTTCGGAGAGTGCGGCGAATGCTTTGCTGCTGGAGGATTTTTTAGTTCACCCACATTGCCTGGTCGTGGAATGGCCGGAGCGACTGCCAAATTTTCTACAAACGTGTGATTTTAGGATTTTCTTTGCGGTGGACGGCCATTGCAGAAAAATCACACTCGAGGCCATGCGAAAACCTTAAGCGGCGAAATGTGTCGCAATTTTTACAGCGTTTTCGTGAAAACCGTTGCCGCCGAGTTGGCGCTAATTTCCTGCGCTTCAATGCCAAATGCTTTCAGGTCATCGACGCTCATGGAGACCCCGGATATGATCAGCATGCCATTGGGTTTGAGCATGCGGAACAACTCGCGCAGGACATATGCGAGCTGCGGAATAACGGAATCGCCGCTTTGCCATATGACGACATCGCTCGAATCATCGTGCATGGAAATGTTGTAGAGGCACCCATATTCCAATTGCAGGCCTTCGCCCTTCGCCTTCGCGAAGGAATCAAATTTGAAATTGCTCCCAAAGAAGATAATGTCGTCGAAATTTTTACGCAGCTCCCTCGCGACGGCCAGCCCGTTTTTATTGAAAATGTCGATGATTTTGATTTTTCGGTTGGCGTTCCTCGACAGCACATAGTCGGCAATTTTGCTTTCTTCGATATTTTGTGCGACGACGGAATGGGAATATTCTTTTTTGTCCATGATTTTTTTTGCCGCTTCCATCACTGTCTCCGGCGCAATCGACAGCATGCACGGGGCCTCCTCTAACCCGCGTAGACATTTTTTGAACCAATCTTTTGTCACCCACTCGCACCAACTATTACATCCGTTGCCCGTGATATTTATGTTTTCCGGATATCCCAGAAGTTCGGCAGATGTCGTTCCAAACATTGCGATGGACCTGCCGTTTAGAAATTTTTTTATGTGTACCATGCCCGCATCGCCGTCAAGGTGAAATAGAGAGTGCTTGAGCAGCGCGGCGACCTGATCCAGTGAAGTTTTCCCGATCAAATTAATGTCTGCGTCTGCGATTGATTCGCAGAATTTTTCCGAAAATCCAAGTTGTATCACCTTCACGCCAGGAAAAGCCGCATGGAACAATTCCACGAATTTTTTGTAGTGGCTGGTTGGCCACATTCGCGTGCTTTTGCATGTTTTATCATTGCGGTTAACCCCACTTTGGATTGTTATGTACGGCGCATTTCTCAATCCAATGGTTTCGATGAATCGCAATCCGTCTGGTTTTACGCTTAAAAGTGTGTGGGATTGGTCGCTAATTCCGAGAATTTCGGGCTGATCCGGTTGCTGTATGCGCTTCTGATGCTTCAAAATGGACCATTGATCCAATAGCGCGTGCGATGGAACCGCTTTCCCAAAAAATTGCCCCTTCTCCATAAAAAAATTTTCATTTGCAATGCAAAAAGAGTACAGCCACGGCGATTTTTGCGCGACGTACGCGTGGTCGCACGCGAGAATTTTCACAACTCTGTTAATTTTTAGCGAAACGTCGTAGGATTCCACGCTGGCGGGCTGATTTTGCACGACGTTCAAAAAATCAAAGCCACTGAAAATAAATCGCAAATCCTCAGTTTGCCATGGATTACTCACCACATCCATGGAGTACTCGCAGTTTATGCGCCTAGCAATTTCCTTTACCGCAAGGCTGTACATCAGCATGTCGCCAATGCCGCCATACAACGTGATAAGTATGCGGAGTCTTTTGTTCGCTTGAGCTTTAAAATTGAGACGCCGCATTGCGTATATCGGGCACAGCAATTCTGCGAGCGTCACCCTCAGAAATTCGCGCAGAGACCATAAAATCATGCGCAGTGAAACGGTCATCGCACTATCGAAATACTTCCTCTTCAATCCCGATACTCGCGAATTGAGTCGATCAAAAAAATCATCCGAGCGCATGGAACCACTTTGATACTTTTGAAATTTTAGTCAATGAAACTACTAAATTTTAGCGGAAACGGTTACGCTGCTTTTGTGCAGCACTTTGTGTGTTGCCTATTGGCGAAATTTTGCTTGGATCATCGAGGCTGTGGTATGAGTGAGGCTTTAATTTTGAGCGTAACGTCCAAGGCGTTGCTCTTGGTGTTGATACTTTCCATGCCGCCGATTTTGGTGGCGACGATGGTTGGGTTGTTTGTAAGTTTGCTGCAGGCACTGACGCAGGTTCAGGAGCAGACACTCGGCTTTGCAGTTAAGCTGATTTTCGTGATCATGGTGCTTGCGCTGACCACCTATTGGATAGGCGACGAAGTGCTTGCGTTCACAAATCACCTGTTTGGAGATTTTCCAATGATGGTCAGATAGCTCGCCATGGATTTGCCAATCAAAGAAATAGCGAATGTTTGTGCGCTTTTTATTGTGGCGATGGTGCGATTGGGCGCTGCGCTGGCGATTGCGCCGTTTTTTTCACGCCAGTTCGTCGTTGGCCCGGGCCGAAATGTTGTAATTTTTTCCCTCACTTTGCCGCTGTTTCCACTGGTATTTCAAACGATGCCGACGGGAACTTTCGCACTACTTTCCGTTGGATTTTTGATAGTGAAAGAGGCAGTGATAGGCATTACATTGGGATTTGTCTCCGGTTTCATATTCTATGCGTCGGAGGGCGTTGGCTTCATAGTCGACGTGCAGCGCGGCTCGTCGATGGCGACCATATTCGACCAGATGGCCGGATCCCAAACGTCGCTGATGGGAAGTTTCCTGATTCAGATGATGTCCGTTGCGTTTTTTTCCGCCGGAGGGTTCCTGTTTTTTATCGGATTAATGTATAAAACATATCAAGTTTGGCCAGTGTTCTCGCATGTGCCAATCTTTGACGGAAGATTCGCGCTGTTTTTCAATGAGTTGCTTACCCAATTGATGGCGGTAATTTTTTGCCTGGCAGCGCCAATTTTGATAGTGCTATTCCTGACGGAATTTGGACTGGGCATGGTCAATCGCTTTGCCCCGCAACTGAATGTTTTCTTTCTGTCGATGCCAATAAAGAGCTGGCTATCGATGATGTTTTTGCTGATGTATTTGTCCTTTCTAGGATATTTTTTCGAAAAATATTTCACGACGGAAAGCAAACTTTTGGAATTCGTTAACGTTTTTGTTAGGTGAATGAGCAGTGAAAAAACCGAGATGCCGACGCCCAAAAGGCTGCGGGATGCAAGAAAGAAGGGGCAGGTGTCCAAGAGCACCGACGTCAATTCCACCGCATTACTCATTGGTATATTTTCATACATAGGTGCCGGCTGGGTGAGGCATGTGAGGATAATGGAAGACATGATTGCGCTACCCATCGTCTACGTGGCCGAAGACTTTAGGATGGCCTACGCCAATGTTGTGGCTGGGATTTTTATCCAGGCCATCAAAATTATCATCCCCGCCATCGGCATTTGCATCCTCATGGCCATCATTGCGAATTGCTCCCAGATAGGGTTTTTGCTGTCATTCGACCCGGTGAAGCCGGACATAAAAAAGATCAATCCGATGGAAAAGATTAAGCAGATATTTTCCAAAAAGAATCTATTTGAATTCCTGAAGTCTTCGTTCAAAATTCTGTTTCTCGGCATCCTGATTTACCTAGTGATAAAGAACGTGATGCGCGATTTGCTTCTTTTGCCGTTCAATGGCCTCCAGGGAACGGTAAATATTCTCGGTCCGATAATGCGAAGATTTTCCTATAACGTGATTTTTGCCTATGTGACCGTTGCCTGCATAGACTTTGTATTCCAAAAGCGGGACTTCATGAATAAGATGAAGATGACGAAGGATGAGGTTAAGCGCGAATACAAGGAGATGGAGGGGGATCCTCAAATAAAGGGAAAGCGCAGGCAGTTGCACCGCGAAATGGTTGAGCAGGACGCCCCGCGGAAAACAAAGCAGTCAAGCGCGCTTGTGACCAACCCTGAGCACATAGCCGTTGCGTTGTACTACGATATCAAAAGCAGGGGGACCACCCTGCCAATTATACTGGCGACCGGCCACGGTGCCGTCGCGGAGGAAATGATACGCGTGGCCCGCGAAAACAACATTCCCATAATGCGCAACGTTCCACTTGCGCATTCACTCATGGATGTAGGTGATGTCATGACTTTTATCCCGACGGAATTAATCGAGCCCGTTGCCGAGGTCCTCCGTTGGGTGTACGAAATGAGGGGGCAGCACGAACGTGGCATAGGCCTCGAGGGCGAGGCGTGGTAAATTTTAGCGGAAAACGGTCCCAGCGACGGTGGTCGCCGCGCAAAGATGCGTCACCGAAGGCGCGCAACTGGCATGTCTCGCCGCGGCGAAAGGCACGCAATATGGCTTTGGAAAAATGTATAGATGGAGCACGGGCAGCCGCGAGTTATGCGGATGTCGGATCGCTACGCGGGCGGATGCTGGCTGCGCTGGAAAGTCTCGGCATTCGTCCATCGAAGAAGCTGGGACAAAATTTTCTGATCAGTGAAAACGCCGTGGACAGGCTGCTAGCCGTCGCCTGCGTACGGGATTGCGACAGCGTTGTCGAAGTCGGGCCAGGGCTCGGTACGATCTCGGAAAAAATTCTACGCATCGGAGCGCGCCTGTTCGCCATCGAAATTGATGGTAGATTTTTTAATTTTTTGAAGGAAAAATTTGCGCGCTGCGATAATTTCCAACTGCAGCGTGGCGATGCGGTGGAGTGCCCGCTTGGCCCGTTGCCGAGAGAAATAGCAAGCTTTAAGGTAGTTGCAAATTTGCCATACGGTATTTCATCGCCATGGATGGCCGCCCTCCTCGGGTGCGAAAATCTGCCGCGCAGCATGGCCCTAATCGTGCAGGAGGAAACGGCGCAGAGGTTTTTCGCAAACAGAAATCCGGCGGACGTTTGCCCAATTTCGATATTTTTGCAATCTGCATATTCGCTCGATGCCAAATGTGAAATTCCTAGGGCCTCATTTCATCCAAAGCCGACTGTCTCATCGGCCATTGTTGCGATGGAAAGGAGGGATGATGCCTTCATTTTTAAATCGCCTACGAAGCGGACCATCGTGAGAATTTTTACGAAAAGGCGGAAACAAATCGGCACCATCCTGAAGGGCGAATGCGAGGAGGCTACCCGCTGGCTCGAAGCCTGTGAAATCTCGAGGACGCTAAGGCCGGAGGAAATTTCCATTGGCCAATGGCAGCGTCTCAACGAGTTTTTCTAAAAACTCGATTGGATTTTTTCAACGGAAAAGTATTTGTTTGCCGATGGTTTGCGAGAGTTCCATGGGCGAAATTTTTTGGGAACTTGGGGATGAAAAGATTGCTGCGTTGGAAAAATACGCCGAGCTGCTGACGCAGTGGAACGCAAAAATCAACCTCGTTTCCAGGAAGGACGTGCTGAATGTCATTGTGCGGCACATCGTGCCGTGCCTATCCCTCGCGAGGATTGCTGATTTTTCAGCTGGCGAGAGCGTTTTGGATCTCGGAACTGGCGGCGGTCTCCCCGGAATTCCACTGGCCATAGCGAAGGGGGATGTGAATTTCACGCTGGTGGACTCGATCTACAAGAAAATTCTAGCCGTTAGCGCTATGATTCGCAGCCTTGCCCTGAAAAATGCGCGGGCTGTAACCGTGCGTGCCGAGGATCTCACGGAAAAGTTCGATAAAATCGTTGCAAGAGCGGTGACAAATCTTGGCGATTTCCTCAAATATTCGCGACGTCTCCTGGTGCCCGGAGGGAAGATTTTTTATCTGAAGGGTGGAGATTGTGCGGCCGACTTGGAGCTTTTAGCCGATTTAAAGCTTTCAAAAGCCTGTGCGCTGCATAGCCTCGAAGAGACCACCGGCATTGGAGCGCTGGCGGACAAGGTGGTGTTGGAAATCATTTGCCAATGAGTTTTGGAAAATTTTTAGTAGCATCGAATGGCGGCGTGAGTGTGTACGCTGCGAAGTGCGGGCACATTGACACCAATGTCGGATTCATTGAAAATGTCGAGCGCAGCGAAGCGGTGTTAATAGATGCGTCGTTTGGATCGTTTGCGGCGAGCAAAAAAATTTTGTCTCACGGAACAAAGGTGATCGCCGTGTTTTTCACGCACGGCCACTGGGACCACATCGGTGACGGCCACATTTTCAGGAATCTGGGAGCAACGACCCACGCCCACGGAAAGGACAGAGCATTCATCGAACGGCCACAGCTGATGGCCATGTTCGCCGGAATTGAAGATGAGCTGGTTCCATGCGGAATAGATGTTGACGTGGAAGATGGCGATGAAGTAAGCGTCGGAGGCTGGCTCCGCGTTTCCTGCCGATGGGTACCGGGCCACGCCGCCGGCGACTTGGTCTTTTATCTGGAGGACCTAGGGTGCGCGTTCACCGGAGACACGCTATTCGCCGGATGTATCGGGAGGACGGATCTGCCGGGCGGGGACGAGCAATTACTCATCGACGGCATCAAACGGAAAATTTTGACATTGCCGAACGATATCACCGTGATTCCAGGCCACGGCCGCCACACGACAGTCGGGTACGAAAAAGCGAACAACGAATTTTTTGCCTAGCGAAGAATTTTGCGGCCGGCTGCTGCGACCGCCGGTCAACCTTCTTCGAAAAACAGTCCGCTGACGTATTTTTCCGCTGAGAATTTTTCCAAAGATTCGGGCGTTTCTCCGGTGCCAATGAAGTAAATTGGGATGCGCAGCTTTTTGTATATGCCGACCAGTGCGCCACCGGAGCTTGTCCCGTCCAATTTCGTCACGACCGTGCCGCTGAGCCCAATTTCTCCGTGGAATGTTTTCGCCGACTCGATGGCATTTGTCCCGATGGTGCCGTCGACAACGAGCCAAGTGTACGGTGTTAGGTTGGGAGCTGCCTTTCCGAGGACGCGGAAAATTTTTCGCAGCTCGGCCATGAGATTTGCCTTTACATGGAGTCTTCCGGCTGTGTCCAAAATCAAAATATCTTTTCCGCGGGCGACTGCTGCTCCGTAGGCGTCGAATGCGACAGCTGCCGGATCTGCGCCACGTTGGCTGGCGATGACGTCGATAGCTAGCCTCTCGCCCCAGGTGTTCAATTGCTCATTGGCGGCGGCACGGAAGGTGTCGCAGGACCCAAGCAAAACCTTTTTACCACGGATTTTATACAGGTATGCCAGCTTTGCAGCCGTGGTGGTTTTCCCGGATCCGTTCGCCCCGACCAGGCATATCACCTGAGGCGCTTTCTTGGTGGTATCTAGCTCAGCCTCCGATCCGGCCAGCGTTTCCATTAGGATTTTCGATGCAATGGAGACGGTGCTTTCCCAGCGAAGTTCCCTGTCCCTTTTCAACGCGATTCTTATTTCTTCGACGATTGTGCGGGTGACTTCCGTGCCGAAATCGGCGGACAGGAGGGTATCCTCCACGGTTTTAATGGAATTTTCATCCACCACCGCCGGGACAAGCGAGTGGAAAAATTTTCCCGTTGCGCCGCGGACGCCGCCGGAAAGTTTTTTGAAAAATTTGAACATTCCTTCCCGGCGAACCAAAAGGATTGCGGCTCTTCAGGCAATAGTTTTCCGCATGGCCTATTTCTTCTCCGGTGGATAGTGGCCTTTCACATCGGTGATCTTTATGTTATTTCCGTTTATTGTAAAGGCAAGCCTGTGCTCTCCGCTTATCTTCAGCGTCCACTCAGAATTTTTGCCCTCCAGTTCGTGCAAGCCGTCTCCATTCGTATACCAATCGCCCTTATTCGTGCCGTGTTGCTTTAGTGTTTCCAAAAGATCGAGTGCCTTGTTCTTATTGGCTTCCTCGCCGCGGCCATACTCTTTTTCTATCAGGGCTCTTACGGCTTCTTCGTTAAGTATTGTATAGTTATATCGTGGCGCAGGCGCTTGTGGGGTAACAATATCTACGCTCTTAATAAAAATTTTTCCGCTTGCGGCTTTTCCAAAGCTCACATGCGCAACATTGCCATTGGGAAGGCTAATACTTACAATGCCATTAGTGCCCGCCTTGGCAGCTCCTATGATACGGCCCGCGAAGCGACTTCCATACGTGCCGCCGGCCATATCCCCAGCCTCGATGAACTGTTCCCAGACGCCATCACTATTAAATACGAAATTCTCTGGACTCACACTCACACCTAGAAGAGATGAACAGTGTGCGGAAAAATTTCTGCGTGTCAAGAATTTTTTACATACGGTAAAAATTATAGGCCTCTGCCGAAGCAGTGATGCTAATTTTCAATAAACTCGAGGCTTAGTATTCGAACTTCGATCTTTTTTTCCGGCACACCTTCTCTTTGTTCGCGTCTTCTCATCTGTACGCATCTGCCGTCATTTGTGCCCATTGTAAATGTCGCGAAACGAAAGTTCCCGGGATTCAAATCTTCCAAGGCGCGACGAAACGTGCCAATTACGTGTTCCCTATCATCGTCATCCAGCGTGGAAAACTTATCAGCGATTTCCTGGCTGGCTGTGCAGGACAGTTGCCCATTATCCGCGGTAAAGAGTGTTACCGCATCGTCTCCGTATCCGTTTCCATTGCCGTTTGCGCTAATTCCATTCATAGTATTTCCTTTTGCTGAGCGAGATGTCTTCGGAATCGCAGCCCTTCCGCGATTCAGCTGACACCGCGGTGTGTACGCGGAAAGTATAGTTTTGTCAATGGAATTTTCAGCTTGCCATTTTCAGTGGCGACTCAGCGGCGCGGCCTAGGCCGTTTGCCGGATGATTTTTTGCAAATTTTCCAGCGTGCGTTTGAGCGCAACGTCGTGTTCGACGGTATTTTCCACAGTTTTGCACGCGTGAATGACTGTCCCGTGATCACGGCCGCCGAATTTTTCACCGATATCCGCCAGGGATCGGCTCGTCATCAGCCGGCTCAGGTACATGGCGATTTGCCTCGGAAATGCTATGTTGGCCGGTCGTTTTTTCCCAGTCATGTCATTCGCGGACAATTTGAAGTGGGCGCACACTTTCTGCTGGATGGATTCGACCGTAATTTCCGCTGCCTGCTCCTCGGAAAATAGATCGTGGAGAACGTGCTCGACGAGTTCGGAATTTATCGGTGTTTTGGTTATGGAAACGTAGCTCGCGATCCTGTTCAGGGCACCTTCCAGCTTTCTCACGTTGCGGGACACCTTATTCGCCAGCCGATCTATCACATCACGTGGCAGTTCCAAGCCCATGGCCGCGGCCTTCTTGTCGAGAATTGCAATTCTGGTTTCTAGATCAGGTGCCTGGATGTCGGCGACCAACCCCCATTGGAACCTTGAAATGAGGCGACTTTCCAACCTCGCAATTTCCGATGCCGGACGATCGCTGCTCAGTATTATTTGCTTCTGTGCTTCAAACAATTCGTTGAACGTATGAAAAAATTCCTCCTGAATTCGCTCTTTGCCGGATAGGAAGTGCACGTCATCGATGAGCAGGATATCTACGTGGCGGTATTTTTTGCGAAACGCTGCAAGATTGTTTTTCTGCAGTTCGGATATGAACTCGTTCGTGAACCTTTCCGTGGACGTGTAGACGACGTTCGTTTTCCTTGACTTGCCGAGCACACTGTGGGCGACTGCCTGCATCAGATGCGTTTTCCCAAGGCCGGTATCGCCGTATATGAAGAGAGGGTTGTAGGCGCGGCCTGGCATGTTGGCGACGGCTATGCAGGCGGCGTGGGCCATCTGGTTGCCGGATCCGACGACGAAATTTTCGAAAATGTTTTGCTTGTTTAGGATTATGGAGGTTTCATCCCTCTCCTGCGGCTGATGCTTCGATTGTTTTTCAGGGGCGTGGCGCCTGGCCAGTCGCTCACTCTGCGCATGCGCCTCGCCATCCTGTACGCGGAACGAAATTTTTACGTCTCGACCGGCGGACATGCACAGGCACTTGGCCATCACATCCAGGTAGTTCTCCTGCAGCCAGATCGCCGTGAAATCGTTTATCACGCCAAAAACTATGGAATTTTGCGTTTCCTCGACGACGTACAGCGGTTCGAACCACGAGCGAAATATGTCGTTGGGGAACGTGCTTTTGAAGTTGTCACGGACCGCATTCCAGAGGTTGGAATTTATGGCAGTGTTGGCGCTCATGGCGAAAGTAGTCAAAAGTTGTTCACAGGGTTATCTGTATAAATTCACCACCTAGGCCAGAAAATTTTTTAGCCCAATTAAAACTATTTTTTTTGCGAATTTTGTGTGTGCGCCCGTGAAAATTCCTTTGTTCATGCGGATCTGTGGGTAAATTCAGCAAAATGAACAGTGCGAAAAATGCAGACATTGGTTGAATGATTCCTTTGGGTATGCAAAAATCAAGAAGAAGAAGTTAACAAGTTATTAACATTACGCTGTGCACAACTTTTCTCCCACTTTTGCCGGTGCTAAATTTGTAAAAATTCCTCGTTTTCATTCATTTTTTATGCCGGTTGAAAATTTATCACTAGGTCGTTTCCCGGTGCTGCGAATTGGCGATTTGCGCTTCAATTTTTGGTCAAAATTTGGAAATTTTTTGTTTGCCGTTGGAGAAATTTTTCCAAGCATCCGCCGGAAATGAGTGGAGATTTCGAGAAGCAGTTTGTTGATGCCAGAAATGCCCGCGGAATTGCGCTGGATGAGGCAGCCAGCGCGACAAAAATCAGACTCGAGTATCTGGTGTGCATGGAAAACGGGGATTACGATTTCGGCCTACCAGGAATCTACGTGCGGGGCTTCGTAAAGATCTATGCGAAGTATCTGAAGCTGGACGTCGACGCAGTGATGGCGAATTGCCCAATAAGGGATTTCGAGGTCCTCAACGCAAAGGCAAACAAAAAGATTTCCTACAACACGATAGTTACCAATGAAAAGGAACAGGATGATGGCATGGCCTCGGGTGTCAGCGACGACGTCCGCTTTGCTGTGAAATTTAAAGGCTTTTGCAACAATGCGAAACTGTTCTTTTCTGGCAAGCGCCACGCGACTCTAGGAATCGTCTGCGTTGGTGCTCTGCTGCTCCTTCTAATACTTTGCAAAACCTTCTACGGCGGGAAGGGTCTGGCGGAAATTTCTCCGAAGCTGATTGATAGGGAGCTGGGCGCAGTGAAACAATCGACGATATCGCTGCTTTCGACGGGCAACGTGAAGGTTGTTGTGAGGGAAAAGGCGTCCGGTGAGAAAATCTTTGCTGGAAATCTGGAGTCGGGCGGTGTCCGAAAAATCAACTATGCGAAGCCCATACAGGTGTTCTACGACAGCGGCGAATTTTTGCTGATAGAGCAGGAGAACGGCGAGCGGCTGTGTCCGCAGCCCGGGCGTGGTGGCATGGAAATCAAATAGGGCCTTGCTATGAAGATTTCCGTATTTGGTGCAGGGGCCTGGGGGACGGCCGTTGCGTGCTATTGTGACAGGATCGGGCACGCGGTGACGCTGCTGCCGAAATTTGAAGATCAGGCGAAAAAGATGGTGAAATTTCACGAAAATGTGGATTTTTTGCCGGGAATTTCGCTGGCAGACGAAATAGTGATAACAACCGATGTGGCTACCGGATTGCGCGGAGCCGACGTGGCATTTCTAGCCTGCCCGGCCGTCGGCATGGAGGATTTGTGCCTAAGTTTAAAGTACACTTCCGAGGGAATGGACAGGGATAACCTTCCGCTGCTCATTTCACTGTGCAAGGGCATACAAAATGAAAATTTGGAAATGGCGTCCGACTTAATCGAGCGCATACTACCGAATTTCGAGTACGGCGTCCTCGCCGGGCCGACAAACGCAAAGGAAGTGGCCGAGTGTAGAAATGCTGCCATGGTCCTGGCGACCAAATCGAAGAAAATCTACAAAATGCAGGAGGCTATGAATTCCGAAAAAATCAGAATTTATAGCAGCATAGACGTACGAGGAACCGAGCTGGGCGGATGCCTAAAGAATGTCTATGCCGTCGGCGCCGGCATATGCGACGGCCTCGGCCTTGGGGATAATGCCAAGGCCGCGTACCTGACTCGCTCGCTGAAGGAATTGGTGACAATTGGTGTTGCGCTGGGAGGCCAGGAGGAAACGTTCTACGGCCTCAGTGGGTTTGGCGATTTTATTGCCACGTGCATGGGATCGTGGAGCAGGAATCGCACATTCGGCGAAAAAATAGGCAGGGGAGAGGCGGTCGACGAAATACTCGCTACGCAGAAGGCGGTCGTTGAAGGCTATAAAACGGCGAGATCGTTCCACTTAATTTGTGAAAAAATGAACATCAAGGCGCCGATAATGGCGGAAATTTACGGGGTTTTATTGCTCAAAAAACCGCTGAAGGATGCGGTAAATGCGCTGATTAACCGGCAACTGAAGCCGGAGTGATAAATTTCGATGGCCAAGCGGCGACGCATTTTGGTAATCAAGCCTTCCAGCTTGGGGGACGTCGTACACGGCCTGCAAGTGGCCTCGACGATCAAAGATCGCCTGCCGAATGCGGCGATCGATTGGGTCGCGGGAGACAAATTTGCTGATGTTGTTAGGGCATCTGGCATAGCGGAGAATGTCTTTCTGTTCTATAGGGGTGGCGGATTGCGAAAGTTTGTAGTCCTTCTGCGGGAAATTCGAAAATTTCACTACGACTATGTCTTCGACATGCAGGGATTGGCACGCAGCGGCGCGATGGTGTATTTCGCACGCGGAGACAGAAAGATTGGCCGTACGGATGCAAGGGAATTTGCCTGGCTGGCTTACCACAGAAAGGTTCCATTGCCGCGGGCCACGTCGCCGCACGCCATCGAAATACTGCTGCAGTTTCTTCCGGAGGTCGGATTGCCGGCGGAATTACGGTCGAAGCTTTCGTTTGCGGCGAACTTAAGCGATGAAATTAGAAAATTACTGCCCTCTACTCCGCACGGCAAACTTCCAATGCTCCTGCTTTTCCCAGAGAGTCGGCGAAGGGAAAAAGAATGGCCGTACTTTGCAGAACTGGCGAATGCGTTGGCACAAGAATTTTCAAATTTCACAACGGTTGTAGCCGCCCAGAAAACCTTCACAATTGTGGGAAATTTCCAAAACATCACCAATTTATCCGGTAAGACTTCAATCACGGACGTCATTTCACTGGTAAAAATGGCAACGCTGGTGGTTGCAAATGACAGTGCTCCAGTTCATTTGGCTTCCGCAATGGGAATCCCTGTAATTGCGTTGTTTGGCCCCACGGATCCGCAGAGATTCGGCCCGTATCCGGCGAGTGAAAGGAAAAACGTTGCACTGCGCGCCGCAGACAAAAATTTATCGGCGATTTCCGTTGGAGAAGTTATGGCCGCCGTTGGAAGCATTCTAAATTTGCCAGATAGCGGTGGATAGCACTAGTGCCGGACATTGATCCGTGATACGGAGATGCGCGCACATATGGCATGCGTTGGGCTGTAAAATTTATGTTGTGAAAAAAATTACACTTTTGCACGTAAAAAGATCTTGACGCTACTATTTTTTACGATTATATCCACTCGCGACTGTATCTAACAGGGATTATTATGAGAGGATTATTAAGATGGTTTTCGCCGGTGCTTTTTTGTGTACTTGCTTGTGCGTGTGCATCACTCCATGGCGATGAGGACTTGGCGGTGAATGTGACCGCGAAATTTGAAGGTGAGCACATTTTCCGTGGGCGCCGCGAGATCAACAAAGCGTTTGTGCCGAAGCTAAGGGTCAGCTATTCGTGTCTTGACGACTGTCGCGTGTATGCGGGCGCGGATGCGGCGCTCGCGTTGGCGCTTCCTGCCGACGATTCTTTTTTCTTGGACAACGTTTCTCCGTACGTTGGTGTGGCCTATGACGTGACGGATATATTCACGTTGGATGCGGGTTATATCCACTATTTTTATACAAAAGTTCCAAGCGGTGCCGCGAATCTAGGTATAAAGCGCAATTCCGACGAAATATACGGAGGCGTCGTGGCTGACGTCATACTTACACCGTCGGCGTATGTTTTTTATAACTTCGGGCGCAGAGAAGTAGCCATAGAGGGAAGGGTTGGGTATACGTTCGATCTTTCGGATAATTTGTTGTCCGGCCTCGCCGTGGACCTCGGTGGAAAAATTGGGTACGACAGAGCGAATAAGCCGTTTGGCATGGCGTATATCGATGGCTATGGAAAGAAGGACTACTTTTACTATGGTGCGAGTGCGGATCTGGTGTATGGCATAAACGATAACGCGAAAGCGAGTATTGGTGTGGAGGTCTCCTCCAATTCGGCGAAGAAAAATGCGTGGGTAAACGGGTATGGAAGTGCGGGAAACAAAACCAAAATATGGCTCAACGCTGCCGTTGAGTGTTCGTTTTGATGGTGGTACATCCGGCGCGAAATCTCAAATGTGAAAAAGAAGGGGCACGGCTGTACAGCCGTGCCCCTTCTTTTTCACTCCGCATCACGTGCTATTCAATGCCGTAGGTAATGGCCACGACGTTTTTCGCATCCATTTTTCTAATGGCCTTGTCGTTTGCGCACATGTGCTCGAGTATTTTGAACACTGTGGTAGGGCTTTCAGTCCCTATGCTGTCCGCGATGGCCTGAACTGATAGGTATTGTCCGGCATTTTTTCTAAGAAGCTTCACCATTGACCGCTGCATGCGTAAAATTTCCGTTGCCGCCTTTTTCCCAGCTTCCACGCCTGGCTGATTGTACGCATTGATGCCAACCATGCTGCCGTAAAAACCAACGGCTCTTTCGAACACGGCGATCAATCCGCCGAGTTCGCGCGCTGAAAGTTTATCCAACGAGATGTGTATTATTTTCGTTCCATTTTCGGCCAGCGCGCCCATGGTTCCAAGGGCAAATCCGTTTAGGTAGTCCCCGCTAGTCATACCGTCGGCATCAACGCCGATTGAATCGCTATCTCTGGATTTTAGTACGTCGATGACTGTCAGGAAAAAATTTTGCAAGCCGTCGCGCAGTTGCTGCACGAGGGAATGCTGGTCGGTCGACCCCTTGTTCCCGTACACAGTTAGTCCCTGGTGAACGATATTACCGGCGCGATCACTTTCCTTTCCCAGTGATTCCATGACAATTTGCTGCAGGTACCGCGTGAATCTCAGCAATCTATCTTTGTATGGAATTACTACCATGTCCCTGCTGCCTGTGCCGCTGGTGGCCAGATACCAGGCAAGGGCCATCATCATGGACGGATTTTTCGCCGAAACCATGCGCGTTAGTTCGTCCATACGCCGCGCACCGCCTATGAGAGATTCTATGGAAATGCCGTGCAATGCGGCCGGCAGAAGCCCGACGGCCGAAAATACGCTATTTCTACCGCCAACCCATTCCCACATCGCGAACCTTTCGAGCCATCCTTCTTCGACGGCCTGCCTGTCGAGCTGACTATTTTCGCAGGTCACTGCAACGGCGTGCCTTTGGAAAGTGTAGCCACTTTCCCCATAGGCAGCCATAGCCTCAATCATGGCATTGCACGGTTCCGGCGTGCTACCAGACTTTGACGCCACGATCACGATGGTTTTGCCCAGCTTGCCGGCCAACTTCCCGAGAATTATGTCGATGCCATCTGGATCCGTATTGTCCATGAAAAAACAATCCATGCCGTCGCCGTTACACAGGCTTTCGCACAGCAGCTGCGGCCCAAGTGCGGAACCGCCGATGCCTATGCAGAGAACATTTTCGAATCTGCCTCCCTGGCCGATGATGCGACCGCAGCGCACGCCAGCGGAAAATTGCAGTATTTTTTCGATGCTGCCATCGATCTGATCCCTAATTTCTCCCGATGGGGCGATGGTCGAATTGCGCAGCCAGTAATGCCCAACCATTCGGTTTTCATCGCCATTCACTATGGCTCCCGCTTCCAATGCCGCCATTTCGCGGTAGGCGGTTGAAATTTTGCCGGCCATTGCACTGAAAAATTCCTCGGGGAACCCGACTCCGTTGAAGTCGACGGAAATCCCAAGTTCGCTGTCCCTAAAAAAATATTTTTCAAAATTCTGCCACTGATCCATGGCGGTTGAATTTTGATAAAACGACTGCGGTGATCAATGCCAATCACCGGGTAAATTTTTCCAGCGGCGCCGTGGGGTTTCCGCTAGTCTTGGTTTGCGCGCTTTTTTGTTCTCTTTTGACAATTTCCAGCGCGTAGGACCTGGTGATGCTCGGCAATTTACGCGTGCCAACGAACTGCAGAAGCAAATTTTGATCTCGCTTGCCGAGTTCCCGCAGCATCCATCCACAGGCCTTGTGGATTAGGTGGTGTTTGTGATTCAGAAAATGGTCACACAGGTCCATGGTAAGTTGCAATTTATTATCCCTGATAAACGCGAATGATGCGACGATGGCCATGCGATTTTCCCAGAGATTGTCAGACTTTGCGAGCTCCCAAATTATATCTTCGCGGTTGTTTGCCAGGCAGTAAGCCCCGCAAATTTTGTCCGTTGACATGTCGACGAGGTCCCAATTGTTTATGAATTTTGTATTTTCTAGGTAAATTTTTATGCAGCGGTCTGGGAGTGTGTTGAATTTTTCCACGAGCATGACTAGGGCTACGAACCGCGCCTCATGCAGTTGATTTTGAAGCAGTTTTTCAATCACATCCAGCGAAATGTCGCCATTGGCGGCGGCGATCTTCCTGAGTGTGGGAACGTTCACGCCGCAAAACGTATCACCGGCGCCATAGCCACCCGGCTGGGCCTGGAAAAACATTTTGCACTGCTCGGCTGCGTCACTATTTCCGCATGACTTGATTTGGCGAATGATGCTGGCGATGGACATTTTTTAATCGGACATTTACGTTGTCGCAGACCTCAATTTTTGCAATAAACTTCCGTCGAAAGTTTCCAATGGCCTCCGGAGTAGTTTTTTATTGGCGGCGCCCATTTGCCGTTGACAAAGCAACACTTTTTTTCACACCACTCGGTTGGGTGCGTTGGTTTTCGCGTCTCGCAAAACCTTAGCTTACGGGAATCAGTGCGTGTGAAATGGAGCGGTTTCAGCTATGAATAGAAAATTACTTTCAGCCGTGCTTTTTATTGCTGGCACAGCCATAGGTGCGAGCGTGCTCGGATTGCCCATTGACATGCGACTGGCTGGGCTAGCCCCCGCCAGCTTGGTGTGCATACTGATGGGTGTTGCGACGGGAGGGGCGCAGCTGATGATGGCGCATATCTTTCTCGACGCTAAAGCGAATGATTTGCCAGCCATGTTTACGGAGAAGCTCGGGACCGTCGGCGGGAGGTTGTTTACACTGACCTACGCGACGCTGATTTTTTGCCTATTGGTGGCATTTTGGACGGGAACGACGAGAACATTTGAAGTGTTTTCGTTTGGCAATGTGGCGGTGATCGCGGTTTTCATCGGCACTGCGTGCTGCCTAGGGTTCGGGTTTTCGTTTGCCGCACCGCTAAACACCTTTCTTACAACTTGCATGGGGTTGGCGTTCCTGTGCCTGGTCGGCAAAACCATCGTGAGCAGAAGTGTCAGCCCGCTGGACATGGTGAATTTCAAAGCGGCCGCGCTTGCCATGCCGATGGTGATGTGCAGCTACGGATTTTTTCCAGTCATCCCCATGGTCTGCCAACTGTTTGAAAATGACAGAAAAATGGTGAGCAAGGCGATAATTTGGGGCGCCTCCCTGCCCATAATTTTTAACCTCACGATTTTGGCGGTGAGCTTCAGTGCTCTGACCCAGCAGGAGCTCGCGAATGGCGCTGCCAACGGGTGGCCGGTGTTTGTCGCACTGAAGAACAAGTTGCAAGTGGACTCGCTGGCGGTTTTGGGAAATCTGTTTTCAATCTTTTCAATACTGTCTTCGCTGCTCGGGGTGACAACGTCGATGAAGGGCGCCTTCATGGATATAGGAAAGAGTTGGCCAACGCTGGCACGCGTCGCCGAATTTGTGGTTGTCTTGATCGTTCCGTTTCTTGTGGCTATGCTCTGCCCAGGAATCTTTATCAAAATTTTGGGATTTGCCGGCGGCATTCTGGTAAACATTTTGGTTGGGCTCCTGCCGATCATCGTGTTCATGAAAAATCGGACCATGAATTGGAAACATACGTTGCTGCTTGCCATTTTCTTTTGCACATTTTGCGTGGAATTGGTCAATTTGTTTTACCATGGCTGATCGGATCGGGCCAGTTGCACCGTGCGGGCTAAAAAAGGTGTACGTCTACGACGATGATGGTGTTGGCCAGACGTGCCTGCCACACGTTTTGCACATGTTCAGGGATTGCGACGTTTCGACCATCGATGCTCATGAAATCATAGGCGGGAATTGGATGAAAGATGCTGACGTTCTCTGCGTTCCGGGTGGAGCTGCTGCTCCCTATGCGAAAAAATTGAATGGCAGGGGAAATGAAAATATCAGAGCATTCGTCGGCGATGGCGGCACATACATCGGAATCTGCGCCGGCGCGTATTACGGAGCAGCCCGCATGGAATTCGATAAAAATGGACCGCTGGAAGTTATTTGTGAAAATGAACTGAATTTCTTTGAAGTCTCGGCCATTGGGCCGGCGTTCGGCAAATTTGAATATGGGACATGCCGCTACGCCTCCACCATTGGCAATGTAATAAATTTTGCGAATGGCGAGGAGCGAGCTAATCTGATGTTCTACGGCGGCCCGTATTTTTTTCGTGTCGACGAATGTCGTGGGCTAAATATTTTGGCCAGGTACGAAAAAACTGGACAGCCGTCGATAATCTACGGAAAGTGCGGAGCCGGAACGGTCGTGCTGTCCGGAACCCATCCGTGTATCGATGAAGCGACGTTCACTCCCAGGACCAATCGATTTCTTTTGCGACTTGGCGCTGCGCTGTCGAAAACGGCAACCGTGCGCCGAAAATTAGTTCACAGCATTTTGACCATTGCGAAGCTGAAAAATTAGTCACCGGAGGTTCTCCGCAGTGAGTTTTTTAATCCGAATCGGAGTCTCGTTTCTCCCACCGAATGGCAAAACTCCACCACTAACCGCGGAGACTGCAGGCTAGAAGAACCCGATCTCCGCATCTTCATCAACTCACTCGCCAAAAATTTCTCGCTTCAGTTTCAATGATCAAACGGCACCGACTATGCGGGAATGGCGGCATCGAAGTGGTTTCCGCTGTGCAACAGGACAACAGCGTTTTTGTTTTTTTGTAAATCGACAATAACATCATAGAGCGTCCGCCCACTTTTGACGTTCGCCCACCTGGACATTTCCCGCCTGAACTGCCCATAAGCCTGAAAGTTTACGTCATTCGCACCAGCGTCAAAATAATTCCACATTCCACTTTCAAATTCGCCACGCAGATTTGCGTTTTTGTTCAGAAAAACAGCGCGCTCTCCAATGTTCGGGATTGAAAAATCATAGGAGGTGATTCTATCCCCATCATGGCTTACAATAATCACTGGTTGTTTCAGAATTTCAGCGGCAGAACTAATTCCTCTGCCACGGCCGTTGCCGACGTTAGCGAACATATCCTTCGAATTGTATCCAAGCAAATTTCTCAGATCTTCGGCGGTGATTTTTTTGCCTTCGCCTCGTATTTGGCATGCCATCGCGTTGAAGCCGCAACGGTTACAACCATTGCCGGAAATTGTGCGTTTTCTTCTTCCGGATTCTTGTAAAAATCTTTCATAGCCAAGGTGTTCGAAATCCTGTGCTATAACCCGCGCAGGTTGGCTACCGGCGACAACCGCCCTCTCGCTAATACCGGTTGGTCTGAGTTCGCTGGCTGGTTGCGACATATTTCCAGCCGAAGAGGAGATCCTTTCGCCGACCGAACTTATAGCTGGTTTGGCTTTTGGCTTGTTACTACATCCCGCCGAGTTGGCGGCCCTGATGGCACGTACTATTTTATAATTCATAACACGCAATCAATCACACGACGCCAAGACTGTCAACTAAAAAATTTGTAACATTATCCGCCTGCGCGAATGGCGGATAACGGTTGCAAAATTTTGCTTTCTCCGTAGAACGCCGATTATGGCAGATGGGTCGTTTGTACATTTGCACGTCCATACGGACTACAGTTTGCTGGATGGGGCATGCCGCATGGATAGGTTATTTAAGCGAGTCAATGAACTTGGCATGCCAGCCGTTGCAATGACGGATCACGGAAATGTTTTCGGAATGCCAGACTTTATAAAGCATGCGAAAAAATTCGGTGTCAGGGCGATAGTTGGCTGTGAATTTTATACGCTGCACCACGAAGATGTAAAGGAAAGAAAAAAGCACCCTCTCTACCACACAACTCTGCTGGCGAAGAATTTGAATGGGTATAAGAATTTGTGTAAATTGGTGTCAATTGCCCATGTGGAGGGATTTTACTACAAACCGCGAATAAATTTTGACCTGCTGAAAAAATATGGAGCTGATCTGTTCTGCTTGAGTGGATGTGTCCAGGGGTATCTGCCGCAGATGTTGCTGGAGGGTAACGATGCGCTGGCCAAGCGGGGGTTGGAGGAATTGCTGTCTTTTTTCGGCAGGGAAAATTTTTTCGTTGAGGTGCAGGACCATGGAATTGACATCCAGAAAACGGTACTGCCAAAGCTGTTGAAGTTGGCCGATGACAACGGCGTGCGTGCCGTTGCGACGAACGACTGCCACTACGTTATGCAGTCCGACTGGGAAGCTCACGATGCGATGCTGTGCATACAGACTGGGTCGAAGGTGAGGGATGAAAATCGCATGCGCATGCCGTGGCACCAGTTTTACGTGAAGTCTCGGCAGGAGATGGAGATGGTGTTTTCGGATCGGCTGGATGTCCTGGATAATACACTAATCGTTGCGGGCATGTGCGAATTTGGAATGCCCTACGGGGAAAACCACTATCCAGTTTTTCACAGGACATCGCAAATGGGAAACGCTTCGAACGGAGAATTTCTACGCGAACTCTGCCTAAAAGGGCTCGGTGAGCGCTATGGAGTGGAATACGCTGCTGCTGATAGTCAGGCTGGCGAAAGAGCAAATTCGAAGAAAGGTAGAGATTCTTTCGGATCCAACGAAACCAGCCAGGAGGAAAAGCATTCCGCCGAAAATCTGAGCAGGCGCCTGGACTACGAGCTTTCCACCATAGAGAAAGCCGGCTTCATCGACTACTTTCTAATAGTATGGGATTTCGTCCATTGGGCAAAGACGAACGGTGTGGTGGTCGGCCCCGGTCGCGGATCCGGCGCCGGATGCCTGATGGCATATGTTTTGAAGATCACCGACATTGATCCCATACGTTTCAATTTGCTATTCGAAAGATTTTTGAACCCAGAAAGGGTGTCACCCCCCGATTTCGACATAGATTTTTGCATGCGGCGCCGCGAGGACGTCATAGAATACGTGCGCAACGTCTACGGCCGTGACAACGTTGCTAACATAATAACATTTGGAACTTTTGGTGCGAAGATGGTTATTCGCGACCTTTGCAGGGTATATGATATTCCCTACGAAGATGCCAACAGGATTGCGAAGATGGTCCCAGACGACCTCGGAATAACCATAGACGTCGCCGTTGCCAAGTCTTCGGAGTTGCGAAACGAGCAGCAAAAAAATCCACTGATTCGAAAAATTTTGGAGGAGGGAAAGATACTGGAGGGCATGGTGCGCAATACGGGTACACACGCCTGCGGGATAATAATTTCCGACAGGCCGACGCAGGACCTCGTTCCAGTTACAGTACAGGACAACGCCCTCTGCACACAATATGCCAAGGAAGCGGTCGAGGAGCTCGGATTGCTCAAAATGGACTTTCTCGGACTTACGACGCTGACCATAATCGACATTGCGGAGACGAATATTCGCCGGCGCGATGGGTTCGAGGGTTTTTCCGTTGACGGCGTTGGATTGGATGACGGGGCAACGTTTGCCCTGATGCGTACTGGTGAAACGTCCGGTGTGTTCCAGTTTGAGTCCGCCGGAATTCAAAGGTGGTGCAGGCAATTTGGATTTTCCTGCATCGATGACATCAGTGCGCTGAGCGCGCTGTACCGCCCTGGCCCAATGGAATGGCTCCCGGAGTACGTTGCCGGGAAAAAAGATCCGTCGAAAATAAAGTATGCCCACCCGCTGCTTGAAAACATCTGCCGCTCCACCTACGGAATCCTAGTCTACCAGGAGCAGGTTATGGAGGCGGCGCGCGTGATAGCGGGATATTCGCTGGGCGGGGCCGATATTTTGCGCCGTGCGATGGGAAAGAAAAAAGTCGACGTGATGAATGCGCAGCGTGACGTTTTCGTGAGGGGGGCAGCGGAACACAACGGCATTCCGAAAAAAAAGGCGGAGGAAATATTTTCAATTCTGGAAAAATTTGCCGGCTATGGATTCAACAAATCCCACTCCGACGCCTACGCACTAATAGGGTACTACACCGCCTACCTGAAGGCGCATTTCCCGGTGGAATTCATGGCCGCCATGCTCTCATGTTGCAGCGGCAATGCCGACAAGATCAGGGACTTGATCGCCGAGGCGACGCGCATGGGTGTGCCGATTTTTGGCCCGGATGTTAACAGATCCGGCGAAGAATTTACACCGCATGCTGATAGGGGCTCCGGATATATCCTATTCGGGCTATCGGCCATAAAAGGCATAGGTGACATTGCCGCAAAGAGCATCCTGGCGGAGCGGGCCGGTGGAGGTTTCTACGCTGGTTTTATGGATTTCATGAATCGCGTGGATCCGCGCGTTGTCAACAAGCGCGTTTTGGAGGCGCTTATTCTCGCCGGTGCCTTTGACAGCTTCGGCAATGACAGGAAGCATTTGGTGGAACACTTGCCAACGGCCATGCAGGAGGCGGCGGCCATGCAGCTTGACAAAACCAAGGGTCAGATGCAGTTATTTGGATCGGGTGGTTCCGCGGACGAAATTCGCAATCAGCCGATTCCAGCTGGGACGGTGCCAATGTCGAAGATGGAAAAATTGCGCGGCGAAAAGGCGTTTTTGGGCTTTTACGTGAGCGGTAATCCGCTTGAGGACTACAAAAAATTTTTGGATGCGATAAATCTTCCAGCCGACGGCGACCTGTCGACGCTTAGGGACAGGGAGCAGTTTCGGATTTGCGGCATCGTTGGTTCGGTCGGCAAAAAAATTACCAAAAGGGACAACCGCGCCTGGGCATTTTTTTCGCTAGAAACTGAAAATTCGCAGCACAGAATGAATTGCTTTCCGGATGCCTACGAGCGCGTTTCCAACAGGCTGAACGAAGGGTCGCTGGTGATGGTCACGGGCAATGCGCGCTCCAATGACTGGGAAACGAGTTTCAATGTCAGCGCCTTGGAGCCACTGGAACAGGCAATTCATAGGATTATAAGGGCAATTACATGGGTTCTAGACGCAGAGGCGCCGCAACTGGCGGACTTTCTCAGCGAATTCAGAAATTTTGTGCACGACGTCGACGGCCCCGTTGAACACGTCCTCACTTTTGAATTTCGTGATGGGCGTCGGGAAAGGGCAAAATTGGCAAGTTCACTGCGCAGTTCCGTCGATGTGAAAAAAATTGGAGAATTTTCAAAAAATGCGGCGGTTAGGGATGTGCGCTTTGCCGTTGAGCCTCTGCCCGCGCCGAATGGAAAGTATTCCAATGTAGTTGCATTCTAACCCGTTTTCCTAACACTCGACACTGTGAAGCTATGCCAAGCAAAGATGCGATAGTCGCAGGCAATTTAACCAAAAAATATTGCGGGAACGTGGCGCTAAACGGCGTATCGTTTTCCATAAAAAGAGGCAGTGTCGTCGGGCTAATCGGCCCAAATGGTGCCGGGAAAAGTTCCATATTGAAAATTCTGGCCGGACTGATCACCGGTACGTCTGGGGATGTTCTGATCAACGGCATTTCCGTGGCTGGTGATGCGCCGCATGCCAAGGAACACGTTTCCTTTATGCCGGAGAACAATCCGCTGCCGGATCACATGCGCGTCGGCGAGTATCTACGCTTCCGAGCGGAGCTGAAGGGCGTGCCGGCGAAGAAAATACGCGCCAATGGCGAAAAGGTCATGCGGCAGTGCGATTTGTACTATGAGGCGCGCTACCGCATGATCAAAGGCCTATCCAAGGGGTACAGGCAGCGGGTTGGCATCGCCGATGCCATGCTTGGGGACAGTGAAATTGTAATTCTCGATGAGCCGACCATTGGATTGGATCCGCACCAAATTGTCGGCGTCAGGAAGATCATCGCCGAAAATAGGGGCACGCGCACCATACTGATATCAAGCCACATCTTGTCCGAGTTGGAAACAGTTTGCGACAGTTTCATAATAATCAATCGCGGCAACATCGTCGCCGCTGGAACATTTGACGATCTTTCCGATGACGTGTGTGACAGGCGCCTGTTTTTTGCGCAAATATCCGGCGTCGAGGCGACCATCAGAGACCTTTTCAAATCCTGCGGTGCGCGAATCTCCACGTTTGACAACCGGTCGTCGGAGGATAGCCACGCCGTAAAATTTTCCATCGCCGATGAAAGTTGCAGGGCGTTACTCGGCAAGATCGCCGCGAAAAATGACTTGATTTTGAAGAAATTCGGCCGCGTGGAGCCGACGCTGGAGGAGATTTTTTTACATTCCACCCGCCGCTGCAGGGACCAGGACATTGGAGGTGAGCAATGAAAAAGCTTTGGACATTGTTCAAATATGACGCGTACAAATTAGTTGTTTCGCCGTCGACCTATGCTATCGCCATGATTTTTGCGACCTTCATTGGAGCAATTTTTATCTCCCTTCTGAGGGAATACATGGTCGCTGAGCAGGATGTTCCGTTTGTGCAGATGTTTTTTCGCTACTGCTGGCTGTCAACGTGCATGGCCGTGGCGCTGATAACCATGCGATCGTTCTCCGAGGAATACAAAAGCTGCACATTCCAAAGCCTATTTTCCGTTCCAGTCCAGCTGTGGCAGGTTGTTTTGGCGAAATTTTTCGCAGCGTACCTATTTTTGCTTGTTCTATGGCTGTGCACGCTGCCGCTTTTCGCGGCCGTTGGCACCAGCTGCGGATCCGCCTTGCTCGAAGCTGCATTTGCGTCGAAATTTAGCATCATTGGCGGGCTGCTGTTCACGGCGCTCAGCGGTTTGTTTTTCATCGCCATCGGCATATTTGCCAGTTCGCTGACCGAAAATCAGATGATTTCCAGCATGGTGACGTTTTGCATACTGGTTCCGTTTTTTGTATACGGGCACATTTGGGGCAATCGATCAAAATTTTACAGCCTCGACCCGTGGGGGACATTTTCCGAATCACTCAGCGTATTTTCGCAGATGGATGATTTTTGCAATGGAGTGCTGGATTCGCGGGCCATTGTGTTTTATCTGTCTTCCTGTGCACTTGCGCTGTGCCTGAGCGCCATCGCTGTCCAAAGAAAACTCAACTAGAAACGGAACAATGGCAAATTTTCGCAGCGCTAATAGGATAAAAACACTGTGCCTTTTTCTGTTTGTTACGCTGGTCCTGGCGGCCTATGGGGCGGTAAATTTACTTTCGTCGAAGTATTTTTATCGAAGGGCGTTTGCGGAAAAATCCGGCTTCACCATCGGCGATGATGCCGTAAAAACCTTGGACGGCCTGGGGACGGATGTGGAAATTTTTGTCCTGCTGGAAAAAAACCAAGAGTACAACGAGGATACGTTCAATCTGATAAGTAAAAATCTTCGCCATTTGGTGGATGAGTACGCCAAGGCCGCGTCGAGGTGCAAGTTTGTCGCCGAAATCGTAAACGTTGCTGAAAATTCCAAGGGATATGCAAATTTGTGCGGACGATTTGGGATTCTTCCCACGAATTGCGTAGTCGTGGCCGTGAATGGCAAGGTTAAGGTTTTGACCGTCGAAGAGTTCTACAAAACGCACAGAGGTAGGGTTACCGCATTCCGCGGGGAACGGGTTATTTCCGCTGTTTTGAAGGAGCTGGCAAGCGTTAACAGCAACGTTGCATATTTTACCACCGGCCATGGGGAGTACGACCTCGATAGCACATCGCCATCGGGTGGATTGTCAGCTTTAAAGCACATCGCCAAGCAAAAAAATTGCGACATTCGCCCGTTGAATTTGTGCGACAGCAGGGCAATCCCGGACGATGCGAATTTGATTGTTATAGCCCGCGCAAGGAGCAAATTTCTCGGATTTGAGAAGGAAATTCTGCGCAATTTCATAGATGGCAGGGATGGCAAAGTAATCATTGCCGTGGATGGCAATTGCGACATCGGCCTCAGGGATTTTTTCGACGACTATGGAATTTTCGCGGACAGCGACATGCTCGTTCCGGCCTGGAATGGTGAGGCGAACTATCAGGAAGATTTAGCCATAGAGCGCTTTGCTCCGCACAAAATAAACGAAAGAATCATAGAATTTAGGCTCCCCGTCATCTTTGGCGCCTCCTGTGAGGTAAAGCGAGCACCGTGGTTCGTGGACGTTGAAAAATTTGAAGTCACCGAGCTCATGCAGGTCGGCGGCGAGGTTTCTGGAAAGGTGGCGTGGGCCAGCGATGAAACATCTACCAATCCAATCGTTGCCACCGTGTCTGAGAGAAAAAAGTTTGATGCCGCAGGAACAACGGTAAACGCTGGCAAGTTACTGGTCATCGGCAACGCCGATTTCATGTCAAATGGAAAGATAAAGATTTTGGGAAATATGCTATTTTGGTTCGGAATGAGCGACTACATGCTCTACGGGGAAAATTTCGGAAATTTTACCGGCGTGGAGATAGCGAGCTACCGACTGCCACTGCCACGTGGGATGTTCGCGAAGGCTCTGGCCCGCGTGCTACTTCCGCCAGTTGTTTTTCTTTTGTTGACAATTTTTGTCGCATTTCTACGGAGGAAATAATGAGGAAGCGGGTTCTCCTTTTGGTTCTTCTGAACGTCGTTCTATGGCCGCTCGTTTTTTTCTCTGTTGCAAGGTGCGGGCGCGGTTTTTTTGGAGACAGGGGCGCAGGCATGTTTAAAGCAGCGAATAAGATTTTCATGCACAACTTGGAAACGGGGTTCTGTTTTTCTGTGAAAAAATCGTGGCGGAGTGATTCCTGGGAGGTCGTGTGGGATCAGAGTGTATGGCCGGCAAATGCCCTCGCCGTGGAGCGTTTCTGTGAAAGGTTGGCCGCGAGCTTCAAGGATGGAAAATTGGCAGGCGATTCGCAGTCCAGTTGCTATGAAATGACAGTAACTGGGAAGAAATTGCGCAGAACGGTCAAATTGGCGCCGAAGGAAGCTAATTTTATGCTTTTTGGTAGAGATGCCGATGGTCCGAGTGGAAAAATTTCCGACGACATGGCACTTGCCAGTTTCTTCAACGTAAATGTTTTTGCGCGCGTTGGCTGCGCTTGCAAGGTTTTCAAGGCAAAATTCGCAGACGGAGAATTTGCTTTTTCGAAGCGCCACGGAAAGTGGTTTTTGGATGATTCGACGTCAAACTTGGAAATTGAAAGCGCCCAAATGGGGAAATTTTTCAAGGAAATTTTTTCGTTGGAAGCCGCCTATGCCTGCCATCCGTTTAATGATGGAGAGCGGCCGATTTTGTCGATTACACTCTATGGCGGAAAGGCCAGTGAAAGAGTGAATTTTTTTAGTTTCGATGACGGCGAGTGCTTCGTGGAAAATTCTTCCGCCGATGCGTATTTTTCCGTGGATCGTGCGGATTTTACCAGAGTGCTGGAAACCGTGAAAGATTTACTAAAATTTCGCGTTTTCACGATTCTCAGCTGCGACGACGTGAGTGTCGCCGTGCCGGAAAATGGCGAACACTTCGATTTGCACGACCTGAAAAACGACGGAAAGTGGCAATTTACGCATGTGGCGAATGGCGAGCTCACTGTAGGTGAAGTTTCGGAGAAGTTCGTCGAGGCATTGCTGAAGCTTTTAAACGAAACTAAATCAGCTAGAATAGTGCAGGAAGCGGAAGCGGACGCGGGGCACGCAGTGCTTACGGTAACGATCGACGGAAGATCCGATGACCCGGAAAAATTTGTTTTTTACTCGGACGGCGGACAACTGTTCGTGGGAATCGAAGGGCAAAATGTAAAATTTGAGATAGACAACTCGTTTGACGCATCACTTCTTAGCGCGCTGAAAACATGTGCGACCGCCGTGAAAGGTGCGGCGCCCCGTGGAGATTTACTCTAAAACTTCCCAAGCCATTGCGGAGTATTTTTCGATCACATCCGCGCTACGCACCAGAGCTTTCCATTCCAGCGCGGTCAGTTTCAGCGGCAGTATCTCCGTTGCTCCACGCGCGCAAACTACGGTTGGCGTCGACAGAAACACACTGTTTCCTTCGAAAAAATTTTCGTGGAGCGTGGAGACGTTCATCGCTACGCGTGCGTCATCCCCTATCGCCTTGCAAATTTTTGCAACGACCCCAGCAATTCCGTAGTACGTGGCGTGCTTGCAGGCAACTATTTCGTCGGGAACGGACTTCGTCCTTGCCGCAATTTCCGATTTCATGCATTCGGAAAACTCAATCCCATTGCTCTTCGCAAAATCTTCGACCGGCTGCCCAAAAATTCTAACGGAAGACCATATTGGCACCTGGCTGTCGCCGTGTTCTCCAAGGACATCTCCATGGACGGCGCTCAGCGGGACATGAAAATGGGAGGCCAGGATTGTTTCAAACCTTGCGCTGTCGAGCGCGGTTCCACTGCTAATTATGCGCTCCCTTGGAAACCCTGAAAGGCGCATCAAGGCGCTGGCTACGATGTCCACGGGGTTCGTTACGACGATTAGGATCGCGTCCGTCGTAAATTTTACAATTTCCTCCATTATTTTTGCGCACAGCGGTATGTTGCCATCGAGTAATTCAAGTCTGCTGCGTGTGGGTGTGTTTCTCCTGATTCCGCATGCCATCAAAACGATGTCCGCACCGCGTAGATCGGCGTAGTCTCCGTCCCGCAGGACGCAGTCACTAACTTCCGGCAGCGCATGGGAAATGTCCAGCGCTTCGGCAACGGCACGCGCGCGCGCCTTATTTATCAGGACGATTTCATCGGCGACTTTCCACACAGCCAGCAAAAATGCCGCCGCTGCCCCCACATTACCAACACCCACTATTCCTATCTTCATGCAATTTTCAATAACTATTCGACCCTTGTCAGGGTGCAGTTGCTGAGAACGTAGGCGGTTTGCATTTTCTGTGCAAATCGCGGATTATGGGTTATGAGCAGCAGGGAGCTGTCGTACGTGTCACACAGATTGATTATCATATCCATGACCAAATTGGCTGATTTTTCGTCGAGGCTTCCCGTGGGTTCATCGGCAATGATGACGCGTGGATTGTTCATCATGGCGCGAATAGCGGCGACTCTCTGCCGTTCACCACCGGAGAGCGTGGAAACATTGCGTTCTTCGAATCCATCCAGCTTCACCTGATTCAGCAATTTTTTTGCAAAGGCAACATCTCCGCTGTCGATTTTGTCGGCTATTCGCCTCGGAAACAGGAGGTTTTCTATGACGTTTAGTTCCAGAATCAGGTTGCACCGCTGAAAAATATAGCCGAACATTTCTGAACGCAATTTCGCCACGTAGGACATCTTTTGGTTGATCACGCTTTTGCCGTTCCAAAAAATTCTGCCGTGTGTCGGTTGTTCGAGGAGGCCTATGACGTTCACAAGTGTTGTTTTCCCAGATCCGGAATCGCCGCAAATGCTGACAGTTTCTCGCCTTTTGATGCCAAACGAAACGTCATCAAAGACCATGAAATCGCCGAATGTCTTTCTCACGTTGCCCAATTTAACGATATAGTCGTCATTCATTGCGCAGTGCCTCCGCTGGATTAATTTTGGCGACCTTTAACGCCGGCAAGACCCCAGCTAGGCAGCATAGGAAGACGGCGAATGCCACCAGTGTTAGAACGTCACCTTTCCCATACCTTGACGGCATATTGGCGAAGGAGTAAAACTTCATCATGAAGTCCTCTACGCCGCACAGTCGCAGGAAACCTACCATTATGATATTTCTGAATTTTAGCGTCACCATGCCGACGATGATTCCAATGAAACTACCGATGATTCCAATTATCGCGCCCTGCAGCACGAAGCACATGGCGCATTGCCAAACGGTTCCGCCCAACGCGCTGAAAAGACCGATCTCACGCGTTTTGCGAATGACGGATGCCAGTAACGATCCGGCTATGGAAAATGCCGCTATCAGCAATACAAACATCAGGACGAGTGACATCATCGCCTTTTCGGTTTGCAGAGCGAACATCAATCCCTTGTTCATTTCCTGCCAGCTCATCGCCACGATTTCTTTCGGAAGATCTTTGTTCAGCTCAAATGCTACCTTTTCCGGCATGACTCCCGGCACCAGCCGCAGGGAAAATCCATGGACGCCCTCGCCTAATCCGTACAAATCCTGCAGTGTGTCGATGGCTATCATCGCGACGTTTTGGTATCCCGTTTCGTAGATTGCGGAAACGTCGAATGTCCTTTGGAGAATGATCTCGCCACTGCTCGTTTCTTCGACAATTTTCGGCGAAAAGACTTCAACGGAGCTACCAACGGTAGCGCCAACACTGCGTGCCATCTCGTCGTTGAGGACTATACCGCCGCAGTTAAAATTTTCCAAATTTCCCTGCTTTATGAATTTTCGCAGGTCTATAACCTTTGCTTCGTTTTCGATATCTACGCCCTTTATGGTGGGGAAACCCGTCCGATCGTCGTACTTCAACATCATCATGCCGTAGGCGTATCTTGCCACCGCGGCCACGCCAGGAAAATTCCTCAGAAAATCCTCCAGCTTATCCACATCGAATATCATGTGTTTCGAGTCGACGCGCACATCTCCCTGCGTATCTACGATCATTTTCTTGATGTTGTACTGAAATCCCTCCATTACGCTCTGGACGACGAATAAAACAACGACACCGAGCGCAACACCCACGATCGACATCGCTGCGAAGAACGAAATTCGCTTGCCGGTTGGGAAAAGTTGCTTCAGCGCCAAGTATACATACCACTTCATTCAACGATCTTCGACGGAGTCACTACTGTTTTTTGAAAAAACGGCAACAAAAGAGCGCACGCCAGCGCTAAAATATTTCAATGCATATTTTTGTCGATTTTTGCCCGCGTGCATTCTTCGTACGCCGTACCTCCATGCTATTTTTCCCGATCAGCATATATTTCGAAATGTCGATACGCAGGGGGCCCTTCGCCTTTGCGCTTCCGGGCTTAAGCCTAACGACCTCGCCGTTTATTTTAATGTTCACGGACGAAACTTCGCCGCCGATTACCAACGTTCCGGCCTTTTTTGGGGAATAAAAGTTCCGCGTTTCCGTCGCTTGCTGGCCATTCGCCTGAAAAATTACCGGGACAGCGGCAATCGAAATGCCAGAGTAGTAGCTCTTCAAAATCTGATCAAACGTTTTGTGGAGGCGCGTCGCCATGAACTCCGCCCCGTGCTGACTCATGCCGACGTCGTGGCCGAACCCACCGCCGTAGGCGACAATTTTTTGCAGATTGCCGCTTTTGTCGGCCATGTGATCAAAGGCAATGTTCGCACTCAACAGCGCAGCCCCGTTTTTCTTCAGCACGCGGCGAATGACCAATTCTTTCTTTACCGTGAATTTTTGGGAGTCGGTGACAATTTCCATTTCGATGACCATGCCGGAAACGCCGCGCTTTTTAACGTTTATATGCCTAAGCTTGCCGAATTTGCCCGGCTTTGGTGAAACGTTTTTTACGAAACCAGTACCCATCTGCTCCTGCAGGGTTTTCTGCAGAATTTCTTCCAGTTCCTCCGCACTCCATTCGACCTGCCATCGAAAGAACTTCGATTCGGCTTCGTAGGACTTTGGCCGAGACTTGTAGAATTTTTTGGCCGCGGCTTCGCTTCTCAAATTTCCGACAATTGGGTAATCCGGCCGTCCGCGCAGGCAGGGATTCGCGGCCCCTGGAAAGGAGTTTGCCGACGAGGAAAAAACGTTTTCGCAATTCTCCGTATGGCCGCATGAGGCCGTTGTGTATTGGGCAGTAATTATGCTTCCATTGCCAATGGCAACCAGTCCGGCAGTTTTTTTCACAGCTTCTGTCGTGCTTTGCGCCTCAGTGTTCACGCCGAAGTATGACTGGCTCAGTGTGGAATCGTAGAGGTCAAATTTTTCCATGGGCCCTCCGCGTGGCGCCATGGCGTAGCTCCTCGCGGCGATAGCCTGCGCTTTCAACGCTTCCATGCTGTACTTTGCTTCCATTTCATTGGGAACGACTGCTCTCACATAGTCTTCCAATTCCACCGTGTTGACCAGGAAAAATTTCCCATTTCCGGCTTTTACAATTTCAAACTCTCCGCGATAGAGGGCCTGTTTCCCCGCCCTTTTCAAATTTTTGACGCCTAAAAACCCACTTGCACACCTTATTTTCGGTGCCTCGGCAATCGTTCGTGCCTGCGTGCTTTGCTCGACGAAAATGCTAAAATTTCCGCCGTTAAGCGTAATTTTCGTGCTCCGGTCCTTTGGAATCCGCAGCAGAGGCGTTGCCGAATTGCCCGCGTAGATATCGTAGTCATCGGTCGCCGTGAGCTCTATTTCGCCGTAGGAAAAGTCCTTGAACTGATTGTCACTGATGGCAACCCTGACAAAAAATTCTTCGCCGCGGTAGGTGAGAGCTGAGCAGTTGGTGACGAACCCAGCCGCCAGTAGCGCCAAAAGTACGCGGCACAATTGCCCGATCATATTCATGCACGGCGACGTATAGTGACGGCGCGCGGAGAAGCAATAGCAAAGCACTTGTTGTTGAGATTTGGGTGTGATAAGCCGGCATGGCTAATTTTGCTAGATCTTTTGTCGAGCCATTCGGCAATCTTTTCCGATCTAGTTTGACAATTTTGAAGGCACGAATAGAGAGTCTGCGGTCTATGGGATATATGAGTGGGGGAAAGGCCATATACGAATTTGGTGTGGGTGCGGATGGCGATGCGAGCATGCGCGCATTGCTCGGTGGCAAAGGTGCAAATCTCGCGGAAATGGCGAAGATCGGACTACCGGTTCCTCCCGGTTTTACGATTAGTACGGAAGTTTGTTCCGAGTACTACGCAAGCGGCGGTAAACTGCCGGAAAATGTGTGGCAGGCGGTGAAAGGTGCGCTTGGAAACGTGGAAAAGCATCAGGGGAAATTTTTTGGGGATGGGAAAAACCCACTGCTATTTTCCGTACGTTCCGGTGCCCGTGAGTCAATGCCCGGCATGATGGACTCGATTCTAAATCTTGGGTTGAATGACGTGACGGTAGTTGGCCAGGCGGAAGTAAGCGGTAATTTGCGATTTTCCTATGACTGCTACCGCAGGTTCATACAAATGTACGGTGACGTAGTGATGGGCGTGAGCGCGTCCAGCGACGAAGACAGGGACCCATTCGAAGAGATTTTGTCGGCGGCAAAAATGGAAGCGAATGCCGCCAGTGACCAGGATCTGTCCGCTGAAGAATTGAAGGAAGTGATTGCAGGCTACAAGGGATTGATCCTCGAAAAAACAGGAAGAGAATTTCCCCAGGATGTTTTTGAGCAATTGCGCTGGGCCATTGGGGCCGTCTTCGAGTCATGGCACAACGAGCGTGCAGTGGTTTACCGAAGGAAATACAACATTCCGATTGAGTGGGGTACGGCCGTGAACGTGCAGAGCATGGTGTTTGGCAATGTCGGAGACAACTGTGCGACCGGGGTCGCTTTCACGCGCGATCCGGCGACCGGGGAAAATTCCTTCTACGGAGAATATCTGATAAATGCACAGGGAGAGGACGTGGTAGCTGGCATTCGCACCCCGCAGCCAATCGCAAATTTGAAAAATGACATGCCAGCCATTTACAACCAACTGATACGCGTTTGCCGCACGCTCGAGCGCCACTTCCATGACATGCAGGACTTCGAATTCACCGTTGAAAATGGAAAGCTGTACATGTTACAAACGAGGACCGGTAAGCGGACCGGCCTTGCGGCGGTAAGAATCGCCGTTGAAATGGTTGCCAGCGGCCTCATCGACAAGGAAATGGCTGTGAGACGCATACCAGCGGATTCCGTTTCGTCGCTGCTGGTTCCAGTTTTCGACGCAGCTGGTAAGGGAAATGTGAAAAAAATAGCATCCGGATTACCAGCCGGTCCGGGCGCGGCCTCAGGGAATGTGTATTTTTCAGCTAAGAAGGCGGAAAAAATGCACGCTAGCGGTGAAAAAGTTATTCTCTGCCGTGCGGAAACGTCGCCGGAGGATATTCGCGGCATGCTGGCTGCGGAGGGCATCGTCACCGGACACGGTGGAGTGAGTTCCCACGCCGCACTGGTAGCTCGCCAGATGGGAAAGGTTTGCGTATGCGGTGCCGGTGGGTTGGTGATAGACTACTGCAAAAAGCAGGTTTCCTCCGGTGGCGTCACCATAAAAGAAGGCGAGCCGATTTCCATCGACGGTACGACCGGTGAAATTTTCGCCGGCAGCGTGGCGGCAGCACCATCGGAAGTTATCCGCGTCCTTAGCGGAGAAATGGCGGCTGAAGAAAGCTACACATTTAAAATATTCGCTGCCATAATGGCGTGGGCGGACAGCTACCGCAAACTTGGCGTCTATGCGAACGCCGATAGCCCGAAGCAGGCAAGAGCTGCAGCACAATTTGGGGCTGGTGGCATAGGTCTCTGCCGGACGGAACACATGTTTTTTGAAGGCGAAAGAATCGATTACATGCGGGAAATGATACTCGCCGACAATGCGTCTGCCCGGAGTAGGGCACTGGCTAAGCTAAAACCGCTGCAGCGTGAAGATTTCGAAGGAATTTTTCGCGAGATGGACGGTTGTCCCGTTACTATCCGATTGCTCGATCCTCCACTGCACGAATTTCTTCCCCACGAGCAGTCCGCCATCGAAGCTCTAGCAAAGAAAATTGGACAGGATGCGGCAACTCTGAAGTTGCGCGTTGAGTCCATGGCAGAAAGCAACCCCATGCTAGGGTATCGCGGATGTCGCTTGGGAATTTCCTATCCGGAAATCACGGCCATGCAGGTGGCTGCAATTTTGGAAGCCGCTGCGATCGTGCGAGGCGAAGGTGTCGCCGTCCACCCGGAAATCATGGTGCCTCTGACAACTTTTGCCGCAGAATTTAAGAACCAAGCGCAAATCATTCGCCTGGTTGCAGATGAGGTGAAGCAGAGACTCGGCTGCGACCTGGACTATAAGATAGGGACGATGATAGAGGTGCCGCGGGCATGCCTGAGGGCTGGAGAGATCGCGGAGGATGCTGAATTTTTCAGCTTTGGGACGAACGACTTGACGCAGACCACGCTCGGGATGAGCAGGGATGATGCCAATGGATTTCTGCCACAATACCTGGACAGGGAGATAATTAGGCATAATCCGTTTGCTACCATAGACGAATTGGGAGTAGGAGAATTAATAAAAATTGCCTGTGAACGTGGCCGAGCGACGCGCAGAAACCTGAAAATCGGAATATGCGGTGAGCACGGTGGCGATCCGGCATCCATACAAATATGCAACAAAATTGGATTATCCTACGTCAGCTGCTCTCCGAATCGCGTTCCCGTTGCCAAATTAGCAGCAGCGCAGGCGGCATTGGCCACAGGGTAAAGATCAAAGGCACAATTTTCGCGGAAATATTACATTTTTGTGAAAATGTTCGCAAATTGTTTCAAGGTTTTGATTTTTGTCGAAATTCTATGAAATCGAAACACAATTTTGTGATAGCGCTGCTAATTGTGGCACTGTGCTCCGCATCAATATCCTTTCATTGCAACCATAAAAGGTGGGCGCAATGGCGGTCCGAGATGCAGCGGCGGTCCGAGATTGCGCGAAGTCGATTACTGGGACTGAGGGCGCTAACCATAGTGAAATGTTTTACTGTAAAAGATGCCGTTGGCAAAAATATGATTCGCGTTGGTCGTGATTACGATGGTGGGTATGTCATGGTTGATGATTTCAGTGAATGTGAAGCTGCTTATAGCTTT
>JAIRXR010000003.1 GCA_031268175.1 Puniceicoccales bacterium | reverse complement strand
CACACGACCACCTACGCACCCTTTACGCCCAGTAAATCCGAGTAACGCTCGCAGTCTCCGTATTACCGCGGCTGCTGGCACGGAGTTAGCCACTGCTTCCTTTCCAAGTTAACTCAGGTTGGGCTATGAACCCAACGTTTGCTCCTTAGCGACAGAGGTTTACAACCCTAGGGCTGTCATCCCTCACGCGGCGTTGCACCATCAGACTTTCGTCCATTGTGAATGATTCGAAACTGCTGCCACCCGTAGGTGTCTGGACCGTGTCTCAGTTCCAATGTGGCTGATCATCCTCTCAGACCAGCTACCCGTCTTAGCCTTGGTGGGCCATTACCTCACCAACTAGCTGATAGGCCGCAAACCTCTCCTTTAGCGCCATTTCAAGCTTTAGTAGGCTTCCCATGCAGGAAACCACCACATTCGGTATTAATTCACCTTTCAGCGAGCTATCCCCCAACTAAAGGGCAAGTTGTTTACGTGTTACTCACCCGTTTGCCACTTTCATCAATCTTCCTTGCGGTTAATCAAATCGCGTTCGACTTGCATGTCTTAACCACGCCGCCAGCGTTCACTCTGAGCCAGGATCAAACTCTCCATAATTTCTTCTCCGCCGAGGCGGAATTTCCATTTAAAATGGAAGAGTCCAAAACCTGTAATTTTATTAATAGATTTTTTGGACAATACTTTCAAAGTATTAATTGACTCTTTAAGAGCCGTACAAATTCGCACAAAGTAGTATTTTCAAAGAACAAAAATCATTTACGATGTAGTCAAACTGCATTTTTCGAATGGCGTAGTCAAGTATTTTTTCACATTTTTTATTTTTTTTGCAAAAACAACGCTCCGAACCGAAGTAGCTAGGCCAATACTCTTTCGCTATAGGAATACGCGAACCTCTCACGGAACAAAGAAAAAGCCCTCACTACCAACCAGAATGCACTGACCTGAGGAGCGATCTGCGGTGACGCTAAACGCGGCCACGGAAGCATTCGTCAGATTTGTATATGGCGGTTGAATAGATTGCAGGTGTTGCGTGAGTGTCAAACCACCAGACTTGATCTGTGCGATATTTGCAGTCCCCACACAGCCACTTCCACCGCCCGAGCCAATATTCTGGCTGGTGAGCGTATTACCAGACACATTACCATTGCTTATAGGAGCAGTATTATAATACAAAATACAAAAAAAGAAAGCTTCTTACGAAGAATTATAAAAATTCGCAAATCCAGCGCAAAATACGGCAATTCAAAATCTTTTGGCAAAATTGGCGTAGCAAACTGGACCACCAATAGCATTTAACACATTGGCACAACGCAACAATTCATCTTTGCGCGCAGATTTTTCCAACTTCGAAGCGGGAAGTCGCCATTGAAACCTAGACAACACAAAAACGGGCCGACGACCAAAGCCTCGTGGCGGGTTTAAAAAAATTTTTCCGCTCTATCTGTTTCGCAGCTTGCTCAGCAGGGACAAGATGTGCACGTAGAGGTAAATCAGCCCAACCATTAGACCAAAGGCAGCGAACCACGCCATGTGCATCGGTAAGCCGCGATTGGAAACGCCCACGATGAAATCGAAATCCATCGCCAGGGACAGCGCGGCGATGACGACGACAAAAGCGCTGAACACCAGTCCGAAAATTCCGGATGAATTGATAAAATTAACACTAACCCCAAACAGTGACACTACCCAACTCATAAGGTAGACTGCAAAAATTCCAAACAGGGCCGAAGTTACCACGATGCGAAATCTGTCGCTAACACCTATGACGCCGGTTTTATATAAAACAAGCATGCCAAACGCCACGCCGAGCGTCAGCATAACCGCCTGAAGAACAATGCCCGGGTAGGCCATTTCAAATAGCCTTGAAAAGGCGCCGAGCGTGAGGCCTTGGCATATGGCATAGAGTGGCGCCATCACGCCCGACCACTCCTTTTTGATGCAGATGACGATGAGTGCTACAACGGACACTGCCGTGAAAAGCGACAGCCTTCCGGCGATCGCCGACAGCGACACGCCTGGATTTATCCAGGCAAAAACGGCCGATCCAAACACCAATGCCAGCAGAATCAGGCAGCGATTTATCGTGTCCGCCAGCGTGGCAGTATCTCCCGTGCTAGCCACCGCAAAATTTTTTCTGGATAGAATCGGATTCGAAGAGTCATCAAACATAAACGCATGACAACCTAGCGCGCAAAATTCGCAAATCAAGTAAATTCGTCAATTTTTCCTCATTTTGGCCTCAAAATGACCGGTGCAGGGCAAAATTATTTTCGCCGGAACGCCGGCTAATCGCCCAGTAAAATTGTCGATTCATTCGCCACGCTCCGCGGAACTGAAACAGTTTAGCAGCAGTCCAATCATAAAAAACACCAGCACCAAATTCGACCCGCCGTAGCTGATGAATGGCAGGACCATTCCCTTCGTCGGAAGTAAACCGGCTACAACGCCGACATTGATCAAAACTTGGCAAGCTATGGTCAGCGATATACCGTAGGAGAGAAATTTCGAAAAATCGTCGCTGAGTTTTCTTGCGCATTGGACGGAAATCAGGAACAGCAGCACATACACCAGCAATACGCAGATGGCTGCCACACTCCCGAATTCTTCGCTGAATATTGGAAAAATGAAATCCGTGTGCGCCTCCGGGAGGTAGACCAATTGCTGCCTGCCTTGGCCGATTCCGCGGCCAAACAGCCCGCCTGAAACGAAGCCAAGCATGCCCTGCCAGAGCTGATATGCTCCCTCCAGCTTGTTGTTTTCAACATCTAGGAATGCGACAATTCTGCGCATCCTGGTAGGATTCAGATATATGAGAATGGAAATTCCGACTACAGCGACGGTCACTGCCGCCGCCAAATGCGACAGCCTTGAGCCAGCAAGGAATAGTAGCGTTGCGGCCACGACACCCATGAGCATGGCCGTACCGTAGTCCGGCTCAAGCAGTATGAGTGCGCAAATTGAACCCGCCACGAACAGAGGAATAAAAAATCCCCTGCGAAATTCTCCCATGAGGGATGCGTTTTGTTCGAGATATCGCGCCAGCCAAATTATGGTGGCAATTTTCGCAAACTCCGACACCTGGACGTTGAAGCCGCCGAGGTAGATCCACCTCCTGGACCCATTGACCAACTTTCCAACTCCGGGGACTAGCACCGCAATTAGCGCAAGGACGAAAAATGTGAGCAGTAGAGTACAGTGTTTTTTTAGGAAGGCCAAATCCACCAAGCACCCGGCCAAAAAAAACGGAATTCCAACGGCGCACCAGAGTAACTGCTTTAGAAAATAATCTTCCCGCCCAATGAAGGATAGACTCGCGCTCGCGAGAACAATGACTCCAAGGCCGATGAGAAACAGCGCTGAGAACAGAATAAACCAACCCGCCCTGCGCTGGCTGAAATAGGAATAGTACCCTTCCAGTCGTTCCAGCAGCACGGCACGCAATCGATTCTAGTTGTTCACTTCGATCACGGGAATTTCATCGAAGCTGTCAAAAAAATCCACGCCTTTCTGCGCCGTTTTTTGTTCAACACCGACTTTTTCATGCGGAACTAGGAGCTTCTTGCCGACCTGCAGCGAAGACATTCCATCCAAATTGTTTAACTCAATCAAATCCCTCTCCGCAACGCCGAGATCCTCGGCTATTTGCCCGATTGTATCTCCGCTCTTTATGACATACATGTCCTCCGCGCTAACCCTGCCGACCCGCGAGGATGTTGTGTCGCGCCTTTGACCATCCGTCGCATTCTGTGCATCGGAACTCTTCGGTGGAATTACAAGCTTCTGGCCGATTTGCAATTTATCCGGATCGTATATGCCGTTTGCGCTCTGTAAATCAGCGCGCTTGACACCGAAATACTTCGCTATCAGCGATATGCTATCACCGTGCTTCACCGTGTATCTGCCGTCGGCATCGAGCACCCTCCGCTCACCGGATTGGCTCAACCCAAGCTTTCTAAGAACGCGCGGTTCCACGGGAATGTTCAACCTTTGGCCGATTACTAGCATGTCAGACTGCAGAACGTTGGCTTCTCTAAGCGCCTTCACCGAAATTCCAAACATTCTCGCTATTCTCGACAGCGAATCGCCTGATTGCACCTCATAAACAACCGTCTTTTTTTTAGCTTCGTATGCACCGCGGTCCACATTCAGCTTCTGGCCAACCTTCAATTGGCTGTCCCTGCTGAGACCATTCAACTCCATGAGCGCAGTCGCCGGCATTCCAAATTGCCTCGCCACGCCGTACACCGAATCTCCGCTCTGCACCACATAGGTGGAATTCACCGCTTTTTCCGGATCAATTGCTTCGCTCTGGGATCTGCGATCATTGCCAAAATCCTCCGACAAAACGCCATCTTCCTTCTTTGGTTGCGTTGGCTTTTTTCTTGGCGTTGCACCATTGGAAGCCACCTCCGGAGCAATGAAATATGCGACATTATCCTCTTTCTTTCTCGTGGAATCGTCAAAAAACGAGCATCCGCCCAACAAAACCAATGAAGTAAGGACGCAAATACCCAAAATATTCTGAAATTTCATAGCCGCAAAACCTCCGAGGATGGTTATTATTTGCTTTGCAAATTCAAACATAAAACACTTTTCTCAAAAAATTTTCCGCGCTCTTCGTAATTTTTAAACCAGTCGAGGCTTGAAAATCCCGGACTTAGCAAAACAACGTCCCCGTCCAAAGCCAGGGAAAATGCATAGCGAACGACGGAATCCATCAACTTTTCCACCGATTCTTCCCTGGAAAAAAATTTACAAATAATCGACAACCAAAGGCTCCGGTCCGCAGCCACGGCTTTCCGCAGCGTTTCCCCAACGTCGCCGATCAAAAGCAGAGCTTTTATCCTTCCGCCGATGATTTTCAAAAATCCATCCATTGGCTCATCCTTCGATTTTCCACCGGCAATCAGAATAACCGGGCGAGCAAACGAGCCGAGAGCGGCGTTTAGCGCATGAAAGTTGGTCGCCTTCGAATCATTCCAAAATTCCACAGATGCAACGCGACCGGCGCCAGATATTTTGCTAACGGTTGCAGTTTTTTGCAGCCTGTGCGGAGGCAGTTGGAACGCCAGCGACGCTTCGCGCAAGCGCTCCATGGGGAGGCCGGCGCACTCCCAAAATTTTTGCACCAATGCGAAATTTTCCCTCTGCGGGCCAACGCTTAGAACTGAATCTTCAGGGAGAGCATCCGTAGATTTGCAAACGACGCACCTACCCAAAATGTCATCCGCGGACAGTTTCTCACAGAAATCGCGCACGCTCGGCCCAACGAAGCAGTTAGTCACTGTCCGGTCGGAAGTTTTGGCACACCTAATCAATTCCGCCTTGCAATTAAAGTACTCACGCAACCCTCCGTGGGCATCCAAATGGTCATCGGCAAAATTTATCCATAGCACATAGTCCGGCCGCAGAAGCTTCGATCCGTCCATTTGAAACGAACTCACCTCCAAAACAGCCCAGCCATCCGCGTCGTTACAATCGGAATCCACCACCCCTATGAATGTGACCCCTATATTTCCGCAAGCTATCGCTTTTTTACCGCACAAACGCAGCGCACTTGTCACAAACTCTGTCGTTGTTGTCTTTCCGTTCGTACCTGTAATTGCGACGATTTTCCCTTGCCAAAAGCACGAAGCCAACTCCAATTCAGTCATGCAATGGCACCCCGACGCGATGGCAAGCTTTACCCACTTGTGCGCCGGGCCGAAACTCGGGCTTTTGATAATCAGCGGATATTTTGCGGCCTCCTCCTCGGAAAATTGATCATCCACACAGCCGAATTCGTTGAATATTCTGCACGGCAATCCCCTGCGCGCACAGAATTCCGCAACGGCGGCGCCGGTTACACCACAACCGAAAATTCCAATGACCACACCGGAATTAATGAAATCTGAGGCATCCATAAAATACTATGCAAAATGCAACCACCGTGCAAATAGTTTGCAAAATGAACGCAACCCTGATGATGGCTCGCTCCGAATGGCCCTTCAACTCAAAGTGGTGGTGCAGCGGCGCCATCAGAAAAATCTTTCTTTTGAATAATCTTTTCGAAGTAACCTGCAACGCGACGGAGACTGTCTCAACGACAAAAATAGATCCAACGAGCACCAGCGCAAACGGCTGCCGTAATAGTATGGCAACTATGGCTAGCAAACCTCCTAGTCCGATCGCCCCCATATCCCCCATAAAAATCGAGGCAGGGGACATGTTAAACGCGAAAAACGCCACACTACCACCAGTAAAGCAGGCGCAGAGAACTGCCAATTCGCCCGATCCGCTTATATACGTTAGCAGCGACTTTTTCGCCACGCTGAAGTCCCTGGAAAAAAAGGCTACCACTCCGAAGAAGAAAAGACACTGCATTGTGCTTGAGATGGCCAAGCCGTCTATTCCGTCGGTTATGTTCACCGCGTTGCTCGTTCCGGCAATCACCAAAAACAAAAAGGCGAACGTCAGTAGCGCCACGGTGGAAGAATCAAACTGTCCGACAAGCCACCGCCAGTCGACGTGGGTCAAAAGATTGTTCACCGGTGGATTTTTAGACGCCACGTACCACACAAAGGCGGTTATTAAACCGTGGAGAAATAGCTTTTGCCAAGCCGTCAGGCCCGTTGAGTTTTCGCGAATGATTTTCAACGCGTCATCCATGGCCCCCATGAGCGTGCAAAAGAGATAAACTATCAGCGTCACTACGACCATGTCGTTGAATGCCGCCCATAGGACAGTTGCCGCAATCGATGCGAACAAAATTATGAAGCCGCCCATGGTTGGCACACCGGCCTTTGATCTGTGCAGAGCCGCCAGATCTCTCACCTGTCGCCGCGTGCGAAAGATCTGGCAGATGCTGTGATCAATCAGAAAATTTATTATTGGACGCCCGATCGCCAAACCAAGGACGAGCGCCGTAAGGAATCCTCCGAGGCACCTGTCAAGCAGAGTAAATTTATAGCCGAACAACGAAACAATTGAAGGGAAAGGCCTTATGTCTAGCATGTCTTAAAATTTCCGCAGGAAAGCTTCTTTTCGAACTCTAAACGGAAAGCACCAAGACACGCAAGACTTTTCTATACAAAAAATATCAAAACTTCCACTCCTGGCCAAGTGCCAGCATCTGCCCGCGGTGAAATCACTTGCGGCGCTTACCTCTGTGGTCATGAGCGGGCGCAATTTTGACATTTTCTGGTTGCTTCTCGTTGGAAACGGCGCACTTCGTAACACACGTTTCCGGATTCGCTTCTTTTCCGCCATCACCACTGGCGATGGCCTCGCCCTGCGCCGATGGCTCCTGGGAAAACAGCAGATCCTGGAGCAGCATTTTCAGACGTGAATTACTCACGACCGCACTGCATGTTATGGCAGCATCGGAAACGTAGCAGGAAAGATCAACGGGGCAGTCGGCGCACAAAATGCCAAATCTTCTCGCCAATGCTCCAACGTTGACGCTTCCACTGCCAACCATTCCGTCGTACAATGTCACGCTTCTGACTGCGCCGCTACCGCGCATGTCTATGATTTCATGCAAAGCTGCGACACTATCGATGTCACCATCAACGAATTTCAACCCAAAAATTGCCTCATCTTCGCCAATGGCCATCTGAAAAGAAAATGGATCTCCGTCGGTGTTCGCAGTAACATCGCATATTTTGAACGCGCCGTAATTTTCGCGCTCGGAAATTGAAATAACATCCGATGTCGCGGCAAGGTCGACGAGGCTTTCCGCCAGAGTTTTCCCAGTTTCTGTATGCTTTTGCACACCTACGATGCAGCACATGACATCTCCGCCTGTGGCGGCGAAATAAAAGTCCCCGGTCGAGTGTTTGAAAAACAATTCCGCCATTTCAAGTGCGCCATCGATGGCATCCAGAGTGAAGCAACACGGCAGGTTTCCGTCAGCTGACTCGCAGCATTCTTCGCCGCAGCATTTCCGGCACTTCGCCCTATCTTCTTTCGCCGCAGCTGCGTATTCTGAAATCCGCAGAAGATCCACTGTAAGGAGATTTTGCCAACAATTAAATTCGCAGATGAAATCTCCGTTTAGGATCGCGCCATAGGAATGCCCTTTTTCCTTCGGGTAAAATTTTAATGCCTTAGCCAAGGCACTACCCTTCTTGAATTCCTGCGAAAATTTCACATAGGTATTTTCGGCGTCCCATCTAAACGAAAAGTACACCTCCTCCGTGTCTCTCTCGGCTTTCTTGTTCATTTCGGCTATCATGCGCATTGCGCTGGATTTTTCTTTGAATAATTTTGCCAAATCGTGGTCGCGATTGTCACTCATGATCCGCATGGCCAACTTCGATGGAACGATGACCACATCTCCGTCCACGTCCTTCTGCACATCGGCAACTATCCTTTTCAGCAATTCCTCATCTTCCAGCAGTTTTTCGCCGCAATCATCGGCGAAAATGGTCCAGTCGCCAAACTTTTTCGAACACTTGCGCGAATAGAATGACGACACCGCCGATGGAATTTGCGCACCATCATCCAATTTCAAGGCGAACAACACGTCCAATGAATTCGTCGTGCAGTCCTTGTCCCCATCGCGTCGACAAATCATGTATGCACCGACGTTATCCTCCCGTGACAGGCCTCCCGTCTCCGACCACATTGGCGCAAGGTTGACCAAGAGTAGCTCGCCAGCCTCTCTGCCAAAAATGGCGATGGCAGCGGCGCGAATGCGTTCTTCCATTTTTGCCGGCGCTTTCGATCTGATTGAGATGAGTATGTCACTCTCTTCTAAGGCTTGTTCGGCTGCGAGCGAAGCTGCATCGTACCCGCAATTATTTCCCACCAAAACAGCCGAAGAAAATGCAATGGTCAGCGAAAAAACCAACCCATTAATGAGACGTTTCATGAGGAAAATGAGAAAGATATTTCCAGCGGAATTCAAGCATTTTTCTGCAATCATTGAAAAATTGCAACGCAATTGCCATCTCTAGAAAAGCATGAATGAAGTTTGGAGGCAAAACGAATTTGGTCCAATCGCTCTCTTTATCGTCATTTCCACGCTACCAATTGGTGTGGATCTGTGGACCAGACAAAAAAATCCGCTGCCGCTGCCGGTTAGCATGGCATTGGCGCCAATGCGTTTCAAATCGCGACATAGGTTGAGCAAATCGCCGTGCTGCTGGAAAAACATTCCGGCAAATGTGTTGAACAAAGGCAATGTTTTTTCGCCGGCCACAATTGCGTTGCGCAGCAGCAAAAATCTCCGCTCGGCCTCGCCTTCGTCGATGTACAAATGCGCAAAATTTTCCCTAAGCTCCGCGTACGCACCGCCGGTGTTGACGGCAAATTTCGGCTTAAAGATCAGTAAATTGTAATTTTTCAACGCACCAACCATCTCGCCATCGATGGGATCAAGCACGTCGCCAATGCCAGTTGCCATACTCGGCGTGCTTTTTACGAAAAATGGGCAATCTGCGCCGATGGTTCGACTCAAGGCGATCAACTCGCCATCGGACAAAATATTTTCATTGATGCAATTTAAGCCAATCAATGTTCTGGCACCGTTGCTGCTGCCGCCACCAAAACCGGCCTCCGCAGGAATATTTTTCTTCAGCTGGACGGAAAAATGCTGATCAATGGACGTCCTTTGGCGGAAAATGTTCAGTGCCGTCACCACGGAATTTTTTTCCGCATCGAAAAAATCTGCCTCGCAGGAAACCTCATCTCTCAACTTTTCTGCTGCAAAAATCTCCAATTCATCGCCAAAGGCCAGCGCAAAAATCGCCGAAAAGACGCTGTGATATCCGTCTTTTCTATTCCCAGTCACGGCAAAAAACAGATTAATTTTCGCCGGAGAAAAAATTTTCGCCAATCGCTTCGTTTTCTCAGAATTGCCGCGCATCCTACGCCGATCGGAGGGTGAATCTACGAATTGTAATCGGCGTGGCAACTAAAACTACCGGCCTGCCATGAATTTCATGCGCGCACTGGGATCCGCCGCAGTCAAGCAACTGGCCACGGCAAGCAACTCGCGAACCGCAACCGCGCCGCATAGCGCAGTGCGTGAATGCCAATCGGAGTGCTCGCCGCAAAACAGGATGCTATTTTTTCTTCAATTTGGCCTTCGCTTTATCATCGCCGTGTGACTTTACTGCCAGGAGCTTATTTCCGCACAGGACCTTTCGCGTCCTTTGTGATCATGGCGTGCACGGTCGGGTGTACTATTCCCATGAAGTGATTGTTTGTTTTTTTCATCTTCTCTCCCCATTTGTTCACATTCTCATCGACATCGCCAGTGTCAGCAATCGCTGGCATCGCGACGAAGAGCGTTTGCGCATTCTTCGATAGCACATTGATAAATTCGACAAATGTCATGTTTACTCTAATGTTTTCATACCCTGGCCAGTCTTTCGTCGTCCATCCTTTTTTGTTGGCATTGAAATAGATAACAAATTGGGCAGCCCGATTGGCGCCAAAGACATTCTCCAAAGTCTGAGATGCTGCCTCTGTGGTACGCAGCTGAACATTCGACGACCAATACCCTGGTATTCCTAAGAACACTTCGGCGCCAGTCCCGATAGACTTCAAGACCACAACCGGTCGCTTCAGGTAATCGGCATACGCGTACACGCCTCTTGGATCGACGTATGTTCCCATTGTACGCTCTGCGACAATCCTATTATAGTCGTCAGCGCTCAGCACGCGGCGCCCAGTCACACTCGTAATGCACAGTTTATCCGGGCCATTTGCAACGACACTTTCTCCCCTGAACGTCGCGGGATCGTCACTATTCACATACTTGGCATCGACGTATTTTCCAAAGTCTTCCCTGGTCTTTATCACATCGGCACTGGCCAAGCCTTGCGTTTCATTGCTGACAAATTTGCCGAGCCGCGTGTCGTAGGACGGCTTTCCATATGATTTCCAGCTTTCTATCCCGAGCCCAAGCGAATAAAACCAACAATTGCCATCTCCAGCAACATCGTGCAACTGCCGCCCAGGCGTGAACAGTGACATCCAGTCTTTAACTCTCTGCAACATGGCATCCCTGCGAAATTGGTGAGCAAAAATTGCGTCGTAGCTAAATTCGGACACGCCATACTTCACAGCACATTCCCCTCGGGTTATACTGAAACTACTCGTGATTTTTTTTATCTCGCCCAAAAAATCCTCGCCCTTCCGTTTCATCAGAGACTTAAGCTGCGCCTCGGAGCAACTGCAGAGATTATCGCTTTTGGCAACGAATTTGGTAAGCGCATTTTTGCACAAACCTTCCCTAAGGTTCAGCGGCAAACTTTCGTCGCCAGACACCTCATACATGACCAGAAATTCCATGGCCTTTCGCGTGATAAATTGGAGTTTTTCGAGCAAAAGGCCCCATTCTTCAGCCATTGCAAGGCCAGGCAGCCCTTTAGCTGCAAGGCGATTTGCTTCTTTGTATATGTCTGCATAGCGCTTCAATTCTCCGAATCTTTTCTCCAAATTCTCAGCTTTTTTGTCATCGCTGACACCGGAAGAAAAAATGGCGCAAATTTGGTCGATTTTCGCCGTGAGCAAAACGGCAACATCTCTGTAAATCGAATTATCTTCCGCGGGCACAGTTTTCACAAACTTTTGAATGCGCTCGAGCATACTCCGAAGCATTGCGAGGCGTTTTTTTACGTCTTTCACATGTTCCTTAGCCACTTCTAGCGAGGCTATCGCCCCGCGCATGACAGTGAACATGTTGCTGATATATGCTGGCACTGGAAGCCTCCCTCCGCTAACGTAAACTGGATCGAGCGGCTTAATCGTGATGGCATCATTCAGCCGCGAAGTACCGTTTTCGCAAATCACCTCCATCTGAAGCTCCGAGATCAAATTGCGAAGCAAATTCATTTCGCGTTTTTTAAATCCATCACATACTGCACTGGGGTTCATTTTTGCACGAAACTCACTTGGGGAGTTTTCAGCATCTTCGTGAAGCAGACGCGCAATCGCATAAAATTCCACCTGCCATGGGGCATCCTTGTCCCCGATGTCACTGCGCATGTCAACAATGCCACCATGTGATTTTTCATAGGACTCAAGTACTTTCCGCAGTGACTGTGCTAGCTTCAAAACTTCCGCCGACTTGTCTGGACCAAGTTCGGAATTCCTCGCGTCAATACTTTCTAGCAGCGTGCTGGCGGTAGCGCATTGATTAGTCAATACGTTGAGCATGCCGATTTTTGTCACTGGGAACACACCGCTCTCCACGGGGCCCACATTGACTCTTTTTCGGTCATTTACACCCTTTCCGGTCTCATTCGCGAAAATGTCATCGCCATCAATTTCACGCCGTCTCTTCATGGGCCCCACCATCTCGAACTGGTTGCTGGACCATATACTTGATTTGCTGTTGTCATTGATGTTTCTTAGCAGCGGCAGCGTACTTTCTACGATGTCGCTAAAATTTTGCTTTTTTTGACATTCAGACAGATTATAGTAAGCGACTGACACAATTTGTTTGAGCATTTCTATGGAACTGGAGGTGGGCTTACCCTTTTCGCTGCCGCACGCATTTTCCAAAATCGACAGCTGGGCGGCCAAATTTCGAACCTTTTCCTGGAAATTTAAAGTTCCATTTTTGAGTATGGAATCCATTTCGCATATCACGCTATTCAGCGCGGCAAACGCGTGTTGCTCCGTACATTCTGGCACAGACACAGGTAGCATCGCCGAACTTGTAGCGGATTTTTCGAGAAAAGTGGCGAATTCCCCATTGCGCAAATTGACGAACATTGGAAGAAAACCCCTCAATCCTTCCTTGTATAAATGAGTACACTGAATATCACCAAGCATTTTGACAAGATTGTAAACGGAGGAGGCAAATTCCTTATCTTTCAGCATGGGCAGTAAGTCTCCCAAAACCGCCAGCAGAAGTGCTACGCCATCACTCGCGCTGAAACTGCCTTTCTCGTTCCACGAGCCAGTGTAGTCGAAATTGTTATCGACGATGAAACACAATTCATTCCACGCTGCAACAAGCTTGCCAAGGGTTGTAGCATCATTTGTTACCTTTCTGTTTTCCAAATCTTTGTCGCCCACCTTGGATTTTGGCTGTTGAACGGAGGGCTTTGGAGCGGGAGGCACAACTTTGGGTTGCTGATTGCTTGGCCCCTTAGAGCCTACCGGAGGCATCGTAACCTTTTGCTGCTCGGAATTATTTTTATTTGCAATTTTTCGGATATTCATACTTTCTGAAAAATGGTGCATTAAATTTCACATGTCAATTGTAGAACTTGGATTGAAAAATTTCTGCCGTGCGCCTTGTTTTTAAGCACGCAGGCCGGTTGTCCGTCGCCATTTACCAGGTGGAAATGCAAAAAAACTTGACCAAGCGTGGCATTTTGCGATTGTCCAACATCTTCCATGGAGCTTTTACAAACGAAAATCGGCGATGGGCGTCGGCTAGAGTATCCCGATGCGATGGAAAAAATAATTTCGCTGGCCAAGCGCCGCGGATTCATCTTCAAGTCATCCGACATCTACGGTGGCCTGAACGGATTTTTCGACTATGGGCCGCTCGGCGTTGAGCTCAAGCGCAACATAAGGGATGCCTGGTGGGTTGACATCGTCAGGAAGCGGGATGATGTCGTCGGCTTGGACTGTTCTATCATAACCCATCCGATGGTTTTGGAAGCGTCCGGGCACGTGGCCGGATTTTCAGATCCAATGGTAGACTGCAGGGAATCGAAGATGAGATTCCGGGCAGACCAATTGTTCTTCGCCGAGGTTGTCGCGGAATCCGAATCGATCGGGTATGTTTGCGTCCAGGAATGCGAAAACACGGAAGAAGCCGCAAAGCATGCGGCGGAACAGCTGCAAAGAAAATTCAAAACTACTGGCAAATTGGCGAATTTGAAGCTGAAGCCCGTGTGCGAAGCTTCCGCGGAGGAACTGGCACTCATACCGTCTCCCGCCACTGGGACTATCGGGACGCTAACCGCACCGCGAGCATTCAATTTGATGTTTCAAACGTGCGTCGGAGCGGTTTCCGACAGCGGATCCACGGCTTATCTTCGTCCGGAAACGGCCCAGGGAACGTTCGCAAACTTCAGCAACGTCATCGCCACGGCAAGGGTAAAAATTCCGTTCGGCGTAGCACAAATCGGAAAGTCGTTCAGGAATGAGATCACGCCTAGGAACTTCATCTTTAGATCCAGGGAATTCGAACAGATGGAGCTGGAATTTTTCGTCGACGACTCCGAAGAAGCGTGGCGGCGATGGCACAAATACTGGGTCGACGAACGGCTGAAATGGCATAGGAGCATAGGCATTCGCGGGGAGCTGCTTGGATTGGAGGTGCATAGCAAGGAGAAACTTGCCCACTACTCAAAGGCCTGCACTGACATCACATTTAAGTACCCGTTCGGCGTACAGGAGCTCGAGGGCATCGCCGCGCGGGGAAACTTTGACCTGACGCAGCATCAAACCCACAGTGGCAAGTCCATGGAGTACTTCGACGAAAGCAGCAAAAGGAAGTACATTCCGCACGTCATTGAGCCAGCTGTGGGCGTTGACAGGACGCTGCTCGCAGTCCTCTGCTCCGCCTATGCCGAAGAGGACGTCGGCGAAGAATTGCGCACCGTCCTGAGATTTTCGCCGCGCATTGCACCGATAAAAGCGGCGATTCTTCCGCTGGTAAAAAACAACGGCGAAATTGTGTCCATGGCGAGGGAAATATGCGCCTCACTTCGGCCGAAGTGGAACGTTTACTACGACGGCGTTGGGGCGATTGGGAGGCGGTACCGCCGCATGGACGAGATCGGCACGCCGTGGTGCGTAACCATTGACTTCGACTCCCTATCCGATGGTTCAGTTACGATCAGAGACAGGGATTCGATGGAGCAGGAAAGAATTTCGCCGAAGGATCTGTTGCCGCTTATCGAAGAAAGGTGCTACTAAAAAATTGTCTTGCGATTGTGGCAAGTTCGTACACAATGGCCGAGTTTACCGTGGAGTATGCCGATGCAGTTGATGCCGTCTCGGAGCTGTTCAGGATCGACCAGTGGGCCGAGGATGAGTGCGGCGAAAGGAGCGCCATAGTCGACGGCGAAATGGAAATACGCGTATTCCATGCAAAGCAAGATCTGATGGTTGTCCAGGGGATGTTCGGCGAACCGATGGAAAGTATATCTTCGGCAAACGCCGCCGAGGGGAAATTGCGATACATACTGCAGGCAAACTTCATCAGAATAATTCACAGCGACGACGTTCTTTCGCTGGACAAAAAAACAGGCCGGCTGGCGATCACGCGACGCATCCCGCTGCGCGACGTTGCCGATGATTTCGTCATCGAATCCATCGAGTCGTTCATAGGCAATATAGATTTTTGGGATATGGCCTTGAAAAGAAAGCAATCTTCAGCCATGATATCGCCATTGTTAGGTTTTTTCGGCAGAAAATGAAAATAGCGAGGATTTTTTCGATTGCCGCCATTGCGATTGCGTGTTCGCTATTTGGGGCGGATATCGAGCAGCAGCGCGCAATCTTGCCATTCTCAAACGCAAGCTACTACCACTTTGCAAAGGATCAAAACCTGTCCGAACTCATCAGAGATTTCTTCGCCATGCAGGGTATAACCGTCGTCGTCAGCGACAGAGTACGCAGCGTCGTCAACGGCAGATTCAATCGCATGGATCCACTGGATTTTTGGAACTATGTCACGAAGGCCTACGGGCTTATATGGTTCTTTGACGGCAGGATAATGTTTGTCTATGCAAATTCCGAATTGCAGACGCAGATTTTTAGGATGGATGTGGACAGCATCGGAACGCTTTCCACCATATTGGCTCGGCTTGGATTTTTGGCATCCGATTTTTCGCTGCGTGGCGTTGGAGAAGCAAACGTTTTGATAGTCACCGCCCCACCGCAGTACCTCTCGATCATCAGCGACATAGCCTCAAAATTCGTACCGAGCAAAATTTCGGACACGACGATTGTTAAGATAATTCCATTGAAGTACGCCTGGGCCTATGACATGACCTTCAACTACGCCAATGGTTCCATTTCCGTTCCGGGTGTTTCAAGCCTGCTGCAGAGCATTATCACCGGGCAGCAACTGTCAAACGCGTTTTCGCCGTTCAATGTCAACGTCGGAGGAAATTCGAAGCAGATTCAGTATCAGCATATGGTCGGCGTGCTCGACGACACACCACCCTACGCCAAGGACATAAGCAATAGCATAAAAAATATGCAAAGCAAGGATGGCGCAGCGGGCAAACAGGATGATAGTGGGGGAAAATCCACGGAAGAAAACGTTGTCGACATTTCTGGAACGACGCTTCCCGGATTCATAACGTGCGACCAGAGGCTAAACGCGGTAATAATACGCGATAGGCGTGAAAATATGCCATTCTACGAAGAAATCATAGCAAAGCTTGATGTGCCCTGCGAAGTGATAAAAATCGACGTAGCTATAGTTAACGTAAATAAGATGTCCGGCAGAAATCTTGGGGTAAACGGTGTAAGAGTCGATTACAGGGGCAACAGACCATTCAACGTGACAACTACCACCGGCGGGACTAACCCGTTTGCCGGATCCATAACAGGCACGCTGGGCGTGATTCCAAATGTTGATGTGACTGTTGCATTGGATGCACTCGAAAAGAACGGAAGCGGACAGACAATTTCCAAGCCGTCGGTGCTCACGCTTGACAACGTAGCCGCCATTTTGGAAACGGACAAGGTTCGCTACGCTGAAGTAACCGGAGCGAACAACTCGAATGCCTATACGCAAACGGCGACCACAAAGCTGCAAGTAGTGCCTCACATCATCCCGGGCGACGTCGACGAAAATGGCAAACGCAAAATGAAATTGTTCGTGGACATATCCGACGGCAACTTCGAACTCGACAACGCCACTTCTAACCAGGTTACGCAGCATTCGCTCAACACGCAAGCAGTGCTGTATGAGGGGCAAAGCCTGCTGATCGGTGGCTATAACACCGAGATAAATCAGAAAACCAACGGCGGAATCCCCCTGCTAAAGGACATTCCACTAGTTGGGGCCCTGTTCAGGCACTCCACCAACGAAAAATCTGTGAAAGAGCGCGTCTATGTCGTTTCACCGAGCGTCGTCGAGATTCGCAGCGACGATGACAAATACAAGAGATTTTTACAGGATGGCAAACTGACGGCGAACCCGTCGCTTGACCCGGAAGAATACGCGCTGACTACGAAGTGGCCGCGCAAAGATGAGCCGCCGAAACAACCGGAATTTGTGGACCAGAATGACGCCAGCGACACGCGTGAAGGCGGTCAAATTTCGGAGGCAGCTGGCGAAGGCAGCATCACGAATGGTGATCTTCCCAAAGGTAAGAGTTCCGGCGAAATTGCGAAAAATGGCAGCGGCAACGTGGACCGGCCGGCCGATCCGATGGTCACGAAGGATCACGCCGCGGATAAAGTGAATCCCAGCGGCGAAGTGAAAAACTCCGAAGTGGAAGTTGAAGATCGGCGCGAAAAAAATCCCAAAGCAAAAACAGTCTGGCAAAAGAGGCGCAGGTAATCGGAGTATGGCCGGGTCTTTCGGCAAGGTACGCAGCCAGGCATCTTCGATCTGAAAGCCGCAGTAATCCCTCCACATGGGAAGGATCCGACCCTACTTCAAATTTTTTACCTTCGATTCGAAATCAGCCCTCTGCAGAGCGTCGATCAGCTCGCCAATTTCACCATCCATGATCTGCGGAAGACTGTGGAGCGTAAGTCCAATGCGGTGGTCCGTCAACCTGTTTTGCGGAAAATTATACGTCCTGATTCTCTCCGAGCGATCGCCGAAACCCACCTGATCTCTCCGAGTTTGCGCGTATTTCGCCCGCTCCTCTTCCTCCTTCTGCTGCAGTAGCCGCGCGCGGAGCACCTTCATCGCCCTAGCCTTGTTCTTCTGCTGTGACCTTTCGTCGGCACAGTAAACAGTCATTCCGCTCGGCTTGTGGCAAATTTGCACCGCCGAATCAGTCGTATTCACGCCCTGTCCACCGGGGCCACTGGCACGGCAAACGGAAATCTCCAAGTCCTCTGGGGAAATTATCACGTCAACTTCCTCCGCCTCGGGAAGCACGGCAACGGTGGCAGCCGATGTGTGAATTCTTCCGTTCGCTTCCGTCGCCGGTACGCGCTGCACTCTGTGTACGCCGCTTTCGAATTTCAAAGATTTATAGACGTCCTCGCCGGAAATCAGGAATATCACTTCCTTCATGCCACCAGTATCCGACATGCTCGTCGACATAATTTCGATTTTCCACCCCATGGATTCGGCGAATTTGGTGTACATTCTATGCAGATCGCCGGCAAAGAGCGAGGCTTCGTCCCCTCCAGTCCCTGCGCGGATCTCGAAAACTGTATTTCTGGAGTCGCTGGGGTCCGGTGGTATCATGAGCATCAGCATTTCCCTCCGAATTCGCTCAAGGATTTTTAGCCCATCCTCGACCTCCTGCCGAGCAAGCTCCCTGAGGTCGTCACCAGCGGCGATATCACCCAATACGACCTTCGCGGATTCAACATCCGCCATTGCCTTTTTCATCTGCTCCTCCCTGGCGATCAGGGCTCTTATTTTTTGCTGCTCCTTCGACAGAGCGGCGGCGGCCCTGCGATCGGCGTAGAAATTCGGATTCGCTATCTGCGATTCCAGCTCCGCATAGCGCCCCTTGAATTTTGCAATGTCTGGAATGTCAGCCATATTTTCGGCGACAATACTAATACTTTTTCAGCAGAAAAAACAAGGCCTTTTGCAAATGGAAACGACCACTGACTAAACAAAATGCGAGACTCGACAGCCAATCACGCGCATTTTCTAACGAAACTATTCGAAGCGCTCTATTTTTGCCCCCAGAGAGCAAAGCTTCCCCTCAAAATTTTCATAGCCGCGGTCCAAATGGTAAACGTCGTGGACAAACGTATTGCCCTTGGCACACAGCCCGGCCAGATACAGCGCCGCGCTGGCACGCAGATCCGAAGCAACCACGTGCGCCCCTTTCAGCTTGGAATTTCCGCCTATGTGTGCCCGCGGGCCAGACACGCTTATGTCAGCCCCGGCTCTTTTCAATTCCTGGACGTAGGAAAACCGATCGGGATATATTTTTTCCGTTATGGAAGATTCCACTTTCGACTGCGTAAGCAGCGCACAAAACTGGGCCTGAAGATCCGTCGGGAATCCGGGATGTGGACCGGTTTCAACTTCCGTCCCAGCCAGTTGACCACTGGGCTTCACGTGAATTATGCCCCTGGCGTCCTGGGATACTTTGGCGCCAATTTCGCGCAATTTTGAGAGAAAGGCGGAAAGGAAGCCCTTTCCCAGGCCGGAAATTTTCACGTCGCCATCGGTCATCAATCCGGCACAAATAAACGTACCGGCTTCTATGCGATCGCCGATGACCGTGTGCTCACAGCCGTGTAGCTGAATACCTCCGAAAATTTTCAAAATTGATGTGCCAATTCCATCTATTTTTGCACCCATGGCTACCAAACAGCGGCAAAAATCAACGACTTCCGGTTCCTTCGCCGCGCAGCTAATTGTCGTTTCTCCCTTCGCACGGAGCGCCGCCATCATCACGTTTATCGTACCAGTCATCGTACTTCCTCGCTCCCCGCTGAGGCAAATTTCCGTGCCGCGCAAATCGGACCCGTCAACGGCAAAAAGATCGCCGTTTTCGGTTATTCTACACCCGAGGGCCTTAAATCCCTTTATGTGCAAATCTATCGGACGTGCACCTATTAGACACCCCCCAGGCACGTTGATGGCAGCCCTTCCGGCCCTGCAAATGAGCGCGCCCATCAGACAGACCGACGCCCGCATTTTCCGCACGAGAAACGTCGGCGCTTCCGAGGTAACCTTTCTGGCACTGATCCTTAGACTGTGCTCACCGACGCTGGAACACACCACACCCATGCTCGAAAAAATCTCAAGCATGGTCGCGATGTCGCTCAGCCTTGGAATGTTATGTATTACACACTCATCCTCCGTCAGCAGTGACGCTGCCAGCACCGGAAGACACGCGTTTTTCGATCCTCCAACCTCGACACTGCCGGACAGGCGCTCCCCCCCCACGATGCGAGCTATTTTCATAAAAATTTCCTATGTTTTTTTGGAAAATCCGCGCCCGCCGTGCCTTGGCTTTGCCCTAAACTTTCCATTCGATTCAGACCGAAAGTCATCGCGCTTCTTCGCAGTGGCCTCGCTTTGTGTTCCCTTGCAGCGCTTCGACTTTATCCCGAAAATGGATAACAGTTTCTCCAAGAAGCTACAAAACTTCCCACGCTTGCAACCGCAACCTTCGTCACCGCGTTTTTCGCCGCGCGACGCGAACTGCTCTGGAGCACGGCGCTGGAATTTTCGATCCGCCTTCGGCGCATCCCTCTCGGCGTCACCGCGGCCACGCTTTTGTCCAATCGGAATTTTTTCGCCCAAAAGTGGTACGACCTCCGTCGATTTTTTCACGGCACGGCCGTGAGCCGGCTCCGATCGCCCGGCACGGGAACCTATGGCATCGTGCGCAACATCGTACGCTTTTACATCGACGTCGTCGGCATCGCGGCGAATTTCAGATTTCTTTATCTGCGGCAACCTGCCCCTTTTCAGGGCATAGCGCACTTGCCCCTTCCCACGGGCTTCGGCGGAATCGCCACTTCCGTACTCCGCTGCCACGCCGACAACCTCCTCCGGCTCGCTGGCGCTGCTAATTTCATCAATTTCTATTTCTGAATTTTCTTCAATTCTTTCTTCAAATTCCGGCATAATGTTTACCAATCAACTTAAAACAAGTGTCAAACACACTGGTGAGACAGCTCATCAACGACGGATCGTCAACGAAATACATTTTTACATTTTGTCGAGAAAAATAAGACTCAACCTCACCCCCATAAGCCGTTATATTTTTTCGGCTAAAAATCAAGTCTATAGGTAAATTATTTTCTGACTTGGTTATTTTGTGATCTGGAAAAACGTCCTCTTTCCGACCTGTATGACGGTCTTTTCAGCGGGAGCTTTCAATGCGAATGCCGGCTGGACTCTCTGCCCATCGACCTTCACCGCCCCCTGGTCAAGCAGGCGGCGTATTTCATTTTTGCTAGAAAATAGGCGCGTTGCAGCGATAACATCTGCCAGCCCTGCGGAATCTGAGCCGAGCAACTCTCCCATGCTAAAGCTCGGCATGTCATCGGGAATGTCGTTCCTAGAAAACACTTTTTCAAAGCGGTCAAGCTCATACTCTGCTGCATCCGAACCGTGGAAAAGCGCACACAATTCTTCAGCCAGCAACTTTTTGCACTCCATCGGGTGCATGGTTTCCAGCTGGGCGATTTCGCCATCCGATTTCATGGCTAAAAATTTGTAGTAGGCGAACATCGTCTGGTCGGAGATGGACATTACTTTGCCAAATATTTCCCTAGCGCTGTCATTGAACGCAATGTAATTGTCGTAGCTTTTGGACATTTTCCTTTCGCCGTCGAGACCGACGAGTAGCGGCATAGTCAGCACAGTCTGCTCTTCCTGGCCGACACTTTTTTGCATGGCCCGTCCGACCAGCAGATTGAACAGTTGATCCCGGCCGCCGAGCTCCACGTCGGCTTTCAATGCGATGGAATCATATCCCTGCAGCAGCGGGTACAAAAATTCCACAATCGAAATCGGGGTTTTGCTTTTGTACCGCTGGGAAAAGTCCTCCCGCTCGAGCATCTGTGCCACGGTCATCTGCCTGGCTAGCAATACGGCATCGCCGAAGGACATGGCTCCGAACCACTCACTATTTTTCCTCACAGTGGTCTTATTTGGGTCTAAAATTTTGAAGGCCTGGTCGATGTACGTCTCATAATTTTCCTCTATCTGCGCGCTGGACAGCATAGGCCGCTCCGATGACCGACCGGACGGATCGCCGATCGTCGTCGTGTAGTCACCGATCAGCAAAATGGCCTCGTGCCCCATGTCCTGAAATTGTTTCAACTTGTTAAAAACCACCAAATGTCCGAAGTGCAAGTCCGGACGTGTCGGATCAACGCCAAGCTTAACCCTTAACTTCCTCCCTTCGCTTAGCTTCTTTCCAAGCTCATTGGCGCCTATAATTGTATCTGCGCCGTGGCAAATTTGCTGCAGTGTGTTCATGGAAAAACCCTGTGGAATGGCATTTAAATTGCAACACCTTTTCCATGGCGCGAACGCCGCTTCAAGCGCCGTTCGCCGGACCACACATGAGATTAATTTTCGACGCGATTCTTCGGGAAGTACCGCGCCATTTTGGCGAAAATTTCACGACTTACCCAGGCATCAGTCGCAGCGTAGAAAATCTGCTGTGGCGTTAAATTTTCCTGGCTCCAATCCGTCAACTGTGACTTTTTCGAAATTCTGATACGGAGAAAGATAGCCGCCAAATTTCTTAACCCAGTCTGTGCGATTTTCAGCTTGCCACTGAAGGTGCTAAGATCGTGAAACCCGCGCGGGATAAATTTTTCTATTTTAAAGAGATTTTGCACGTCGTGATTTATCGCAGCCCCTACTTTGACGATGCTGGCACTTTCCAGGATTGGCCTCAAAACTGAGAGGCCATCGATTTTTTCCAACTTGAAAATGTACACACGCTCTTTCCCGGCAAGCTGCATCAGCGACGGAGCATAGGACTCCCCTTTCGCAAACGCCGGTTTACTCTCTATGTCGAAGCCCAGAACGCTCTCTGACAGCAGCTCTTTGACCGCTAATTTTGCCGATTCAACATCACGAATTACGATGATCTCGCCACCGTAGGTCTCCAGTGGCAGTCGCGCGATCTGCTTTGGTACTATGCGCTTTTGCAACGCCATTCTCCTGAAATATCTTACGACATTTCCAATCCAACTTCCGTAGAATTCGTACATTTTACTTGAAAAAAGGAAAAAAACGCGCATTCGTCAACGGCTAATATGATCAATGAAATTCTGCTGTCCATTGTCACAGTCACCAGCCCGAACGCAGCGGTGTTGCGGCAGCCAGCGGAGCCAGTTACCTCGTTTGGAGAACACACGGAGAAATTTTTTCACAGCATGGTGGCAACGATGCGCAACGCTGGTGGCATTGGCATTGCCGCACAGCAAGTTGGTGAAACGATGGCCGTGTTCGCCGTTGATGTCAGCCAGTGCGTAGCATCCGGTGACACCTGCGCCCTCGACAGGAGAACGGTGAAGATACGCAGCGTGTCGCCGCTGGCTTTCTTCAACCCAAAAATCACGAAGGTCTCGGAGGAAACGAATGTGCAGGAGGAAGGGTGCCTATCAATTCCGGGCGTCAGGGCGAAAATTAGGCGGGCAAACTCCGTCGCCGTGCGCTACCAGGACGAGAAGGGCGACACGCACGAACTCGAGTGTGGCGGCATATTTGCCAGGTGCATACAGCACGAGGAAGCTCATTTGAGAGGCATACTATTCACCGACGATGCGGTCTCCGGAGACGAGTAGGCCGATGGCAAAATCAATGGGAAATAGGCAGCACGAATGCAAAGCGCTGTGCCTACCTCGGTGGTTCGCCGCACTGATGTAATTTTTTTTAGTTGACTTTTCGGGCAGGCGCACTGAAAATATGGACCTTTTTCTGAGAGGATATCATGCATAAAATATGGAATTTTTTTAGACACAAGGAATCTATAATATCCGGCGATGCACCCGAGGCGGACATCAAACAAAATGAAGGCGGCGAAAATCGCACGATAAATCAGAGTGCAGATCCTCGCAGGATGGACAGAGAGGCAACTGAAGGTATGCACGGCGGCACTGCGCCGCTCGACAGCCGCAGTGTAATCAATGCGGGAGCCAGCAGCAGCGTAAATATTCAATCGCCAAGCGCAACAAATGCTGGAGATGGTGATGAAGTGGGTGGCGGCATGCTCGCCATGGAAAACCTGCTGCAGGACATGCAGAGCATGAAAGCTGGCATGGATAGCATGCAAGCCGAATTGCAAATGTACGCCATTGAGCACGCAGAAGCCGGAGTTTCACTCAAGGTTCTTGGAAGTGGGCTTATCCAAAATTTGAGTTTTCCAATCGGAACTCCGCCGCACGTGGTTGAAGCAGTGATAAATAGCGCAAACGCCAAAGTAAAAGAGTTTATAGCGCAAAAAATGGGCGAGATCATTCCACCATCATTGTGTTCCGGACAGTAGCGTGGATGGCAGGCAGTGAACGGCGCAGAGCGTGTGATTTTTGTCTGCGGCAGCGATGATTTTCTGGTCGACGGCAGGGCGGCGGCGTTGTTCGCCGAAACCTGCGGCGGAAATGGTGAAATTTTTACCTTCAGCAGCGATGGGGGCTTGTCGGCGAAAGTGGCGGCGGCCGTTGGCGCCCTGTGCAGTGTACCGCTGTTCAGCGACGGCAACACGCTATGGCTGCGGTCCGTTCCATTTCCTTGCGAGATGTCGCTATCGGACGATGAAAAAGCGGCGGTCACGTCGCTACTGGAAAGTATGCGATCTTCCCACGGTAAGACCGTCATAGTTTCGGCAACTGGCGTTGACCGAAGGACAAAAGCTTTCAAAGATTTGGAACGCATTGCGGAGGTCGTTGATGTTGGTGGGGATGGCCGCAATGCAAAAATATTTGAACGGGCAATCGACGAATTCGCGGAGACTAACGGCGTGAAAATTGACGATGCCGCAGCAAGTCTACTGCTGCTAAAGTGCGACAATAATGCGCGCCTGCTTGAGCAAGAAATAAACAAATTATCGGCCTACGTTTTCGGCAAAAGCGACAGCATAGGAGAGGGCGATGTTTCATCGCTGGTCGATGACCAGAATTACGGAAATTTCTTTGAGCCTGTTGAAAAATTTTTTGGCGACGATCTAAATGCCACGCTATCGGCCATCGGCAAATATTTTTTCTGCAACGGTGACGCGAGAGCCCTCATTGCTGCATTGCAGGCGCGGAATAGGCTGTTCATACAGCTGCGCGCACTCGCCGATTCGAATCGCATCAAAATTGACGGAGGTGGCGTTCGCAGCGGGGATCTCATGCGCGCAGCGAAGGCACTTTCAGCGGAAAATTCACCCAAAAGCACATTTAGCGTTTTTTCGCAGAATTTTTGGTACCTCTCAAAGGTGGCTGTCCAGTGCGCGAACTTTGAGCTGCTCACGCTGTTGGAGCTGCAAAGCGCGCTTACGTCCGCCATTTCATCCACCCTTGATAGACCACAGAATCAGAAAACTTTGCTGAGTGAATTGGCAATTCGCTGCTTTCTGCGGCGAGTCCGGTGAGTGCTTTTCAGAACGTCAGCTTCGTATTTTGGCTGCGACACCTAGGGCATTCGCAGCTTTCGATGCGCTGGTCTGCGAGGTAAAATTCATCGCACTTTTTACACCAGAACAATTTGCGTCTGCACCGGCCATAACTAGACGCTCGATCGCATACACCCGCAGAAACCAGCGTGAAAAGAACCAAAACTTGCGACACGACCAAAAAAAAATCACAGCCGGCCATGCCTCACTCCTGCGTGGCTGCGCCTGGCACTGGCACGCCCACATCGACAATGGCCAGCGGCGTAGCCTCAACGGGGCTAGCATCGGGCGCCTTTTTCGCCACTTCCTTCACCTTTGCGGAGCCACTTTTTTTGGCCTTTGCGGATTTTCGCTTTCTTGACTTTGAATACCCGGCATCATCTCCAGCAATCAATTCTACTATCGCCATTTTGGCGGCGTCGCCAACGCGCTGGTCAAGTTTATAAATCCTCGAGTATCCACCGTTGCGCTTTGCGAACTCGGCAGCTCTGTCATTGAATAGAATGGCCGCGGCGTCTTCATCTCCGATGCGTGCAATCACCAGTCGCCTATAGTGCAACTTCTGCGCCGAATCTTCGGAAAGATGCGCTTTCTTTGCCATCGTTATCAATTTTTCCGCGAACGGACGCAGCGCCTTCGCCTTCGCCAGCGTTGTCTCAATCCTGCCGTGCCTAAATAATGCCGCCGCCAAATTCGCCATCAGGGCCTCGCGATGCTCCTTCACGCGACCGAGCGAATATCTATGTTTACCGTGACGCATTTTCTTCCTAAAATTTTACCAAAACCAATGTTACCTATCAAATAGACGTTCGTCTACCTTCATTCCCAGAGAAAGTCCAATCTCTTCCATTCTTTCTTTGATCTCATTCAGAGATTTTTTCCCAAAATTTCTGTACTTTAGCATCTCCGCCTCCGTCTTCATGACTAACTCTCCAACTGTCATGATGTTTGCATTGTTCAAACAATTCGCCGCGCGCACCGACAGCTCAATCTCGTTGACACTCATGCCAAGCAGCTTTCGCAGGCGATTCTGTTCGTCGCTGGCCTCCTTTGAAGCATCTTCAAACTTTATGTCGCCTTCAGAAACCGTGTCAAAAACATCCAGATGATGTCTCAAAACAGCCGCCGCTTCCTTCAGCGCCTCCGGTGGCGAAATTCTGCCATCAGTCCATATTTCCAGCACCAATTTATCATAATCCGTAATTTGCCCGACGCGCGTATCTTCGACGTAGTATTTTACAAGACTAACCGGGCTAAACAGCGCATCTATTGGTAGAAGGCCGATTTCGGTGCGTCTCTCGTGCTGCGAACCCAAAAAATAGCCGCGGCCAACGCGCAGTTCAAATTTGGCAACGAATCGCTGCTTCCTGTCCAAATTGCAGATTATCTGGTCCGGATTGAGTATCTCAAACTGCCCTTCTCCCACAATATCCCTGGCAAAAATCGGACCTTCACGATTAACATCTATGACGAGATCCAACTGCTCCTTTCCCTCTTTTTTAAACAAAATTTTTTTTAGGTTTAAAATTACGTCGACGACGTCTTCCCGGACACCGCGAATGCCTTGAAACTCGTGACTTACGCCATCAATGGCAACCGAAACGAGTGCCGCTCCCTCTATGGATCCCAACAAAACCCTGCGAAAGGCGTTCCCAATGCTGTGCGCAAACCCGGCTTCGAATGGCTCAGCGATGAACATCGCATAGGTATCCGTTGCCGTCTGTTCGACCTTGTGCAACTTATCCGGCAATTCAAATTGGCGCAGTATTTTTGTCATAAAGCTTCTAAATGGTTGAAATTAGCGGCTATAAAATTCTACGATAAGCTGCTCGTTCACATTCTGCGAAATTTCCACACGCTCCGGTTCCCGATTAACAACTCCGCGCAGCAGAGTCGAATTAAATTCGAGCCATGCTGGAACGCTGCGGGCGCGATTCATTTCGCAGTTTCGTACGGCGATTTGCCGCGAGGACGGCCTTTCGGCGATCTCGATTGCGTCACCTGCCTTGCAAATGTAGCTCGGAATGTTCACCTTTTTGCCATTGATGCGGATATGCCCGTGGGTCACAAATTGCCTGGCCGCGGCACGGCTTCTCGCAATTCCAAAACTGTAGATAACGTTGTCCAGCCGCAATTCTAGTAATTTGAGGAAGGCAGTTCCAGTGACGCCTCTCTTAGCCTTGGCCGCATCAAAATACAGCCTAAACTGTTTTTCCGTCAGGCCGTACATGTAGCGAACTTTCTGCTTCTCGATGAAACCGATCGAATAATCGGAAACTTTCCGACGCAGACGCGGGCCGTGCATCCCGGGGACGTACGGTTTTCTTTCCTCCGCATTACCCGGCGTAAAAACGGACATCCCAAAACGTCGATTGATTCTGGCTCTCGGTCCTGTATATCTTGCCATAAAATTCCTATGTGAGCTATGCTCGCCTCACCTTTCGCGGACGGCACCCGTTGTGCGGCATTGGCGTAACATCAACGATTTCATCGACGGCAAGCCCCAGAGATTGAATTGCCCTGATGGCTGAGTCGCGCCCCATGCCTGGGCCCTTAACTCGTATGCTAACTTCTTTCATGCCATGCGACATCGCAGTTTTGCCGGCGTCCTGCACCACCATTTGCGCGGCATAGGCCGTTGATTTTCTCGATCCGCGAAAATTGCATTTTCCGGAATTGGACCACGAAATGACATTTCCATTGGCATCGGAAAAACACACCTTTGTGTTATTGAACGTCGCGAGGATGTGGCAGACTCCCCTCGTTACGTTTTTGCATTTTTTTGCCCTTCTGACCGTCGTATCAACGACGTCATCGAACAGCGGAGAAGTCCCTCCACCCTTAACATCCTTCCGCTCAGCGGGTGGAATTTTCGCATTTTCATCCTTACTTTCGCTCATTCTGTCGTCCTCGCTATGCCTTTCAAACTATTTCGTCACTTCCTTCTTTGCAACGCCAACGGTCTTGCGGGCACCTTTTCTTGTGCGCGCGTTTGTGGACGTCCTTTGACCCCTGACCGGCAACCCGCGGTAGTGCCTTATGCCGCGGTAACACTTTATGGCCTGCAATCTTTTCAAATTCGCAACGATTTCCCTTCGCAAATCACCCTCTATCTTCCACCCGGCAGAATTTATGAACGAAGTGATCCTATTGATGTGCTCCTCATTCAAATTGTGGGCACGCATGTCGGGATCAATTCCAGTCGCTTCAAGTATCATTTCAGCGCGCGCCAAACCTATTCCCTGGATGTACCGCAGCGCGTAGGGAACTTTTTTCTTATCCGGTATATCAACTCCTAAAATGCGAGGCATAATCTTCAATCGTTAAAAAAATTTACACAGCTTGAACCTTCAAAAATCATTTTTTTACTGAAGTCAAGACTTCAGGCAAACCATCCGTAACTAAAATTGTGTGTTCGCAGTGCACCGACAGTTTTCCGTCCACAGTTTTCACAGTCCATCCGTCATCGGCAATGAAAACTTTTTCGCTGCCCATGGTGAACATGGGCTCGATCGCCAGCGTCATTCCGGGCTTTAGAATCGGCCCAGTATGCGCACTTCCGTAATTCGGAATTTGCGGCTCCTCGTGCATACTATTCCCGACACCATGGCCAACAAAATCCCTCAGAATTCCGCATCCGTGCTTCTTCGCATGCGTCTCTATGGCGTTGGAAATGTCGCCAACTCTGTTGCCGGCAAGGGCCTGTGCCGCGCCGAGAAATAGGGCTTCTTCGGCAACGCTAACAAAATTATCGACTTCCTTCGAAACGCTCCCTATGCGCACCGTCCGCGTGTTATCCCCAACGTACCCATCGTAGAAAGTCGCCACGTCGATGCTAACGATGTCTCCATCTGCCAGAATGACACTTTTCGACGGTATGCCGTGGACAACTTCGTCGTTCAAAGAAATACAGGAATAGGCCGGGTAAGGGCGCGCTTTGCCAGGATATTGGAAGCAGGCGCTGCGTGCACCGAACTCCATCATCAAATCTCTTCCGAAGCAGTCCAAATCATAGGTCGACACTCCGACTTTGGCAAAATTTGACATTTTATCTAGAATTTCCGCCGCAATGGCGCAAGCTTTCCGCATTTTCAAAAGTTCATTCGCTGTTTTTATTGGTATCATGCCGTCGCCGCCTATGAAACAAACCAGATAATAATTCCAAACAAAAACAATGCCACCAGAATTATGCAAAGCACTTTTAAATTCCTGAAATCGTCCGTCAAAATCATCGACCTGGGAACTCTGCTATTGGATCTGGTTTTTATTTTTTTCAAAAATCCATCATAATTTTTTTGCAGCAGATGGCCCTCTATTTGCCTCATCGTTTCCAGTACAACGCCGACGGCAATCAATGTCCCAGTTCCTCCGAAAAACAGCGCTATGGAATAGGGCATGCCAAACGAAAAGTACAGCAAATCCGGCAGAAGCGCTATGGCCGTCAAAAACACTGCCCCGGCCAGCGTCAGGCGCGTCATGATGAAATCCAAAAATTTTGCTGTAGCATCCCCAGGCTTAATTCCAGGGATATACCCACCATTTTTTTTCAAATCATCGGCAATTTGTACCGGGCGAAACATCATCGCCACCCAAAAGTAACTGAAACACAGAATTAACAGTCCATATAGTGCGTAGTAAACCGTCGAACCGTGCGTCAAGACGACGGCGGCACTTTGAAAAAATTTTATGCCGCTCGCCGCGCCTATGTATGCGAAAATTTGCTGTGGGAAAAGCAGTATGGCGCTGGCAAAAATGACCGGCATGACACCGGAATAGTTTATTTTGAGCGGCAGATAGGATGACTGCCCGCCGTACATCTTTCTTCCCACTATGCGGGACACGTATTGAACGGGAATTTTCCTGTCGGCCTGGGTGACAGAAATCATGAATGCGACAACTGAAAATAGCAAAAACACCATCAACGCGCCGTGCCATGGCCCGAAAGCTCCAATTGCCCCAAGTGGAGCGTTGAACATGCGAATTGCCTGCACGATCGCACTCGGCATCGACGATAGTATGCCGGCCGCTATTAGCAGGGAAATGCCATTTCCTATGCCAATTTGCGAAATTCGCTCTCCAATCCACATCAAAATCAGCGTTCCGGCTGTCAAAAATATTGTGGAAGTTATCAAAAATGGCGCGCCGCTCCCTATGATAATGTCACCAAATTCGTTCGCATTGAAGCCGTAAAAAATTTTGTCCGGGTAATTGGCGAGCGCCATTATCAGCAGACATCCCTGTATTAGGCATATCAAAACAGTCAAATACCTGGTGTATTGAGAAATACGCTGGCGACCAGGCTCGCCTTCCTGCTGAATTCTCGCCAATGCCGGACTTATTGCGCCCAAAAGTTGCATTATGATGGAAGCGCTTATGTATGGCATTATGCCAAGGCCGAACACGGCCCCCTTTAGCAGCGCACCGCCGGTAAACATATTATACAGGCCCATTATTCCACCGCCGGCAGCCGCGGCCTTTGACATCATGAAATTTTTCAATGGCAGAGGATCCAGCCCGGGAAGTGGAATGCTAACACCCACGCGGGCGACGAACAGCAGGGTAAGCGTGACGAAAACCCTATTGCGAAGCTCCCTGACTTTGAAACAATTTACGAACGCCGAAAACATTTCCCGATCAAAACTACTCCTTTTGTACACAAGCTAGCAAGGCGACAGCCTTACCTCCGGCGCGCTCTATGGCAGCCGCTGCGCTTTCGGAAAACTTGTCGGCGATAACAGTAATCTGCCTGTCCAGCTCGAAGCCTCCCAGAACTTTGACCGGAGTGCTGCCATCGCGTATCAGGCCGGATCTTTGCATGCAATACTTATCGATCGTATCAAGCTGTAGCGCGATCAAATCCTGCAAATTTACGATGGCGTATTTCGTCCGAAATTTGCCATTGGAAAATCCACGCACTGGCAGATGCCTATAGAACGGAACTCCGCAGCAGCACGGAGCCGGGCTGTAGCCCGCGCGTGCCTTACCACCCTTGTGCCCGCGGCCGGCAGTTTTTCCATTTCCCGATCCAACGCCCTTACCGCGACGCTTCGTATCCTTCGACCAGGCTAAAATTTTCGGTAATTCGTTGAGTTTCATCGGTCAAATCCCATGTTACACAATTCATCGCCTTCCGCGGTGCGGAGCTGCTTTATGACCGCATGGGTGCGCATTTTTCTCAGAGCATCCATCGTCGCGTTGACAACGGCGAACTGATTTTTCGACCTCATGGATTTTGTTAGCACATCCTTCACTCCCAGTATTTCCAAGACGGCGCGCACGCCGCCACCGGCGATTATGCCGGTTCCAGGAGCCGCCGGCCGCAGCAAAACGCGCCCACCATCTGACACACCAATTGCCACGTGCGGGACAGTGGTTTCGCGCAGTTGAAACGACGACATGTTCTTTTTGGCGTGCTCCGTACCCTTCCTTATGGCCTCCGGTACTTCTTTTGCCTTGCCGTATCCAACGCCTATTCTTCCCTTTTGGTCGCCGACGACGACCAGCGCCGCAAAACCAAACCTTCGCCCGCCTTTCACAACCTTCGCGCAGCGATTCACATGGACGACCTTTTCCTTTAATTCATCGCGATCGGGCCTTGCGAAAGCGGCGGCGCTACTATCTCGCCTCCTTCGAAAGCCGCCCTGGCCCCTTTCAGTTCTCTTGGAATCGCTCATATTTTCACACCTTACACTCTAAAACGACAATCCGGCTTCCCGCGCCGCGTCAGCAAAAGCTTTTACGCCCCCGTGATACCTCCGTCCACTTCTGTCGAAGACCACACATTTTATGCCCGCCGAAGTTGCCTTCTCACCAAATAATTTTCCCAGCGAAGCCGCGCCTGCAATGTTGGCAACGAGCTTTTGCTTCCTGATTTCCCTCTCGAGAGTCGATAAAAACACCAGCGTCTCGCCTGATTCATCGTTTATGCACTGGGCATAGATGTGTTTCCCGGAAAATTTCACCGCCAATCTTGGCCTGGACGCCGCACCTGCAACGCGCTTTCTGATCCTTATTCTCCTCTTATCGCTGCGCACTTTTTTATCACTCTGCATATTCAAATTCCCAAAATAAGTTTTTCCGGCGACCCGCTATGCGGTCTTCTTGCCTTCCTTGCGTCTCACGTGTTGCCCAACTATTTTCACTCCCTTGCCTTTGTACGGCTCGACCGGGTAGAAACTTCTTATGTCGGAGGCAACCTGGCCAACTGTCTTTTTGTCCACTCCTTTTATGGAAATCTTTGTCCCGGATTGATCGATTTCCAGCCTGATTCCTTCGGGAATCGCGTACAGAACGTCGTGGGAATAGCCCAAATTCAAATCCAGGGTATTTTCGTCTTTCACAATCGCCTTAAAACCGACGCCATTTATCTCGAGATTTTTGGAATACTCGCTAACCACGCCGGCAACCATCGAATTTATTATCGACCGAACGGTCCCGTGCATCATGCGCGAATGCCTATCGTTTTCATCCCTGCAAGATACGCGTATCACACCGTCTACAAAGTCGATGCCAATGGAATCATCAAAAATTTTTGCATTGCGCCCGAGCGGCCCCTCCACGGCAATCGCGCAACCGTCTATGGAAACCCTAACGCCGGGAGGAACACATATGGGAGATTTTCCTATTCTACTCATTTGATTTTCCTCACAGCACGTAACACACCAACTCGCCGCCAAGCCCCAATTTTTTGGCCTCTTTTCCGGAAAGAATGCCCTTCGACGTCGACAGCACGCATTCGCCCATACCACCGAGGATGGACGGGATCTTTTCGCTTGAAGTATACCGCCTACGGCCAGGCTTGCCGATTCTTCCAATTTCCGTAACGGCCGGAATGCCGTTCACGTATTTCAGCGATATTTTCAGGGAAACTCGGCCGTTCTCAGACTGCTCCTTGGCAAAATCTTTTATATACCCACAGGCTTTCAAAATCTTGGCAATACCATCTCGGACAGCTGACCACTGTACGCTACAATCGCGCTTACTTGCGGCGCTCGCGTTCCTCAAAACCGTTATAAAATCTCCTATGACATCCATGTTTTTCCTACAAACTACCACGACGACTTCGTTATTCCCGGAATTTCCCCAAAGGAGGCCATCTCTCTCAGCTGAATTCGCGACACCCCGAACAGTCGGTGGAATCCTCTGGCCCGTCCGGTCACCGAACACCTGTTTCTCACTCTAACACTCGAAGAATTCCTCGGCAGCTTCGCCAGTTTTCTTTGGACAGCAAAGTATTCCTCGTCGGACAAATTGACGTCCAAAAGCTTCCGCTTCAAATCCTTACGCAGGGCGGCGTAGCAAGCAACCAATTTGATCCTTCTATTATTTTTAGCAATTGCAGACTTCTTCGCCATACACTAAAATTTCCTATGCTTTTTTCCTAAATGGCATGCCGAATTTGGCAAGCAAAGCGCGTCCCTGCTTGTCGCTGCACGCCGTAGTTACGAATGTAATGTCCATACCGATCAAACTTCTCTCCCTGTCGATGCTTATTTCCGGGAAAATCGTGTGATCGCTTATCCCAATATTGTAATTTCCGCGTCCATCCATTTTGTTGGAAATGCCGCGGAAATCGCGAATTTTTGGCAGGGCAACTGCGATGAGTTTTAGTAAAAACTCATACATATTGCCCGCCCGCAGAGTCACCTTTGCGCCGACGCTCATCCCCTTTCGCAGTTTAAAATTCGAAATGCTCTTTTTTGCCTTGGTCAAAACCGATCTCTGGCCAGCAATCAGCGAGATCTCCTTCTGCACATCCTGGATAAGTGTCTTGTCCGCGTCCGCGCCTATGCCGGAATTTATCACGATTTTTTCCAATTTCGGAATCTGATGGCAATTCTTTAGCCCAAACTCGTCAGCAAGTTCCGCAGCTATGCGTTCATCGTACAACTTTTTCAAATATGGATTCGACTTACTCATTTGAAAATCCCCTCCCACTCCATTGCATCGCAATGTGCACCTCTGTCGCAACCAAAAAAATCTCTTAAAAAATTAAGCATTTTTGTTCCTTTTCGCCTTCCTATTGTCGCTGTTCACCTTCAGCATAACATTCGACACGTGAATCGGCGCGAATTTTTCGATGATTGCACCATCGGGATGTTCCTGTGATTTGCGCATGTGTCTCCTCACAACCGCCACTCCACTGACAACGACCTTGCTCTTTTCACCCAATACATTGATCACTTTGCCAACTTTCCCCCTATCATCGCCGGCAATGACAACGACTACATCTCCTCTTTTAAGCGCAGCTTTCATATTACCTCCGGGGCCAGGGATATTATTTTCATGAATTTTTTCTGCCTCAATTCGCGCGCCACAGGGCCAAAAATTCGCGTTCCCCTTGGATTGTTTTTGTCGTCTATGAGCACGCACGCATTGCTGCCGAAGCGCAGATAACTGCCATCTTCGCGCCTGATTGGGTACTTCGTCCTCACCACGACAGCTGACACAACCGCGCCCTTCTTTATGGGGGATTCCGGAAGGCTTGACTGAACGCTGCACACAATCGTGTCTCCGACGGAGGCCGTCCTTTTGTTCTGCCCGAGGCGCCTGATCATCTTCACGAGCTTGACTCCGGCATTGTCAGCAACTTCCAATATACTTTCCTGCTGCAGCATGATACAAACCACAAGTTACGCACCCTCCACGGATGCTTGATTTACAACACTACCAACGCGCCATCGCTTTAATTTGCTAAATGGACGCGTTTCAAAAATGCGCACCGAATCTCCGATATTGCACCCATTGCCTTCATCATGGGCAAAAATGACGGTTTTGCGCCGAATTTCCTTTTGGTAAACCGGGTGCGGCACCTTGTAAAAACACGCCACCTTTACCGTCTTGTCGCCGGATTTTCCGACCACATTTCCGATCAAAGATTTTCTGCGATTCCTTGCGTGTCTTTCATTCATAAAACTAAATCCTTGCATTTTTGCGCCTTCGCGCACATGAGCCTGGCGACATCGCGCCTTATTGTCGAAAATCTATGCGTCTTCTCCAACTGGCCAATTTTGCGCTTCAATCGCAGCATCACCAATTCGCTGCGTAATTCCAATTCCCTTTGGCAAATTTCGTGATAAGTCAAATCAATAAATTCGTTTTTTTTCATACTCCAACGCCCCCAACATTAATTCTGCTCTTCACGGCTTATGAAACGGCAGTGCATGGGCAGTTTGCAATCGGCCAACCGCATTGCTTCCCGCGCCAAGGTCACGGAAACCCCTGCAACTTCAAAAATGACACTGCCTGGTTTCACAATTGAAACCCAGAATTCGACTCCGCCTTTTCCCTTTCCCATCCTTGTTTCAGCCGGTTTTTTCGTAACCGGCTTCTGTGGGAACAGACGCATCCACATTTTTCCCCTCCTCTTCAGATGCCTGTTTATGGCGATACGGGCGGCTTCCAACTGAGACGACGTGAGGCGTCCGCGCTCAAAGGCCTGTATCGCAAAGTCACCAAAGGCAATGGAATCATTGCCCTTCGCAATGCCGCGGTTGCGCCCCTTGTGGGATTTTCGATACTTCGTCCTCGAAGGTGATAGATTACTCATGGTAGCCGTGTTCCCCTATTTGTCTGATTTTCTCTGGGACATGGCTTCATCCCTATCGTTAAACAACCAACATTTAATCCCGATTTTACCAGCCGCCGTATCGGCTTCGGCAAATCCGTAGTCCACATTCGCCCTGAGAGTGTGCAGTGGCACGCATCCATCCCTTTGCTCCTCCGTTCTGGCGATTTCCGCGCCGCCCAATCTGCCCGAACAGCGTATTCTTATGCCGCGGGCCCCAAAACTCATCGCGGCTTGAACGGCTTTTTTCAAAGCACGCCTAAACGGGACCCGCCGTTCGAGCTGCATGGCAACATTTTCAGCCGCCAGTTGCGCGACCAAATCCGGACGCTTAATTTCCTGTACATCAACGATAACATCCGCTCCCGCGAGCAATCTCAGCTCATCGGTAAGCTTATCAAGCTCCTTGCCCTTAACACCTATTATGATTCCAGGTCTTGGAGTAGCAAGTCTCACGCGAACTTTGTCGCCGGATCGCTCGATGTCAATGTGCGCGATGGCAGCGTGTTTCAGCTTGGCTTTGATGAATCGGCGCATTTTGTAATCGCTGATCAAAAATTTCGCAAAATTATTCTTGTCTGCAAACCAGCGCGAGCTCCAATCGCGGCGCACCGGGAGGCGAAAAACTATAGGATTTACTTTCTGGCCCATGCGAACTCAACCTACCTTTCCACCGATTTCCTTCAAAACGATGCTAACGTGCGACGTGCGTTTCCTTATGGGATGCGCAGATCCCCTAGCCGCTGGAATAAAGCGCTTAAAAACCGGGCCCTCCTCGACAATCACGGAATCGACTACCAACTTACTAGCGGTCAAATTATTGTTATTTTCCGCGTTCGCAATGGCGCTGGTCAGCAGCGCGCCAAGCATTCTCGTTGACTTCCGCCGAATGCACTTCATCAGCGCAACGGCCTCCGTCGCGGCCTTGCCGCGCAGCAAATGGGAAACATCCCTCATCTTTTTTGGAGATATCCTTGCGTATTTCAATTTTGCCTCAACTTCCATTAAATCCTCCGCCTAAGCCGCCTTCTGCGTGTGCGGGTTGTGCGCCTTAAACGTCCTCGTCTGCGCGAACTCGCCTAATTTATGTCCGACCATGTTTTCCGTGACGTAAATGTCAATAAACTTTTTACCATTGTGCACCAAAAACGTCATTCCGACGAAATTTGGCGTAATCGTAGAGCGCCTCGACCACGTCTTTATTGGCTTGCGAACTCCGGACGCCGCAGCGCCCCTAACCTTGTCAGACAGGCTGACATCGACGAAAAATCCTTTCTTTTTAGACCGCGTCATTATCTATCCTTTTCATCCTTTTTTTACTTTTCTGCCATTTCGCCTCACGATGATCGCGCTGTTGGATGGCTTCGATTTTCTGCGCGTCATTTTGCCCTTTGACAGCTGCCCCCAGGGCGAAACCGGATGGCCGCCACCGGACGTTTTTCCGTGACCACCGCCATTGGGGTGATCTATCGGGTTCATCGCCACGCCACGAACCCTCGGACGTTTCCCAAACCACCTATTGCGGCCGGCTTTGCCGAGCGATCTTTTGCTGCGCTCCGCGTTTCCAACCTCGCCGATGGTCGCTTTGCAGCGGGAATGAACGTAGCGAATTTCGCCACTCGGCATCTTTAAAGTTGCCCTGTCGCCTTCGATGGCGACCAACTGGGCAGACCCACCGGCGGACCTAACGAGTTGGGCACCGTGGCCTGGTTCAAACTCTATGCAATGCACCTTCAGTCCCTGCGGAATCAGACGCAGAGGCAACGCCATTCCGTCGCTGTACTCGCTTTGCGGCTCATTGGAACTTATGACAGTACTTCCTTTGGTCATCTTTGCCGTTGCCAAAATATAGCGCTTCTCGCCATCGGCATAGTTCAACAGTGCGATGTGCGCAGACCTATTCGGATCGTACTCTATGCGTTCGACCGCGGCCGGAATATCGACTTTATCGCGCCTGAAATCCAGCAATCGCAGCATTCTCTTGTGGCCGCCTCCGCGCCGACGCATCGTTATTCTGCCGTAGCAATTGCGACCGCTCACGCGCAGTTTGCTTCGCGTCAACCTCCCGTTGGGCGAATTATCCTTCGACACTGGCGCTCCCGCCCGCACCAAAAATCGCTGCCCAGGGGTTAGCGGTCTCAATTTCACAATAGCCATCTGATTTTTCCTCGCTCAACGAATGCTCATGCTAGGCCACATCTATTTTGTAGCCCTCCTTCAAAACGACAATCGCTTTTTTCTTCCTGCCTACGACCGTATGGCGATTGCGCGTTTTCGAACGAACGCGCTTTGCCTTGCCGCGGTAATTCATGACGTTCACGCTCGCCACCTTTACTTGAAAGGCCATCTCGACGGCCTCCGCTATCTGGCACTTGTTGGTCCCCATTGCGACGGCAAAAACGTACCGCTGCTCCTCAGACAGCATCAGATTCGATTTTTCCGTGAGCAAAAGCTCTTTCAAAATTTCAAAATTTTTCATTCTCACTCTCCGCATCAACGGACAGCCGCGCCGCTATGGCCTTCATGGCATCCCCGCTAACAACAACGTTTTTGCAGCGAACGACATCAAAGGCGTTAAGCGAACTGCTATCAACCATAAATACGCGACCTATGTTCCTGGAAGCTAGGATAAAATTTTCATCGAACTTCTCATCAACGAACAAAATCGATCCGCCGTCGAATGCTTCATCCAGCTTCGCGTTGAAAGCCTTTGTTTTTGGTCCGCTGACGGCCAAGCAATCGACAAAAAAAAGATCGCCATCCGAGGCCTTGTCCGATAGCGCCTTGAGCAGGGCCAAGCGCTTGATTCGCCGGTTGATTTTTTGCGAATAATTACGCGGTTTTGGCCCGAAAACGACGCCGCCACCCGCCCAGATCGGACTGCGCTTGGATCCGTGGCGCGCCATGCCGGTGCCCTTTTGCCGATAGGGCTTTTTCCCAGTGCCGGAAACATCACCCCTATCCTTGGCACAGGCGTTACCCTGGCGCAAATTCGCAGCGATGGCTAATAAGTACTGCTTCAAGGCGACGACACCCTTGCCGTCAGACAGAGAGTCCAAGCTATCAACATCCCCAATCGAACAGGAAGAAAAATCGCCATTGTAAATTTTGAGTTTCATTTTTTTGCCTATGACGATTTTTTCGCGCGGCGAACGGCAACGTAGCCGCCATTCGCTCCCGGGAAACTCCCACCTATGATTAGCAAGCTCTTTTCCGCGTTAATAGCAACGATTTTCAAATTTTGCACCGTGCGGCGATCGCAGCCGTCGTGCCCGGGCATCTTGCGCCCCTTAAAAACGTGGCCTGGGAACTGCCGCTGGCCATAGGACCCACCACGTCTGTGAAACATGGATCCATGCGAAGCCGGCCCTCCGGAAAAACCATGGCGTTTCATAACGCCCTGAAATCCCTTACCCTTTGTCGTTCCTATCACGTCAACGAGGTCGCCGATGGAAAATTCTTCGACGGGCACGGCCGCCCCAATCTCATAGGCACCCGAATCATCGACTCTCAATTCCCTGAGAATGTCGAAACTTGCACGGCCGCCAGTTCCACTAGCAGCCGTTTTTTCATGTAAAAATCCAAATAAAATCGAAAAATATCCATCGGATTCGACAGTTTTCGCACCGGCAATAAAAGCTTTGCACATTTCGACGACAGTAACAGGCACAAGCGCACCAACGGCGTCGTACAGCTGCGTCATGCCGACCTTTTTGCCTATCATCAAAACATTTTTTCTTCTATTATCCATACCAAGCGGCAGAGGCGCTCCCCCTGCTTTAGATCTGAACATCTATAAAATACGCATTCGTTAAAATGCAAGCACAAATCGCGATTAGGCCGCCATCAAATCAATTTTTACCTCCACGCCAGCCGGAAGGTTCAATTTTTTCAGCGAATCAACGGTATCGACGGTCGGTTCAAAAATGTCGATCAGTCTGCTGTGCGATCGAATTTCAAATTGATCCGATGATTTCTTGTCAACGTGCGGCGACCTGTTGACGCAGAATTTTTTGATATTCATCGGCAGTGGCACCGGCCCGGAAACCTGCGCTCCGGAACGCTTAGCCGCGTCGACGATGTCAATGCCAGCCTGATCCGCCAACCTATAATCAAAGCTCTTGAGCTTTATCCTAATTTTTTGCTTCGTCGCCGTTCCAGTTTTTTTCTGCGTCATATAATTTTCCCATAATTTCTTTTCCCGGCGACACTCTCAACAATTTTCGCCAGTAGACTGGCAGGAACTTGCTCAAAGTGCGCAGGTTCCATGGTATAGGTCGCCCTTCCCTTGGACAGTGAGCGCACATCCGTTGCATAGCCAAACATCATTTCGAGAGGAACGAATGCGCAAATTATTGTCAAATTATTTTTCGTCTCTATGCCTTGAATTTGTCCGCGGCGCCTGTTCAAATCTCCGACTATGTCGCCCTGATACTCATCCGGAGTGGTAACGTAGACGCGCATTATCGGCTCCAATAGGATTGGATTCGCCTTGCGCATCGCCTCTTTGAATCCGAAAATTCCAGCCATTTTAAATGCCATTTCCGAAGAATCGACCTCGTGGAAGCTGCCGTCGACTATCCTGGCAACGAAGTCAACCACTGGATATCCAGCGACGACGCCTGTCTGCGCACCCTCCAAAATACCCTCCTGCGTCGGCTTGATGTACTCCTTCGGAATTGTCCCTCCAACGATTTCGTTGACGACCTCAACACCATTGCCCTTTTCGGCCGGCTCGAGCTTGATGATCGCATGGCCGTATTGCCCTCTACCACCCGATTGGCGAATAAATTTGCCTTCGCCGGTAGCCGGCGCTGTGATCGTTTCCCTATAGGCAATCTGCGGCCGCCCAGCATTCGCCTCAACCTTGAATTCCCTAAATAGGCGATCCCTTATGATATCCAGGTGCAATTCGCCCATCCCTGAAATGATCGTTTGTCCGGTTTCCTGATCGCTGGAAACCTTAAACGTCGGGTCTTCCTCAGCCAGACGCTGCAGTCCAATGGATAATTTTGCCTGGTCGACCTTGGATTTCGGCTCTATGGACATGCTTATTACCGGATCCGGAAACGTGGGCGGCTCCAAAATCAGACCCAAATCCCTGTCGCACAGCGTGTCACCGGTCACAACGCCCTTAAATCCAATGATGGCGCAAATGTCTCCGGAGTAGGCGACGTCTATGTCTTCGCGCGAGTTCGCCTTCATGAGAATGAGACGGCTTATGCGCTCCGATCGCCTGGTGCGCGGATTGTACACGACCTCGCCCTTTTTCAGCTGACCGGTATAGACGCGGCAAAACACCAACTTGCCGACGAAAGGGTCCGTCATGAGCTTGAACGCCAATGCCGCCACCTTTGCGCCATCGTTTGGCACAATGGACGTCTCTTCGTTGGCGTCATCGTCATTGAATGCGCGTACCGGCGGCAAATCCAACGGACTCGGCAGGTAATCGACAACCGCGTCGAGCAGCATTTGAACACCCTTATTCTTAAATGCACTTCCTGGAATCACTCCGATGAATTTCATCGATAGAGTCGCCCTTCGTACGGCACCGCGCAGCTCGTCGTAGGCTATCTCGCTCCCTTCCAGGTATTTTTCAGCAATTACATCATCGAAGTCGGCGAGCGCTTCAACCAGAGCCTCCCGATGCTTCTTCGCGTCATCCAGCATATCCGCCGGGATGGCAACTGTGTCGTAGCGTGTACCATTTATGGAGTCGTCGCCGTAGACGTAGGCGCACATTTTTATGAGATCAACGAGTCCACGCAGCGTCTCGCCCGCCCCAATGTTTAAAAATAGCGGATGCGCATTTCCGCCCAATTTTTCTCGAATGTGTCCGATGGCTCCGAGAAAATTCGCTCCAACTCTGTCCATCTTATTGATGAAGGCGATGCGAGGCACGCTGTATTTATCCATCTGCCTCCAAACGGTCTCCGATTGCGGCTGCACGCCGGCTACGCCACAGAAAACCGCGACCGCTCCGTCCAATACCCGCAGCGACCGCTCCACTTCGGCCGTAAAGTCGACGTGGCCAGGTGTGTCTATGAGATTAATCTGGTGTCTGATGTTCGCATAGGGACCTTCCCCAGTCGTCCACCCACAGGAAATGGCGGCTGAAGTGATCGTTATGCCACGTTCCCGCTCCTGTTCCATCCAGTCGGTGACGGTGGTGCCGTCGTGCACTTCGCCAATTTTATGTACGACGCCAGCGTAGAACAGAACCCTCTCCGTCGTCGTTGTTTTGCCAGCATCAATATGTGCGGCTATGCCGATGTTGCGCGTGTACTCCAGCGGAGTGTCGCGGTCCTTGGAATTAGCGCCAGAAATTTCCCTTGCCATTGTTTTCTCCACATGCAATCACCAGCGCAGATGGGCAAAAGCACGATTCGCCTGCGCCATGCGCTGAACATCATCCTTCTTCTTGACAACGGAACCAGTGCTATTGTACGCGTCAATGATTTCCTGAGCAAGCGCCTCGTCCATCGGCACCCCTTTCCTAGCCTTCGAAAATTCAATCATCCACCTAAAAACCAGCGCGTGCTGCCGCTCATATGGAATTTCCACTGGCACCTGGTACGTGGCACCGCCGACGCGGCGGCTCTTTACCTCCACCCTCGGCCGCGAATTTTCAAGTGCGCCGAGCAGCAAATCCATGGGATCTCCTTTGCCAAGTTTCTCGCTCACGCGCTCGACGGCTCCGTACACGATGAATCGGGCAAGATTTTTTTTACCACGCTGCATGATCATATTTACTAGCTGTGCGATCAGGGTACTGCCGTAGCGTGGATCCTTCTCAATTAAGCGCTTTTCCGCTCTTCTCCTACGAGACATTTCTTTTCTCCGATTAAATTATTTTTTCCTTGGACGCTTAACGCCATACTTCGAACGACTTCTGCGGCGCTTTTCGACACCGGCACAGTCCAGCGTTCCGCGGACAACGTGGTATCTCACGCCAGGCAAGTCCTTAACGCGGCCACCGCGGACCAAAACGACACTATGTTCCTGCAACTTATGCCCCTCATCTGGAATGTACGCTATAATCTCGCTGCCATTTGTCAACCGGACCTTCGTGACTTTTCTTATGGCCGAATTCGGCTTTTTCGGCGTACGCGTCATGACCTGTATGCACGTACCACGCTTGAACGGATTTCCGTCGAGGGACGGAGCCTTCGATTTTACCTTTTTTCTGGCGCGCGGATTATTTATTAACTGATTAATTGTCGGCATTACTCCCCTTAATTCTCTTCTCCTGGACTGACAGGGAGTAGAATTAAAAGTCGCAGACAAAGCAAGTTTTTTTTACCGACACATCATTTTTACGCGTAAATTTGGTTCCCGACAGTGCCGCAGCGATCAAATGGCGGCGTGTTTCGCTATATTTTTTTAAAATTTTGCAAAGATTCTCGAAATTTCACCGAGCTGGTGGCCGCAAATTCGAAGCGTCGCCCACCCATTTCGTAAGTCAGAGAAATTTTTTCCGAGTGTAAAAACAGTCTCGAACACCCAAAATTCTTTGAAAATGCCCCATTAAAATTTTGATCGCCATAGGTTTGATCGCCGACGATCGGCAACCCATTTTGCCCACAATGAACGCGCAGTTGGTGCGTCCTCCCGGTGATAGGAAATAGTGACAAAATGCTCAACGTTACGGCGCAGCTGCGGAAGGATTCCTCAACTTCATACTCCGTTTCCGCACATGCACCGGTCCCGGTGGATACCCTTATGGATTTTCCAATCACATCTCTACGCAACCTCGATCGCCAAATTCCCTTTCGCTGCCTGGGGAAACCCTTGGCAAGCGCAACGTACGTCTTTCTGACTTCCCTGCGCGCGAATGCCTTCTCCACCGCCAGCGCCACATCCCGAAACAGACTAACCAAGACCAATCCGGACACCGGCGAATCCAGCCGATTCAGTAGGTATATACTATCTCCGCTGTCGCAGATATAGCACCGCTTAGCAAAATCATAGTGGCAGCGCAGGAGCGATCTTTCCGAATCGCCGGCAGCATTTGGATGGGACAAAACTCCGCAGGGCTTTTCCAGCGCCACCAACCCGTTTTGGTCGCAGCAAATCACTTGAATTTTTCTATGTAGAAACTCCTCCGCATGCTCCACTTTCTTCCATTGCTCGTTTATTAGAAGGTTGAAATGGCTCCTTCATTGTTTCAGCTTAAACCGGCAGTCACGCCATGTAACCATGCCGCATAGCGTTCCTTTGTCGCATCAGAAATCTCGTCGTTGCTAATCTTTTTTTCCAAATTACGGAAAAACACAACACGCCGCTCATGCGGCGCATAATTAAAAACGCGGTCAATAAAACTCGGTTTGCCGTGTGGACGCTCGAATATGGCGTCAGGGTTGTTTTTTAACGCCATCGTGTAGAAACTCAAGGCCTGCTCGTTGACTGGCAATAGCGCCAGAATTCCTTCAAAAATAAACAGACTTCTTCCATCGGCAGATACCCGAAACGAAAGTAATTTGGAACCTACTTCGTCCTTCGCCAACAACTTAAAATGCGAACTCGTAATTAGGGAATGACCACTGGACGCCTCAACAAAAGCCTTAAACTCCTCCACACATTCACTCTCTCCGCGAAGCCTATCTACCCCTTCTGGGAGTGCAGCCACACGCCCAATCTTTTCAAAACTATACATAGTCACCTTTTGTAGTTTATTAAAAAATACGCAAGAAATTTTCCTAAAAATTTCGACCATTCTGCTGGATATTATTCATGCCAATTAACCCTTTAACGATCTTTTCTTGCAAATCTGTTTCTTTAGAATAAATTATGCCTACGAACTCATCAGCGCCTGATAATTCTGATATTTTTTTTATAGATCCATCATTTGAATCAATTTTATACCACATACCATTGCTATCTTTTCTCAAAGCGACAAAATGACCTTTCTGGGCTACTATAGCTCTGTCCGTATTATGCGAATCCAGTGTTTTGCAAATGTATGAATAATCGAGCTTTCCGTTTCCTTTAGGAGAAAAATCCATAACACTGCCAATCTCCGTGTTCAATGATAATTTTTTGTTCAATAAACTAGATATAACATCTGGGCTAGTCCCGTCAGCTGGATTTATGTAAGGGTCTAAAGTGTAGTAAAGTCCTGCAAAATTCAAGATCTTCTCAATATTCTCCTTGTCAACTTCGGAGCCTCCTAATTTTTCGACATCATTTGATGATAAACAAAACTCATAAGTCAATATACTAGACGCTTCTTTGATGGCTTGCTGAACATCCTTGGCATCATTCATGCTGAACGGATCATGTCCTATGCGATCTTTAATTATGTTGATTTGCCCATCCAGTTTTACCTTTTTATCTGATTGATCGATTTTATCAGCAAAGTCATCAGCATATTTAGCTATAATTTCAAACATCGATGTCTTGTCATCGTCGCTCATGTTCAAAACGCTCGATAGATTGTCACCTCCGATAGCATCTTTTATCAAACCAGTGTCAATCTGATCACATTCGTCTTTTGGCGTAAAGCAATGCGTACCGACGAAGTGATGGGCCGCATGCAAACCGCACGTACCACTACCCAAAGTCTGTTTTTCGCAGTAAAATTCATTACCACTGTTCGGTGTAAGTACAGAAGCCTTGGATTGCTGAACACCGCAAAATAATTCGTGCTCATTTGGCAAATGTTCTATATTCTTATACTTTTCCGGCACCTCATATACCTTCTTGTCGTCAAAAGGAGAATTCAAGCCGGAACCACCAATACCACCAATACCACTCATAGCCTAAAAGTGTAGAAACATTCGAAGGAATGTAAAGAATTTCTTCACACGCCGCTGCGTAGAAACTTTTGAAAAACTCCGAGCGCCGTCACCGCATCTCCCCGCCGCGATCGATCGGTGAAACGAGCAGCTTGGATTCGAGGCCCTTGTGAAAATCAGAAAAGACGTTCTTTTCGGGCGTTGTCTTCAACAGTTGCTCTACCATGCCCATCTTCGCATCGAAATTATCCACCAACGCCACGAAAACAGCCTCCGACGTCGCCGGACGCACAACCGCTCCGAACTCAGGATCGCTGTGATGGCTCAGTAAAACGTGCTCCAGGCGCTCGAGAACGTCCCAATTCAGCTTGTTCTGCAGGGCAACCTTGCGGACGAGGCGATACCCAAGAACAAGATGGCCATGGAGAACGCCAATCCTGGTCCTCTGCGCAACTGGATCGTTGGTGTACTCCAGCGTTTTGCCAACGTCGTGCAACAGCAGTCCGGCCAATGCGATGTCACGGTCGACGAATGAATACAGCGGCAGAAGCTTCATTCCAGCGCGCGCGGCGTGGACGGTGTGTTCCAGCAAACCGTTTTTATAGGCGTGGTGCATGGAAATTCCTGCGGCCTTCGCATAAAAATCCGGACCCAGTTCATCGACTACTCCGGAAACCGTGGCACGAAGCCCTCCATCAGCCATGGAGGAAATCATAGCATTCAGCTCCGCCTTCAACGCGTCGACGCCCTCATCGGCGCAAGCGCTCACCCTTCGCAGATAATTTCCACCGGCAATTTCTGCGTCAGTCAATGCCTTCGCGGACGTTATGTCCGGAGAGAACGCACCGTTATAGTCCTTGGAAATTCCCTCCAACAAGACTATCGCACCGGCCTTCGCCACCCTAAAAAAATTGTACACCGGCGAGCCACCGAAGATTTTGCACGAACAGGTCGCGCTTTTGTCCCCGACACTAACGGCTAGATAGTCAGTATTGTTCTTCGCCAGTTTCGTTTCCACGGCCCTTATTTCCACCACGACGCTAAACTTTAGCCCGCTTTCCGAGGAAATAACATCGAGCACTGAAATATCATCTGCAACGGCAATCATCGGCGAGCTTTATATTTTGCTGGCAAATCCATGGCAAGACAAAATAAGACGCGGACAAAAGATTCAGACGCAATCGACCAGATGCGCCCTAGAAACGGCGGCATAGGCGGCGATCAAAAGCACCATCGTCATCGCCGCACCGCATCCGAGGGAAAGTGGTATATTTCTGAAGCAGCAGGCCTCCAAGTGAAAACACTGCGCCAGCAGACGGAAAACGAACACCAGGGAACAGGAAATTTTATTCACCGCCGCACACAGTGTCCACAGGCCGCACATGCCAAAAAACAGTGCCACCGCCCCTGCGACGATCGCGCACGCCGCAATGGGGACGACCACCATGTTTACCGGAATTGTGAGCAGCGACATGGTGCCGAAATAGCCGATGGATAGCGGCAAGCTGGCGAAGTATGCCGCGGTGGACACCGCGATGGAAGTCACGATTGTCCCCTTCACCCTGAACCAAAGTCTGTGCAACGGCAAAAAACTCCCCAATTTCAGTCCGTGCAAGTCCAAAAATATCTGTGCCAGAAAATTTTTCAATGGCAACCCAATCAGTATTATCCCAGCAACGACACTGTAGGACAGCAAAAAACTGATGTTGAAAACGACAAATGGATTCACAACCGCGTGCAGCAGCGCGCTATTGGTCAGCGCCGACAGAGAATTCGGTTTTCTTCCGAGCAGCGTGGACGCATGGTAAAACATAACCATTGTCAGTGCCCGCACTGCAGACGGAGAGCAGCCGACAGCGTTCACGTAAATCGCCAACGCGACAAGCGTTAGGGCTGTTCTGAAACCCTTCCGCACGGCGAATATTTTTAGGAAAAAATTGATGGCCATGCCGATAATGCCGACGTGGATGCCGCTGACGGCAAAAAGGTGCGCAATGCCCAGATCGTTAAACATGGAACGCGAATTCCCGTCCATCCTCTGTTTGAGCCCGGTCAGCATGCCGGACAGTATGCCGACTTCCGTTGGCCTGCCTTCGACGCCGACGGCAAGCGATCGCACAAATCTGTCGGAAATTTTTCTGAAAATCACGCCCAGCGGCGGCGGCTTTCCAGCGCACGGCACCGTGAAGCAATCCGAAATGTGCCAGCGCACATGCGAATTTTCCAGGTGCTTCAAAAACCACCAGCCGCTGCCGCTGCGCACGAACTTCAACCTTCCGTGAACTTCGAACACCTGGCCGACCACGGGAATTTCATCGCCGTTGGCGCCCTTCACGCTGAAAAATATCCTTTCGCCAACCGGGGCATCCGCATGGCCGCCAATTCCGACGCTGCGCATGCCGGCAATCGTCCCGTAGCCGTAGAAAATTCCACGCGGCTGATCATTCACCACGACGGAATTGGCTTTTATGGCGACGATGGCATCGCCGCACAGCTTGCCTTCGTTGCCGCGCGCTTTCGGCATGCACCTCCATCCGTAGTACAGGCTTCCGAGTACCATACTCATCGCAAGCATTGCAATTGTCCGCACGCTCGGTCTCGCCGGCAGCGGAAGTCGCAAACCGACGTTTCCAAAGCGCTTTATAATTAATGGCACCAGCAACACCACTCCAGCTGTTACTGAAAATTGGAGCGCCGTGGAAAATTTTTGCAGCCTAATGCCGGCAATGAAAAAAAGCGTCGGCAGAAACAGAGTGGAAATTGCTCCAATGCGCAAATTCTTTAGGTGCTTCGGAGATAAAAAATTCATCAAAATGCGTTTTTTTATGCAGTAATTTGAAATTTTTGGATAATTCCTACAAAAAAATGTTTTTTTCTGGATCGATTAGAATTTTTCTTTAGTAATTCTCAATCAGTCGATGTGTTGCTCCCATGGTGGGAGTAATGTGTGGTGCAAATTCTTTGTTGATATGGACATACAAGATAACGGAAAAAATATTCACAAGGGCATAAGTAGAATCGATTCGAAAACCACGAAGGGGTGGCTCGTCCGCGGTTATAAGAACGGCATTCGCTATTCCAAGTTGTTCAGTGACAGAAAACTTGGGGGTGAAAGCGTCTCCCTTGGAAAGGCCATAGTCTGCCGCAATGAATTAGCGGCCCGCCTGTGCGCCATTCCATCCAAACCGAGAAGCCAAAAAATTGTTTCCCATGACAAGAGGAACCAAACTGGCGTGCTCGGCGTTTCGAGACTGTCAAAAAATGGCAAAGGAGACAAGAAGCTTGGCTTTTACTCCGTCACCTGGCGTCCGGCAAAGGGCAAACAGAAGTGTACGTCATTTTCAATCGCCAAATACGGTGAGACCCTGGCGTTTAAGAAGGCCGTTTCGCTACGCTACGAAAGGTTGTGCACCGCCTACGGGGAGGAAATTGCGACGCGGATTGTTGGAAAAAAGAACGTCGAAGAGTACGTTTTGAAAGGACAAAAAGAATCGGACGCAGTTGGCGTGAAACCTGGGTATGAAGTAGATGAGGCGTACGCTCTGCAGAGTCCGAAGGTGGCTGACGCGGTCGACATTCGCTCCGGCGATACCATCAGACTTCGGTAAAAATTCTTCGAAATGTGTAGAATTTTCGTGCGGGTTTTGCCCAATGCGTCCTGCGCGAGCGTGGTTCTTTCCGAGAACGGCGCGTTGAAGATAAAAGTTATGGCCCCGGCTGTTGACGGCTGCGCCAACAAAGCGGTTGTGGACTTCCTGCGAAAAAAGCTCGGAATTAAGGAAATTTCCATAGTGGGAGGTTCACGCTCTCGGAGCAAAATTATAGATTTTGGCGATGATTTTTCCGAGGAACAGATACTAACCATGCTGCTGCAAAAATGATGTTTTCTTTTATACGCAGGGGCAGTGGCAATAGGGAATTGGTGGCCGCCGCTAGCAATCTGGCTGCCCAGGCAAGGAAGGTGCTGAGGTATCGTGGGCATCTAATTGCGCTGGAAGCGATCTCCGCCATCGAAGGCAGCGTCCTCCAGCTGAAGGGCGCAATCGAAGCGGACGATCTAGAGAATATAAAAAGACAATCGCAGGCACTGAGAGTGCTTCTGCAGACTCACGGCGGCGATATTTTTCCGGTAACGTTCCTAGGAGATAACACCGAAGTGCTGTTCGTAGCATCCCTACTGTCCATCGCCATTCGCACTTTTTTCATGCAGTCGTTCCAAATTCCGACCAATTCAATGCATCCGACGTATTTCGGCATGACGCACGCGATGGTCGAAGCAAACACCGCGGGACCAAACCTCTGGCAAAGGCTCGTCCGCAAAATAAGGTTCTGCGGCAGCGAAACAAATGTCCTGGCCAAGTGCGACGGCGAAGTGGCAATCCCACTTGCAATGGCGAAGATAGAAGGGAGCAACGCCGTGAATTACGTGATGCCCTATGAGGTTGTGCATTGCAAAAAATGGTGCCGGCTAAAAAGTGTCAGCCTCAGAAAATACACGCTGCTGGTCGGCGACAGACAGCATAACATTCTAACGCCGGCTGAATTTCCATTGGACAAAGTACTGCTGGAAAGATTTTGCGAAAATTCACCAAATTGGGGCGCAGTCGCCGTGAAAAACGTGGCAAATTTTCTGCAGATGGGGAGTGTCGCGGTTTTCCGCACCGGAAAGTTTCTCAGGAAAGGAGAAATCGTCGTTCGCTTTGAAATTCTTCCCGGCGACATGCTGTTCGTCGACAAGGTCATGTGTAATTTTCGGGAACCGAAAATCGGAGAAAGCGTGATCTTCAGGACCGATGGGATAGGAGCGCTGCCTGGGCAGCCGAAATTTTTCATAAAGAGACTGGTTGGGAAACCGAAAGACCGCCTGTTCATCGAAGACAATAAATTGTTCGCCAACGGAAAAGTGGCAGGCGGAGGTGAAATTTTAGATAAGCTAAATGCCGGGGATGGCGCCTATGCGAACGGCTACCGCCAGGCTGGAATGCTAGGCAATGGCGGCGAAATTTTGGTCCCGGAGGGTTGCTACTTCGTGCTAGGGGATAATTCCAATGAAAGCTATGACAGCAGATTTTGGGGATTCGTTCCGGCAAAGAACATGCGCGGCAGGCCGCTGGTCATTTTCTATCCATTCAGTTCGCGATTTGGTAGGTGCAAGTAAGGCTGGCGGCAAACTTATCCCTTGCACCATTTGCGGTATTTTTAGTTCAACGACAAAATTTTTCCACCCGCTAGGGACACTGTGCTAAAAAATTGCCCAATCTAGCAAGAACACGCTCCCTGCCAAGTACTCGCACCAATCCGAAAAAGCTTGGGCCGACATTTCGCCCGGACACGGCGAACCTCACGCTATGTATGTATTCGCCGCCATTCACACAGTTTGCATTTGCCAGGTCGCGGACCAAATTTTCAATCGACGCATCATCCACGCCACTCGCGGCTGCGAACGCATCCCTGAACTCGCCCAGACGCTGCCTGACTGCACACTTCAATTGCAGCTTCGCCAGAGCTTCACGGTCATAGGAAATACTTTCCGAAAAAAAGTAGTCCACGAAATTTGGGAGCTCCACCAGCGAACGCAATTTTTCCTGGCAAAGTTCCAGCACGCTGCTGACATAGGCACCGTCGAATTTTTCTAGAGCGATGGCGCTATCCGCCAGGACGGCCATGGAGCGGTCAAAAAATTCGGCAAACGGCAGCGCTTTCAGATATTCGCCGTTGAAAAATGCCATCTTCTTCTCATCGAAGCGGGCGTTGTTTTTGTTGACGTCGCGGATGTTGAAGAGGCGAATGATCTCCCCGATCGGCAGAATCTCCCTATCCTCCTTCGGTGACCACCCGAGCAGGCACAAATAGTTTCGAACGGCAGCCGGGATAAAATGGTCCGCCGCGTAGTTCTCTATGAGTGCACCTGTGTCGCGCTTACTCATTTTGCCGGACCCGTGCGATTTCAAAATCAGTGGAATGTGCGCAAAAAGCGGAGGCGCTACGCCAAAGGCATTGAACAGTTCGACGTGCTTACTCGCATTTGAAAGGTGATCCTCTCCACGGATAACGTGCGTGATGCCCATCGCGATATCATCAATCACATTGACCAGGTGAAAAACCGGCTTGCCGTTCGCCCGAACTATGACAAAATCCTTTTCCTCTTTTCTCACCACGTCGCCGCGGATTAGGTCATGGATCGTCTGCGGCTTTTGGGAAACCCTGAAGTAGAGAGCACCGTCCTTTTCATAGGCGTGGCCCTCCCTTTTCAAAATCTCTGTGTACGCGTCGTAAATATCGGAACGCTGGCTCTGCAAATATGGGCCATAGTCACCACCAACACCCGGTCCCTCATCCCAGTCGAGGCCTAGCCATTGCAGCCCACGAATTAGCACGTCCAAAAATTCCTGCCTATCGCGCTCATCGTCCGTGTTTTCAATGCGCAGGATAAATTTGCCGCCCGTATGCTTGGCATACAACCAATTGAACAGCGCCGTACGTGCGCCGCCGATGTGGAAGAACCCTGTCGGACTTGGAGCAAACCGTACCCTCACGTCTTCCATCGCATGAAACCAAAATAAGTTAGACGCCCTTCACCTGCATCGCACTTTTTCCCTCGCGCCCACGCATGTAGTAGAGCTTTGAGCGGAGAACCTTGCTCTGGCGATCGACGGTAATCTTCGAAATGAGCGGAGAGTTTAGGTTAAAAATGCGCTCAACGCCTTCGCCGTAGGAAATTTTTCGCACGGTAAACGTCGCGCTAATTCCCGATCCGCGCCTGGCGATGACTATGCCGGAAAAAATCTGAATTCTTTCCTTGTCCCCCTCCCTGACGATCGCGTGCACGCTAATCGCGTCGCCGACTTTAAAAATGTCACGATCTTCCCTGATCTGGCTTTCGGTGACGATCTTTTCTATTTCCTGATTCATTTCAAATCCTCATTTATTTATCAAATCCGGCCTTCTCTTCCCCGTTCGCGCCAACCTCTGCTCCTGCCTCCACTTGAAAATTTCGCCGTGATTCCCGGAAAGGAGGACATCCGGCACAGACATTCCACGGAACTCCGCTGGGCGCGTATACTGCGGAAACGAAAGCAGGCCATCGCTAAAACTGTCCTGGGCTAGCGAATTTTTCCCTCCAAGGGCGCCTGGTATTTGGCGAATCACGGCATCCATCAAGACTGCCGACGGCAGCGCTCCATTTGTCAAAACGTAATCCCCTATGGAAATTTCCCTGTCAACTAAAACCTCGCGAACGCGCTCATCAACGCCTTCGTAGTGTCCGGAAAGCAATATCAAATGCTCTTCCCTTGCCAGATCCTTTGCCAGCGCAGTGGTCAGAGCTTCGCCGTCGGGACACAGAAACACGACCTTCGCGCCGGAGGATCTCAGCTCTCCTATGGCATCGAAAATAGGTTCCGGTTTCATAACCATCCCGCTTCCACCGCCAAACGGACTATCGTCGGTCACGTGCCCACGATCCGTCGCCCAATCGCGCAAATTATGCAAATGAATTCGAACGAAATTGCTTTTCACGGCGCGGCCGACAATGCTGCAAGACACAAACCCTTCCAGCATTTCCGGAAATAGAGACAAACAGTCGAACCTTAGCATGGCAATCGGACACACTCCGCTCAAGCGGCCGACAAAGACGCGCGCGCTTTCTTTATTAGGGATTTCACAGTATCCGTCGGCTTTGCTCCGACTCCGACCCAGTAGTCCGCCCGATCGAGCAGCAGCGCGAGCTCCGGCGTACCCCCACGCGCGTTCGGGTCGTAGTTTCCTATGGCTTCCACGAATCTTCCATCGCGGCGATTCGCACTTTCAGCAACGACGATCTTATACACCGGTCGATTCCTGTTCCCTCGCCTTTGCAATCTAATTTTCAGTGCCATACGCTTTCAACTGTCGTAAAACAAAAATTAATTCCCTCCCTTGTCAAGGATTGTTTACAAATGGGGAAACATTTTCCAAACCAAGAATGACCAAGCCAGGAAATCCCAAATGTGCCGCATCCGGCAAATTGACTAGCGTGCGGAGGGGGGTGCGGAGGCTATTTGAACCGTCGCATAGCCGGATTTTTTCGCAATTTCGCAGACCTTCATCAGCACGTCAACGGGCAGTGACCTATCCGGTCGGATCAAAATCGCCGCCTGCCCCAAATTTTCACCGAAATTTTTCCTCAGAAATTTCCCGATTCCCTGGGCGAGCGTGTCCAACGAAAAGATATTTCCATTAAACACCATAAATTTTTCCGATTGGACGGTTATCACGCCCGCAGTTGCGCTAAATTCTTGCCCGCCAAAGACCGGCAGCGCAATCGGCACGCCGGCGGACAGAACGAAGCGTGAGTTTATCGCGAAAAACATCAAAAGCAATGCGAAAACATTCAAAACGTTGAACAGCTCCACGCGCCTGTCGGGCTCGCGCAACCTGCAAGCATCGGCGAATTTATACCTAATCATCGGCATTTTCGCCCTCCTTACCGATGGCCATATAATTTAAAATTTCGTTGCAACTCCACTCCATGTCATAGATGAGCCTCCGCACCCGCCCGTATAAAAAATGGTAAGCCAAGGACCCGAAAACGTTGACCGCAAGCCCGAAGGCTGCCAGTGAAAGCACCCGCTGCATGAGACCCACTGCGGCACTCGCAGAGAAGTACGCAGCTGCATCGTTTAGCCCACGCAGGGCCCCGGCAAAAATGTGCAAGACGCCGACGAAGCTCATGAGCGGCGCTATTTTGGCAATTAATCCTATGGAGCTTATCCGCCTTTCAAGCAGCGGAATCTCCAATAGCGCCACACTGCTAACGGCGTGGCGCACTTCATCCGGCGGTTTATTTCTAAAAACCAGAGCCGTCTTCACGATCAGCGCTGCAACTCCCGGTGAATTTTCGCACACCGTCATGGCTTCGTTGTACCTATTGCTACGCAGAAGGGAGATAACGCCGTCCAAAAATTGCTGCGGTTTTATTTTACCACTGTGCAGGAACAGAACCCTTTCGACGGCATAGAATACCAGAACAACCGCCAGAGCAACCAGCGCAACCGTTGCAAGGTTCTGCTCCAGGAGTTTGCCGAGGTTAAAATCTTCCACCGCACGGATGAAAGCGCAACGGCAATGAATTTCAAATTAAATTTTTCGGCGGCCGCGCAGTTGGCAAATCGCCACATTGTAATAATTTTGACATTTTTATTGACCATCACAAAAAAATATCACAAAAAATATGACATTCACGATAAATAATGATTAGAGCAAATATAAATACTAGGAATAGGAGCGACGCGCTATCGCACCAAGACATCGACAAATCACGGATAAAGACCAGGCAACTGGCACTGAAGCAGGACAACAGACGATCCACGCTGACGTTTTTCGCTCTGTGTTATGGAGACTATGGAAGCAAGGTGCCCCTCAAAAGCAGCGATGAGAAAAAGTTGGGGGAAAGAGCCACTAGCGTTTTGACAAAAAATGGATTAATGCTCGCCGACGGCGAGCACATGTTCATTCCGCCAAGTTTGGAAAACTTCTACAATAAATTGTTGGAGGATAGTGAAGCGCTCAAGGAACTGACATTGGATCAAATTGATGGCATTAGCCTAACCGAAGATGTTCTTGATTTCATTGGCGACATTTTTTCGGAAGCCGCAACCCGCTTAGATACCCGCGATGAGTTGGCACGCAAAGCCGATAATCTTAAAAATAATGCGGCAAAGGGTTGGCGAGAACTCATGGGGCTGGCCGATGATTTTGAAGCATTTCTCGAACGCGAAACGCTTGAAAATAGTGAAAAATTGCTCCCATTTGGAGAAGAACTTGCTAAAAGTTACATGAAAAGCCAATGCGATACACCCACATATCAAAAGTGCGACGAGCTGGAAAAATCCAAGGAGCCTGGTAGCTATCACGACCTTGAGAAAATTTATGAAGAAATTGGCATATTTAGCGGAGAAAAGTGCGACGCAAAAGCCAAGCTGGATCGCGAATTTCTGAACGACCTTGGCGTAATGACCACACTGAACAGAAGGTCGAGCTCCGGCGACATGTTATACAAAATTTTACATGCATTTAAAAATTTACACGGATACACATCCACCCCAACCGAGATACCTACCAAGATATTCATGGAACCGCTCGGGTTAAGAATCGGCCTATGTGTCTCAATTGGCTACCATCTCAAGTTACGCTCCACGCTAATGTTTAATAGCGCATCGTTCCATGCGACAAACGCCCCAAATACTAGGGGAAAAACCAAACTCATGGAAAAATCACGCGAAGCCCTACAATCTTGGGAATTAGAAGTTGTCGCCAAAACCGTCACTGAAATTATGTGCCACGAGCTTGGGCATTTTTATCACTTCATTAGGCTGCGGAAAGAATTAGCGACTTCGCTAGACGCGTTGGAAAACAAGTTTACGAAAAAAATTAAGGACCCAAATGATCCGACAAAGCTAACGCCATTTGGGGAAAAAATCAAAAAACAGGTTTCCGCATACGCGCTGACGAATGTTTTCGAATTCGTTGCAGAAGTTTTTACAAAGATCATGAATGGAACGTCCGACAAAATTGACATGGACCTGATGAAAGCGTACCGAGAATTTTACGGACCAAAAGATCCAAAGATTAGGCTTGGTAAAGACGGCAAGCCCACGTACAAATCATAGCGGAATTCCTATTTCCGTGCCTAGGTTTGCACAGTAAACGCTCAGCGCCGCGATTTGGCGCTGCGCGTTTACGCAGTTTTCAAGCAAAAACTAGTCCTTTCCTTGGGAAAATCTTGACCACGCGGCAAAACATTTTTTTATGCCGCTATGGCAAATGTTAAGACAAGGGATTGCACGGAAATGCCTGGTGTTTGCGGCATTTTTTTCAGCTTCTCTAAATCTGCGAGTTGGACCAAAAGGCAGATAGCGTGTGCGAGTTTCTCGCTGACGCGAACATACGCTTCATCGAAGTCGTCATTCGCAGCGTTTAGGCCAGGGAACAGGAAGCTCTCGAGCTTGTTTGCCGTGGACGCCTGGCGTGGACATTTCAGCCGAAACAGACCGCAGCGGCGCGACCAATTCGTAAAATTTTGCCAAAGGGCCTTGAGAAAGCACGGCGAAGCCCATCGGTGGCATCACAGACCAAGATACATTGAAAGCGTTTTTGGCGCAGTAAATTTCCGCAAAATGATCTTCGCATTGGAAGTGGGAATCTTCCACGAAACTACGAGGAATACAAAGGAGAAAGAAAAAGAAATCGAGGAATTTGCATTGATCCTGACGAAAGAAGATCGTAAAAAATACGTCGAGCGCCTAAGCGAAGCAGTAATTTCGCACATGGAGTGGCTAGCCTCTGGTGGAAATGAGATTGCCCACTATGGGTGCAACGTAGTCAGTTGGAGAATCTCCGTCTCCAGCATTAGACAATTGGTTGAGCGCATCATCTGCCTAGTGCTTGAGTTGGCGCATAATTTCAGCAAAATTTCCGTCCGCAGACAGAAATGGCGGTCGCTGCGCGGACAGTGGCAAATGGATCTGCTGACGACTGACGCTGGAGAAAATTACTGCGCCGTTTTCGAGAGCGGTGGAGAGGTATCGGAAGCGCTGCCCGACGACCTAGCCGAAGCGGACTATGATTCCGACAGCGCCACAATTGGCGGCTTCGAGGCAATGTCAGCGATAGGCAATGCCCTACATTTCGGCAAAAAATTTCCAACGGCTTCGAATCCGCTTGCGGCGAGCGGCAACCGCTTAACGAAGGAAACATTTGCCGGAACCGCGCGCTGAAATCAGCACGCATACCTACGACGACCACAATTTCGACGTCAAATCGGTCAGCCATCATGGTTAGGGCCAGGCAATCGGCGAGCGTGGATACTGATCAGCAACGGGAATACGTTGTACTTGGCGGACGTCAGCGGCGCTGAGTGATGCGATGCGCTGCAAACGCGCGTGCCAGAGATGAGAGAAATTGGCCGATTCCGCAGATAGCGCGGACCGCAATCTAACCGCCATCGCCATCGAATAATGACTGCCTGCCACATTCGATTGTTGGCCAATCTGGCCTGACTACGGGCGAAAAAATTGAATCGTCGGAAGCAATGGCGGAGAGAGAGGGATTCGAACCCTCGGTGCCATTACTGGCACACAGCATTTCCAGTGCTGCACAATAGGCCACTCTGTCATCTCTCCAGGAAAAAGTCGAGCTACCTGGAAAATTTTCCCACGGCACGGGCCAGCGCAAAGGCCAGCGATCCCTTGAAAATTTCCGACGGGACGAAGAATAGGAATCCGCCGATAAATGCCGCCTTCATCCCGATGAAACACGCTAGCACAGCCGTTCCAGCGGCAAGAACTACCAAATGGGAACAAAAAATTCTGAGAAGTAGTGAAAAACTGCCAAGTTTGGCGGCATTATTTCCCAGGATAAACGGAACGGCGAAAAAACCCAAAATGTAGCCGCCGGTCGCAAAAAACACTCCCCACAGCTCCACAAATAATAGTAGGCTCCACAGCGCCAGCCTCCTGCCGGCAAATAGGCTTACGCAGACAACAGCCAGCGTTTGCATTGTGAATGGAACTGGATAGAACGGCACTCTGACGTGCGATGCAGCCAGGACGACCAGCGAGCACAACACCGCTACAAGCAAATCGCGCACGACGGCGCGCATTCCACCACTGCCAACGCACACTTTCATTTTTCCAGTATCACTATTCATAGGTCTCCACTCAAAAAACCATGGTGCCCGGAGAGGGTCTCGAACCCACACTCCCTTGCAGGAATCGGATTTTGAGTCCGACGCGTCTGCCAATTCCGCCATCCGGGCGATTTTCATCTGCACACTGGCACTTTCTTTCGCTTTTGCAAGAAAAGTTTTCCCAATTCCAACGCTGCCAGCGGCGGCTGTGGTGGCGAGATTGCTGGCCGCTTTCGTCGAATCGGAAATTTCCAACTGCCGCATCGCAACGGGCAAAGCATTGGATGTTTGGCGAAAATATTGTAAATTTCACAGCAAAATGCAGCATATCGTCTTTACAAAGCAAAATCTTTTCCCAAGCTGTGACCGACAACCGAAAGATGGAAGGACACGTCACACTCCTGCAGGACCTTGGAATAGTCTGCGCCGTAAGCGGCGCATTCGCGCTGCTATTTCGCCACATGAAACTTCCACTGCTATTCGGATACCTAATCGGAGGGTTCCTCATTGGGCCTCACTGCGCGAATTGGATAGGCGGCATAGAATCCATAGAACAGCTAAGAGAGCTCGGTGTCATATTTTTAATGTTTTACATCGGCTTGGAGTTTGACCTAGCAAAATTGAAGAAAATTTTCGTCCCGTCGGCTTTTTGGCTAACGCTGCAGACCATCGGCATGGTCGCCGCTGGTATACTAATCGCCCCTCTGCTCGGGTGGAATTGGATGAACGGATTGTTCCTCGGGTCCATGCTCGTCATGAGCTCTACGATGATAACAATTCCACTGCTGAAGGAGAAAAACGCGCTAAACACCGACTACGCCCAGTGTGCCATAGGTTGCCTCATATTGGAGGACATCCTGGCGGTTATCTTCTTGGTGATACTGTCTAGTATCGCCGTCACCGGCAGGTTGGATTTTCTGGCTGTCAAGCAAAATGCGTTTCTGATAAGCGTTTTCGTCGTGACAGTATTCTGCGTAGGAAAGCTGTGCGCTCCGACATTTGTGCGTGCGCTTTTTCGATCGTCATCGGAAGAAGTTCTCGTCGTCGCCGTTATTGGATTCACGATGGCCATCTGCCAACTGGCGCATCATTTCAACTTTTCCGTGGCACTCGGCGCATTCCTAGCTGGCTCAATCCTATCCCAAACAGACATTGCCGAGCAGGTGGACAAAAACACCGAATCGCTGCGCAATGTCTTTAACGCCGTCTTTTTTACGTCCATAGGCATGACGATAGATTTGAAGGCGATCATTCACCTCCTGCCGTGGATAGTCACGCTGGCAATACTGACGTTTGCCGGGCAAACGCTGATCGGGACCTGCGCCCTCTTTTTGATTGGCAAGAGACCTGAAACGGCCTTCAAGGCGGCCTTCGCCAAGGCCCAAATTGGGGAATTTAGTTTCGTCATCGCTGCCCTAGGCAACGCGCTGGGAGTGCTCCACAAGGATTTCATGTCAGTGACTGTCGGTGTTGCGCTGGGAACGATACTGATTTGCTCGATCCTCGGCAACAGAGCAGACAGCATATTTCAATTTTTCCACTCCCGGTGCCCGAAGGTTCTGGCGGAATTTGGAAGAACATACCACAATCTACTGAACGAGGTGAAGGATAACATTTCCAAAAACGCGTTTGTAAGGCTGGCGGTGCGGCAGCTACTGCTGGCGATGCTCTGGTTTTTCCTGCTGAGTGGCGTATTATTCTTCGTTTCATGGTTGGCCTCCTTGACACAAAAGGGGGAATTTGGGACCGCACTATCCGCCACGCTGGCGTTCATGAAAAAATGCCTCTACTTCGTCAACGCATCCTACGCTGAGCAGCTTTCCGAGGAAAGTGTGCTGCGCATAAGCTCCGACGTATTCCAATTGTGCATCTGGGCAACGGCATTTCTCATTTGCATACCATTCCTGATAGGCATCGTGCAAAGCATACAGGCGATATTTATAAATCTCGCCCGGAAGGCATTTAACAAGCGGACACAGCAGGAACTGCTGAGCATTCGACTGTTCGGCGTGGCAAAGGCGATTTCCGTGATTGCCGCACTGTTTCTGTTCAGCGGCATCTTCCTCGGAATTGCATCCAGATATTTGCCGAGCGGCGTGCCGGTAATTCTCTTCGGAACGATCGCAATCGTCCTGGGGGCCTCACTCTGGAGGCAGCTGTCAAAGCTTAACAGCCGGCTGGAACTGGCATTCATCGAAAGCTTCAACGATAAAATCGAAACCCAGGAGCAAATCAACAGGAAATCGATTCTCGCAAAGGCAGCGGAAAAAAATCCCTGGCCCATAGAAATTCAGGAAATAACGCTGAGACCAAACCACGGAGTCGTTGGCAAGCAGCTTTCAGACATTAGGCTTAGGGAGTTGACCGGAACGACCATCATAGCGATCACACGCAGCGGGCTATCCACCTATCGCCTTGGTCCGGATACGCAGTTCTTTCCCGGCGACCACATAATACTCATGGGGACGCGTGCGCAGATTGACGATGCGAAAACGCTGCTGCTCGTTGAAATCGATGGCCCGATAAAGCGTGATAACTCCCAGTTTGACATCCTGAATTTTTGCATAGGCACGGACAAAGGCTTCGTCGGTTGCCTGCTATCATCCCTGCATCTGCGGCAAAGGTACGGGTTGAACGTCGTTGGAATCCAGCGCAACGATGAAAAAATAATCGACGTCAAATCAAACATGGAACTGATGGAAAACGATATTTTGCTGCTGGCGGGAACAAAGTCGTCCATCGGAAGATTTCAAGCGGAATTCGCCATTGCATAGGGCAGTTTTCCACCAATCACGTGATTTCCAAATTTCTCAGCTTGCGAAGTGCTACGCCTGGCATGAAACAGCGGCCAAGCTCCTAAAATCCGACAATCTCGATGGCGCGCTCCCGCGCAAACGCCAGCACATCTTTTTTGTGCAAAATTATCACGCTTTCCGCCTCCAGTGCGGCATATTTGATATTCGCAGCGGCTAACTTTTCCAGCGTTTGCATGCCAAAAACCGGAACGTCGAAGCGGAAATCCTGGCTGTGCTTGGCTGTTTTTACAAAAATCGCATCCCTCAGATTGAATTTTCCTACGCGGGCGATTAGTTCATCGGTACCTGCAAAATCCTCGACGGCAATGACAGTCCCTCTGCGCACGACGACGCTCTGTCCGATATTCAGATTGGCAACCTCACGCGCAACGCGTACGCCAAATTTCAGATTTTCTTCGCTAATCTTCGACCTTTTGCACGTCATCGGGCCAACTGTCGCCAGCTCGTCCTCCATGAACCAACGAGCATCCAGCAATTGCACGCCAATTTTTGCAATTTCATTCGCAATGGCGCCAAAAATCGACTCCGCATTGTACTCCTTCAGCGCGGCGAGCATCAACAGCGCCTTGGCATCTGGAATCATGCCGCGGAACAATTTTTTCGGTTTAACCTGTCCGGCCATCACAGCAAACTTCACGCCGAAATTCTTTAGCACTCTCAAAAATTTTGCCATTTGTCCGACGGAAATTTTTACCGCCCTGCCCTCCGAAAACGAGGCTAACCACTCGGCGTTCACGCCGTCATCGACGGCAATCACCACAGGCTCGTGGCCGACGGCAGCGATGTTCCTCGAGCACAGAATCGGATAATCCCCCCGCCCAGCTATCACGGCAATGCGCGACTCCGCCGGCACAATTGTGGAGTCATGCACCATCTTTTGCAAGAAAATCGCAAAGTGGAAACAATTGGCAACGAAAAAACACCGCGCCTACTTGCTCCTCCTTTGCCTAAGCACTTCGTACAAAATGACCACGGCGGCATCGTTGACATTTAGCGAATCGCAGGATCCCATCTGTGGCAGTGAAATTTTTTTTACGCCGCTATTTTTCAACCAGAACGAGGACAGGCCATCGTGTTCCGACCCAACGGCAATGGCCACACTTCCGGTAAAATTTTCATCGAAGTACAGCGCCTCAGCCGCCGGCGTCGCTGCGAAAATTTTGATCGAATTTTTTTGCAAAAATTCCGATACTTCCCCGTTGCTTGCGACTGCAATTGGAAGGCTGAAAACTGCACCCTGGGAAGCGCGTACGACATTCGGGTTGAAAATATCCGTCACCGGGTTGCACAAAATTAGGGCGTCCACTCCAGCGGACTCTGCGGATCGCATCAGCGCGCCGAGATTTCCGGATTTTTCAATGCCTTCAGCGATTAGCACGAGCGGATTTTCGGAAAGCTTCACATTTTCCAATGCCACCTGCCAAAAGTTTGCCAGCGCAATCACGCCGTCGCAGTTTTCCCGATTGCTTATTTTTTCAAAGACATCGCCACTAACCTCGCAGATTGGAATATTTTTACCAGCCGCCACCGCAACTAGGTCACTTTGAGAAGCATCCCTGAAGAATTTTTCGCAAAAAAAAACCGTGTCGAGCTTTACGGCTGTGCCCAGTGCGCGGGACAATTCCCTATTTCCCTCGATGAGAAACATTCCATGGCGTTTCCTCTTCGCGCGATCCCGAAGTTTACACAGAAATTTTATCCTGTCGTTTTGCTTGCTTGTGATGCGCTCAATCATCCGGCCTTATTTTCCGCAAACGCAATTTCCTGAATTTTTTTGCAAACAAATTCAGACGCGCCGCAGTTGCTCCTGTGCCATTCTTTTAAATTTTTGGCGAGTGCCTTTCTCCTGTCGATGTCCTTTGCCAGCGTAACTATCGCTGCGATCGCCCTTTCTGAATCCTTAACTTTGATCGCGCACTTGCTTCGCTCAAGCGAAGAACAGGCATCGCGAAAGTTCACCATTCTATTTCCATAAACTATGGGGACGCCGCAGCAAGCAGCGTCCAGCGGCGATTGCCCACCGCCATTGGGAGGTAGGCTCTTGCCAACGAATGCAATCTCGGAGATTGAAGTTAGCATTTGCAGTTCCCCAGTGGTGTCGGCCAGGCATACGTCGACTGTCACGGTAGCGCCACCCTTGGATCTTTGGTGCCAGGCAAACTTCGACGATTGCAAAAGATCAACGACCTTGGCGCGTCTCTCCGCGTGGCGCGGAACAAGCAGCAGCCGCCATCTCCCATCCAAGTCCTTGCACTTTCGCAGCGCCCTCAGCAACATTTCCTCCTCACCAGGCCAGGTCGACGATCCGAGCAAAATTAAATCGCCTTTTTCAAAGCCGAGCTCCCGGCGCAATGCGAGCTCAGCTGCGGTGGTTAATTTTTCAATTTCACTATCGAACTTCATATTGCCGGCGATTTTTATGCGGCTCTGCGAAATTCCCATTTCAATGCAGCGTTCAGAGGAAATCTGATCCGACGAAATCACCGAGGAAATTTTATCCAAAATCGGTTCCGCCAACCCTCTTAGCAGTTTGTAGCGCGGAAATGTCCTGTCGGAAATTCTCGCATTGATCAGAATAACGGGCACTCCACGCTCGCTTGCTTGCCAAATGTGTTCCGGCCAAATCTCGCTCTCCATGAGAATTGCCACGTGCGGGAAGATTCTATCCCAGGCCATCCTGCTGCACAGCAAGAAATCAAACGGAAATAGACCCACGAAAAGTACTTTCTTTCCGTATAACTTCTTCGCCAAATCGTAGGCGGTGCTCGTCGTCGTAGTTAGGACAATTTCGTACTTCCCAGCATTCGCCAGTAGATCGATTAACTTCGCCAGGGCCTTTACTTCTCCGACGCTGACCGCCTGTATCCAAAGGCGGCGCTTGCCAAATTTTCTCTTCGGAAGTTTTTTGAACATTCCAAGGCGAAATTTGAAATCCTTCCCGTAGCCGCCGCGTTTCCACATGCGATAGGCGTAGTACGGCATTGTCAGAAGAAAAATTGGCAAAAACAAAAGCCTGTACAGGAAAATTGTAAACATAGGTAAATTCGCTTGCAGTTATCACATTCGCAGCGGCATAGCGACGTACAAAAAATCCTCCAGCGTCTTGAAAACACCGGCGCTCAGCTCATCCTTGAATTCGAAAAACACCTCATCCTGTGACAAAACCCTCAGTGGATCGCACAGGAAAACATAGTTGAACGCGATTTCAACCAATTTACCGTCGTAGGCTATGGGAATTTTTTCATTGGCAGACCCGTACTCCTGGCTCTCCGCGGAAACTTCAAGTATATTTTTTTCGAAGCGCAACTTCACGAGATTTTTCTGATCGCTGGCAACGATGGCGACGCGCTGTATGCATTCCAGCATCAACTGTCTGTCTATCTTCACGCGATTTTCCGCATTGCGTGGGATAATTTGCCGAAAATTTGGGTAGTTTCCTTCGACTACTTTGGATACGACTCTTATGTCGCTAACGAGGCCGCTGCCGCTGCTATCTTCGACGGAGATGGAAAAAACGATCCGATGCCCATCGAACGAGAACGAAATGCTACTGCCGTGGCCTAGCAATCTCTCAACCTCCCGGATGGTCTTGCTGGGGACGATCACCCCCTTTGTGCCACCGGCATCGTTCGAAATTTTCTTTGAAGCTAGGCTCAAACGCCGGCCATCGGTGGCGGCGAACGTCAATTTTTCAGGTTCGAAGCAAAAATATACGCCATTCAAGATGTAGCGATTGTCGTCGTTGGACTGCGCGAACGAGACACTTCTGAGCATTCTCGCCATATCCGCCTGGGACAATTGCGTTTCGGCGCCGGGAATCTGTTCGCTAGCCACTGGAAAATCATTGGCAACCAGCCCCATGATTTGAAAATTTGAGCGGCCAGCCGACACGTAAACCTTCGAGCCGTCAAGTTCGATGGCAACGGTCTCTCCGGGCAGGGAACGCACTATGGCCGCCAGTTTCTTTGCCGGCAGCGTGATTTTTCCGTCCGCCTCCACCTCCGCCTTTACCTTGCAATCTACGGAAATGTCCAGATTTGTGGCTGTGATTTTCACGCCATCGCCGGCGCACTCCAGGAGCACATTGCTTAGAATTGGTATAATTGGTCGCTGTTCGACGATACCCAGCACCTGCTGCAAGCCATGGATAAAAGTGGATCTCTCTATGGAAAACTTCATATTAATTCGGAAAAAGAATGACACCCGTTGCTATTTTTTTATGGAAAAATGACAAGCTGCCATTTTACTGTCGCTGAAATTTATCCATCCGAAGCATCCCAGCGCCAGCGAAATGTCCGCGCAGCAAGAAGTCAATGCCCTCCGCTTGCAATACGAAAAATTGCTGGCCGAAATACGTCTGCACGACAGGCTCTACTACGGAAAAAATAATCCGAAAATTTCGGACTTTGAATATGATTGTTTGAAATCCGAGGCGGAGCGATTGGCAGGGATCCTCGCGGGACAATCCGTAGAACCACTGGAAATGGCAATCGGCGATGACAGGACATCCGGGTTCAAAGCGTATCCACATCCATCGCCGATGATGAGCCTGGCCAATACCTATTCCCGCGAAGAAATTTTCCAATTCGACGGCCGCACGAAGGCATTGCTCGGCGGGCAGGGCTTTTCCTATGCCATCGAGCCAAAAATCGACGGCGTCGCCGTAAATCTAATCTACGAAAGGGGAAAATTTTCCCGGGCATTGACGCGCGGCAATGGCTCCGTCGGCGACGACGTTAGCAGCAGCGTAGGGACGATTAAAAATTTGCCGCTGCGCATCGAAAGCGACGCCGAAATTGTGGAAATTCGCGGAGAAATCTACGTAGATGAGCAGACATTCACGACGCTGAACGCATCCCGCGAGGAGCGCGGACTGGAGCCATTTTCCAATCCGCGAAATCTGGCGGCTGGAACGGTAAAAACGCTGGATCCAGCTGAAGTAGCCGAACGCAATCTAAAGCTCATAGCATATGCCGTTGGCCACTGTCCAAACTGCCATCTGGAATTCCAAAGCGATGCCATAGAGTGGCTGAAAAACCTCGGCTTCCCGTCGCAGGAAAAATATTGGATAGCCGATGGCGTGGCAGAGGCGTGGGAATGCGTTGTGGAATTGGACAGAGCGCGCCGTGAATTTTCCTATTGGACAGACGGAGCTGTACTAAAAGTCAACGAGCTACGCTTCCATGGGGAACTGGGCGCAACGGCCAGGGCTCCACGGTGGGCGATCGCCTATAAGTTTGCACCGGAGCGCGCCGTCACGCAGCTAAAGAACATAATTTTGCAGGTCGGACGCACCGGAGTCGTCACGCCGGTTGCGGAGCTAGAGCCTGTGCAACTGTCTGGCACGATCGTCTCAAGAGCAACGCTGCACAATGCCGACGAAATAGCGAAGAAAGACATTCGGCCCTGGGACTTCGTGGTCGTCGAAAAGGCCGGGGAGATAATACCCGCCGTAATTTCCGTCGAAAGGGACAGGCGTCGCCCGGACTCCCGGCCCTTTGCCTTTCCATCCACCTGCCCACACTGCGGATCAAAACTAATTCGCCTAGCGAACGAAGTTGCCTGGAGATGCCAGAATTCGCGCTGCTTGCCGCAGGTACGCAGGCGCATCGAACACTTCGTTTCCCGCGCGGCAATGGACATCGATGGCCTTGGCACAGCAATAATCGAGAAGCTGATGACGCAGAAAAAGCTCCTCTGCGTCGCCGACATTTACCGATTGACATTCGACGACTTTGCAGGTCTCGAAAAACTCGGCACTAAATCGGCGCTAAAAATTTTGAACAACGTGAAAGCCAGCAAGGCAAGGCCGCTCTGGAGACTGCTCCACGGGTTGGGAATTTTCGGCGTCGGCGAACAAACGGCAAAAGTCCTGGCAAACGAATTCCATACCATCGGCAATCTAGCCGGAGCCACGGCGGATGCGCTGGAGGGACTGGATGGCATCGGAGGCAAACTATCCGCGGAGATAATTTCCTTTTTTAGCGAGCCAAGCAACGGAAAAATCATCGAAGATCTGCGGGCACTCGGCGTTTGCACCGCGGATGAAATGCGAAGCAGCGCAGGCAAAAAGAATTTGAATTTCTCCGGGAAAAATTTTGCACTAACTGGGACGCTGTACGCTATGACACGCCAGCGAGCGGCGGAAATCATCGAAGGTTTCGGCGGGCATGTTTTGGGCGCCGTGTCGGCAAAGACGCACGTCCTAATCTCCGGCGATGGCGGCGGATCAAAACTCGCAAAGGCGAAATTGCTCGGTATCGAAATTTGGGATGAGCGCAAATTTCGCGAAAATCTTGCCTAGGCCGCCGTAATCAGTGGCAGTGGCATTTGTTTGGCACGAAATTTGCTCATTTCATCGCAGGCGCAGCCGGAATTCCATCTCTTGGCTTGCAAATTTCGCACCAGCTTGCATCATGCGCCGCATTGGAGTGACATGAATTCGATGCTAAATTTGACGCCTAGGGCGCAGCAGGTACTTGCGATTGCCAGGCAGGAAGCGGAAAGGCTTGGTCAATCCATAATGGGGACCGAACACGTTCTGCTCGCCCTGATGCAGCTTCCGCAGTGCATCGCGGTCAGCATTTTGCGGACTGTGGGTGTGGATATGGAAGCAGTTCGCGGCAAAATCGAAAAGCAGCGCGGCCACGCCCAAAGCGACAGCGGCGGCGCCATCGAGCTGTCTTCCGCCGTGCAAAAGGTTTTGGTAGCAGCGGCGAAGGAAGCGAACATGCTGCAGCATCCCTACATCGGAACGGAGCATATTCTGCTCGGAATTCTACGCGAAGACGATGGAATGGCGGCGAAGTTGCTGCTAGAGGCCGGAGCAAAGTTGGAAACGTGCAGGCAGGCAATCCTATCGGCTCTCGATCCAAATTTCGTCGGAGATGCGGCGAATTTCAATGGGGATGACGATGATTTTCACATCACCTCGGATGCGAAGGGTAGAGGTGATGATGCGCTATCCTCCGTAAAGACGCCGGCACTCAAGGCATTCGGCCACGATCTGACCGAAATGGCAAAGGAAAACAAATTAGACCCGGTTATTAGCCGAGAGAAGGAAATTACGCGAGTTTTGCAAATCCTGTGCCGCCGATCGAAAAATAATCCCGTACTAGTCGGCGAGGCCGGCGTTGGGAAAACTGCCATAGTGGAAGGATTAGCACAGTCCATCGCATCTGGCCAAGCGCCGGAAGCGCTGCTAAACAAGAGGGTGATATCCCTCGACATGGCGCTGATGCTCGCTGGAACAAAATATCGTGGACAATTCGAAGAGCGCATAAAGGCCGTCATGGACGACATAAAGCGCGCAAAAAACATAATACTGTTTCTCGACGAATTGCACACAATCATCGGTGCGGGCTCGTCGGAGGGATCAATGGATGCGTCAAATATTTTGAAACCGGCGCTGTCCCGCGGGGAGGTGCAGTGCATCGGTGCAACGACGTTCAACGAATACCGCAAGCACGTGGAAAAAGACGGTGCACTGGAAAGGAGGTTTCAGCCGGTGCAGGTTGACCCGCCAAGCGCAGCGGACACAATTTCCATATTGCATGGCGTAAAGAAGTGCTACGAGGAACACCATTCCGTCAAATACACCGACGAGGCCATCGAAGATGCCGTGAAGCTTTCCGCAAGATATATACAGGACAGATTTCTGCCCGACAAAGCCATCGATGTCATCGACGAGGCTGGGGCAAGGGCAAGGCTAGACGCATCAACGGTCTCCCCGAAAATTGAAAAGCTTATACAGAAGATAAATCGCACAAAAAAAGAAAAGGCGCTAGCGATTGAGACTCAAAACTTCGAAAAGGCAGCCAAATTGCGCGACACGGAAAAAAAGTTAGCCGATGAAAAAGACAAACTTTTCCGGCGAAGAAAGAATGATACAACGATGAGTCCAATCATCGTCGACGTCGACGCCATTCTTGGCGTGATTTCGACCTGGGCCGGAGTGCCTGTGGCGCGGCTCGAAAAGGAAGAATCGAAAAAATTGCTGAATCTGGACGCGGCATTAAAAAAGACCGTCATAGGGCAGGATGAGGCCGTAGAAGCAATTTCACGGGCGATTCGCCGCTCAAGAACTGATCTAAATGATCCAAACAAACCCATGGGGACATTTCTATTCCTTGGCCCAACCGGTGTTGGGAAAACGCACCTGGCAAAGGCGCTCGCCGAGCAAGTCTTCGGCAGCAGGGATGCCACGATTCAAGTGGACATGTCCGAATACATGGAAAAGCACTCCGTTTCCCGCATGGTTGGGTCGCCACCGGGCTACGTCGGCCACGACGAAGGCGGGCAGCTGACCGAAAAGGTTAGGAGAAAACCCTATTCCGTCGTCTTGCTCGACGAAGTCGAAAAGGCACATCCGGAAGTTTTGCACATCCTACTGCAGGTATTGGAAGATGGGCACATGACGGACAGCCAGGGCAGGAAAGTGGATTTTAAAAACGTCATACTGATAATGACAAGCAACGTTGGCGCTGAAATTCTGCAGAGGGATGCCGCTCTCGGGTTTGGCGTTGGAATGGGTGCGATCGGTGATTTTGAGAAAGCCAAAGCCTCCGTACTCGAGGAGGCGAAAAAAACGTTCAAGCCTGAATTCATCAATCGCCTGACGGATATGATAGTGTTCAAGCAACTTGACCACGACGCACTGCGGCAAATCGTTACCATAGAGCTTGATAGGGTTAGCAAGCGCGCCGCCGAAAAGGGCATCACGCTCAGCTTCGATGGCAGCGCCATGGAATTCCTAGTGGGAAAGGGATACGACAAAAAATTTGGCGCACGGCCATTGAATCGCGCCATCGAGAGAAATGTGGAGGATGTCCTGGCGGATCGTATACTCTCCGGGGCCATTGGCGATGGCTCGGCGATGTATGTTTCTCACCGCGATGGCGATGAAAACCTGTCGTTTACCGCTGGCAGCGGAGAAAAAATTGGCGAAAAGTGCGCAAAACCCCGTTGACTGCTGTCGTAAAAATCTTTCTATGATCCATCCTATGGCTGTTAAGGCGAATAAAACCGATGGGAATGCCACGGGAAAATTTTACGTTGACGATCAATGCATAGATTGCGACCTTTGCCGGGAGGTTTGTCCCGAATGTTTCGCCCGCGACGAGAATGGGGGATATTCGGTCGTTTTTAAGCAACCCAGCGGAGAGGATGAGGTTGCTCTTTGCGAAGAAGCCATGGAGAGCTGTCCGGTTCATGCCATAGGGAATGACGGGTAGAAGCCGCCACTTCAAAGCTTTTCAATAAAGTCGGTACGACCCACGGCTGGGTGTGTCTTTTTGCGGCGGTTGTGAATCGTGTTTGGCGTTCGTCTCTTGGCAACGCAGCACGGCGAATTCTCCATGTCGTCACCAGCATCGGCGAGTTTTTGACGTGCACCGGTTTTCGGTTGGCACGGGACCACGCCACTTCCGAATTGAAAAGCCCTTAGCAGACAAAATTTTCTTTCATTTTTACACAAAAAATATAGACTCGCGGGGACCTATGGCGATCTATACCGGAGAAGTTCATTCCACTGCCCTCGGGCTCGGTAACGTGGAAGACCTGCCCGAGGAAATGCTGCTTGTGAAGGGAGTATACGACGAACAGGACGTTCGCCTAAACACCGATTCGAAATCGATGCTCGAATTGGCCTACGAAATGGACGACTGCCCGAGCGATTCCAGGATCATTCGCGGACACAATAGCCTCATAGAGCGCGACATAAAGGACAAAAAAAAGGCTGAAAAAAGGCAAAAGGTCGCCGCATTCTACGTTGGCAGGCTGGATCCTCACCGCGGGACCGGGCAATACACGGACTACGAGCGCAAGCTTCACCGCCTCAAGCAGCGCATCATGATGCAAAACCAGCGCCTTGCAAGCGGCGGAGGCGAGAAAAATCTCACTTTCGACGGAGAGGACTTGGCGGAATACATTTTGCGCGACATTTCCCTGGATTTCTACGAAGTTACGGATCAGGATAACGTTCTAGAGTACCTGCAGGCGATGGAAGATCTCGAACTTGACTACAACAAGTCCGAATTGCTGCAGTGCAGGAAAATGCTGCAGCGACTCAGCGGACGTACGGATGAAAATTCCCAACGCCGCATCGAAGAATTCACGGCTAAGGTAAAGACACTCGGTGAGCAAATTCGATTTTCGCCGTCATTTGCGCAGGCCTTGCACGATGCGCGGAGCAAGCTCGAAAAATTCCACGGAGCAGAAATTGAAATCGGGTATAATTTGATACCCGAAGCGGCGAAGTTGATGCCGGGCATGTTCGGAGCGGGTGGCAGGGAGCCCTCAGCGATCGACATCGTTGCTGTCTACAGGGATAAAATTCTGTGCTGCACAAACTTTTTGGAAGTCTTCTCCATAGTTGTCTCCATATGCACATCGACTTGGAAAAACGCAGCTACCCAGTTGCTTGGGCAAGGAGCGTCGACGGCTGTGGGATGAAAATTGCCGACTGCTAGAAAAGTCAGCAAAATCAAAGCGATAAACCACCGTGGGCACAAAAAAACCGCAGTCCAAAGAAACCGGCGAAGCGACCATCAACGCAAAGGACTTCGGCAAAACCGTGCACATGCTGATCGAGCTCCTTGGCAGGGACATGGAATCGGCGAGTCCGTCGCGGGACAGGGATTTTCTGATTGCCGTGCGCGAAGGCTTGTTTAGAGTGGAGGTGGCTGGCCAGCTCTTCGAGTGCATAAAAACGTTCCGCGAATTGCTGCTGCGGAATTTTCCAGAAGCGGACGCAACGCCATTCACTCTGGAACGGCACATTGGCCTGACCAAGATGGCGGCCAAATTATCTGTGCAACCAATGGTGAGCAAGGCCCAAATACGCGATCTACTGCGAGAGTTCGGCATCAATGCGGAAAACACGCAAATGGCTATCTTCGGCATAACGCAATTCATCGAAATGATCCGAAGGATGCCCATGAAATTTTTTACGGAGCAGGACCACAGGTTGCAAATAATAACGACACTGCAACACGAACTTGATCAACTGATTGTTCAGGAGGAAGCGGAAGAAATGAAAACCGACGGCGAATGAGAGGGGGAAAGCCATGCAACTAAGCGAAGTAATACGGGAATTCGGAGATATCGTCGGATTTCAATCTTTGGAAACCAACGAAAACGGCGTCGTGCACATGACCATACACAAAATCGGCGATCTCTTCATCGATGCAAAGTATTCCGACGAAGCCGGCAATTGCGTTTTCATATACTTGCTGCGCGTCTACGAACGCTTCGATGGAAATTTGTACAGGCGCGCGCTGGCACTGTGCGACTACCAACCAAACGAGGAATTTTTGGTACATCCAGTGCTGCATGGCGACCAAGCCATTGGGTTTGCAATAAAGTACTGCATAGACGATTTTGACTTGAATATCTTTCAAAAAATCATTCACAAATTAGAGGATTTGCAGGATAGGTTGGAAGGCGATCTACCTTCCTAGGAGCACGAAATGAGCGCACAGACAAAGGACAAAAATCCGTCGAAGAATGCGGCGAAGTACGCCATGGACTTCGGCATCGTCGACATATCGAAATTGTCATCCAAGGACAAGCGGATGCATCTACCCATCGGTTCGTCCGTCGACCCGTGCGAGGGAAAAATCGAAGAAAAACTCAAAAAAGTTCTAGAGGTGAAGACGCTGAACAAATCGATGGTCCAGCTGCTCCGCCCGAACATAACGGACAGAAGCATCATCACACCGCAGAAATTTCGACTAAAAATTCAGCAAGTCTGCGACGTTTTTGTAAACACAAAGGAAAGGGAAGGCGAAAAATACCACTACAAAGAACTCTTCGAAGATGTCATAGAATTGCTGAAGGGCGAGCAGGATAAGTGCGAGCTGCTGGATCAGTATCGCCACATGCTGCTCATGGGGTGATTGCACATGCGGATGCCACGCGGAAATATGTTGATTTTTACGTTCAACGTGTTAGCCTCCGTGAACTGAGTTGTGTGGACAAAAGCCAGCGAGAGTTTCTTTTGGTGCTAGCGTATCTGTACATCCGCTACGGAAAGTACGATGAAGCGCTCCTGCTGCACCGCGGGCTGCAGGAATTTTTTCCGGATGACGAGGAAATCTTGCTATCCCTGTCATTTTCGCTGTATTTCACTGGACGTGCGTTTGAATCCATTCAGTATCTCGAAAAATTGGAAGGCGTTGACATAGGCAGACAACGAGAAAAGCTATTCTTTTTGCTGCGCAGCCACGTAATTTGGAGCCTTGGCAAGGACAGTGAGGCGAGGAGCGATTTGATACGCTACCTCGGGATTGAGGAAAGCGAGATTCGAAAGAACGAGGCCAGTAGCGGGAAGGAAATCGAGGAGTATTTGTTGTGAGCGCAAAAGGCGGAATACTAAATCTGTCCAGATTCAATGACGTTATTCTGGCGTTCCTTGTGATGATGATCATCGGATTGATGATCATGCCCGTGCCGACGCACGTCCTTGACTGCCTGCTCGGCCTCAACCTAACCATATCCGTCCTGCTGATGATGCTTTCGCTGTACATCCCGAGGACGCTGGACTTCTCCACATTTCCGAGTGTTTTGCTGTTCACGACACTGTTCCGATTGGCACTAAATATCACAACCACAAGGCTCATTCTGATCCACGCCGACGCCGGTATGATCATCCATACGTTCGGAAATTTTGTCGTTGCCGGGAACTTTGTCGTCGGAGCGGTGATATTCCTGATCATTTTGATCGTCCAATTCGTCGTCATCACAAAGGGTGCCGAACGCGTCGCTGAGGTGGCCGCCCGATTCACGCTGGACGCCATGCCTGGCAAACAAATGAGCATCGATGCCGATGTGCGCGCGGGGGCCATAGACAACGACATTGCCAAGTTCAAGCGCGATGAACTCGGACGCGAAAACCAGCTCTATGGGGCCCTCGACGGAGCGATGAAATTCGTCAAAGGTGATGCCATTGCCGGCCTGATCATAACTGTTATTAACATCGTTGCCGGTCTAATTATCGGCATATTGCAAAAGGGAATGACCGCTGAAAAGGCGCTGAAGGTGTACTCGATTTTGACCATCGGAGACGGCCTGGTTTCTCAGATTCCGGCGCTGTTGATCTCGATGACGGCTGGCATAATCGTAACGCGCGTTTCATCCGAAACATCCGCGGCACTCGGCCAAGACATTTCCAAGCAGATTTTTGCCCAGCCAAAGGCGCTGCTGATCTCAGGCATAATGGTGATTATCCTGATGGCCATTCCGGGATTTCCGAAGATTCCATTTCTCATCCTGGGAGTGGCGCTGTTCTTCGCGGGAAGAAGGATAGCCAAGGCATCGCGTGCGAAGCCGTCAATCGCAAGGGCGGGCGCACCGGGATTGCCATCCGACGCAACGCCGAAAGCATCACAGGCAAAACGAGACGACGGAGAGTTTTCCGTCACCGTGCCGTTGCTTTTGGACGTCGCCACCGTAATAGAGCAATCCGTCGAGCCGGACCTACTCAATGACCAGTTGATTCAAGTGCGCCAGGCACTCTACTACGACCTTGGCGTGCCGTTCCCCGGCATTCATCTGCGATTCAATGAAAATCTTAGCGACGGAATGTACCAAATATTGCTCCAGGAAGTCCCCGTTTCCCAGGGAAAAATACTGCATGGCCACGTCCTCGTGCGCGAGACGAAGGAAAGCCTCGGCATTCTCAGCATTCAGTTCAAAGAGGAAAAGCCATTTCTTCCGAATATGCCGTCCCTATGGGTTGAAAACGCGCTAATTCCGCAGTTGGAGCGCGCTAATATTCAGTACATGAAAACGCCGCAAATATTTACGTACCACCTGTCTTTCATTCTGAAAAAGTACGCATCCGAGTTCCTAGGCCTACAGGAAACGAGATTTCTGCTGGAAAATATGGAAAAGTTGTTCCCCGAACTCGTCAGGGAAGTGCAGCGCATACTGCCGGTGCAGAAAATTTCCGAGGTGCTGCAGCGACTGGTGCAGGAAGAAATATCTATCAGGAATTTGCGTCTGATTATGCAGTGCCTCATAGAGTGGGGGCAAAAGGAGAAGGAGCCGATTCTGCTGACCGATTACGTGCGCACCACGTTGAAGCGCTACATAAGCTACAAGTATTCCGGTGGGCAGAATATTTTGGCGGTCTATTTGCTGGACCCTGCCGTCGAGGACGTGGTGAGGAAGGCCATTCGCCAGACGTCTGCTGGAAGCTATCTCGCCCTTGATCCGGAAATGGCGAAAAAGCTAGTCCATGCAATCAAGGAAGAGGTTGGTGACTTTGCAAATGAGACCAACAGGCCAGTGCTGCTCACATCTATGGACATCCGCCGCTACGTGCGTAAGTTGATAGAGCTGGAGCTCTACGAACTGCCGGTACTGTCACACCAGGAACTAACAGAGGAAATAACCATTCAACCACTCGGCAGGATAAATATGCCGCGCTAGCTGCCACCGCAGGTCGCGATTTTTGCCGATTGCTTTTGCAATTTCAACGCCCATTCTCTGAAATTTTAAAAAATTGTAGGGCTGCCAATTGCCACGCTGCAGTACTCGCGCGTCGCAGTATGGTAGGAAAGCGCGATTGCATAACAAATATTTAACTTGCTTTTCCAACAAAACATTCAATCGTTCGCGAAATGTATCGTACCCGCTCACTGAGTTTTAGAAATTGCATTGCGCTGTTGCTTCTGGCGGGTACGGTCGCATTTCCAAGTCGCGCTACAGCTTCACTCAAGGAGGTTGGCGATGTTTTACAATTTGCAGTTCCGGCCTACGCATTTGGCTATTCCCTACTCGAAAAGGACTACGATGGGACTAAGCAATTTCTATACACGCTTGGATCGTCGCAGCTAACCGTTCACGTGTTAAAAATGGCGGTCGACGAAAAAAGGCCGAACTACACGAAAGGCGACAGAAAGAATTCATTCCCAAGCGGACACACGTCCAGTGCCTTCGCCGGGGCTGCGTTTATGCACAGGAGGTACGGATTTAAATCGGCCATAGTTCCGTACGGGCTGGCAATCATAACAGGCTACTCAAGGGTTGACGCGAAGAAGCACCATCCACACGACGTCATCGTCGGCGCACTCATTTCGTGTGCCTGCGCGTGGATTTTTACGGATGAGAGAAACGGCATTGTCGTGTCATCCGATGAAAATATGTCCACGAAGGTTGCCTACGAAGTTTCATTTTAATCCATCCGAAACAAAAACTTAGGCGAGAAATTGATTCGACTCGGCGATGCGATCTTCCATTCTCGCGTGGATGCAGAATTATCTGGAGCTTTTGGAAAGGGTCCTGTCCTCCGGCGAAACTCGTAAAGACAGAACTGGCATTGGGACGATTGGCCTGTTCGGGGCTCAGTTGAGATTCGATTTGAGGAGCAATTTTCCAGTCATAACTACGAAATTCGTCAGCCTGAAATCCATCATACACGAACTTCTGTGGTTCATAGGCGGAAATACAAATATTAGATATTTGCAGGACAACGGAGTAAAAATTTGGAACGAATGGGCCGATGGAAACGGAAATCTGGGGCGCGTCTACGGAGCCCAGTGGCGCGCGTGGCGCACTGCAGACGGTAAAACGGTCGACCAATTGGCAAATGTAATAGAACAAATTAAAGCTGACCCTTTTAGCCGCAGGCACATAGTTTCGGCGTGGAATCCCGGCGAAATCGATAAAATGGCGCTTCCGCCGTGCCATGCGTTTTTCCAATTTCATGTGTCCGCGGACGGAGGGCTAAGTTGCCAGTTGTACCAGCGCAGTGCGGACATGTTCCTCGGCGTGCCATTCAATATCTCATCCTATTCACTGCTATCCGCCATGGTTGCCCACGTTTGTGGGCTCTACCCGAAGGAATTCATCCACACATTTGGCGACTTGCACATCTATGCGAATCACGTGGACCAGGTGCGCGAACAGCTGGCGCGCAAGCCGTTGCCCCTGCCGACGCTGAAGATCAACGGCAAAGTCGCGACCATCGACGACTTTCGCTATGAAAATTTTGAAATCATCGGCTACGAGCACTGCCCAGCCATAAAAGCCACCATAGCCGTATGATGGATCCGAACGAAAAACTATGCCGCGCGCTGTTGGAAAATTTGGACATGCGGGCCATCGCCGCCATGGCGGAAAATCGCATCATCGGGAGCGGAAATTCCATGCCGTGGAAAATTCCAGAGGAATTGTCCTTTTTTCACAGGACGACGCAAAATGCATCCGTGCTGATGGGGCGCAAAACATTCGAATCAATCGGGCATCCGCTTCACAACAGACGAAACATTGTCGTAACGCGCGATCCGTCCTGGTCTCACGCCGGCGTCACCGCAATTGGAAACTTCTACCAACTGCTGGAGCTCGGCATAGGCGACACGCTCTGGGTATGCGGGGGGGGATCCATCTACGACGCTCTGCTGCCGGCGTGCGGGGAGCTGTACCTCAGCATTGTGTGCGGCAAATTCGAGGGAGATGCGAAATTTCCAGAATTTGATCACCTGTTTACTCTTGATAAAACAATTTTAACTTGCCCCAGGTTTAGAGTTGAACACTATCGGAGGCGAACCTGAAAGCATGCGGGCCCTGCGAAAAGTTAAATTTTTCAGTAAAAAGTTTCTGCGGAAAATTTACAAATTTTTTGAGCGCGTTGAAATTTTTGCAACGGACGTGCTGTACGGCAGAAAGAGATCGCTGGGAACAATGGTCGCAGGAGCTGCACTGTTTCCTCTGTCGCTCCTGTTCTTGCAGATAGTGAAACTTAGACGCCTTCTCTACGATCGCATGATTTTTACGGCAAATATTCTCGGATGCCCCGTAATCGTCGTTGGCAATCTGACGGTTGGCGGCACTGGGAAAACCCCCGTTGTTGAAAAAATTGCCAGGGAACTCCACGAGCGCGGCCGCAGGGTAGCAATTCTCAGCCGCGGCTACAAGAGTAAAGCTGATCCACTGTGGAAATCCCTAATTCGCTGGATAGCGCATCGAAAGGAGCCGCCGCCGAAGATTGTAAGCAACGGCAGATCCGTACTCCTCGGTTCGGAAATGGCCGGCGATGAACCTTTCATGCTCGCGGAAAATCTTCCAGGCGTTGTCGTATTGGTTGACAAAGATCGCGTGAAAGCCGGTCGCTACGCCATAAAAAAATTCGGAGCCGACATTCTAATCCTGGACGATGGGTTTCAGTATTTTCCTCTGCTCGGGCACGTCAACCTGCTCCTCATAGACAAAACAAATCCGTTCGGCAATGGATGCCTCTTGCCCAGGGGTATCCTGCGGGAACCGATTTCGCAGATCAGACGCGCATCGTACATACTCCTAACAAAGACCGATGGAGCTGAGGACAATTTCGTAGTGGACACGATAAAGGCCCACAATGCAAAGGCAAAGATTATACAGTGCGTGCATTTTTCAAGGCATCTGTCCACCCTCGACAAAAAGGCGGTAGTGCCAATTAGCGCACTCAAGGGCGGAAAAATAATGGCATTCAGCGGCATAGCGTCTCCGGATAGTTTCGAAGAATGTCTCACACGCAACGGTGCTGAAATTGTCTACGGGAAACGGTTCGTCGACCACCATAGATTTTCAAAAAACGAATTGGGAAAAATCTTCGACATCGGACAGACGAGAGGCGCTACCTTTGCGGTTACCACCGAGAAAGATGCCGTGAGGATGCCAAATGATTTTACCGCTGAAATTCCGGTCTATTTTCTGAAAATAGACATCGAAATCACCGCCGGGGAAAAAACGTTCGAAGAGGCGATTTCAAAGTTTGCTCCACGGACCGAATGCACTGCGTAGAGCTACGGAGTTTCGCCGTTTTGCCGCCTGCAATATTCATACATCTGCTTCTGCAGATTATACAATTTTTCCGAAAGTGCACTTGGGAAAATAATCGACATTTTCCTCGCCGATTCCACGGTTTCACTGGAAATTTTCCCATCGGCGTAGGATTTTTTCACGGCAGCGGGAAGTTTTTCCCTAATGGAACCCAGCAATTTGTCGCGGTCGACGGTCCCCAGGAACTTCACCGCCGAATCCAATCCACTCAGACACTCTTTCAATGCCTGCCGCATCTCCTCCTTCGACACCTCGCCACTCATGGCGCCTTGTAAAATGTCTATCACCCTGTTCACGCACAACTCTCACAGCCAATTGTAGCATTGGCCGCAATCCTGTCAAACGCTAAATTCCATGCACCGGCTGTGCGGGCACGCATTCGACGCACGATTCGGTTGCGCAGAAAATTATGCAAAGAAATTTTTATAGCGACCGGCCATCCAGCCGCCCGAATTTGTCGACGACTGTGAACTGTAGCTGCCAGCACTCGTTTGAAAGCCGTGTGAATTCACCGCTGAGGAAAATCTTCCATCAATGCTCCGGAAAGCTTGATTTGGCTCGGGTTGCGAATTTCGCAGTGCAGTCCTTTGCGAAGTATTTCGACGGAAATAGGGCTTAGCTGCCGATTTTTTCGGCACCGCGCGCTGCATCTGTGACTTTTGAGGGGCATTATCCCCCAAAATCGTCCTAATGCGAAATATTTTCAGTGATGTTGGAATGTTTGCATCGGCGATGGTACGTTCAATCCAGCGCAGCTGCTCTCCATACGCACCGCGCGCGACAAAATTTTCAGCATCTGCGCTCTGCGCATTTCCACATTCCAATTGCCACATAAGTTGGTTCAATTCTGCGACCTCTGCGCGCAGCGCCGTGCTTTCTTGTTGCAACAAAAATTGCTGCGACTTTAGCCGAGCATTCTCACTTGCCAATCTGTAGTTGGAATTTTCCGATCCCTTGATAATGTTAAAGAGAGACGTATTCTCGCGGAAACACTCTTCCTCATTCCGTCGCCGCCATAGATTTTCTCTTAAAAATACCTCATTTTTTCGCGCAAGGTCCACGTTTTCACGGCGCAGCTTGCAGATTTCGCTGCACAGTTCTGCGTTCCTAGCGGAAAGCTCCTCGTTTTTTCGCCGCAATTCGCTGACTTCAAGAGTTAACTCTCCGTTCCTCGAGGCGGTTGGACTGTGGCTGAAAGGCTCGCTGTCGATTATCTCCTTCGCTCCGCCGGGATGCGTTTCCGCCCAAACGCTGCCCAGATGCCCATTGTCATCGGACAAATTTTTTATGCCACAGTCGTCAAACTGGTACGAAAGCTGGAATAGTGGCATGCCATCCTGTAAAAATGGTGGCGTAGGCAGCGTGAATTGGCAAACCTCTTTGCCGTCAAATGTGGGCGTCAAGCCAGAGGGCCAGTCCAATTGCAGCGGAGACAGGGCCTCACAGTGCGTGGCGTAATTCTCTGATTCCTGTAATACTAGAGGGAACTCTGTGTTAAACATCGCGGTTTTCCGTTTGGTTAAAAATTACGACAAAGCTAGTTTTTTAACTCGCAAGTCAAACTTATATTTACTCGTTTTCGAAAAAAAATACTCACCTCGTAAAAAAATTTTACTCGGTCATTCGGCTCCACGGTGGGCTATTGAACAGCGCATGGGCACGGCAACCGCGAATTTGGAAACTACCGGCCGATTGTACCTACCAAACAGGCCACATAGGAATCGGTTTTTACAAATTTCAACTCCGCGGCGACAGCCCTTTCCCGCTCTTCAAAATCAATGGTCGATCCAATTGATTTTTTTCCATAGAACTTTTCCGTGGCCGCGACGTAGGACAGGCCGCTCTCCAAATGCTTGATCTGGCATTGCTGGTATTTTTTCAACCGGGCAAGATACCAATCGCTGCCAATGGCGGCCTCCCTGGCAAACATTTTCCTAAATTTTTCGTCGCGCAACGCCATGCCATCGCAGTCGCCGGTGGCAGCTACGCGCAGCAGCGCACGCAGCGGAGGTATGGCCTCTTCAAATTCAGGCCCATCGATGATCAGCAGCGCGGCGCGCCTGTGGGCATCGACGATGGTATCCATGCTCTCGGCAAAAATGTCCATGTCCTGTTCTTCCGGACGCAGCATTTCGTCGGAGAACACCGCGTCAGGCGAGGAAAACACGCGGCCGGCAAACGTTTTTACAAATTTTTTCGTGATTCTGTACCCCAACCTTTCCGCCTGCACCAAGTTGCCGCGGTGGTGGAAATTTTCACAGCGCTCGAGACATCCATTTTCGATCAGAAATTTCGGATTTCGCTCCACGCCGGTCATCCTACTCCAAATCTCCGGGATCAGATAGGTAATGTCATGGTCAACCTGAAAATGCGGGCCGACGTACCCAGTTGACGAAAGAAATCCGGCGTAGCCGGTCAGAATAAAACTCAAAAGCGCAGCATTCAAATCGTAGACGCTACTCAGGCAATTGAATGGCCCCTTCGTCATGGCCCCTTCCAAGCCAGCTCCCGTGGTCGACGGGGACTTACCGGTCACGCTTGACATGTACTCGAGGAATAGTTCCGGAATGTCCATGTAGTGCAGTGGACCGTAGACACACAGCGGCTTTATGCCGTCGACCGGCGGATTGTTCCTCCGTCCGGAAAGGACACAGTTGACCGGAGTGTGGGTTAGGTCGAAGTCACCGCTGAATTTTCTCCAGAGCTTGGAGGAAACGTTTGCCAGATGCATGTTCAATTTGTCGAAGAGATCATTTCTGCTCTGCAGATATCTTTGGTTTTTACTTACGCTCCCGTCGGGCATCTGGCGGAGCTCCGATGGGCAAACCACATATTTCGGAGCGCTTCCATCGGCAACGAATGCCTCCAGCATCGCCCGCATCGGGGCTGAATAGGTTTCAAATTTTAGGCGATTGCGCATCATCTGCCTGACGTCATCCCTGCTGAGCGCACGAAAATTACATGTGAAAATATTTTTCAGCGTCATGTCGCGTTCGCTGCCTGGGTCATAGCCTGGAATGATAGCTTCGTCGGGGCGTTGGTAGAGCCTGTATTCACAGTTATGGACAACCTTGACTGACTGATTTTCGCGGTCTCCAGTGAGGTGCGGAATATTTTTCGCCGGAATGACTGTAGTAGCCGTTATATCATCGGCTAGCTGAAATTTCTCCGCCGGTGTGAAGTCATCGCGCAGTGAAAATAGACGCCTGTGCATGGAATTGCCGAACCCAACGCGCAGATAATATTCAAAGAGTTTATTACCTTTGTATCGCACTTCGTTACCGTCCTGGCCGTTGATTTTGTCGACGGAAAAAAATTGCTTCCAATCGGCATTTTTGAAGTCTTTGCTGAATCTTTTTATCGTAAAAATTAGCTCCAAAACATACTGCGGGATCGTTTCGAGCCAGTTGTTGTACTCGTCGGTGTAAATGTCGCATGGCGTCAGTAGTTTTATGACGCTGCCAAGACTTCTCCTCGGATCCAGCAATTTCCTATCGTCCACCTCGCCTACGCTCCTGAATCGCCTGGAAAAATCCTTTTGCAATATTTCGTCGGCGAGGAGGCAATCGGTGTCGTAGTCGCAAACGATCGTTGCTCCCGAGGAAATGAACTCGCCTATGGGTTTCGCTATTTCCGATTTTCCCCCTCCGGACACGGTCGCGGGCTTGTAGCAAAATACTCCATTCGGAACAGTGCCGATCATTTTCCATCTGCCCTCGCGCCCATCGGGCTTTGCAAGGTTGATCCTGTACCCCGACGGGAGGATGTAGACTCGATTTAGTTCCAGAGGAAGTTCCGCAGCAGAACCGTCTCCGTTCCACGAAATTGTCAGCTTCGGCAGGCAAAAATTTGCATACTCCGGGACGTAGACAACATTTGCGAAATCCCTGTCGATTGCAAAGCCATTCCGCATGTCCAAAAACTGGGAGCAACATTTCACAGTGTTTTCGAACGTGTAGTCTCCGCCAAAGCGCTCGGCGTAGTTGAACTCGTCGCCCAGGTCATAGCGCGGAAAAACCAATGTTCCCCCCGAATGTTCTTCTTCGCATAACCCCAGCATATTCGCAGCATAGGACATCTGCGTTTTTATTTCCTTTTTTCCGTAGCCATTGTAACTGTCGGCAACTATCGAGACTACCACGCCACCTCCGTCGCGAGCCATAATCTTGAATGGCTTTCCGCCATGGTACAGCTCATCCTCCAACTCCCAGCACATACCGTCGCGCCTCTGGCGATCGGTCGCCGCATCGATGTGAGGAAGCCCCAAAGATTTTTTCGTGCACTTTCTCAGCTGCGGCGCGAAAACTATGCAGCCGGTGTGGCCAGACCAGGTCATTGGGTTCAGGGCCGCATCGTTTTCGGGCAATGCCGGAGATCCGCCATTGCCAAAAATACTCTCGACGCAATCCAAGATGCTTACAAGGTTCCCGGGAACGAAAAACCTAATTTCCATCATTTTTTCGCTCTGAATACCGTCCATCTTTGGGCAAATAACCGGCCTTGCGTAGCTTGACACGAATGTTTTTATCGGCCTATTCCACGCGGACGTAAACGGCAAAGTCAAAAGTTCTCCGTCGGGCCGAAATGCCAATCTCAGCATCCTCGCAAATGCTACCTTCGGCACCTCTTTCTTGTCCAATGGAACGGATGGGCCGCCTTCGGCTATGTGAAAAACATCCTTCGTCGTCCTTTTGTCGGTAGCAGGATTGTGCAAAATTCCATTGTACGTCCTGTACGAGTCCACGTATTCGCAGTGGAATTCGTCGGACTTTTCCGGCAGCGACAGAATCCTGGCAATGCCATGCCTATCGCATATGAAATCGGCGGCCGGCAAAAATGCCCCATTTCCGCTAAAATCATCCACGTCTCCGAGATAATTTTTGCAAAATTCCTCGATCCGTTCATCGGCTCTGCATCCGCAGTCGCGCAACCGATCATCCGATGATCCTGACGCGGCCGCACGCACCTCGACTGAACTGAAATCTTCGGATACTAGGGAAGAGTCAGACGCTGCAAGTCGCGCCACGGCAGTGGCCACATCGCTTTCGCTAGGCAGGGTATTTTCGCCGCTTTCACCGATGCCGAGGTCTCTAATCCTATCCACAACCACGGTGTTGAGTGTACAAACATCTTTCAGAGCAACAAGACAAACCTGATGGCGGTCGCAAAATTTCGAACGTGGAGCAGGCCAATCCTCGCAACGGCATGCACACACTACGCTAGAATGAACAGCTTACGCCGCCGCGGAAAATAATGGCGTCCCTCCTTTTGCCATTCACATAGGCATTTGGCGCGTCATTTTTGCCAGCCGAATTTCCTTCGTAGGCCACTCCGACACTTGCTTCCACATTGCCGTTTATTGATAGAATCAGATCCGCACCGATGCCGTAGTAGGCATAGCCCTTCGCGCTGAAAGCCCTGACATTTGGGTCGAAAAAGTTATCGATCGATTTCCGAATCCCAAACAGCTTCTTCGGCTTATCGTAGCCAAGCTTTCCGCTAATTTTCAGGCCCAATCCATCCAAAAGACGATCAGACAAATCGAAGATGTGCGAGACGTTGCCCTCGATGGCGAATTCTCTCTTGGTGAAATCATAGAAGCAGTATATGGACGGAGACAGGAGAACATCGGCGCTGATTCCACCGTAAATTTCGCCGGAAGACCCGTATTTGTCCTGTTCCGTCAGATTCCCAACGCCTTCTACGATGACCTGGCCCCCGCCGCCACCTCCGCCAACGCTATCTCTTTTGGCTACGTAAAAGTGATGGGCGTATCCTGCGTCCAGCTTTATCGTATCCGTGGCATCGTAGCACAGCCCAACGTAGGGCTTAACCTCGTCCCTTCCATCACTAGCAGGTCCCAAACCAGCCGCTACGACTGGGGCAATGCCGACGTACGTGGTCAGCACATCCGACAGTGCCAAACCGAGTTCAATTTCGGCAAAAATCGACTTCCGCATCTCCGGACGACCACGATTCATGTGCTCGGACTCGTATCCGACTTTGCAATCCAAATAGGAAAACATGCTATCGTCGGCATTCAGAGCGCACACGCCAAACAATGTGACCATGACAATTGGTATTTTCTTCATACAATCCTCTTCTAATTACTGCGGCTTATCCTTTTCCTTTTCTTGAAAGGGATGGGCGCGTTTAGCACGACATTCGGATGAAGTCAATCACTTTTATTCTTTTGCGGCGTTTTTTACGCACTGTAAAAAATGACGCAGCCACCTTTCCCAAACTCGAGGGGCCTTCTCACACGGCGACCATTTTCGCCAGAGTGGCTTCTTCCGCGGGAAATGCGACGCTACCGCTCGCAGGCGCTGATCTCTTCGATCCGCCACGTCTCCTTGGAATCATCGACAACCGTTTCAACGACGTCATTTTTCTTTTTTCCAAGTAACGACTGCGCTATCCCAGCTCTGTAGGATATTACGTTTTTGGACGGGTCGCTGTCCCACGCCCCCATAATCACGTACTCCGCGACTTCGCCGGACGCAACCTGCCTAACTCTGACCTTGGAACCGATGGAAACCATGGACGTGTCAACGTCCGAAAAATCAACCACCTGCGCCAATCGCAGTTCTTCCTCCAACTGGGACTTCCGTGACAGCAGCGTATCCTGATCCTGCCTCGCCATCTTGTACTCCGAATTTTCCCTAAAGTCACCGTGCTCCTTTGCTGCCTCGATCGCTTTCTTGTTCGCCGGAATTTTTTCTCTGGTAAGAACTTCGTACTCCCTGCGCTTTGCCTCCAGGCTTGCCAGCGACACCTTCAGCGAAACGTCCTGGGGCAACCTCACCTTGCTCGCGCTCATGATGAGCTCTTGAATTCCTGGGAACAGAGCGATGAGCCTCGCCAGCAGCGACTTTTTCGACAAACTGTCTATGCCCTGGTTTATGAGCAGTGTCTGAGCGAGATCTCCGGCCGTGTCATCGGTCGCGTTGGCCAGTAAATCGCGGATCAGTGTCCTATCACTGCACAAAAGTTCGACCAGTGGAATCTTTTTCGTCTTGCCACCGCCTTGCAGCGACTCATTATCTATGGCCCAAAATATGGCGCGTAGGAGCTCGTGCGACATCAATTCGTGAGAGAATATTCCCTCAAACTTCTTGGCGTGGCGATTCTTGACGACCCACTGCAGCAGCGCCGCACGCAGACTTTTTTCCTTCAGCCACTTCACCAGCGTCGTTTTTAGCAAATCTTCGCAGCCATTATCCTTCAAAAACACGATGCATTCGCCGGTGAGCCTGTCGTTGCAATTTTTCAATATGCCGAGGCACAATTTATCCCACTCGTCCGGGAACACCCTGGTGACCAACCCAAGAAAAACCGCGTAGTAGTCCGGCTGCAAACTGTCGCAAACCTTCGCTAAATTCGGATATTCGGTGAGCAGCGACTCCAGCCTTGGCGACAGCGAATCTCTGCCTATTCCAACCAATTTGGAAAGCTCATCCCTGGCAACGCACGCCTGAAATCTTTCGGCGGCGCTCACCCGCTTTGTCTTCGCCGAACAAGCCTCGGACAAACCCTCAACGATTTTCACGGCTGGCTCTTTCAGCGACGGATCCGCCTTTAGCAATGCCGAAAATTTTGCGGCGATTGCCGTTTTTCTTCCGATGTCACGGGCGGTCTCAAACTGCTGCACCAGCTGATCCTTCTCCGAAATCGGGACATCGCATAGGCTAAGGTACGTAACCGCACCCTCCTCCAGTGACAAACGCGGCTCCTTTGCAACCAATTTCTTGGTAACATTCCACCAGCGCCTAAAATTCTGTTCCCCGACTATCCTACCGAATATCTTTTCGATGTCCCCCAGCGAAGCACGCCGCTTTTCCGCTTTCTCTAGAAATTCGATCAGCAAAGAAACGGACGATTTCCTCATTTTCTGCCGAACTTCTTCTGGATTTTTGTAAAATTTTACGAGCATGTCCTCGTCGGCAAGCATTTCTAATTTTTTCGCACAGAAGGCCGGATCCATTTGGCGAATCTCGTCGCCGAAGCTGATGACAAGCCGCGTCTTTTCGGCATCAAAACTTTGCATTTGGCCGATCCCAAACGACCTGTGCAGGCAATACGCCCCGGGCATCATTTTCTCAAGTTCGCTCCTCAATCTTTCCATCGCAAAATCCTTCTCGATCAAACTTTCAATGTCCTTCTTATCCACGGCGAAATACCCCTCTCATTTAAACACACAACCTACGGAATCTGCCATCACCACTAAACTTCGATCACAAACGCATGGGCTTGTCAAGTTTTTTCGAAGCGCGGCAAACAAACGCCCAGGACATTCTCTATCTAATTTTCACAAACGGCAAACTTTTTCTCGCGTTTTTTTCGAAAACACAAAATTTCCATGGAAATTCTCCATGAAATCCTCCACGAAATTCGACACGATCGTCTGCGGCGGAGGCCATGCCGGATGCGAGGCTGCACTGGCCGCAGCGAGGGTAGGAGCGAACACCATGCTCATAACCGGAAACATGGACACGATCGCAAAAATGAGCTGCAATCCGGCCATAGGTGGGCTTGCAAAGGGAAACATTGTGAGGGAAATTGACGCCATGGGCGGGGAAATGGCGATAAATGCCGATGCGACGGCGATGCAATTTCGCCTTCTAAACCGCTCTAAGGGGCCAGCCGTACAGGGACCACGCGCCCAGTGTGACAAAGATTTGTACTGCCAACGCATGATACGCACAGTTACCAAAGCGGAAAATCTATCCGTCCTGCAGGCGATAGTCACCGGGATAATTGTCAAAGATTGTGCGGTAATCGGCGTATCCACGGATGTGGGCGTGGAAATCTTTGCGACGACCGTCGTCCTAGCCAATGGAACCTTTCTTCGCGGACTCATGCACATCGGAAAAAATAAGATTGCCGGAGGAAGGCTCGGCGACTTTGCCTCGCGCGATTTGCCGGCGAGCCTCACCAAACACGGCATTGCCATGGGCAGGATGAAAACCGGCACGCCACCGCGCATACTCGGGGCTTCCATAGATTTTTCCGCCTGCGAAGAACAGCGTGGCGATGCGGATCCGTGCACATTTGCATTCTACGATACAAGGGATGGCGAAGCCTTTGAAGCAATGTTTCGCGCAAAATTTTCCGGAGATCCGAAGGACTGCGCCATCCTAGACGCCGGCTTTGGCAATCAAAGATCCTGCTGGATCACGCACACCACCGAAATAACGAAGGAAGTTGTCAATAGTAACATTCACCGCTCACCGCTTTATTCGGGAGAAATCGAGGGAATTGGGCCGCGCTACTGCCCCAGCATCGAGGATAAGTGCGCCAAATTTCCCGACCGCGGAGAACACAGAATATTCCTTGAGCCGGAAGGATACTTCTCCGACGAATGGTACGTGAATGGGCTGTCGTCCAGCATGCCCTTCGGCGTGCAATGCGACATGCTGCGGAGCATCCCAGCCCTGCGAAACGCAAAAATTACGCGGCCGGCCTACGCCGTCGAATACGACTTTGCGCCGCCGACGCAGATTGACGGAACTCTGCAGTCAAAAATCGTGGAAAATTTGTTTTTCGCCGGGCAAATCAACGGCACATCTGGCTACGAAGAAGCTGCCGGCCAGGGCCTCGTCGCTGGAGTCAATGCCGGGCAAAAATCGCTCGGCCACGAAATGATGATTCTCGGACGCCACGACGCGTACATCGGCGTATTGATAGATGACTTGGTGACGAAGGGGACCTTCGAGCCCTACAGAATGTTCACGAGCCGCGCGGAGCACCGCCTACTACTGAACCACGGCAGCGCCGACGTCAGACTGCTCACCTTCGCCGAAAAATTTCGACTGATTGGCGCGCCAAGGATAGAAAAGACGCGGGAAAAATTGCGCAGAATAAATTCGTGGCTGTCACGCCTGAATTGCGAGAAATTCGAAGGAAAAACCATCGGCAATTGGCTGGCGCAGTCGCGCTCCGCCGATACAATGTCCTTTCCCAGTGCCTTCGCCAGCGAAATGCCAGACGTGCGCGAAGAGGTGATCTACCGCATGCGCTACGCCGGATATCTTGAGCGGGAGCGGAGAGCGGCGGCGAGATCATCCGAGTTGGACTGCGTAAAAATTCCGCCAACCTTTAACTACGCAACTGTCAAAAGCCTTAGCAATGAAAGTCGGCAAAAATTGCAGATGCATAGGCCACTAACACTCGGCCAAGCGTCGCGCATCAGCGGCGTCACGCCGGTCGACATCTCGTTGATTTTGGTAAGCTTGGAAAAATCCAGGCGCGCCCGGTAGCCACTCCTTCAAAGAGGTTAGTTTATGCCGATCGAAATTGGTAAAATTTAGAGAATCTTTTCGAAAAAAGTTGACTGCATCCATCCTCAACGTTTCAAGCTCATCTTCTCTAGCAAAAAACACATACGAAAATATAAAAACTATGACTCACCAAACAACACTAGGAAAGTTCGCAGTAACACCGGACGCATGCACCATAATGTTCCAAGGTTCTAACACAGCCCCGATGCGAATTTCGCAGGACCGCATCGTTGGCGGACACATCATAAAATGCCTCTCCGGCGCGAGCAATGGGAATGGCGCAGCCCCAAAAGAAATGCTTCTTTTTTCGCCGATAAATCCGCGCCGAAAGCTTGCAGCTATGGATGTAGCTGTGGACGAGCTTCCGGATCAAGGCCGTAAGTTTTCTATTACAGCGAATAGGAATGGTTCCCACACTTACATCGATGCTGGCGGGAACTGTTATCCGTGCCACGTCATCCCATTGGAAGATGCGGAAACGATAGTATCGAAGAAAAGCGGCAAAATATTCTGTATGCGCGCGGCTAGCCGCATGACACACGAAGTCGGACAAATGGAAAATGCGGCGGAGGAAACCGGCGAAGCGCCGGGAAATGGTTGGCAAAATATCCAATCAGCGGAGGAAAATGTACATACAGGCGGGATGAAATTGCGCCTACTTGGGCAAGTAAAGTTTGACAGGCCTTCTGTATCCGGAGCCAGCTTCGAAAGAATTGCGGCAATTGCCGCGCAGTTACCTGCCCTACTCGCAGCTGCTCAAATTTCCAATGCGAAGCGCACGTAAATGCGCCGCTCAATCGGTGAGCGATTTGTACCAGTTTAGCCCTCTGTATCTGCGGTAAATTATGGCGGCAAAAACGACCATGTTCACAGCTACGAACAACTGCACAACGATTGCCGATTGCAACCTATCAGTGAAAAATAGCACGCCCACCGGAAGAACGGTGATCCCCCAAATGGAAAGCAAATTGGCAATGATCGGATACTTCACGTCACCACCGGATATTAGAATTCCCCAAGCTATCGCCCCAAAAGCTTCCGCAGCTATGCCGACGAACATGATTCTGAAAATTATGGTCATGCTAGGATAGAGGGCGGAAATGTCCTCATGCAGCGTATTCAAGAGCCCGAAAAAGAAGCCTGGAAATGCTAGCAGCGGCAGCAGTATTGAGCAGCATATAATCAGCGTTATGATCGTCAGCTTTTTGAACGTTTTCCTCACCGCATTCAGGTCTTTTTGGCCAATGAAATTGGCGGATAGAGTGGCGGCACCTTTCGACAGTCCGTCGCACACGAATGCCAGCGAAACGTAAACCGTCATGGCCATTCCGTGCGTCGTTGCCAGATCCTTGGACACGTGGCTCAGCGCAACGCATACCAGGTACCATGCAAGCATTTCGACGCACTTGCAAATGGCCATCGGCGCCCCGATCTTTAGGCACTTGCCGAACAGACTGGCGTCAAATCCGATATTTTTCGCCGTGCCGTACGTATCCCTATTTCTTTCGCTCCAAAAGCCGACGGCGAGGATTGCAATTTGCACAGCCTCAGCTACTATCGTCCCGATAGCCGCGCCACGGCACCCGAGTGCCGGAATGATGTCCCTGTATCCAAGGACAAGGACGTAGTCCAACACGATGTTTGTGAATGTGCCAGCAAATACCATCGCTGTAATGATTTTCGTTTTCCCACGCCCGATGAAAAATCCAGCAAGTGCTGCCGTCAGAGCCGGCAGCCAGCAGAAATAGGTGATAAGCCTCTGGTATGGAATGCCTTCGCTCTTGTAGCATTCCGGGATCAGATTCAGATGCTCCGTGAAATACCCAATGGGGACGACAAAAACCAGCGAAAACAGGGAAAAATAAATCATCTGCCACACCGGCAGCGCGACCTTGTCCCGCCTTCCCTCACCGTTATACTGTCCAACGAAAACCTCCGTTGTTCCTGCCACGGCCATCAGCATCAGTGTGTAAAGCCCCGCCAGCGATCCACCGAGCATGGCGGCATTCATCGCGTCCACCGAGTAATAGGCCAAAAAGACGCGGTCTATTAGGAACATCAAATTTTCCGAAAAGGCCGATAGAACTAAAGGAATTACAACTCTCAGTATGCTAGACGTGGAACTATCTATGGTCCCATCTCTGTGTATAAAACTCATGCAGTCGTTGCTCCCCAGCGAAGGGCCCATTAGCAACCTATGTTTTCCTGTTCCTCCTAACATCTCTTTCGAAGAAATGGCAATTGTCAAGCGTAATCGGAAAATGCTGGTCAATGCGAAGTGTTAATCGGCAAAGCCGGCCATTTTTGCAATATTTCGGCAGCGACTCACACTGAAAAAAGCTTTGACAAAGGTTTGCGGTGCGTAAACGTTGCGGAATCGATGCTGCGAGGGGAAATAAATGTTTGTCGATGAGGTACACAACGTGCGACTAAGCGCCGGCAAGGGAGGAAATGGGTGTCTGAGTTTTCGCCGGGAAAAGTTCATTCCAAAGGGCGGACCGAACGGCGGAGACGGCGGGAACGGTGGCGATGTCATTCTCGTCGGCGATGAAAACACCAACGATTTGAGCGACTACAGATTTAAGCCGCACGCAAAGGCCGAAAATGGCGAGCACGGCATGGGCAGCGAGATGCACGGCCGCAACGGAAAACATTGCTACCTAAAGATTCCCGTTGGCACAGTAATTTTGGATGCGCCGACAAAAAATTTCGTGGCGGAAATAGTAGAACACGGGCAACAAATAATTCTTTTGAAGGGCGGTTCCGGCGGGAAGGGCAATGTAAATTTTAAATCGGCGATCAACCAGGCTCCGCGGCACACCACTCCTGGCAAGCCAGGCGAGGATGGCGTTTTCGATTTCACGCTGAAGACGATAGCCGATGTGGGTCTCGTCGGATTTCCAAACGCTGGCAAATCGACACTTACGGCGACGTTGACCAATGCCACACCGAAAGTCGCTAGCTATCCATTCACAACGCTGCATGTAAACGTCGGCATTATGGCCGGAGATGGATGCAATGTCATCGTCGCGGATATTCCTGGACTGATCGGCGGTGCCCATGAAAATCGCGGCCTCGGCATGCGCTTTCTGAAGCACATCGAACGCTGCACCGCGCTGCTGTTTCTGATAGACATGTCCGGCATAGACAATCGCTCGCCGACCGAAGACTACGCAAGCCTGCTGAATGAGCTTGAGCACTACGGACGGGACTTGTTGGCAAAGGACAGACTTGTTGTCGCCAACAAGATGGACACCGGGGCGGCGGCGGAAAATCTGAAAATTTTCAGAGGAAAGCACGGAGTGAATGTGCTCGAAATATCCTGCATAACCGGTGATGGCATGGCGGAGCTGAAACGACACCTATTGGCCACGGTGCAGGCGAAAAAAGAGAAAAATACATCTTGACTTGCCAAGACCGCTCGCCGCGTTTATTGTTAGTGCCTCCGCCATGATGTCACGCGATGGTCCAGATTGTAGGTTCACGAATGCGGCCATCGCCGCGTGGCGCCGCAGATTGGACAAATTCGACATGGCGGAATATTTCGGACGACGCCCGTGTTCCATCGCAAAGGGCGTATTCGCAACGAGGGCGGTAAAAAAAATCGTCCTCGGCGAACGGGTGGCCTCCATAAATGCATACTTCAATGGGGAAACCATTGATTTCACCGTGCAATTCGACGCCAATGGCAACCTGGAAACGTCAGCTGACAAACGCAAAATCACGGCGCAAATCATCACCATCGCGGCGCTGATGGAAATCATCGTGCTCGTAAATTCCGCCGCCGCGGATGTGGTTGGTAAAAATCGTCCCCAGTGGAATGACAAGGCGGCCGTGGTCGATGAAATTTTACCGGGAGAAATCGCCGATCCCGCCGACGGCGGAGCACAAATTCGCAAGTGCGTCCTTGTGAAATTCAGCCTATGCGGCAGCGACGTGGTCATGCGAGCATTTCTGGATAATTCCGAAAAAAAACCGATATTCATGCCGAGCAAGCATTCCGTCACCGTAATTTCCGGCAGCGAAAAAAAGATGGCACTGCTGCGGCTCCTGTACTATGCAAAAAAAGCAAATTTCGAATTTTGTTCCGCCAATAGAGACTACCGGCTGAAAAATTTGCGCCTGGCAATTGACCTGATGTGCCAAAAATTCGACATCTGGAACAGACTCTTTTCCGTCGAACTGGCGCCGGAGATGTTGTTGCTCAGGCGCGGCATAATTTTCCCGGAAATTCGCGCCAAAGTGTCCGAACCGGATCCGAGCCACATAGCGATCGAATGGATAGTCGAAACGAAGTACGGTCGAATCAACCAGGCGAACATGCAGGACATGCTGCGCGCCAACGGCCGCCCAGTTTTCGTCGGTGAAATCGGCGCTGTGGCGCTCACAGCGGATCAAATTGCCGTAATCAGGCCGGTGTTTTTCAGCGATCCAAACGCCAAATTGCGCAAGTACATGCTGCACACGCTGCTCAATCAAAGATACATCGGAATCGACACATCCGCCTGCACAACCACGCGCATCGACGTTGGGACCGTGCAATTCCCACTGCCAGATTTTTTGAAAAATTACCAGCGGGAAGGCGTCTACGCCATGCGCGCAATCCTGGACGCCGGGTGCCACTGCCTGCTCGCCGATGAAATGGGGCTCGGGAAAACGCTGCAAGTGCTTGCACTGATCTGCGCGGATGACGAGAAAACGCATTCACTGGTCGTGTGCCCGGCGAGCGTTGTCTTCGTGTGGCAGAAGGAAATTGGGAAATTTTTCCCGGAAAAAACGTTCGCGGTCGTGGACAAGTTCTATAATTTTTCCGATCGGCCGGATTTCCTGCTGTGTAGCTATGCCCAGGTGCACAAGATGAACAGGGAACTGAAAAAATTATCCTTCGACTACGCAATTCTGGACGAGGCCCAGTACGCGAAAAATCCGCGCTCAAAGACGATGCAGGCCTGCTGCAACATCGATGGGCGATGCCGCATCGCTATCACCGGAACGCCTATCGAAAACAACGTAATGGACATTTGGAGCATATTCAGGTTTCTCATGCCGGGATTTTTCTGTGGCTACAAACAGTTCCAGGAAAACATCGCATGCAGGGATTTTCGCAACGATTTTCGAGGACAAATCGCCACCTTTACAATCCGCCGAACCAAGCAATCCGTTGCCATCGAATTGCCCAAGCGCAATGAGTTGGAGCTGGCGTGTCCGATGAATCACGGGCAAAAATTTGCCTACGATGCCGTAAAAAACAACCTCAAATCGAAGCTGCTTAATTTTTCCAAAATCGATTCCAAGACGCGCATGAACGTCCTAGCGGCAATTACACGCCTGCGCCAGGCGGCCTGCGCGCAATTCATCCTTCCGGAAGCATTGCGCCACGACAACGGCCGAGAATCGCAGAAAATTGACGCTCTGATGATAAAACTGGAAAACGTTGCCGCGAGCGGCAAAAAGGCCATCGTATTCAGCCAATTTCTTGAATTTTTGAAGGAAATAAGAGCAAGAATTGGAGCGGTTCTCCCGGAAACGGCGATTTATTTGCTAACCGGTACGACGGTGAATAGGGAGGCGGTGGTTGACGACTTTCAAAATGCCGAAGGTGGCGCCGTGATATTGATCAGCCTAAGGACTGGCGGAGTCGGCATAACACTGCACGCCGCCGAGTACGTATTTCTGATGGAACCGTGGTGGAATCCCGCCGTCGAGGAGCAGGCCATAGCCCGCATACACAGAATTGGGCAGAAAAAAATCACGACCGTTTACCGCTTGATTTCCGAAGGATCCATCGAAGAGCGCATGCGGGAAATCCAGTCGTCGAAAAACAAACTATTCAATGAGTTCATTAAAACCGGCGTTGACAACATTGCCATGGCGAATTTTTATTTAAAAAATTTGGATTCGCTACTAGAGTGAGACCATGGCAAAGGGACGATTTGGTCGCAGAATTCGCAATCTCATAGCAGCCTTTCGCGGACTGCCGCCGGAAGAATCTAGATCCTTCCCGAAAAAAGCAAAGCCCATCGGCGAATCGATTGCGATACTGCTGAAAAAAATCAGACCCCGGATTGCCTCGCCGGAACGGGAGATCCAGAGTAACTGGGAGGCCATCGTCGGCAAAGACATGGCAGGCCGGTGCCATCCGCTAAGGATTTTAGGCAGCGACGTACTGCTGATCCACAGCGGAAGCGCCGTCATACGCAGCGAATTGCAAATGCAAAAGGCGAAAATTTTGGAAAATTTACACCGGCTCGGCCACTGCGCAAAAATCTCCGACATTCGCTTCATCGCAAACGGATGAGGAATTTTTTATTGGCATTACTTCCGGAACGCGTAACTTGGATGGTTAAGAATGCTTGTACATCCCGTCTATCGCGTTGTGATGTTCATCGCAAAGGTGATGTTTCGAGAGCTGTTCGACGGCGATGTCTACGGCGACGAGAATATCCCGAGGCACGGGCCGTGCATCATAGCCTGTAACCATCTGAGTTACTTCGATCCGCCGTTCATAGGCAGTGCCGTACGCAGCCGCGAAGTGTTTTCGATGGCGCGCAGCTCTCTTTTTGATACAAAATTCAAGAATTGGCTATTCGGCAACATGAACTGCATTTCGCTGGATAGGCAAAGCGGCGACATCGGAGCCATGAGGTCCGCCCTTCGGCTGCTACACGGCGGCAAGTGCCTCATGATATACCCTGAGGGCACGCGCTCCCACGATGGAAATGCCGGTGCCACGCGGGCTGGCGTCGGGATGCTTGCGTGCAAGACAAAAGCCACGGTTGTTCCATGTAGGATTTTCGGCACCTTTGAAATAATGGACCGCAGTAGCAAATTCTTCGACTGGAATCAAAGGGCAACCATCGTATTCGGTGAGCCCATCGGCGCAGAAAATTATATGCCCTGCGGAGAATCCAGGGAGAGATACCGGGTGGCGGCTGATACGATAATGGCGGCCGTTCGCAGTTTACAGATTCCAAAGTGGAGCGTTTACTAGCTAAAAGTAGCAAAAATACTCTCTTCGGCGAACACGCCGCCCAAAAAAGGATTGCCCTCACTCCAAAAAATTCGAAAATCCGTCCAAAGGTTGACCATGAACAAGCATGTCGAAGATTTCAAGAAAAATGATAAAACCGGCCTTTTAAAGTACAAATGCAAGGGCATAGACAAATCCAGCCTGCACCTCCCCGGCCCGGATTTCATAAACGAAGTTTTCCTGCAGTCAGATAGGTCAGTTGGCGTCCTAAACAACCTGGCGAGGATTCGCAACACTGGGCGCCTGGCAGGGACTGGATACATGTCCATTTTGCCTGTGGACCAGGGCATCGAGCATTCGGCGGCGGCGAGCTTCGCGCCGAACCCGGAGTACTTCGATCCGGAAAATATCGTCAAGCTTGCCATCGAGGGCGGCTGCAGCGCCGTGGCATCGACCCTTGGCGTCCTGGGCATTGTTTCCAGAAAGTATGCTCACAAAATTCCGTTCGCGGTGAAATTGAACCACAACGAACTGCTAACCTATCCAAATAAATTCGACCAAATCTACTTCGGCAGCGTGCAGCAAGCCTATGACATGGGCGCCGCCGCCGTTGGCGCAACGATCTACTTCGGGTCCGATGAATCATCGCGGCAGATTCAGGAAACCGCCGAAGCGTTTCAACTCGCTCACGAACTCGGAATGGCGACCATACTCTGGTGCTATCTCAGAAATGACGCATTCAAGGCCGACAAGGATTACCACACCAGCGCCGACCTGACGGGCCAGGCAAATCACCTCGGAGTGACCATCGAAGCCGACATAATCAAACAGAAATTGCCCACTAACAACGGCGGCTTCAAGGCCTTGAAGTTCGGGAAAACGCACGACAAAATCTACGAAGAATTAACCACGGACAACCCCATCGATCTTACACGCTACCAACTTGCAAACTGCTACATGGGCCGCGCTGGATTGATAAATTCCGGCGGCGCATCCGGCGACAACGATTTCCGCGAAGCCATCGAGACGGCGGTCATAAACAAGCGTGCCGGTGGATCAGGCCTAATTTGCGGACGAAAGGCGTTCCAGCGGCCAATGAACGATGGTGTACAACTGCTAAATGCCATCCAAGACGTTTACCTGGACAAGACAATAACCATTGCCTGAGAATTTTAACAATTTGAGAAGCTCTGCGTAGCGCGGAAGAGGCGAGTGTCGGTCCACCGAAGAGGCGCTGCGGCAGCGTTTTGCAAAATTTGACGGTTGGTTGTTGACATCTCACTGTGGAAATGCATACCGCAGCTTGCGGCCTTGGAGAACCCACGGTGTAGAAAAATATGAGTTTGCAGACAAGTCAAGATCTGGTCAAGCGGTTTAGTACGCTGGTGGAAAAAAAAGTTTGCGGTGAAGAACTCACGGAGGGGGAGGTGCGCGACATAGCTGACGCGGTAATCGCCAAGCAGATTCCGGAATATCAGCTGTCAGCTCTTCTGATGGCCATATATTTTCAAAACATGAGCATTCAGGAGGCATCCACGTGGACCGAGGAGCTCATGATGTCCGGCGACGTGATAGACACCAAGGGGATTTCATGCCCCAAGATTGGGCGCTGTTCCACCGGCGGCGTCGGCGATAAGTCCGCCTTTGTGCTCGTCGCCATAGCTGCCGTTTGCGGAATCGCCGTTCCAACGCTGGTCGATAGCTGCGATGGCCTAATAATTTCGGACATCGACAAACTATCGTCCATACCTGGGTTTGATTCCAAGTTTGAAACGAAGAAATTTCAAAAGCAGCTTAAAAAGGTCGGATGCTGCTACTACGAACAGCCGGAAAATATTGTCCCCGCCGATGTAATTCTCGACAACATAAGGCGGACAACGGGGACTGTTTCGAGCGTCCCACTGATGACCGGCAGCATACTGGCGAACAAATTGTCATCCGGTGCGGACGGCGTCGTGATCGACGTGAAGTGGGGCAATGGGTCATTCATAAAAGATGTCGAACAGGCAAAGCAACTTGGAAGGATGATAACGCGCGTCGCACGGAGCCTGAATAAAAAGTGCATAGCCGTCGTAACGGACGCCAATCAACCACTGGGCGTGACCGTTGGTACGTGGCTGGAAATCGAAGAGACCATAGAGTTGCTGCAGGGGCATGGCGATCCGGAGATGCAGGATCTCATACTGCGCATCGGCATGGAAATCATCCGTTTGGCTGGCGTTGCCGGCTCCACGCTGTCTGCAAAGCAGATGATAATAAAAAAATTATCCGATGGATCTGCACTGAATAAATTCAAGGAAATGGTCGGTGAGCAGGGCGGCGACACGTCGTACATCGACAATCCAAAAAAATACCCAAGAGCAAAATATTCGCGCAAGCTATCCGCGCAAAAGCGTGGATACATACACACCGTCAACGCCGGCATGATCGCACGCGGAGTCAGCATTCTGTCCCAAAAAAAAGACGGAACAATCGATCACGCCGCCGGAGTCTCCGGAATAATGAAGGTTGGCATGCAGATAAAGCAGGGGGAACCGCTCATAATGATACACTACAACGACGAAGCCAACCTGGAGCCGGCGCTGGAATATTTTAGGGAGGCCTACAGATTGGCCCCGAAGCGCCCAGTTTTGAACGAACTAATTGTCGAACGCATCGCATAATCTATGAGGTGGATGCACATTTCTTTCCTGGTCCTCCTGGCCTCGCTGGTCGGATGCGGAGAAAAACCACAGCCGCAGCGAGACCTGAGAATTTCTTCCATCGTTGAACTGTCACACTTTGATCCGCAGAAGGTTAACGACAGCAATGACTACAAAATCATACAGGCGGTATTCGAAGGCCTGGTGGTCCCAGACCCGGAAACAATGAAGCCGCTGCCCGGTGTGGCGGAGCGCTGGACAGTATCGCCGGATGGAAGGATCTACGAATTTTTTCTCAGGGATAATGCGGTGTGGTCCGACGGTACGCCAGTCCTCGCGGAGGATTTTGTGTTCGCCGTAAATCGCGCCCTTTCGTCGAAGCTTTCCTGCTCTTTTGTCGAAATGTTTTTCGACGTGCGCAACGCCAAGATGTTCTTCGACAGAAAAATTCGCGATTTTACAAAAGTTGGAATAGTGGCTATAAATTCCAGAACGCTGCACATTGAACTGCAGAAAAGCAATCCAGACTTTCTAACGATTTTAATGCATCCGTGCTGGGTCCCGATGAATAAAGCCGTCGCCGCATCCGTAGAAAAACACGACAAGAGCTTGCCTTTGCGCGACGCACTGAGAACGAACATCATTTCCAACGGAGCATTTGTGTTTGCGGAGAGAATGGCCGATTCCCATGTGTTGCTGAAAAAAAACGAAACCTACTGGGACGCAGACAATGTCCTGCTGGAATCCGTCACTTTTCTCTTTAGAAATCATATGTTGAGCGTCAAAGGCTTCGTTGAAGACGACGTCCACATAGCTGAAATGCAGACCGACAACAGGTCGATCATCGAGCACTTCTCCATTGACGAAAGATTGATAATTTCAACCTTTCCGGAGTGTGTTGGATTGGCATTCAACACCTCAGGTTTGCCGTTCAAAAACAAAAATGTTAGGATCGCACTGTCCATCGCCATCGACAGGGAAAAGCTGCTGAACAAAATTGGGAGAAGCCCATCACTGGCTGCATACGGCTTTATCCAGGAGGCAAGTGGACAAAATTCTAGGAAGCCTCTCTTTCAAAGAGATGTCGCTCGGGCGCAAAAGCTTCTCAGCGAAGCTGGGTATGGGCCCGACAATGAGTTTCCCAAAATAAAAATCCTATGCAATGTCATGGAAAGCGAGGCGGACATTGCCGCGATGAACCAGATCATCGATGATTGGAAAACCCTGCTGAACATCGATTGTTCCGTGGAATTCGAAGAACTCGACGTCTTCTTGGAAAAAAAGAAAAAGGCGAAATTTGACATCGTAAAAATTTCCTGCGGCAGCGCTTACTGCGACCCCATAGCCGCTGTCTGCGCATTCGCATCGTCGAGCAAAAGGAACTATGGCAGATGGAGCGACAAGGGCTACGATGAGATCGTCGCCGCTGCGTCTGGCGCCGAAGATAGCATCGATCGAAGCAAAGCAATCCGGAAAGCGGAGCTATGTCTTGCGGAAGCGATGCCGGCAATTCCGCTATTTTTCATGTCAGATGCCTATTTAGTAAAGAAAGATGTGCGCGGGTGGTTTCCGAATGCGATGAACATGCATCCGATGAAATTCGTGTATTTCGAGGTAATGTGAGGCCAAGTGGCGATGAGCTCGTGTAGGCGACGAATTTCTCCATGAAAAAGTTGCAGCTGCATTCTCCGTTGTAGTCTGCCGGTTCGTCGGAATAATTCGGTTCGTTTCCATTTGCGGCGTCGTTTGCGTTCCGATGGTAGCTTGGCAACTGAATTGGCACGAAAGTTTCCGAATCCTTGGAATCAATCAGCGAGACGAAGCAAAGGTCACTTTCGGTGTGCATCAACTGGGATAGACATTCGCAGGTGTGATCATCGGAACATGCCACGGTGAAGTAGCATTTTTCGCCGGCGGTGGCCTCAAACCATTCCATTGCGGACACGATGGCAGCCGCGGCTGCGCCGATTTCAGAACTCGGAGAGACCTTCCTTCGCACTACTTTTCCAAACGAAAATACGTCGCTGACGTCGCATGTCCCGTCGGCAAGCAGTAGCGTGGCATCGAACTCCCAGGGCATGTGCATATTTTTTATCTCCGCCGCGGCTTGCGAGCTGAGCAAACAGTGATTGTGGCATAAAAACAACGGTATGGTAAGTATGTACATGGGTCGGTCCTATTTTTTTCACAAACGCGGAGCAAGAAAAATCCGAAGAGGAA
>JAIRXR010000006.1 GCA_031268175.1 Puniceicoccales bacterium | reverse complement strand
TATGAGATAACGTATTTGCGAAAGAGAGATAATAAGTTTTCGAATAGCACGAAATGCTTTCCGATTAATGGATTGGATATGCCAAACAACCCGCAGGAAGCAGATTTTTTTCTAGGATTTTTAGGCGTGTTCGACAAAGTGTGAACACCTGCGCGCTGAAATTCACGAAATTAGAGAATTTATGAAATCAGGTAATGAGGCGGATGAGTTGGAACGGTATTGTTCCGGCATAATTGGCGATGTTTCGGTTACTATTTGCAGGAGCGGTGACGACGAAGTGTGGTAGCGAAGATCTGATATCTGGGTGTTTTAGCCCTCCGGAGTGAGGATTTTTCTTGGAAAGTCGGACCATTCCCTTTCAAATGTTTGCCAATGGCAGTGCCGAATTTTGCATTTGAAATAGCGCACAGAGACGGCGGAAGCATGGCGCGCTGCGGCGTTTTGTGCACTCCCCACGGAAAGGTTCACACGCCGAACTTCGTTTTCTGCGGAACGAAGGGCGCGATGAAGTCCATTTCGACGTTAGACTTGGCGGCGACGGAAGCGGAGATAATTCTGGCGAACACGTACCATCTGATGCTGCAGCCTGGTGCGGATATCGTCGCACTGAATGGCGGATTACACAAAATGATGCGTTGGAATGGTCCCATGCTGACCGATTCCGGCGGTTTTCAAATTTTTAGCCTCGGGCACGGTGGCGTCGCCAATGAGATAAAGGGCCGGCGCAATTTTTCTTCGCACTGCAATAAAACGCTGCTAAAAATCACGGAAGATGGGGCAATCTTTCGCTCCTACGTCGACGGAGCGAAGCACATGCTAACGCCGGAGATGTCGATGCAGGTGCAGAAAAAGCTCGGCGCGGACCTAATTTTGGCATTCGACGAATGCACGCCATTTCACGTTTCGAGGGACTACACCGCCAATTCCATGGAGAGAAGCCACCGCTGGGAATTGCGTAGCCTGGCGGAATTCGGAAAATTCGCCGACGGTACACAGGCGCTATACGGCATTGTGCACGGCGGAATTTATGAAGATTTGAGAAGGGAAAGCGCGAATTTTGTGGCCGGCAACGATTTTTTCGGCCAGGCCATCGGCGGAAGCTTGGGGGAAACGAGAGAGCAGATGCATGAAATCGTTGCTATGGCATGCGGATTCGTCGATCGGTCGCGGCCGACGCACCTGCTAGGCATAGGCGGAATCGCCGACATCTGGAATGGGGTGAAGTATGGCATCGACACATTCGACTGCGTTCATCCAACGCGGTTAGCACGGCACGGCGGAGCGCTGTGTGCGCCGTTTTCGAACGCAGGAAAGGAATTCATGAACATAAACAATGCCGCTTTTCGCTGCGATACTGCTCCGATCGATGACTCCTGCGACTGCTACTGCTGCAAAAATTTTTCCCGTTCCTACATTCACCACCTTTTTAGGGCGAGGGAGACGCTCGGCGGGCAACTGCTGACCGTGCACAACGCCAGATTCATGGTGCGCCTAATGGCTACCATACGCCAGTCTATAGAAAATGGCACATTTTTGGGTGCGTGCGAAGCGTGGGCGCTGCGGTGATCTCAGCAATGGCCGCATTTCGATTGACGAAGTGCGAAAATCTTGTAGAATTCACAGAATGCCGCACACTTCATTGGATGATGGAGCGAGGTTGGTTCAAGATACCAGCCAAGAAACGCTCAACTGGGGCGGCCTTGATCGAAACATTTGCGCGACTTCGCGTCAAACTGAGTCGTCGAGGTTCGTGCCGCTGCTGTACGAGCACATGGACATCGCCAGTGGTAAGGTTAGCTTTGGCGAGCGGCGCATCGACATGGATAAGCTGCAAGAAGCGACGCGACTGCAATGCGAAACTTTGGAAAATGAATGCGACAAAATCCAAACCGCCGAATGCATTGCGAAAGAAGTGTTGAAAAAGCTTAAGGATGGCAATGGTGATGACGTTTTTAACTCAAGCCACGTATCGGAGAACGAGTGGGGAGTATGTGCCGACATGGGCTCCGCGCTAAGTAGGATCAAAGACCTGACTGCGCGCCTGAATGCGCTGGAAAAGGAATTGAAAAAAGATGCGAATGAATGGAAAAGCTCGCCGGCTAAAAAGTACATCGATGACAAAAGAAAGGAATTTAAATCGGCCAGTGTCGACATAGAAAAGGCCTTTAGTGCTCTGCAAAGCAGGTCGAAGAGGGTCGAAAAAGTTTCCGATAAAATTCCCACGAAAGTGCGAAAGTTAAATCTTCTTGCAAAAAACGTGATAGAGGAACGCGGCGCCAGCTATTTTAAATTTGGTGACGGGCGCGAAGATGGGTCGCTGCCAATGGAAGAAGCGCTGGATGAATTGGATAAAGGCCTCAAAATAATTGAAAGCGAAAGAAATGGACTGAAAAGCGAAACCGATCTCGATGAAAAAGCGAAAAACAAACTTGAAAAAGATCTGGAAAACGCTGAAAAAAACGTGAAGAATGCCATCGAGAATATCAAATACAGGCAATTTGCCAAGATAACCGGGAACAATTTCCATGTGAGCGTGTTTGAAACGATTTGGGGTACGGTCACGGCAAATAAAGGTTCGGCGATGTTTGGTGCGAATAGCGCTGCCAATGCGGCCATAGCCGTTCCATCGTTTTTGACCTTTGCTGTCAGCCTTTTGAGTAGAAGCACCGAAATTCCTGAGAATTTAGCTGAATTTGTCGGGTCTGCCCTCATGGCACTGGCTGAACGCAGGTCGACGGCTACATCCTGGGCCAGGGACAACATGCGAAGCGATTCAATAGTGCACGACGCGGATGGCCCAATTTCAACATATGAGTTCAAGGCGTTCGAAGCAATCAACAAACGTTCAATTGCATTCGTTGCAAATCCTCTGAAAAAACCCGAGGAAGCCAGTCGGAATTTTTTGAAAAATTTAGACATGGAGTTAGCTGCAATTGCCGACAAAAAATCGGAGATAGAGGATGGCAAAAAAAATGGCAAGATAGCGTCAAATGTGGCTGCCAGAGCCCTTCAAACACTGCAGATTGTTGAGCAAAATGTAACCTGCGCTCGCAGGATTGTGAAAGGCGACCTATTTTCAGACAAAGCGAGCTCGGTGCTGAGCGCGAGTGGCGCCGCCTTGAGAATGGGCGTGCGAATGTCGAATTGCATCATTACCGGGGGTGTGTCGACGGCCTTGGATGCGGCGGCAGCAGCGGTTGATTCAGCGAGGAGAGTGATTTTGGCGATGTCGGAGGTTAGGCGTTCGAATGCACTGGCAAAAGACGTTGACTATGATTCCATCCAGAAAGACCAGAGAGATATCCTGAAAAAAGCAAACGAGCTGGCTGTAAGTGCGATAAATAATCGATCGGCGGCTGAAAATTTTAGATTCACGGACGATAATTTGGCGGGCGCAAAGGACATGGTTGGGTTGTTCGAAAAAGTTAGCAATTCAATCAGGGATGGCCACAGACCAGAGAACTGGCCGAAAAAACTGGAGAACGAAAATGTTATTTTCCTGGATGATATTCCCGAGGAGCAGCGGTCGAACCTAGTCGGTATTAGGGAAAACGTGCACTCCGCGATGAAAGCCATGGAGCACGACGTACGCGCAACCCGCATTTCAAATGCCTTCGATATGGCTAAGGCCAGTTTGGCAATGGGAAGCGCAATTACAAGCATCGTTTTTTCGGCTACCACCATAGCTGCCTCCGGCGGTGTTCTCACCGTTGGCGCTCTGGTCCCACTGGCGAGTGGAATAGCTCGCAGTATGGCTGCTGGCATTGGAATTTTCCTAGCCGCCAAAGGCATCGCAAAGACAATATTTTCTCGTAAAATCTCAACGAGGGAGGCCGTCGATACTGCCGTAGCGAGTAACAAAGTCGCGAAGGAGGCTGCCATAGTCGAGGCGGAATCCGCGCACTTAGCCGGCAAAATTTCGTCGAGAAACAAAATCACTGGGAAGGGCAACATGCCAGAGGCGGAACAGGCTCCCATTATCGATTCAGTATCACCGAGGGACAAAAGCAACTAATGAGGGCGCCCTTGGAAGCCTCTTGTCCGCGGCGAAAACCAATTCCATCGCATCCGGCGTCCTAGTCAAGAACTGATGCGCCAACGGCGGCACAAGCAGATTGGAAAGGCTCACGCAAAACAAAGAATAATTTCAATCGGCCGCACAATACAGCGCGTGTGGTAAAGTCGACCTTTGGCGCTCCACAGCACGTTGCCGCGCCACGAGAGGTCGCCGGCTGGACTACCTCTTCCTTTTTTCCTTCACGATTTTTATCGAATCAACGAGTTGCCGATTGAGTTTGCCAACCATGGCATCGATGGATTTGTAAAGATCGTCCGTGGCGGCTTTTGCCTCGATGTCGGGCCCACCTATCTCCAAGCGCCCGTGAGCAACGAATTCGTCCTTGTGTGCTTTGTTTTTTGCCATTTCCAGCGTCACGCGAATGCGAATAATTTTGCTATCTCGGTGGAACAATTTGCGAATTTTTTCGTTCACTGTATCCTTTAGCGCGTCCGTGAGATCGACGTGAACGCCGGAAATGATTACTTCTGCATCCTTCATACTGAACTAGAAGCTACTGTAATCATGCCGCTGCGCTTTGCAACTTCGCAGATGGTCGTAGGAAAAATTTGGCAAATTTTCTGTGTCTTTGAGCAGAGCCATGCAGAAATTTTCACCGGCGCGCATTTTTATTGTTTCCTTTTCACACGCATCATTCAGGCCGAATATGTGCAAATAGCCGTGTACCAGGTATAGGCTGAGTTCTTCTGAAAACGTTGTTTCGAGAAATCTGTGATTGCCTACGGCGGCGCTGGGCGAAACGCAGATTTCGCCGGCAAAATCCATCTCTCCGTCTCCGGAAAACGTTATCACATCCGTCGGAGTTGCATCACCTAAAAATTTTCCGTGGATGGCGCACATGCTCTCACTATCAAGAAACGCAATGGATAATTCTCCGTCGGAGATGCGAAATTTTGACGAATCTAGCGTGCAAAACATGGAGCGAACGTCTGCGGCAGAGAACACCAGGCCATCGGCGCCATTGAATATGGAAATTTTTCTGATTTGATCACGCCTCTTTGCCAGTTGGATCATCTGATGCTTTGCCGGATAGATTGTAGGAAATTCTGGAGTGCATCATGGAGAGTAGAACGGATACGAAGACTTTTCTAAGATCACTGATTTCATTGAACGTGACCGGACATTCGTCCAGCTGGTGATCCCCCAATTTCATGTCGAAAATTTCATTGATTAAATTTTCGATAGTTTGGTATGTTACTCGTTTCATCGCTCTACTGGCTGCTTCAATGGAGTCTGCCATCATAATGATCAAGTTTTCCATGTTCGTCGGCCTCGGGCCGTCGTACCTAAATGAGGGTGTGTCTATTTTGTGTAGCAGCAGCATATTAATTTCATCATCGGACATGCGCACCGTATCGACGCTTTCCAGAAATTCACGCTTCGCTTTTTCGTAAAAATACCGAATTAGTGTCGTTCCATGATGCTGCTGAATGATGTCGATTATTTTTGGTGGCAATCTGTGTTCCCTGGCCAATTCGACGCCATCCCTAACGTGGTTTTTTATCACAAGCGTGCTGATGTACGGCGTCTGCTTGTCGTGCAAATTTATTTGATTGTTCTGGTTCTCTATGAAATACTCCGCCTTGGATATTTTTCCTATGTCGTGGTATATGGCCCCGGTTTTGCACAGGATGGAATTTGCCCCGACCTGAATCGCCACCTGCTCGGCGATGTTCGAAACCATCAGACTGTGATTATACGTCCCGGGAGCTGCCACCTGCAAATTTTTTAGAATAGGATGGTTATAATCTGTCAATTCGAGCAATGAAACATTTGAATAGGTGGAAAACAACCTTTCGAAAAAGGGGAGCAAAATGACGACCAGCAGCCCAGAACTGGCGCACATTATCATCACTGCCAATCCGTTGAGTAGAGTTAACCTTGGAATCGCCATGGAAAATGCGTCTCTGGCTAGCACGAGCAGCGTCATTGTAATACCCGACATCACGCCAGCTCGTACTATCTTTATGCGGAAGTTCGCATTCTTCAACAGCCTCAAAAATACCAAATTTGACGCTAGCACCACGATCAAAAATTCCATGGACCTCGATGTCATCAGTGTATAGTACGTCGATACTAGTGCGGAAACGACTACGCCTTCCGAAACCCCGTACATTAGAGTAGCGATCCCAGAGGCGCACAGCACTGGCATGGCGAAAGGCATCGCGCGAATGATCAGAAATTGCCTTTCAAATATGTCGTACTCCCCAATGTATATGAGCGCGCGGAGGGCGAGCAACTGTACGATCACGAGTATGCTGCACTGTGAAATCGTTCTCCAATTTAGCCGTCTGCTGGGCTTGGCGAGCCCCATTAGGAATGCTATCACATACAGTGAGATGGAGCTCATGAACAGTTTCGGGTAGAATTCCTTGTGCAGGCCATAGCCGATGCGATTCGCCGTCTTGACTGCTTTTTGATAGGCGGACAGCGCCTCGTAGGTCTCTGGGTCAATTTCAATGCCACTATGCAGTATCACCTCGCCTTTCTTGATTTTTACTAGGACAGGTTTTACCGACTTCAGCGCCGCGTCGAATTTGTTTTTGCTCTCCTCGGCGTCGTACACCAAATTTGGATGAATTCCTTGCTTGACTATGTTGAAAAGTATGCTGACAACTTCGTTGTCTATGTCCATGGACATCAGGTGCATCCTGGCATATTGCATGGCCTTTTCCAGCGTGCGCACGTTTCGTTTGTTGCTACTCTGCAGTTTCAACCCGAGGTAGTTGATCGCCTGGTTGTGCTCTACGTTGAAAAAAATGGATTCCGCCATCACGCCATCCTTTGCTATTTCCCTGAGCACGGATATGCATTCCTGGAATGCGCGTGCCCGCTCAATGGGGGACAGGGAACTAATTAGCAGGACGACGTCCTGCCATTCTATTTTCATCAAATTCAGCGACATGAATTCGCTGACGAATTCCCTTATGCGTTCGCGGCCGCCTTCGTAGAGCGTGTTGTCCTCGGCGAAATTCTCAATCTGCTCGTCCAGCAGCTTTATGGCGATGATAAATCTGTCGTAGCTGCCTTCGTCTACGGTGAACACGTTACTTGTCTGGCTTTTTTTCTGCTCGCGTAGTTTCTCGGTTTTGATGTTGCTAAAGTACTCGAACGGCACGTCAGCGATAACATTCGCCTTCGACATTGTGCCAGGCACGAACTGTATTCTTAAAAAACTGTTCCCGAGGAACGCTATGAAGGCGAAGAGGAAGGTATATGCTATGAATATGAGAGCGGACGTAAGCTTCGCCATCCGCGTGCGCCGAATTCCAGCCATAGACCCATAGGGCAACGACCCTGACAACCTACTCTGTTGCCTCCCAAAGCCCATGAAAGATTTCCTATCCAAAAAAAATCATAGCGAATCTAAATGAAAGAACGCAGGCGGGCAACCATTTTTTTCAAAGCCAACGGAAGGACCTTTGTTCCCACTATCACGGGCATGAAATTCGTATCCCCATTCCACCGCGGGACTATGTGGCAGTGAACGTGGTCCGCTATGCCGGCACCGGCTGCGCCCCCGAGGTTGTAGCCGATGTTAAACCCCTGTGGGTGGAGGGCGTCGATCAGTATTTTCTGCATCCGCAGGACGGATTGGCAGACATCTTCGTATTCATCTCCCGTCAGATCCTGAATGTCCGCGGCTTGGCGGTATGGAATGACCATTGCGTGTCCCGCGTTATACGGGAACTTGTTAAGGGCAGCGTAGCACAATTTGCTCCTGAATACCAGAAGTGACGTCGACTCATCTTCGTTTGGTATTTGCAGGAACGGGTCTCTGCCGCTGAATTTTTCATCCTGTGGAAGTTCGACGTAGTCCATGCGCCAATAAGCGTGCAAATTTTTCACCAGGATCCATAAACGAAATTTTTTAAAAATTTCAACCACATAGTGCCGAACAGTTCCGCCGGACCGACAAATGTCTTGCCATTCGCGGAATAATGGGTTTGAATTGCGCCGATTTTCGATGGAGATTTGTGGTGATAGCGGAATGCTGGGGCAGAGGGTGAATTTCGTCGGCATTTTTGAAATTGTTGAAAACGAGCACCGCGGAAGGCTGGTGCGCTGCGATGCCAATGGAATCGAAGACCCCGCGGACCCCTACGTCGGCATGGACATCATACGCAGGTACCGCCTGCGCCGCGGTCAAAAGATTTCCGCCACCGCGCTGCTGCGCACAAATTTTCCCAATGCCAAGGTTCTGTCCGTTGAAAAAATAGATGGCATGCCGCCGGAGGAAAGGCACAGGTGCATTCCATTCGAACGGTTAGTCCCGGTGCAGCCGCGCCGGCGCATGGTTTTGGAATGCGAAGACTGCTACCTTCATTCTCGCGTAATAGACCTGTTTTGCCCCATTGGGAAGGGACAGCGCGCCATTATCGCATCGCCGCCGCGGGCTGGGAAAACCCTTCTGCTCCATGAAATTGCGAAGAGCATCGGGAAAAATTTTCCGGAGGTTGCGACGGTTGTGGCTCTAATTGACGAACGGCCGGAGGAGGTTACGGATTTCAAGCGTTCCGTCGATGCGGAGATCTACGCCTCGTCCAACGACCAGGGGCTGAGGCACCACACGCGCATTGCGCGATTGGCCGGTGAGCGCGCAAAAAATTTGGCGGAGAGCGGCCGCGACGTTGTGCTGTTCATAGACTCGCTGACACGACTCGTGCGAGCGCACAACGCCGCCGCAGGCAGCGGTCGCACGATGACGGGAGGCATCGATTCCTCGGCCATGGAAATTCCGAAGAAAATGTTTGCACTGGCGAGAGATACCGATGGTGGCGGCAGCCTGACGGTCATTGCGACGGCGCTTGTCGAAACGGGCAGCAGGATGGACGATCTGATTTTCCAGGAGCTTCGTGGGACCGGTAACCTCGAGATCGTCCTCAGCAGCAAGTTGGCGGAGATGCGCCTGTGGCCGGCCATTGATCTGCGCGCTTCCGGCGCCAGGCACGAGGATTTGCTCCTCCCGGCGCGGGTGCTGGAAGTGGTGTCGTTTCTCAGGCGCGCATTCGCAGGTATGGAGCCGGAGAAGGCGATGGAATTGCTGCTCGGAAGGCTTGGTCAGTATGCGAGCAACGGGGAATTTCTTGCGGCCATCGCCAAATCAGGCAGGTGATTCGCCACGTCGGTTGATTTTCGAAGGGAACGCCTGCGGCTTTTGGCCGAGAATCATGCGGCGAATGGAATATTTCCAAAATTTTACCCATTGCATAAAGTCTATAACTTTCCATTTGAAAAACTGGTCCAGGTTATTTCCCTCCGCTCATAGGGAGAGGACGGCCAAGGAAAACATGTACGTCGGTGCCATGTTCGCCGCCTACCAATCCTTCAACGACAGTGGCAAGAAGACGGATGCGAACATGTTCGCGGGCTGTGAGCACGCCGC
>JAIRXR010000005.1 GCA_031268175.1 Puniceicoccales bacterium | reverse complement strand
GTGGCAAGAAGACGGATGCGAACATGTTCGCGGGCTGTGAGCACGCCGCCATCGACCTCCACAGAGTGGACCCAGGAGGGGACAGCTTCAGTGGCGATGTGGGAGCGAATGTCGTCTTTATCTGCGGTGAGATTGTGAAGAACGTCTGGCGCAGTGGCGATTGGCAACTTGGAAAGCAATTTGCAAGGTCGAAGCTACTCAACATTCATACCGAATTGGGCTGCGAATGCCTGCATCTTCTTCGCGCCCTTTTCTCCCTTGAATGATTTCATCACCCTCTGCATTTGCGCAAATTGCTTTAGCAGCGCATTGACATCCCTTAGTTCGACGCCGGCGCCTTTTGCGATCCTCGCCCGTCGCCAGGAGTCAATTATGGACGGCTTTGCGCGTTCCCTGGCCGTCATGGATTGAATGATAGCCTCAGCAATTTTTGTCCTGTCGTTTTCCGAGTCCGCCGCCATGGATTTTATTTTTCCCGGCAGCATGTTCAGTAGCGACGCCATCGGTCCGATTTTTCTGAGCCGCTGGACGCTGTGCAAAAGGTCATTCAGGTCGAATTCCGCCTTTTTAATTTTCTTTGAAAGCTTTTCCTGTTCGCTTTTGTCGACATGCTGCTGCGCCTTTTCGACGAGGGACACCACGTCGCCCATGCCAAGGATGCGCGACGCCACACGCTTTGGGTGAAATGGGGAAAAATCCGATGCTTTTTCGCCGGTTCCGATGAATTTTATGGGAACTCCGGTGACATATTTCATCGACAGTGCCGCGCCGCCGCGGGCGTCACCATCGAGCTTCGTTAGAATTATTCCTGACAGCGCGAGAGCATCGTTGAACGACTTTGCCACGTTTGCCGCTTCCTGTCCGAGCGCGGCGTCGGCTACGAGAAATATCTCGTCGGGTGACGTGATTTTCTTGATGTCGCTGATTTCGCCTATCATATGCCCGTCGATGTGCAACCTTCCGGCGGTGTCAAAGATTACCGCATCGAATGCACCGTCTTCCATGCGCCGCAGGCCGTGTGCGGCGACTTTGCGGGCATCGTTCGCACCGCGCTCGAAGTAGCATTCAACGCCCACGCCGTCGGCCACGATTTTCAGTTGGTCAATTGCCGCCGGTCTGTGAACGTCGCAGGCCACTAGCAGAGGGTTGTAGCCGCCGTCCTTCAGCAGCAGTGCCAGCTTGCCCGCCGTCGTAGTTTTCCCAGAACCGTGCAGTCCGGATAGTAGAATTTTTAGGGGTTTTTTGTCGTATTTTTCCGAATCCTGTTCTCCCCCGAGCAGCGCTGTGAGCTCGTCGTGGATGATTTTAACGATTTGCTGCTCCGGTAGAATTTTGCTCAAAACGGACTGGCCAATGGCAGCTTTGTAAACTTTTTCCAAAAAATCATCGGCCGCCTCCCTATTGACATCGGCGCCCAGCAGCGCCTCGCGGATCTCCCGAATGGCATCGGAAACGTTTTTTTCGGAAATTTTTCCGAGGCCGCGCAAATTTTTAAAAACGTCCGATATTTTATCAGCTATTGCCTCAAACATTGCCACATTCAATAAGGACAACAACTGCCTGGGCAAGAGTTTTGGTGTGCGAAATGGAAACTTTTGCTTCGGAAAATCCAAAGTTTCCCATGGCCGCTTCTACACTTTTTGAAAGCACCAGGTATGGTTCGCCGGACGATTTTTTCCCGATGGCGACATCCTTCCAGCAAAGATTTTTGCCAATGCCCGTTCCCAGCGCCTTGGCGAAGGCCTCCTTTGCCGCAAATCGCGCGGCAAAACCCATCGGCGGGTTTGCCGTTCGCTTGCAATAGGCGATCTCGTCGCCGGTGAAAATTTTCGACAGAAAGGCGTCTCCGAACTTTTTTATCATGGCGGCAATGCGTTCCGTTTCCACTATGTCCGTTCCGATGGATATATCTACGATTGGCATTTTTCTAGGGAAAATTTTTAGCTGCCCATTGCAATTACCGATTCGCGAAGCAAAATTGATGACTCGAAAACCTTGAACAAATGGGGCATTTTTCAACGGAGTGCCCGCGGGCGGGGCAAAATTTTCTGCCGTAGAGAATCAACTGCACGTGCAGCGTTTTCCACGTGCACACCGGGAAAAGCGATTTCAGCGTGGCTTCTATTTTGGCCACGGCCGGCGATTTTTCAAGGCCCCAGCGATTTGCTAGGCGCGCAATGTGTGTGTCAACGGGGAACGCGGGCTTTCCGAAGCATTGGCTGACCACAACTGACGCGGTTTTATGCCCAACACCGGGTAGCGCTTCCAATTCTTCGAGGGTTGCCGGTACGCGGCCGCCGTACTTTTCCAAAATTATTTCCGCAGTCCCGATGATTGCCTTCGCCTTTGTGTTGAAAAGCCCACATGGCCTGATGGCGTTGCGCAAATTTTCTTCTCCAAAGTCTGCAAATTCCTGCGGCGTGCGAGCCACGCGAAATAATTTTTCCGTCACCCTATTTACGACCGCGTCGGTGCACTGGGCGGACAGCATGACCGCAACGAGGCAGGTGAAATCGTCACCGAAGGAAAGCTGCGTCCGCGGCTCGGGAAATAGTCCATTCAACGTGATCAAAATAAAATTTGCCTTTTCCCGGCGGTTCATACTTTCACCGCGAGTATGGGAATTAATTTGCGCCTTGCGAAGAAATTTTTCCCTCAAAGAATAGGCGGCGGAAACTTTGACGACGCCGGTCAAATAAATAAATTCGAAAAAATCGAGCGCGCCGCGGAGGAAGCTGTCGAAAATTTCCACAATCGAATTTCCATGCGCATGGACACCGGAGAGCCGGATGACATGGTCGCCAGTTCGGCAATCGAGGCACTGTGCTGCGAAGTAAAAAAATGTGACAGCCGCGGCCACGCGGATGGTGGGCGTGTCGAATTCAGGGAAGCTGCGTCGGAATACATGCGGTCGAAATTTGGAGTTTCTATGAATACGCAAACGGAAATTGTGCACTCCGCCGGAATAAAGTCTGCGCTGGCGTTTTATGCCGCGTACTGGGTATCAATTTTTAATGCCAGCGGAGCGATGGACGTGGCCATCGAGTTCCACTCCATGTCCAATGGATTTGCCATGACCGGGTGGCGTATCGGTTGGATTTGCGGCAATGAAAAACTGATCGAGGCTTGCAGCTACGTCGGCGAACGAACGAACGCGGGACAATTTTTAGCAATGCAGAAAGCATCTGCACAGATGCTCGGCAATTTGTTTATAGCGGAAAATAACGCCAGTAAGTGCTGCGACCGCATGGGAAAAATTGCGCAAATTTTGAAAGATTGCGGATTTGCCATCGCTCCGGCGAAGGCCGGATTTTTTATATACGCCGGAATTCCATGCGCTACGGAGTGCACCGGCAGGATGGTGAATTTTTCGTCGTCGGAGCAGTTTTCACTGTGGATGGTGGACGCCTTCGGCATAGTTACAATTACGTGGGATGAGGTTGAGCCGTTGGTGCGATTTTCCGCGGCCTTCGGGCACAGGGACATGGAGGACTGGGAAATCATCGACCTTTTCGTGGTAAGAATGGCAAATGTTCGCTTCAAATTCTACAAAAATTGACGAAATTTCGGCACCAATGGCGAAGTGCGATGTCGTTGCCTATGCGCGGGCGCAAATCGAAAAATCCAACGATTGCGGCGCCGTCGAAAGGGTCCTTTCATTTTTGGCTAGAAAGGGCGGAGAGGACGTGGTTTGCCTCGCCTGCTCCGGCGGGAGCGACTCAATATTTCTGGTAAAACATGTTTTGGAAAAATTTCCCGGATTGCGGCTGCGCGCCGTAATTTTACACTTTAATCACGCTCTGCGCGGAGAAGATTCAGATGGCGACGAGGAATTTGTGAAAATTTTTGCGCGGAACAACGGCGTGGCCTTTCGCAGCGAAAGGCTGAAAAATCATCCGCGAAATATTTCCGAGGGAACGCTGCGCAGCTGCAGGGAAGAATTTTTTACACGTGCCATGGAAGCGCTTCACTCCAAAGTTTTGCTCCTGGGGCACCAAAAAGACGACGTCGCAGAAACGCTGCTAATGCGGATGCTTCGCGCCAGTGGCACGGATGGGCTCTCCGCGCCGCGGGCACTGACAATTTTTAAAAATTTCCGCGTAAAACTGCGCCCACTGCTGAATTTTACAAAGGAAGATATTAAAACCCGCCTGCGAGCTTCGCATGTGGAGTGGCGCACCGACGGTAGCAATTTTGAAAATGATTTTCTACGAAATAAAATCAGAAATTTCATACTGCCGCAGTTGCAAAATGCGGCCGGCGGCATCGATGTTTTCAGCAATTTGATGGCGGCGAAAAAAAACATCGAAGAAGCAGACGATGCGGTTGCCTTCGTTGCTGGCGAATGGCTTCGCGGTAAAAATTTGAATGGATCGCTGGAAATTACGGGTCTCGAAAGTCTGCCAGCGGCCGTTTCCAAAAAAATATTTGCCAAGTTTCTTTCGGCCAACAGCATCGAGGTTCGCGGGTCGCTCCTTGCAGCACTCTTGAAAAAAATGGCCATGATCGAATGTGGCAGCTTTAGCGTTGGAAAGGGAAAGTTCGTGGACTTTGACGGTAAAAATTTTTGCATCGTTGAAAAAAATGCGTGTTCCGATTGGGAGGTGAAAAACTTGCAAGCCGGCGAAAATCGCCTGCCCAACGGGAGGACGCTGCGCTTGGAAATTGTAAAAATTAGCGAAGATTTGTGGAATGGCATCTGCCGCATCGACGTGGGAGCGCGGTGCTATGCGGCAGTTGGCGAGGACGCCAAGGTGGAGGCAAGGAGCTACAGGGCGAATTACGCATACGTTCGCTTTGGCCACGTATCTGCGAGGAAGTTGGGGGATATCATTGGCGAAAAAATTGTTCCTAGGGCGGATAGAAAGTCGCTGCCGGTGTTTTTCGTGAACCAAAAAGCTTGCTGGATTCCGGGGCTTCCCGTTTCAAATCTGTTTAAAATAAAAGAAATGGGAGAGAGGGCTCTTCTGTTGACATATTTGTAATGTACCTTAGTTGGTTACCGTCTGCTGATCGCATGCCATGGGAAATAAGAATAGTTCGAAGTTTGTACTGCAGATGAAAATTATCGGCCTGTGGGCGATGGTAATCGTTGTAATTTTTTCCCTCTGGGGGATGTATAATCCGACCATTGCCGCTGTAAACAATGCAAAGTGGACCGTCGAAGACGTCATCGCCGCTGCGGAAAGGGATGAAATAGTTTCCGGCGTGGTCCAAAATATCCCGTCAAATGGATTTGAGTGGTACAGGCTATGCGGAGAGGCGAAAAATGTTGGCAAGTACGTACTGTCCGCCGCGCCCAAAGAAACTTTCCGCAAAGCCATTCCGCCTGGACCGAAGCTATTCGGCAATGCCAGCGCCGCCAGCCTGGATGGTCAGAGCAAAAATACTGTGCGATTCATGGCCGAGGGAAGACTGACGCATGATAGATACGATCGCCTCATCAGATCATCGAAGATTTGGTCGGAAAAACCGAGTTCGGCGCTTTGGAGCGACATTTTGGTCAACACAATTCCCTATGTCATTTTCCTGCTGCTGCTGTTCTTTATCGTAGGGAGACAACTGCGCGGCGCCGGCAAAAGTGCGCTGAGTTTCGGGAAAAGTCGTGCCAAACTGCTCATGCAAGACAAAAAAAGGATCACCTTCGCCGACGTCGCCGGATGCGATGAGGCCAAGGAGGAGGTTGCCGAGATCGTAGATTTTTTGAAAAATCCGAAAAAATTTTTGGACATTGGTGGGCGCATTCCAAAGGGATGCCTGATGTTTGGTGCGCCGGGAACGGGTAAAACGCTGCTAGCAAAGGCGGTTGCAGGCGAGGCGAAGGTGCCATTTTTCAGCATAAGCGGTTCGGATTTCGTCGAAATGTTCGTTGGCGTCGGAGCTTCGCGCGTGCGCGACCTATTTGAGCAGGGGAGAAAAAATGCCCCATGCATACTCTTCATCGACGAGATAGACGCCGTTGGCCGCCAGCGCGGAGCCGGTCTCGGCGGTGGGAATGACGAAAGGGAGCAGACTCTTAACTCGCTTCTCGTGGAGATGGACGGCTTTGACAGTCGCGAAGGCGTCATAATTATTGCGGCGACAAACCGTCCGGATGTGCTCGATTCGGCGCTGCTTCGCCCGGGAAGATTTGATCGGCAAATCGTCATCGACCTGCCTGATTTGAGCGGTCGGGAGGAAATTTTGAAGGTGCACGCGAATAAAATTAAACTCGACGGAAGCGTCGATTTGAAGGACGTAGCGCAGAACACCTCAGGGTTTTCCGGTGCGGATTTGGAAAATTTGCTGAACGAGTCCGCCTTGGCCGCGGCGCGGGAAGGCAAAATGGAAGTTTCAAGCTTCGACATAGACGAGGCGCGGGATAAAATTTCCTATGGCCGCGAACGCAGGAAATTGATGGACGACATGGACAAGAAAATTACGGCCTACCACGAGGCCGGGCATGCCATCGTGCAGGCAGTCGTCGATGACGGGACCATGCCCGTCCACAAAGTTACAATTCTGCCCCGCGGGAAAAGCCTCGGCATGACAATGATGAAGCCGACAAAGGACATTTTAAACAGGTCCAAGCGGCATCTTCTGGCGGACATCTGCTGCACGATGGGTGGCCGCGCCGCCGAAGAATTGATGTTCGGAGAACTCACGACGGGCGCTTCGGCTGACATAAAGGAGGGCACAAAGACGGCGAGAAAAATGGTTTGCGACTGGGGCATGAGCGTCCTAGGCCCGATTGCCTATGGGGAAAATCAGGATCACATATTCCTCGGCCGCGACATCTCCCGTTCGCAGAATTACAGCGAATTGACGGCGCAAAAAATAGATTCGGAAATTATGGCGTTCGTGGAAGCAGAACACAGCCATGCCACGGAAATTCTAAGGGAAAGGAGGGCAATCTTGGATAAACTTGCCGATGCACTGCTAAAATACGAAACAATCGACGGTATTTACGTTTATGATATTGTAAAACACGGTGATTTTACTATGAATATTAGCGTGCATGAAAAGCACGCAAGGAAACACGACGATGATTCGGATGCCCCGACGCCCAAGCGCGAGGAAAAAAGGGATGGGGAATACGATCACGAAGATACCAGCGTGCCAGTGGCCAGCATCGAGCAGCCGACGCCGACAAATGGATAATTATGTTTTTTGATTTTGACAAAGAGAGTGACGATAAGAAGGACAAAAATAAGCCATCGGACCCTTTCGAGAGTATCAAACAGCACTTCGGGGACATTCTAGGCTCCGCCGGATCGAAGTTTGGCCTGGTTTTTCCAGGCGTGGGTTACGCGGATCAGAGGCACGATGGCGCCGATGCTCACGAAAAAGAAGCGGAAAATTTTGCTGAGAAGATAAAAAAATTTAGCATGAAGCCCCGCGAAATTCGGGATTTCCTGGATCGCTTCGTTATCAAGCAGGCGGAGGCGAAAAAAGTCCTGGCCGTTGCCGTTTGCGACCACTACAATCACGTGCGAAGGTGCATGCTCAGCGGAGATGCGACCCAGTCTGAATACAGTAAGCAGAACATCCTCATACTCGGCCCCACGGGCGTCGGAAAAACGTATCTCATAAAGAACATTGCGAAGCTAATCGGCGTTCCGTTTGTGAAAGTGGATGCAACAAAATTTTCCGAAACCGGCTACGTCGGCAGCGACGTGGATGACATGATACGGGATTTGATCAAGGCCGCGGACGGCAACATAAAATTGGCGCAATATGGCATAGTTTTCATAGACGAAATCGACAAAATTGCGACGGCATCGGATGTGGCTGCCCGCGATGTTTCCGGCCGCGGTGTGCAAATAAATTTGCTGAAATTGATGGAAGAAAGCGACGTTAGCGCCTACAGCCAAACGGATATGATTTCACAGCTGCGTGCCGCAATGAGCTTCGCGAACGGGAAAAAGGAGCAGAAGCAAAGCATCAACACGAAGCACATTCTGTTCATAGCGAGCGGGGCCTTTGATAAGCTTTCCGACATCGTGAAGTCGCGAATTGGCGCCAAGAGCATAGGATTTAATTTCAAAGCCTCCGCCGATGAGCAGGCGGAAACGTACGAATACTTGCAAAAGGTCTCGACGGCTGATTTCATAAAGTACGGCTTTGAACCCGAGTTCATCGGTCGTCTACCGGTGCGCGTAGCCTGCGAGGCACTGAATGCCGACGATTTAAAAAATATTTTAACGGCGGCGGAGGGCTCGATTTTGAAACAGTACGCCAACGATTTTGGCGGCTATGGCATAAAATTTAGTGCCGATGACGATGCCTTGGAGGCGATTGCAAAATTGGCGGCGGAAGAGAAAACAGGCGCCCGCGGGCTGCTGACGATTCTGGAAAAATTATTGAGAGATTTCAAATTCGAATTGCCATCAACGCGTATAAAATCCATGAAGGTCACGCGTAAGATGGTTGAATCCCCGGAAAAGGCACTGGTTGGACTGATGGGGAAGGGAAGCACTTCAAAGGGCACGGCTTCAGCGAAAAAATCGCCGCCAACGGCACCGGAGAAAGGGGAAATTTTCCCAAAGTCCAAAAGAAATGGATTTGGCAGCGTCAAAGTTGTTTGAGTTTCGCGAGGCATGCGCACGCAGAGAATCGCTGCGCGCCTCCGGCAAGCGTGTAGTTTTGACAAACGGGTGCTTCGATTTGCTGCACGCCGGGCATGTGTTTTCTCTGAAAAGTGCCGAAAAGCTGGGAGATTCACTGTGGGTGGCGATAAATTCAGACGCCAGTGTGGGTGCGTTGAAGGGAAATGGCAGGCCAATTTTCAATGAAAAAATGCGGGCGTACGTGCTGTCGGCGCTGGAAGTTGTTAGCGGCATTTTTGTTTTTGGCGGAAAAAGGCTAACTTCTGAGATTCTAGCTTTCAAGCCGGATGTCTATGCAAAATCCGGCGACTATTCCATGGAAAAATTGGATAGCGGCGAACGGGATGCCCTTCAATCCGCGGGCGTGGAAATTCATTTCGTGCCATTTCTGGATGGGTTCAGCACAACATCAATGGTCGAGCGGATCAAACGAAGTTTGTGATTTTCCCTGGCCGAGTAGTGCGTTGCCGAAGGTGGATCTAGGTAAAGGTTGGTTGACTGGGAGCGCCACCTTGTTACAGTGAAGCTGTTTCCTAGTGGAGGAAATTGTGATTGATTTTGCCTTTGGCGATGAAAGTGACAGGTTGTTTAGGTTATGTGCGGTCTAACATTCGTATTGGTCCTTGCCGCAGCGGTATCAATTTTCGTTGCATTTAGCAACGGAGCCAACGACGTGGCCAATGCGTTTGCGTCAGCCGTCGGTTCCAAAGCTCTAAAGGTGAAGCATGCGCTACTCATAGCCGCCGTTTTGAATTTGCTCGGTGCAGTTTTGCTCGGATCAAATGTTTCGAAAATGCTGATAGGCGGCATAGTGCACGTTAGGCACTTCGATGATGCCGGTGCATACGTCACTGGCATGTTTGCGTGTATGGTTGCTGCCGGCTGCTTCATTTTCATCGCCACCCACACGGGGCTGCCGGTCAGTTCGACGCACGCGATAGTGGGTGGAATGATGGGGATCGCCGTTGTAATGGGCGGAATTGAGGCAATTAATTGGAAATCATTCGCCGTAGTGGCGCTGGCGTGGATATTTGCGCCGTTCATGGCCGCTGCCTGCTCATTTTGCACAATAAAATTGATACGATTGACAATCTACGGGAGAAGCCGAGCCAACACCATGGCGCGCGCCTGCACTTGGATTCCTCTTTTTTCAAGCATAGTCGTCATTGCCGTTGCCGTCGCCATAATCCACGGTACAAAATTTTGGGATAAATTTTCCCACTGGAACAAGGTCTTGTGGGCTCTGGCAGTGATCGTGCCGCTGATGTATGCCGCGTTTCGGGCGGCGACCCGCCAGCTAGCAGCCAAATTCGCGAACAGGGGAGATTTTGGCATTGAGCACGTTTTTAGGCGCTTTCAGGCTGGGACGTCATGCCTGATCGGTCTCGCCATAGGATCGAATGACGTGGCAAACAGTGCCGCTCCAGTTGTAGCCATATATTTCGTTGGCAAACTCGGAGTCGTTCCCGACTCATTTGCCGAGCACGCAATACCAATTTGGATGCTGGCAATGTGCGGCCTTGGAATGTCCATTGGAGTGCTATCGCTTGGGCACAAGGTCATCGGCACGCTCGGGAAAAACATTACGCTGCTGACAAATTCGAGGGGTTTCAGCGTGGATTTTTCGACGGCAACGACCATAATTTTGGCTTCCGTTTTCGGCATTCCCATAAGCTCGACGCACGCTGCAACCGGATCCATCATAGGCGTTGGGCTGGAAAAGGGGCTTAGAGGATTGAATTTGCGACTACTTTCAAAAATTTTCATCACGTGGCTGATGACCGTTCCACTGTCGGCGGCATTCACAATTTGCACATATTTCGTGCTGCGCGCGTGCACGTCGCTATTTTTCTAGGCCATGGAATGCCTCTGCGCTGAAGTTTTAACGTTCGGAGTATGCGACAAGCCCCTGCTATACAAGATTTCGCATGAATTGGAGGGGGTCTTGCTCAGCGGGATGCTCGTCCGCGTGCCGCTGGGAAAGACTACCACGTTCGGAATAATTTTGAAAGTTCGCAGCGCCGATGACGCACAGTCGAAATTTCGCCTGAGGGAAATTTCCGGCATCGAATGCGACAATTCGCTAATTGGCCAGGACCTGATTGATCTAATTTCGTGGATGGGCAGGTACTACGCGGCGCCGCACAGGGCGCTATTGGAAGCGGTCGTTCCATCGGTAGTGTGGAAGAACATTCGCCCAAAGCTTATCGCAAAATTTTCCCTGATAAAAACCCTAGGTGCCGGCGAATGCGAGATTTTGCGGAAGCGTTCTCCCAAGCAGTGCGCCATCTACGAATTTTTGCTGGAGAGCACTGTTCCGGCTTCCAAGGCCGATTTGGGCAAATTTTCAAAGTCAGCGCTGAGTTCTCTAATTCTAAATGGCATAGTTGGCGAAGAATTTGAGAAGGCAAATCGCGTGCCATGCGACCAGAAAAGTTTTTCGCACGGCCGTGGCAATGTGGAAAAAATTGACCTGACGAACGAACAGGTGCACGCCGCTGAGAACATTATCAAAAGCCTTGACAGTGGCAAATTTGGAGTGCATCTGCTCCACGGCATCACTGGGTCCGGGAAAACGGAAATTTATTTGGAAGTCATTCGAAAGGCGGTTGCGTGCGGTGGCGACGTGATTTATCTGGTTCCGGAACTCGCGCTTACGCCGCAGACTGTGAGTCGCATCCGGCGTGGGTTGGAATTGCGTCCAGAGGAAGTCGTCGTTTGGCACAGCGGGCTATCCAGCGGAGAGCGGAAGGATTCTTGGCTGGCTATGGCAAACGGTGAGGCGAAGGTCGCCATCGGTGCTCGTTCTGCTGTGTTTGCCCCGCTGAAAAATGTGAAGGTATTTGTCGTGGACGAGGAACACGAAGGGACGTACAAGCAGGATGAAATGCCGCGCTACCACGCCAGGGATGTCGCCGTATACCGCGCCAAGCTGTGCGGTGCCGTTTGCATACTCGGCTCCGCTACGCCGTCGGTGGAATCGCTGTTTAACGCATCATCCGGGAAATACAAGCTGAACACTTTGGCAAATAGGGTCGACGGTAGCGCACTTCCGAAAATCGAGGTCGTCGACATGCGCTGCGAACGCTGCCACGGCGCGAAAAAAATAATCTCAGCGCGGCTGGAAGAGCTACTCGCGAATCGCTTGAGTAAGAAGGAGCAGGTAATTTTGTTTCTGAATAGGCGTGGCTATGCATCGGCTGTGTTTTGCAACGATTGCGACTATGTTGCGACCTGTCCGCACTGCAGCACGTCGCTGGCATATCATAGGAATCGAAATTTGCTGCAGTGCCACATCTGTGGACACGAGGAAGCGTTACCAGCCAAATGCCCCAGGTGCGGAAGTCACAAAATTCTACAGAGTGGGGTGGGTACGCAAAAGCTTGCCAGCGTGGCGTGCGAGATGTTTCCAGGAGCGCGCGTCGAACGGTTCGATTCCGATACTACGGCGGCAAAGGATGGCCTTCGCGGAATTCTCGACCGCTTCGGAATGGGGAAGATTGACATTTTGGTCGGTACGCAGATGGTCGCGAAGGGACTGGATTTTCCGAATGTTTCGCTGGTTGGCGTGGTGGATGTGGATGGCGCAATGAATTTTCCGGATTTTAGGGCCAACGAGCGTGTTTTTCAGTCTCTGATACAGGTAGCCGGCCGTGCTGGCCGCGGGACAAAGCCTGGGATTGTTGTGATCCAAACGCGCTGCCCGAGCGCCGAATTAATACGCCTGGCTGCGGAAAACGATTGCGGAAAGTTTTTGAAAGATGAACTGGCGGCGCGCAGCGAATTTTTTTACCCTCCGTTTTCGCACATTATTCGACTGATTTTTTCTGGGAAAAACGAGACTAAGGTGTCGTACTTTTCAAAAAACGTCGCCGATGCCCTAAAAAGATGCTCGCAAGCCACGTTCGACGTGCGCGGTCCCGCTCCGGCGGTTATTCAAAAAGTGAGCGACCGATTCCGCTTTTCCGCCATGTGCTTCGCAAAGAATGTTTTCCATGCTTTGGAAAAAATTCACGAATCGCTGTCCTCTTTCCAAAGGACAAGGGATGTTGCAGTCACCATCGACGTCGATCCGGTTGACATGATGTAGTTTCCCGTGCCGACGGCGATGGCTGTGTCTGCAATTTCCCTTGGGCGCGGCCTAAATCTCCTCCTTCTCCTTCGCGCTACCGCTGTCGCCAGCTGGACTTGCCACCACTGTGTTTCCGCGGTTTGCTGGGAATTCTTCTTCCAAGATTTCAAAGATACCCTCGCGGCTAACGCCAGCAGCCAGCAGCTCAAATACCTTCGATGTCCAGAGCATGGGAGGCAATTTCGCATGGTCGATTTGCAGTGATGCTCCGAGTATGGTCTTCACAACTTCCAGCTCGCCGTCGGAATATTTTGACTGTTCCGGCAGTGCGTTATTTGCCACGTGGAGTGGATTTTTGTTAAAATTTGCCTCAGTAAAGCTGTCGCGCAACATTGTAATGGTGTTTTTAAGGTTCATAGCGCTGCCCAAGAGTTGAGTTTGTTGCAATTCGTCCGAGCCTTCCGCTGACTGCGTTTTAGAATAGGAAACGTTGGGAAGGAGCGTCGGAACTACCGCGGACATTGCAAACCTATGGGTGTCGCATAGCCCCGTTTTACCGCAGGAATTTGCGATGACTGGCGTGATTGCAAGATCTTTGGACTCGCCGACGTCTATTGCTCTGACTATGCCGCCGGGACGAGCGGCATCTTCGCTAATGATCAAATTTCCATCGTGGAAATCTCCGTGCTCAATGTTAATTTCATGAAGGGCAGCGGCGGCGAAAGCGATCTGCGCTACGCGCAGAAATTTGAGAGATTTATTTTCCGCATCTGAATTTGGATCGGTAAGTCGATCGTTGTGGTTTTCGAGCGTCTCTCCGGCGACTTCTTCCAGTAGGAGGCCAGTGGTTCCATCCGTAAAATTCAGCTGCCCGTAGCAAACTGGTAGTGTTTCAGCCATTTGCCTCTTGTAGTGCATTTCAGCCGTTTCCAAAAAATCTTTTTTCCGCTGCGAAATTTTTTCGTAAATTTTTACTTCATTGGTAAATATTGAGCTCCGTATGTTGTATTTTTTTATGACAGACGCCACTTCCCTATTTCCAATGCTTGCACATTTTGGCTTGTACACCATCGCCGTCGATCCGCTTTCGATTTTGGTCATCGATTTCAGTAGATTGACGTCAATGGGTGCGCTTGCATTCACGGTACGGCCGTCTATGGATATGGGAATTTCCGGCGCCGATTCTTCGCCGGCAATTTCCGCTTCAATTTTGAAAATCTTGCTCTTAGCTTTTGATAAAGATGCTATGCTCATAGTGCCAAGCTTGATCTCAAAAAAATTACCACTTGTCAAGGTCTTAGAACGCACATTAATCAAAATGTGCTACGTTCCGACGTTTGGACCTTAGCCGGAGCGCTTTCCAGGAAAATCGCCATTGCCGGGGAATTTTCCACTAAATTGTTGACAAATTTCGCCTCCGCAGCAGCTTCCGTCACACTCGGCGAGCGTAGCTCAGTTGGCAGAGCGCCACCTTCCCAAGGTGGATGTCGAGGGTTCGAACCCCTTCGCTCGCTCCAGGGCAGTTAATTTTGGCGGCGTTCGTCGGAAATTTACCCATAAAATCGTTGACAAAGCCAGCGTCGCTTGCAATTTACGCCGCATCCGAAGCGAGCGTAGCTCAGTTGGTAGAGTACCACCTTGCCAAGGTGGACGTCGAGGGTTCGAGCCCCTTCGCTCGCTCCATGCTTCGCCGCGAATGATTGTTTGCGCACCGTGCGGAACTTTCTCCGTTGATTAATTGCCAATGTTTTCCATAGTTGCGGTCCATGAGATGCCCGAAATGCGGACATTCGGACTCAAAAGTTACCGATACGCGGTCCGCCAATGGCGTGAGTTCGATACGGCGCAGGCGCGTGTGCCTTGGCTGTGGCCACAGATTTTTTACAAACGAAACGGTCTGCGAGGAGTATCCGATCGTCATCAAGCGCAATGGGAAAGAAGAGGAATTCGACAGGGATAAGGTGAAAATCGGTTTATCAAAAGCTTTTAAAAAAAGCGCGAACATTGGGAATAAGGTCGATGAAATATACGCCAGAGCTATCGGCGAAATTCTTTCCAATCATCCGAACAAAATTTGCTCGGAGACCATAGGTATGATCATTATGGGACTGTTGAAGGCGAGCGATCCGGCTGCCTATTTGCGATTTGCGAGCGTGTATAAAAATTTTGAAACGGCCGATGATTTCGCGTTCGAATTTAGAAAAATGTCATCGGCGAAAGAGGACGAATAAGTCAATGCAAATGTTTTTCGTCCGCATCCTGCGCTAATCATTTCACGACAGAAAAATCTTTTTGACAAAAAAGATAGTTTCGTCCTTTTATTTCTTGAACAGGGGGCCTCGATCTTTAAATCAACAGATCCCCGAAGACTTCACATTGGGTAAATTATGGCTGAAATATTTTACATCGTCCCCTTCATCGCGGTGGTTGCGCTAGTGTTCGCGCGATACTTTTTCGTGCGCATGAAAAAGGAACACCGCGGATCGGACAAAATGGTGGAAATTGCATCGCGCGTTGCAGATGGTGCGATGGCATATTTGAAGCAGCAGTACAAGGTCATCTGCCTGGTGTTTATAGCCATGGCACTGCTTCTGTCGCTGCTATCCTACGGTTTTAGATTGCAGAACGAATGGGTGCCATTCGCGTTCCTGAGCGCCGGATTTTTTTCCGGATTTGCTGGCTTTTGCGGCATGAAAACTGCCACCGCCGCGTCGTCTAGGACGGCCTATGCCGCGTCAAAGTCCCTCAATTTCGCGCTGAAGGTTGCCTTCCGCAGCGGTGCGGTGATGGGGCTTGTTGTGGTTGGTTTGGCCCTGATCGACTACTCGATTTGGTTCCTAATTTTGGATAAATTTACAACCGGATTAGAGGGTACGCGAAAGCTGATTTGGATAACCAACACGATGCTGACATTTGCCATGGGAGCGTCTTTGCAGGCCATATTCGCCCGTGTCGGAGGAGGAATTTTTACGAAGGCGGCCGATGTTGGAGCCGACCTTGTCGGAAAGGTCGAAACGGGAATTCCCGAAGACGACCCGCGAAACCCGGCTACCATAGCCGACAACGTCGGTGACAACGTGGGTGATGTGGCGGGAATGGGTGCCGACCTCTACGAGTCCTACTACGGGTCCATACTTGCCGCAGCCGCTCTGGGAGCCGTGGCATTTGCAAGGTTTGGAGAGAGGGTGCAGCTGATGGCGGCATTGGCTCCGGCTATGGTGTGCGTGGTCGGCATTCTAGCTTCCATCGTTGGTATATTTTTCGTGCGCACACGGGAAAATGCCGACAGCCTGGATCTCCTGAAGGCCCTGTCCTTTGGCACAAGGGTGAGTTCGGTGATTATCTGCATCGGGTCTCTGGCTGTTTTAAAGATGCTTTCCATTCCAAATGCGCTTGGGATTTGGGGGGCGGTTATGTTTGGTCTATTGACCGGGCTCGCGATAGGCAGTGGCACGGAGTATTTCACGTCCTCAGCCTATGCACCAACGAAAACGATTGCGCAGAATGCGAGCACGGGTGCCGCGACGGTTGTGATTTCCGGCTTCGGCACTGGGATGCTATCTACGGCAATTCCTGTCATCGCCGTTGTTGCCGGGATGATGCTATCGTTCTACGCCGCCGCCGGCTTAGACGGTAAAAATGTTTCGATGGGGCTTTACGGAATAGGTATCGCTGCCGTTGGAATGCTGTCCACGCTGGGGATAACGCTGGCGACGGATGCCTACGGTCCGATAGCCGACAATGCCGGTGGAAACGCCGAAATGAGCGGGTTACCCTCGGAGGTTCGCCAGAGGACTGACGCGCTGGATGCTCTCGGAAACACCACAGCTGCTACGGGAAAAGGATTTGCCGTCGGATCCGCCGCGCTCACGGCACTTGCGCTGGTCGCATCCTACGTTGAAAGCATAAAAATCAATTTGCTGGATGCTGGAAAAAAATTCATATCCGTCGGTGCCAACCAAGTGGAAATCGCGGCGGCAAAGCTGTCCGATATCATGCAGAGCTACGACGTCCATATGCTAAATCCGAAGGTCGTATCAGGCGTGTTCATCGGATCCATGCTAACCTTTGTTTTCTGCGGATTAACGACGATGGCCGTTGGCCGTGCCGCTGGCAAAATGGTGACGGAGGTGCGGCGGCAATTTCGCGAGATCACAGGCATCATGACGGGCGAGGGCACGCCGGACTACGGTCGCTGCATTACCATTGCGGCGACTGCAGCTCAGAAGGAAATGATACTACCATCGCTGATCGCCGTCGTGGCCCCAATCGCCGTTGGCCTAGTTTTCGGTGTTTCGGGCGTGCTTGGGTTGCTGAGCGGGTCCCTAGCCAGTGGCTTCGTCCTGGCCCTGTTCATGTCAAATTCCGGTGGTGCGTGGGACAATGCGAAGAAGTACATTGAAACGAATACCTCCGAAGGAAAGCATTCGGAAGCTCACAAGGCCGCCGTTATCGGTGATACCATCGGCGACCCGTTCAAGGACACCGCTGGTCCGAGCTTGAACATCCTCATCAAGCTGATGACCATCGTTTCCATAGTGACCATCGGCATAGCGATTTCCCACAGCTTGCTGTAAATTTCGCCGCCAGCCGGGCGGTCACAGCGAGAAATGTTCGATGAATATCACGCCGAGCGGCAGTGCGAACAGCAGGCTATCTGTCAGATCAAAAATTCCACCAATTCCCGGCAGGACATTTCCGGAGTCCTTTTCATTTGCCAGGCGCTTTATGGCGGATTCGGTCAAATCTCCGATTAGCGAAAGTACCGCCAGGAGTGCGGAGAGAGCAGTTGCCTTCGCCAGCCCGAATCGCGGCGGGAGCATTTCTCCGTAGAGCAGCACAAGGCCCGCTCCCGTAAAAATCGAAAGCAGAACCCCGCCGGCGAAGCCTTCGACGGTTTTTTGTGGGCTGAAATTCAGTGCCAGCTTGTGTTTCCCGCAACACCATCCGCACAGCATGCCTCCGACGTCGCAGCACTTTATGACAAAAATCATCCAAAACAGCGTAAAAATGTATGCCGTGGGACGCATGCCACTAGCGGCCATGGCGCCGGACAGACCGATGGGAAACGAACACATGAACGGTACGTAAATTATTCCGGCGATGGTTGAAACGATACTTTCCCTGGCGCTATCCAGCGAGTGCGAGAGCAGAGCCCTCAAAACAACTGCTGTGATCACCAGAAATAAAAGTTCAACCTGCGTTGGCCACCACTGGACACGCCTTCCCTGGAGGCCAGCGGCTAGCATCAGCAAAAATCCACAGATCAGTCCTCCCTTTATTTGCGGCGCCTGCCCGATTTTTTGCAGTAATTTGTAAAATTCGAAGTGCGTAAGCATTCCGGCAATCACAATTAGTCCGATGCACCCAGCCGCCTCGAATAAGCGGACTGCCGCGGCGGCGATGACCAACAGCAAAGTGCTACTAAATATTCTTTTTCCCATTTGCGGTTCCAATTCTCCTTTCTCTCTGCCTGTAATCCTCCACGGCCCGCAGAAACTCCACTTCGCCGAAGTCCGGCCAAAAAGTTTTCGTGAAGTATAGTTCCGCGTATGCCCCCTGCAGCATCAGAAAATTGCTCAATCTTTGCTCGCCGGACGTGCGAATGATCAAGTCCGGATCCGGCAGATCGGAAGAGTCCAGATATTTTTTAAATCCATCCCAGTGGAGGTGGTCGATGTCCGCATCGCCATCGGCGCAGAGCCGGCGAATCGCCCTAATCACCTCGCTGCGGGCCCCGTAGTTTAGTGCGATCGTAAGATTAAATTTGGTGAATTTTTTAGTATTCTCGCCAATCTCTTTTATTACTTCCTGCAGGGAATCTGGCAGCCTGTATGGATCCCCGATCGTACGAAACCTGATTCCATTTTCCGCAAGTTTTTTTTCGTATTTTTTCAAAAACTTTTCGAATAGGCCCATGAGAAAATCGACTTCAGCTTTCGACCTTGAAAAATTTTCCGAAGAAAAGGCGTAGAACGTCACGTATGCGATGCCGAGCCTTTCAGCTGCGCGCAAAATTTTTTTGACAGCTGCGGCACCTTTGCGGTGTCCCTCGCTCCTGGGGAGGCCGCGCGACGCTGCCCACCGGCCGTTGCCGTCCATGATAAGCGCAACGTGTATCGGAACGCGAAGCATATGCCAATGTGTATAAAATTTCGATGCCAATAATCAAGGGTCATGTTTCGCTAGCCGTTCGTAAAAAAATATGCCGTAGCTGGCCAAGTCGCTAGTCGTTGAATTTTGCTGCTGCGCGCAGCAGCCTGTCATCGGTGGCGATGCCAATGCCCATGCGCAATGGCCGTTCGCAAAAAATTATGCCGTAGCCACCGCCGTCTAGCCTTTGCAGCATGGCAAATAAGTTTCGCGCGATTGCATGCGCGTCTCCATCTTCGCTGAGCCAGAAAATATTTTCCAGGGCGGTGTGAAAATTTTCGGCGATTTCGCCGGGAGATACCGGTTTCCCGTTGAGCACTGCGGCGATTTTTCCGCTGGCCTTTGTGGCTGGCTTGCGATTGCCGTGTGGAAAGAGTACCAGTTTCGTGTGCGTGCAGTAGTGTCGCTTCAGTTGCCCTGAAGCGGTTGGGTTGTTGGCAACGATCGGCTCGTAGTCTGCTATTTTTTCGCCCAGGGCGCTGGAAATTGCATCTGCGGTGATGGCTCCTGGCCTCAAAATTTTCGGAACACTTTGAGTCATATCCAGAATAGTTGATTCAAGCCCGACCGAACACGGCCCACCGTCGACGATTACTTTGATCCCATCGCCGAGTGTTTGTTTCACTTGCTCGGCGGTTGTCGGGCTAACGTAGCCAAACGGATTTGCGCTCGGCGCGGCCAGCGGAAAATCGCAAATTCGCAAAACTTCGCGAAACAGTTCGTGGTTCGGGCAGCGGATGGCGACACTGCCAGAGCCAGCTGTGACAATTGCCGGGATGATCGCTTTTTTTTTGACGATTGCCGTGATCGGACCCGGCCAAAAACTATTGATAATCTTCCAAAGACGCGCGGCGCAATCCGCAGTGTCGGCGTACCTTTCTACCCAACTGTCGTCAAATATGTGTAGAATTAGCGGATTGAGAAGTGGCCGCCTCTTTACTTCGAAAATTTTCCCGACGGCAACTTCGTCCAGAGCATTGGCCGCCAGCCCATAGACTGTCTCCGTTGGCAACGCAACGACACCACCGCGCTCTAACTCGCGTACGGCGGCGAAAACATCGTTTCTCACGGACGCATCCTACTTCATGAGGAGCATGTTGCGCGCGCGCTTAATCATCTTGGAAACGTGACGCTGCTGCTGCGACGTCAGACCAGTGAATTTACGCGGAAGAATTTTCCCTACGCTGGAAACGAACGCGGACAGTTTGCCGGTGTCGGTGTACTTTAGCTCCAACGGAGATATGTTCCTTAGTTGCTCGCTGATTAAATTTTCGTCTTCCATTGAAATGGAACAGATGGCGAATTTTGATTTTTTGCAAGACAAAAATACAGCAGCGCCGATTTCAAAAATTCGTTGCGACCATTGAAAAACCTTCCGTTGGTAAAATTTTTCCAATGTAATTAGCCTCTGTAAATGGAAAACAGCGCATCCGCAATTTTGGTTGGCGTTTCGGCAATGGCCACGCCGGCGTCGCGCAATGCCGCCAGCTTGCTCTCAGCGATGCCGCTTTTGCCGGAAACTATCGCTCCGGCATGGCCCATGCGCCGCCCCTTTGGGGCGGTTAGGCCGGCTATGAATGCCGCAACTGGTTTTTTAACGTGCTCCTTTACGTAGTTAGCGGCAACTTCCTCGGAATCGCCACCGATTTCACCGATCACTATGATCGCCTCCGTTTCGGGGTCGTCGTTGAACATTTTTATGGCATCCAAATGGGTTGTGCCGACGATGGGGTCGCCTCCGATGCCGATGCACGTCGACTGCCCACTTCCGCGCTGCGTTACCTGCCAGACGGCCTCGTAGGTCAGCGTTCCAGATCTGGACACTATTCCGACCGGGCCGGGCCTGTGAATGTAGGCTGGCATGATGCCGATCTTGCACCGGCCTGGGGTAATGATTCCTGGGCAGTTTGGTCCGATCAGGCGTGTGTTCGAGCGTTCCAGCTTCGCGTTCACTTCAACCATGTCGCGCACCGGAATGCCTTCGCTTATGCAAACCACCAGTTTTACGTTGCAGTCGATGCACTCCATAATCGATTCAGCGGCGACCATGGGCGGAACGAAAATTAGCGCCGTGTCAACACCCTCATTTTCAACGCTTTCTCCGACGGAATTGAAAATCGGTACATCGTCCTCAGTTTTTTGTCCGCCCTTGCCGGGTGTGATGCCGGCGACTATCTTCGTTCCGTAATCCAAGCACTGCTTTGCGTGGAACGCACCGGACTTTCCAGTGATTCCGCAGACGGCCACGCGCGTGTTTTCGTCAACCAAAATGCTCATTTTCGCTCCTCTCCTTTTATTTTGCTAGGGCAACTATGCTGCTCGCAGCGCCGTCTAGATCTGCTGCCGGCGTTATTTCCAGGCCGCTTTCACGCAAAAGCTGCTTCCCTCGCTCAACATTGGTGCCTTCGAGGCGTACAACGAGAGGCAGTGATAATTTCATCGCCTGCGCTGCGTTTATGATGCCCTGCGCAACGACGTCGCATTTGACGATGCCGCCGAAGATATTTACGAGAATGCCGCGTACGCGACTATCCCCGAGGATGATACCAAATGCGCGGGTAATTTGCTCTTCGTTGGCTCCTCCACCGACGTCAAGGAAGTTTGCCGGGTTGCCGCCGTGGTATTTGATGATGTCCATGGTTGCCATGGCCAATCCGGCTCCGTTGACGAGGCACGCTATGCTGCCGTCCAGGGCGATGTAATTTAGGTTATACTTCGCCGCTTCCGTTTCCTTTGGATCTTCTTCGCCAGGATCACGCAACTCAGCGATCTCCGGGTGCCGGCATAGTGCGCTATCGTCGAAGGTTACCTTGGAATCAATGGCCGTGAAATGCCCATCCTTCGTGAGCACAAGTGGGTTGATTTCGGCGAGGGAGCAATCCTTTTCCGTGAACAGCTTGTACAAATTTAGCAGGAGCTGTGACAGTTCGTTCGCCCGGTCCTTCGGCAGGCCCATTTTATACGCGATTTCGGACGTTTGGTAGGATTTTAGGCCGAAGAGTGGGTCGATGGAGATCCTGTGCAATTTTTCTGGGAATTTTTCCGCGACCGCTTCAATGTCCATGCCGCCTTCCGTCGAGACTATGAGCATCGGCCGGCGAAGTTTTCTGTCGAGAATGATGGCCACATAGTATTCGTGCGCAATTTCAACGGGATTGACCAGATAGACGGTGCCAACGATCCTCCCGTTACTTCCGGTTTGCTTGGTTATCAGCGCGTTGCCTAGCATGCTTTCGGCGATGTGCGCAGCTTCAGCCTTGGAATTGGCCATTCTGACGCCGCCGTAGCCCAGGTCATTTTTGAAGCGTCCTTTCCCCCTTCCACCAGCGTGGATTTGGGCCTTTACGCAAATTCTATCGAAGTCAAGGATTTCCACGGCGGAATGGACGTCATCTCCAATTTTCACAGCTACGCCAGGTGGCACCTGAATCCCAAACTCCCTGAAAAGATTTTGCGCCTGATACTCATGAATATTCATCGAATTTTGCCGTTGATGCCAGTATGGATCTCGATTTTACATACACAAGAATTTTTCGCATTTTCCGAACACTTCGCGGCGGCCGGAAAAGATCGTAAATTTTTTGGTGCGAGCAGACGGAATCGAACCGACGATACCTGCTTGGAAGGCAGAAGTTTTACCACTAAACTATGCTCGCCAACGGCGGGCAATCTGGAATATTTGCCGGCTCGGTCAAGCTTTTTGTGCGAATCGATGCATTCAGCGGCATTTGCACCTTTTCCATGTTTTTGTATTTTTTTGTTTACTTTGTAAATTTTCGCAGTAACCTTGTCCGAGGAGGGGTGACATGAATGGAACTGGAGTGAAGCAAAATAATAGCTATGGAGAGGCGAGAACCTTGGAAACGTCTGCAGCGCCAGCGCAGCCGAGTGGAAGTGGTGGATTTACGATACTGAATCCCGGTGAAGTTCGCGGCCATCATACCAATAATGAGAGTAATTGGGGTGAAGGACAGGTACTTGGAAGTGAAAGGAATGCGTATGCACCAGCGCGTGAAAGCATCACGTCTGCCGCGTCCGATGCCAATGGAAGGGCAGGTGGAGCTGCCGGAGGACGTAATCAGCCCATCAACGACGGACGACGAGAGATGATGAGAGAAGCCCTCGAGAAAAGATACCAAAGCCCCACTTCTGTGCCCATACCTTCCACGCCAAATGTTGCACCTGCGTCCACGGAAGCACCAGTTCGGCAAAACTCTGCGCCAGCTACAACACCTAGCGCCGCTTCCGCGACCGCGCCCCAGGTAGCGCCTCCTCTACCAGCGGCTCCTAAACCTCCTCTACCAGGGTCTTCTAGGAGTACGCCACCACCAATTCCTCCACGCGGTCCCGGTGCGAGTACGACGGCGTCCAAAGAAGGGACAAAGGCGAAGCAGGGGGCCGAGGTGTCCAAAGTAAATGGAACCGAAGAGAAGAAAGAAGTTGAAAGCAAGGAAGCCGCGAAGAAAAAGGGATTTTTTTCCATGTTCGGTGGAGGAAAAACTGATGCGGCCGCCGCTGCAAATGCGGCGCCAAAGCCACCAACGACCGAAGATGATGTGCGGAAATTTGCGAAGACAAATAAACTAACTGAAATATACAAGCAGGCGAAAAAAGATCATCCGAATATAAAGCCGGATACCATGCAGAGCCTACTCGAGGCAAAGCTGGCAGGGAATGAGGCCAAAAAGCAAAAGGAGGTTGCCAGAAACGAAGCGCGCAGAGAGATTTTCGCCATCGCAAAAGTGCTGGAGAGTGAGTCTCTTGAATCCATGGAAGCGGAACTGAAAGTGTACCAAAACGAGGGAAAGATTGGGAAAAATTTAAGTTTGCAGCAGGCGTTCGCCAAAGATAGAGCAGTTACAGAGCTAAAAACACTCGCAACCTCAGATCCAGCCGCCGCTAAGGCGAAGCTCGAATCATATCAAAAAGATGATTTGCTGAGTTCGGTCCTGAGCATGGACGACATAAAAGAAATGTCAACGTCCGCGGACAATGGTAAACCGACGCCGGGATGGTGTAGGAGATTCGGTGCTGCAGCGGTTGGCTGCGTAAAGAGCACGTGCGGCTTTATTGCGAGAAATCCTAAGACAATCATCGCTGCGGTGGCGGTGGCTGTTCCAGCGCTATCAACTGCAGGGTTGATAACAAGTGTTGCTGCCAGCGCGGTTGCAAGCATTGTGTTAGTTGCGGATGCGGGCATAACCCAAATCCGAGGTGCCATGGCGCAGGACCGCGCGTACAACAGTGGCGATAATGCAACAGCTGTCAACCAAGCTAACAGCATGCAAAACGCGGCGTTGCAGAATGCCCAGTTTCAGCAAACTCAGGCGCTAGCTAGGGATCAAATGGCGCAGCAAGCAAATCAGTTTCAACAGCAGCAAGATAACACAGCCCAGCAAAGTGAACTGAACAGGCGAAACAAACTCGATGCCGCCGAAAGAGGCAGGTCGCAGGTGAGCAACAATTACACCACCAACACAACCAATAACGATAGTCGCGTTACCAACAACACGACCAACAGCAATACCACCAACAATGTCGACAATAGAAAGTTGAGTTCGCTTTTTGGTGGCATAGGAAACGAAGCTCAAAATACGCTGAACGCGAACGCCGAGACCAACGTCTCAGCCAACGCCAGTCTGTCAGCCGTCGGGTTCGGCGTGGCCGGCGCTGGCGGCTACGCGAATGCGGGCGATATTGGGAGCAACAACAAAGTTGCTTCGGATAATACAGCCCAACTTGCTTCGAACAACAAAGACAACCTAAGTCACAATTTGGAAACCGGCAGCGAAAACAGTGCCAACGCCAGTCTTTTCGGAAATGGCGGCTCTAGTGGCGGCGCCCAGAGTGGAAATCAGAGACGTGGCTTTTTTTCAAGATGGCTTGGTAGGAGGTAACTAGCCTTTTTGGCTGATGCGGTTCGTGCCAGTGCGCGCCGCGTCATACCTATAGCAGTAGCATTTGGCGCACATCTTCGAAGGTGGCTGCGCCGCTTCGCAGTAGTTTGACAGCGCTATCGCCAAAGGTCTCGCAGTGGACGAAATTACCGAAAATTGTGTCCGCTCCACGCCTTTGTTCGGCATCTGCCAGATCACAGTTCACTAGAAAATCGAAGGCGGCGATGCGTCCCCTGTAGCCCATTCGGGAACAGTCTTCGCAGCCGTGCAACTCCGGAACGGTAGAAATGACGCCTTTAAACTGTGAAAATAGGGACCTTTCTCCGGCGGACAGCTCGCGGAGCGTGGCGCATGATTTGCACGGCCTGCGTAGGAGCTTCTGCGAAATTGCGCCCCGCAGGCAGCTTCTTATCAGATATGCTGAAATTTTAAAATCCAGTAGCCTGGTGATGGCACCGGCGGCATCGTTGCAGTGCACGGTGCTGAGCACGAGATGTCCGGTCAATGCCGCTTGAATAGCCAATTCGGCGGTTTCCCTGTCGCGAATTTCGCCGACCATTATGACATTCGGTGACTGGCGCAGGACAGAGCGCAGGATCGATGCGAATGACAGTCCAATTTCGTCGTTTACCGGGACCTGGTTGATGCCGTCAAGGCGGTATTCTATGGGATCTTCTATGGTAACAACCTTCTTCTCGGACGATGAAATTTTTTTCAAAATGGCGTGCAGCGTCGTCGTTTTTCCGCAGCCGGTTGGTCCGCATAGCAGCAGTAGACCGTTTTTTGAATTTATCAGCGTATCCAGCAATTTTATTTGCTCAGGGAACAGCCCGATGGTTTCGAAATTCAAATCGCCGCCGCCTTGGTCAAAAATCCTAATGGCTACGTTTTCTCCGTAAATCGTTGGCAGAATGGAAATGCGCAAATCGTAGTTCTTGCCGGAAACATCCATGTGCACCCTTCTGTCCTGCGGCAGGCGCGTTTCATCGACCTTGGCGCCGGATTTAATCTTGATCTTTGCGACGATTGCCCGAGCTAGAATTCCATCCACCGCTTTGATCTGCTGCAGCTTGCCGTCGACCCTAATTCTCAGCCGCATGCCGCCGCGAAAATTTTCCAAGTGCATGTCGGATGCCCTTCTGCTGATTGCTTCTTCGACCAAGCTTTCGAAAAATTTATCCAGTGGAATTCGCTCGTCGACACTGCCTACGACTGAAACGGGACTTCCTGTCAGCTGGGTGGCGCTGTCTTCGCCGCGGGATGATTTATTCCAAAAGTCTCCAATGCAGCTGAAATGTGTCAATTTGAACGTAATTGTGCCGTGGAATCTTTCTCGTAGATCATCCATCAGCTTGACGTCGAATGGATCCGCCGTGGCCAGAATGAGGCCGTTACCGTCCCTCTCCATGGGGATGATGCCATTGCCCATGGAAAATTTTTCTCCCACGGAATTTATGGCATTTCCGCTGTGCGGAATGGCATCGCTGGCCAAAACCTCCATGCCGATGGCGTCCATGATTTTTTCGCGATCGGTGGAATTTTGTAGAAATTTTATCAATCGGTGATTCGCCTCGGTGCCGTCCAAATTTTCCAACGCGGCGGCGAATTCCAAGTCGATAATTTTAGAGTCCAGCAGGCAACTGACCAGATCATCGTTTATTCTTTCGATTGTATTACCGCTGAACATCGCCGCCGCGTTCCAGGCGCGAACGCCATGCGGACACAGTGTCATTTTTTTATGAGGATTCGCAAAAGTATTTTCAAAAATGTTTTTTAAAAAATCATTGACCGAGACATAGTATTATTTACTTCTGGCTAGAGTTGGAAGCGATGCGGAAGGAACCGTGATAGGAGAAATTGTAAATATCAGCGATACGCGGCGAAGCGTCACTTACGGGTTTAGTTCAGACGAGGTGGCGGCTGTGAGGGAGTCTGAGATTGATAAACTTTGCAAGCAGGTGAAGGTTTCAGGTTTTAGGCCGGGCAAGGTCCCAAGGAGCGTAATTTTGGTAAAATTTGCCGATGTTTTGCGAGGGCGGTTGAATTCGTCGATCATCGACATGGCGATCAACCGATTGAATTCGGAGCACGGCGATTGGCGCATTGTGTCCATCATCGATGCGAAGCGCGAAGATGCCGAGGAAAACGTCATTTGCACGCTAACGGTCGATGTCATTCCAGATTTTGAGCTGCCAAATTACGAGGATGTTTCCATCGTCCCCATCGTCGTGTCCGTGTTAGAGGAAGAGGTCGACGCCGAGATCAGGGATATCTTACGTGGGCATGCGAAATACGAAGTCGTCGATCGCGAAGCAAAAAATGGCGATTTCGTTAAATTAAATTACGTCGGAAAATTCGCCGACGGAGAAAGCGTGGAAGAGAGCGGAGGCATTCCGCCGATCTACGGTTCCCAAACCAACACGTGGGAAGAGGCCGGCAGTCGGAGCGCCCCGGGCGTGCGTGCAATAGTCGATGGCGTCGTTGGCGTGAAGGCCGGTGATAAAAAAACCGTTTCCCAGGGATTCGGTGACGACTTCGAAGTTTCGGCACTGGCGGGCAAGACAATTTTCTATGACCTTGAAATAATCGAGGTTCGCGAATGCACGTTGCCGGAATTGAGCGAAGATTTGTTGAAAACGATTGGCGCGGGGTCAGAGGATGACTTGCGAGAAAAGATTAGAGCATCCATTTTGGACCGCAAAACCTCGCAGGAGAGACTTAGGCAGCGCGAAGAGCTGACAGCCAAATTGCTGGACGCTGCCGATATAAAAGTGCCGGAAAGTTCCGTGGACAGTGAAGCGGCGGCGCTAATGAACGACTTTGCAGACAGTCAGGTGCGGAGCGGGACAAATCCCAGCGAGGTAAAAGAGCATTCCCAGGAAATTTTTGATATTTTTAAGCCCATAGCTACCACGCGCGTTAAGCTCGGCATAATCCTCGATGGAGTGGCCAAGCGCGAAAAGATAGAAATATCGACGGAGGACGTGGAAAACGTTCTGTGGCACGACATACGCACGAAAAAAATTGATACGGGCAAATACGTTGCCGAACTCAAAAGGAATAGCAGCAAAATTGTCGACCTGCGCAGACGCGCGTTGCGCAGCAAAGCATTGGATCATTTGATGACCATTGCGTGCAAAGACACGGCAACGACGGAGCAACCTTTAGCGGCGGGCGGCGAAGAGCGTAGCTCCTAGGGAGAGCGAAAAACTTACACCGCGCAAGCCACCGCGACTGGCGAAAATCACAGCTAATATTTCGACCAAAGGCTTCGAGTTTGCTAATTTTTCAGCTCGACTGTCCTAGAGCATCGCTGCCAACTTACCGATGAGGTCAACGCAGCGACAGCTGTATCCCCATTCGTTGTCGTACCAGCTCACCAGCTTGAAAAATTGGTCCGACAAACCGATGCCAGCACCGGCGTCGAAGATGGACGACAGCGGACAATGGATGAAGTCGCTGGAGACAACCTCATCCTCCGTATAGCCGAGAATGCCTTTCAAATGGCCTTCGGACGCTTCCTTCATTTTTTTGCAAATTTCTTCGTAGGTCGTCTTTTTCTCCGTACGAACCGTCAGGTCAACGACCGATACGGTGGGCGTGGGAACGCGAAATGACATGCCGGTTAGCTTACCCTTTACTGCCGGCAATACGAGGCCAACCGCCTTCGCAGCTCCGGTGGTCGACGGGATGATGTTTATGGCCGCTGAGCGACCGCCTTTCCAATCCTTCGAAGACGGCCCATCCACGGTTTTTTGAGTTGCCGTGTAGCTGTGCACCGTTGTCATTAGGCCTTCGATGATGCCGAAGTTGTCCAAAACAACCTTCGTCACGGGCGCCAGACAGTTGGTCGTGCAGGAAGCATTGGAAATGATCGTGTCGGTTTTTGCCAGGGTATCGTCGTTTACGCCAATGACGACGGTTTTGACGCCATCTCCCTTTCCGGGCGCGGAAATGATAACCTTTTTCGCGCCGGCTTTTAGGTGCCCTTCCGCTTTTTCGCCGTGTGTGAATAGCCCAGTCGATTCGATGACTATGTCCACGTTTAGGTCTTTCCACGGCATGGCTGACGGACCATCCTTCACGGACAAACACTTAACCCCGTGCCCATTGACAACTAAATTGCTATCGGCGTCGGCAGCGACGCTCCCGCCAAACCGCCCCTGAATGGAGTCGTATTTTAGCAAATATGCCAAATTATCCGCTGGGACGAGGTCGTTTACGGCGACAATATCTATACCACTGCCGAACTTCCCGGAATCAACCAGCGCACGAAAAACCAATCTTCCGATGCGCCCAAAACCATTTATCGCCACTCTAACTGCCATACTTTCACTCCCGACCGCTGAAGGTAATTCGGAAGGCGGAATTTACAAGTTTTTTCCGCGTGTTTTTGCGTTCGGCTGGAAATTTTCATTTACAAAAGCTTTTACCAAAGTACACTCCCCCGGGAGGGCGAGTGGTATGAGTGAAGATGTTAAAGTATCAAATCAGAATTTAGCGTCGGAAAGCGGGCACACTTCTTCGAGCTTTTCCCATTCTGTGACCTGTGCAACGAATTCAAATACCTTGCAACGCCCGGAGCCGAAAGAAAAAGTACAGCCAAATGACATTTCAGGTAGGGACGTGAGTAAAATGAATAATGGAACTACTTGCGGAGCTATACTACCTGTTCCTCCAGGACTGTTCAGCGACACCGGGCTTGGGCCGGAAGCCCCGGAATTATTCGAAGATAAGGCCGCGCCTCAATCGGTGACGAATGGCCAGCGGGAGCCCGCCGAAATAAAGACAAAATTGAAAGGTGAAAACACCAGCACCGAGCAATGGAAAGATTTTACGCAGAAAAGGTTCAACGCCGAGGAAAAGGTGCGCCAAGAAAGTGCCTTTTCCAAGGAAAGTTTTCTGCGCTTCATCGGGCGAACTAGAACCGCGGCCGAGATGGCAAAGGCGAAATTCGCGAAAGAAGGAACCGAAAATAGCAAAGGTCGGAACGCCACGCATCTTGGAAAATTTATCGATCGCATGAATGAGTTTACCAAGAAAGTGAAAGAAGATACCCATGAGCCGGATTCGAAAAAATTTAAAAAAGCGTGCAAAAACATGCGCAGGGATATGTACGAAGCGGCGAAGAAGGACGGAATCCCAAAGAAGGACATCAAAAAATTTTTCGAAGTAGACGCCTTGGAAAAGGATGAGGATGCGTGGCAGGAGCGCACCTATGACACGATGCTGCAAACGGAAAATCGCAAAACGTTTGAAGTTAACACAAAGATAACGCCGCAGGTCGACAAAGGTGCATACAGTGAAAGTAGGTTCGGAAGATCGTCGAACGCCAAGAAAAATACAGAGCATCTCGTAAATAGGTGGGTAAGCAGCGCAGAAATATATGACGAAGAAGTAATATCCATGGCCAGGCACGGTTGCACGAGGGGAACTGATGAGGCCACGAAGGAGCTGGTGGCAACCGCGCTGGCGTCTAAAGTAGACGTTTCGAATTTGGAAGAAAACATAGGCACGAAGGAAAACCCAATTCAATTGGACCTCGCCAACATCCAATTGATGACGCCGAACAAATTTGCCGGCGACAGGGACCTTCCGTTCAAACAGATGGACGCTATAAAGAAATTGGCAGAAGGAAGTAAAGAAAACCCAATTGAGGTGGAAGTTCCCGTAAAAGATAAGAATGGTAAGGTTGAACACAGAAAAGTTTTCGTCACCGTGAAAGATCACCTGCTGTTAAATTTTGGCTGCAACTGGCAGATGTTCGGCGCTTCTCCAATGCCAAGTGTGTTCTCTCTGAAGGAAAATGACAAGAGAAATGCGCCGACCATGGAAAGGTTATTTGGAAGACCTCTGGCAGGCGTGGATCGCGCAATCACACTGAATTCATTCCTCGAATCCTACAACCAAAAGGGAAAAGAATTTCAATTGGAAAATGAAATTTCGAGAGTTGCTAAATGTTTCGGCGACGATTCCATCGTCGGCAAGTATCTGAAAGATAAAAAAAATGCGCTGGAAGATAGAAGAGTTGTCGCGCTGCTATCGGCGCAGATAGTGGACATATGGCGAAATAATCGCCACCTAAACGACGCCAGGAATCCATACGCAATCCAGGAAAGATTGGCCGTTTTGACATACAAACTCGGCTACGCCGTTTCAATTAACTGTAAAAGCGGAAAGGATCGAACCGGCATGGTTTGTGCCGCCGCCGAGACTCTCGCCGCCGAGACTCTCGCCGCCGGCATGGCTAGTGATGGGTCCACCGGAACGAATAAAATTAAGATAGTTCCTGACCCCTACGACATGTCCATGGAACATAGGACAAACGTTAGCGCAATGATAACCGGATCTGGATCCACCGACATAGCGCGCGCCAACACCGGCGTGGAAGGATTGAGGGTAATACATCCAAAGAAATGGCTTACCGGTGTCCTTGCTCCAGGCTTTAGGGTTCAGAAGACCTACGGCGAAATGGCCCTCGCGTCGTCGCTGGCGGGAAGCTGAGAAATTCACCAATCGCCCGTACGGGCGTGGAAATTGAAATTTTCCATCTTCGCCGGCGAGAAGATTGCCGTTGAAAAGTTTTTGCGTTTTGTTTGCCTTTTCCGGTGCAAACGATTTTTTTTCCAAGGGAGACGGCGAATGGCGAAAACAGGGCGAGCCTTGTTCCTTCAAGCGCAAAGAGACTTTGCGCGCTCGGATTTAGGGTTTTGGCGGGCAGATCGATTGGCGCTCGCATTGGCATCGGCGATGTGGCCTATGGAGCGGCCGGGGTTGAGCTAGTCAATGACTTTGCGTCCGGTGCGGTCGAGGCCGACGTAGTTGCGAGGGTCAAATGTTCGCGCTGCGAAGAGATAGCGCGGATGAAGCATGGAGCAGTTCACATAAGTTTTCTTGAAGCCGAAAAATGCCCCGGCGAAATAAAAGCCTTCCGCGACGCTGGAGTAGCCGCTATCAGCTTGGAAATGGTGCCACGCTCCACCGCGGCGCAAAAATTTGATGCACTGAGTTCGCAGGCGAACCTTGCCGGGTACGCGGCGGTTTTGCTAGCGGCGATGCACATGGACAGGGCATTTCCCATGATGATGACGCCAGCTGGAACGATCTATCCGGTGAATGTCCTAGTCATCGGCGCTGGCGTGGCTGGTTTGCAGGCGATCGCAACTGCGAAGCGCCTGGGTGCACGCGTCGAGGCCTTCGATACGAGACCGGAAACGGAAGAGCAGGTGAAATCACTCGGTGCGAAATTTTTAAAAATAGACATCGGAGAGGTTGGGCAAACGGAGCAAGGGTATGCCAAGGAGCTGAGCGAGGAGCAAATGCAAATGCAGCGGGAGGGTATGGTAGCCGCCTGCAGGCGAGCGGATATCGTAATAGCAATGGCAAAGGTTTTCGGAAAAACGGCGCCAGTTTTGCTAACAAAGGAAATGCTTGACCGCATTGATAAAAAAACTCTATTTGTCGACACGGCGATTGCTTCCGGCGGGAACGTGGAAGGGGCAGTGGATGGCTTGGTCGACTACAGCGATTGCGTGAAAATTTTCGGCGTCCGCGAGGCGGAGCAGAGCGTTGCCGCAAGCGCATCGCAGACATTCGCCGAAAATGTATGCAATTTCATTGAACATTTTTGCGATAGCACCTCCAAGAGAGTTGTCTTCGATCGCGAAAACGACATAATTGCACGGTGCCTCGTTGCATAGATCGGTCCGGGCGGAGAGGAGAACTCGCGTTGGGAAATGGCATGGTTGCTGTCATCCAAGGAATGTGCGAATTTTTGCCCGGTTGCCGACTGGCAAGTTAGGCGAATCAATTATCTTTGCTTTTGGTTGCTAATCTTTGTTTTTGGAAGTTAGCACGCTGACAATTACAGCCGTTCCGGTAATGACCAGCGCGCCGATGGCAGTTCCAATTCCCTTCAAAACAGTTGAGCAATTTCCTTCCTGATTTTCCTGCTGCCCATTGCCGCGGCCCTGCTGGTTATTGCCAGTCCCCTGTGGCCGATTTGCCTCCGCTTCGGCATTTGTGCGTGCGATGCTCGGCGTACCATTGGGTGGAATGTGGATGGAAAGCTTTATATCGGCGCGATCGGAATCAGCGATTGGCTTCTCTTTTTCTCTGCCTTCCTGCTTGGCTGGTTTGGCGAATTTTTTTGCACCGGCATTTTGCGAGTCCTTTTTCACTCTGGCGTTTGTTTTTTTCTTCGCGGCTGGCTTTCTCTTCGCAATTGGGATTGGCTGCGCCGTGGAAGAGGTGCTTCGCTTCTCCTCCAGTTGTGCGGTTTCAACGATGGATTGGATACTTTGCTTGGTGATGTCGACGATGGACTGAATCCTGCTGAGAACACCTTCGTCGCTGCGATCGTTGCCAGGTGTGGCCCGCTGCGCGCTTGCCTCGAATGGAGATTGGGCCGGCGTCGACATATGCGATGACTGCGGTGGCGTTGACACGTGCGGCCGTGCCACTGGCCTTACGTTTAGATGCTCCAGCGAAGATTCGAGCGATGTTAAAACTACGTCGCGCTGCGGCGCCGGTGACCCAAAGTGCAAGGTATTCGCGAAAATTATCGTTCCCGGCGTGTTGCTGTACCTTTCCGGTGTCGGCGGAGATTGATCCCTGAATTGGTAGGCTTTTGGATGCTGTTTCAAGACGACAACCTCTTCTCCGCCGCCATACACCAGGTGCGGCGTTGCAGCTACAGCAAATTCTCCGCTCGATTGCACGCTTAGTGCGGAATCAATTTCCTGTTCGGTATCCGATAGCATTTCCACCATCGTCGGCTGCACGGGGGAATAGCGCGGCAGCTCCGCGAAAACAAGTCCCTCCGCTTCGCGTGGCGATTCAATGACAAAGACTTCAGCGACGCCGCTGTACGGTTGCTGGAAGTTGCTGGTGAGCTTGGGGCGTTGGATCGCCATCCCGTCGCCGCTAATTGGCACCGCCACGTTCGATGTTTGTTCGCCGCATTGCCTTTCCGCGCTTTCAAGCGAAGTAAGGATTCGCCTGTCGCTCGAGCTCGGACGGGTGCCGCATGCTAGCGGTGTCGCCGATGGGGACATGGATGGCGATGACGACGTTCCAAATAGAGATCTTTGCCAGTAGTCCAAGTCTCCCTGTTCCGAGGATTGCGATCGCGGAGAAAGCTTGCTCGCTTCGCTTGGTGAGGTTTTGTGGAATGGCTGGGAGAGGCTGCAATGTGGGGCCAGTGACGAAGTTCTCGCCGATAGGGGAGGGGAAATGTGTCTGCGAGGTGTAAATGAGGCAATTGTTGACGATAATCCAATGGCGATGCGCATCGGCCTAAGCACTTTGACGGCCGGGGATATCGCCCTGCGATGGAAAACGCACGTATCCGGCGAAAGAATGTTGCTTCCATTTTGGGAAATGGGCATACTGGTTTCGCCGCTTGTGATTACTTGATCGCTTTTTATTAGATTTCCGATTGGTGTGCTCATAGTTCCTCCGGGTAAAGGGTGATGAGGCGCTTCGGTGAGCGCGTTGCATAAACGCTTCGGCAATTCAACGAAACGCGTGCGCCGCTGCCCCACTGTATTTAATTGTGTATGTTTTTTACAACATTACAATAATAAATTTTATGTAAAAATTCCAATGCGCGGTACTTCACCTGGAAGTGTCGTAAGAAAATCGACGCAAGGAAAAGCAGTTGCAAATTTTCTCTCCTGTGGAAAAAATACTTTACAAAGAAAAAAAATACATATGATGCGCAACTATGCAGAAAACGAAGAAGGCCATGATAAAGCGCTTTAAGGTGACGGCTAGCGGAAAGCTGGTCCACCGAGCCCCCGGTACGCGCCATCTTTTGCGCCACAAAACGTCGAGACAGCTGCGTGTAGCTGGCAAAGACAAGGTCCTTGCGAAGGGGATGTCTGCCAGGGTCATGAAATTTATCGCAGTTGGGTTGTGACGTCCATCGGCGATTTGTAAGCTGCCACCGCGGTGAAGGCGACCGAGTGGCAAAAATGAAAGAGTAAACATGCCAAGGGTAACGAATATTGTGGCGACGAAGAAGCGTCGCAACAGGGTGTTAGCGACGACGCGCGGATATTTTGGAAATAAATCGCGTCTGTTCAGATACGCCAAGGACGCAATGTGGCGGGCTGGAAAGTTCGCCTACAGGGATCGCAAGCGTAAAAAAACGGACATGCGTCAGCTGTGGATCGTCAGGATAAATGCCGCCTGCAGGGAGAACGGCATGGCCTATAGTAGGTTCATGAACGGCCTAAAAAAGCTCGGCATTGAAATGGATCGCCGTTCCCTCAGCGAACTTGCCATCCACAGCATCGAGGCTTTTGTGGAGATCGTCGCAAAGGTTAGGGCCATTTCGTAGCATTCTTGCGGTGCGCCGAATCCACATACCGCGAATTCAGCCGTTGCGTCCCCATTCTTCCTTTTCAAGTTTTTTGAGGAGGCAGTGTGTTTCTGTGCGAAATGGTGGCACGTTGCCGCGTAAGTACAATATAGTCTTGCAAGTTTTTCGCAAAATGTTTCCCTTAGGAAGAGCCTGTGAGTGTAAAAGTAGGGAGTCGTTTGCTAGTGATAGCGTCGGTGGTGACCGCTGCGGTGTTTTTGCCGTGCGCTGCACACTGTTCCAGCCACGGCGAAGGGGTTAGTCCAGCTGCGTCCGTGATATTTTCCGCCGGCGGGTTTCCGGTGACCGATGCGATGGCCATGAGCTGGGTAATTTCGGCGGTGATAGTTCTCGCATTGAGATTTGCGCTGCGCGGCGGTGTGAAGGTCGTCCCTTCCACGGGACAGTCCATCGTCGAATCGATCATCGGTGGCCTGCGCGAAATCATAGAGCCGGTCGTCGGACACAGGGCTTTCGGCATGGTTTTTCCATGCCTGCTCGGCTATTTTTTCTTCATTTTTCTGCAGAACATAGGCGGTCTGCTGCCGGGAATCGGCAGCGTCGGAATCTACGTTGGCGGCGAATTCAGGCCGTTTCTGAGGCCGGCAAATTCAGATCTAAACACCACGCTGGCTCTGGCAATTGTGGCGTTTATCTCCTGGGCCTACTACTGCGTGAAGTGTGCCGGGCTCGGAGGGTTGTACTTCGAAATTTTTGGAAATAAGGCTGACAAATCGGAAATCTCATCGGCCATGTACGCCATGTTATTTTTCGTATTCCTGGCCGTTGGGTTGATCGAGTGCATTTCCATACTTTGCCGCGTCATATCCCTGTCCTTCAGACTGTTTGGGAATACGTTTGGTGGCGAAAATTTGCTACACAACATGTGCGGTTTTTCAAGTGTGCTGAAAAATATTCCAGTGGTAAATTATCTGTCGTATTTGATTCCCTTGCCGTTTTATTTTCTGGAGTTTCTTGTTGCAATAATACAATCTTTCGTTTTTACATTGTTGCTATCTGTATACATCGGATTGGTGTGCAACCATGGCGATCACGAAAGGGAAATTTTGAAGGGAGAAGAATATGCTTGATATGATAGCTGAAATAACCGGAAACGTTAGGGATGTGGCGATAGGCCTCGTCCAGGCAGTCGGCTGTGCCATGGCTGCGATCGGCGTGACCTGCGTAGGAACGAAGGCGGTGGATGCCGTCGGTCGCAATCCCGGTGCGTCCGGTAAAATATTGGTCCAGTCGATTCTGGGCATGGCGCTGGCGGAGGCCATAGCGTTCTACGCGCTATTCTTTTCCAAGTAACGGATTCTCCGGTAGTTTCCAAGTCATCGTTGTCAGAAATGGTCGATTTTAGCGGATTGTTCTCTAGATTTGGCATAGATTGGCATTTGCTGATCATACAGTCGCTGAATTTCGTACTCGTGGCGTTCCTGCTGTACCGCTTCGGGTTCAAGAGCGTTGTTCGGCTTATGGATGAGCGCCGCGGAAAGATAGAATCCGGCCTGAAATACGCCGACGCAATGAAAAAGGAAATGGTGGCCTTCGAGGGTTCCCGTGCCGCGCGCGTTGAGTCCGCCAAAAAGGAAGCCGAAGACATCGTCAAGGCTGCGAGGAACAGCGCCAAAACGATTTTGGAGCAAGGAAAGGCCGAGTCCCGGCAGATAGCCGATGGCATGGTATCCAACGCCGAAAGGGAGATAGCTCGCCGCCACGAAAAAATATTGAATGATGTCAAGGCGGAAATCGGCGCTCTCGTCGTGGATGTCGCAAAGAGCGTGCTGCCATCGCAAATGACCGACGCGGAAAGGGACAGCTACGTTTTCGCGGCTGAGAAAATGCTGCTATCGGAGAGCGTGCGATGAAGCGCGGTGCTGCGCAGGACTTCGCGGATTCCCTGGTTGGGCTTTCATTGGATAGTCAGGCGTTGCCGAACGGTGGCAGAATGGAAGCCGTTGTTGCGGCGCTGAAAGAAATCTACGGCGGCGTGCGCCTGAAGAACATTTTAGTGGCGTATCTCCGCGCGATGGAAAAATTTATCCACCAGAGTACACTTAGGATAGAGCACTGCGGAAGTCTATCCCATGGTGCAGCTGAGGAGATAAGGTCTCATTTTGAGAAGTTGCTTGGGCGGAAGCTGGCGATTTTCGTTGGCCGCGAAGATTCTCTGATTGCCGGCATCCGCGTGTCCTTTGGCGACGTGGTCATTGAAAACACAATTGCGTGCACCCTGAATGCCTGCAAAAAACGCCTGTGCGCCGCCTAGGTTCTATTTTTTTTCGCCGCCGAATATTGCCTTTACTCCAGATCCAACGGAGCTTCCGACATTTCCAGCGGCGTTGCCGAGCCCGTTGACGGCTCCAACGGAAACGTCCTTCAATTTTATCACGCCGCCAACGGCGGATTCTGGCAGCGTAATCACGGACGAGATAATAGAGTCGGCGACGAAGCCCAGTCCGAACTTTCCGAGGTCCGTGGCGAGTTGCCTGCCGAGCTTGGAAAAATTGGTCACATTGGTGAATTCCTTGGAGTAGGAAATTTTATACTCCTTCGCCATTCCCGTCATTTCGTCGACGGTGTGAACCGTTCCAAGCGAAATTGTGAGACTTTTTACCAGCAGCGATCTCTTTTTTGTGCCATTTTTCAGGCTTGCATCCTGATTTGCAGCCACCGGCTTCGCCGCGCCATTCGTCGCCGGTGCTAGATTCTGCGCCTTAAGCTTTAAGTTTTCACCGAATAGGACGTAGTTGTCAACACGATCGATGTTCTTTACGGCTGTCACATCCGCGATGTCAATGACCATCTCCTCGATGACGATCTCTTTCCCTAGCAAATTCCACATGTTGAAATCCGCAACCACGCGATTGAATACGGCGAAATTTTCGCTTTTGAACGTGCCCTTCGGATTTTTAATTTTGAAATTTTTGAAATCCACACGGCCGCGAAACAGTGATCCTTCCGATCTGCCAATTACCGTCCTAAACCCGGACAGGTGCCCAAAGACAACCTCCGTTGCCTTGGGTAGCCAAAAATTTCCAGATAGCAGAACGAGAAATAGAATAACGACTGCGAATGCGATCGATTTCAGTACAATCCTTAGCAGCCAAAGCAGTATACTTCCGAAAAACTTAAGCATGGAGCCGAAATCTATGCTTTCGCGAAATTTCCACAAGTAAAAAATTTACCGTGTGTTGCAATTTTGTATTTTTATTGACAGCAAGGTGTTGAATAGTAAGCTTCCGGGTGAGGGTTTATGGCTGCGGTTGGTGGAGATTCGGAGGTGAGACGTGGAGTGGGCAAGGCGAATTCTTTTCCCCCAGGCGCGAAGCTTGATTACAGGGAGGATGTCGACAGAATGTACGCGAAGGCAAAAAAGGCGGCCGATGGGTGCATTGCGGCGTCAAAAGCCCTCGTTGCGCGAAACGAAGATCTGATGGACGCCATGGATGATCTTTTGGCGAAGCAGCGGAAGGCCTTCAACTCCATTGGCATCAGCTTGGGGGAGCCTAACCCGATCGTGAAAAATCTGAGAGACAAGCTCAGCGGCGTAGATGAGTTTGCTGAGCTCGCCAGGGAACACGAGAAAAGGATTTGCGACGGCCTCGGGCTAACGCCGGCGAAGGGGTGGGATTTGGCCTTGGCCGCTGCGGAAATGGCGTCCGGTGGAAGAAATACGATGGGCGAGCTTTCGTCGATCATCTCCAGCGGTGCGCCGCGCACGGGGGGACGTCGCAGCAAGGCAGCTGGCGCGGCGGATGCTTCGGTGGACGGTGGAAGGGTGGATGCGCCTTCCAAAAAAACCAAGGCGAAGGTGCGCAGGCTGAAAATTTAGGGATCGTTCAATGAAATTTACGCTGGAAGGGATGAAAAAATGAGCACTAGTACCACTGCTGCGGTTGCCACCGATGGCTACGATATTACGCAGGGAATGCTCGATGCCGTGACGAATCCATTTCTGAAGCTGGACGAAGCGGAGATCTTATTGGCCCTTGATGCCAAGGAAAAGGTCATTGGAAAAATCAAGGATGACTCCACCATCACCGTCGACCTGATAAAGAGCGGATTGTTGGCTGCGGGATACACGGAGAGTGAGATTGCCGCCGTGCTAAGGCGAGAAGCGGAAAAAGACACCGCATCCGGCCACACGGCAGCCGTTTTGGCCTTGGTGAAGGGCAAAATGGTGAACAGAGGCCCCATGTGGATGGCGTACAGCGACGCCGATCTGATAGCCGCCATAGAAGCAGCAACTGGGGAAACATGCGGAGACGAAGAATCGCTCGAAGAGTTTTTGGCAAGATCCGCACTAATGCCGGAGCAAATTTCCGGAAATGCGCTCCTGGCGAAATTTTTCAATGCTCTTACGCCGGCGGAGCTGTGGAAGATTTTCGAGGATGAAACCGCATCACTTACCGATTTAAAAAACATCCTTGCCGCCGAGCAAGCAGTCGTCAATGGCCAAATTGCGACCCTTGGCGGTGCCGGTGCTGGCAAATTCTATTTCTTCGACGGGGCATACAGCCAGGTCGTGCTGCAGCAAATCTACGAAGCCCTGCTAAGCGAAGAGAGCGAAGAAAAGAAGAAGGAAGTGCTGATAAGGCTGTACGGCTCGGGGTATGTGGAAACGTACGGCCTGAACTACACGCAGTACAAAAATATGGCGGAAGCCTACTGGACGACCGGCGCTGGAGCAGATTCAGTCTTTGGCAGATTAAAGCAGGCGGAGGTGGTGGCGAGGAACACCGCCCAGTACATAGAACTGTATGGGACATACGACGCAAGTAGCAAAGACGCAGGCGGCAATCCGATTGGAACCAAGGAAAATCCAGCCCCGGGCAGCCTGTGGGACTTGTATCTTAAGGCCCAAGAGGTCAAAGAAGAGGCCTACTCCACGATGCTGATACCAGGGGAAAGCCTGGCTGAGGTTGAGGCAAGGTGTAATGCGGCGGAGATTAAGTACTCATCTCTGGTGACCGCCGACCTTTTTGAAGGTTGGACTGTTGGCGAAGATGGGGTTATTAAGGCCGGCAACTACCTTATCTCCTATCAGGATATTTGTAAGTCGATTGACAATATTAAAAGTATAATGGACGACCCGGACAATCTTCCATTTTCTTCGGACCTCGCCTTCTGGGAAAAACAGATGGTTGGAATAGAAAAATTGCAACAAAAAGCCTACATCGAATACGTGAACTATAATGGTGAATATACGTCCATCGCCGATGTAGACCGGCAATTGCAATTGGCAAAAGTAGAGTACGACAGTCTTTGGTTCTCGCCCCTATCTCTCCCGGCAGGCGACCTATATGAGGCATATAACGGCCAAACAATCAATGGCGTGTTAACATTGCTGCAGGAAAATAAGGATGAGTGGGTTAATTTTTATGCTCATGTCAAAGGAATACTACGATTGCCTGGCAAAACCATCAAAACGCTCGAGGAAGAATACAACGACGCGAAAGCCGTTGCCGATGCGATGAAAAACGAAAACACTGCAATAATGGCGCAAGCAGATTTATTCCTCGGAAGTGTGTTTAACTATCTTTTGGAACTCACAAACAGCTTTATAACCGCGGCTAGCGACCTCGCTAGCGCAGGTGCCACCTACGGCAATACTGCAGGTCTGGGAATTGTATTAAAAGAAGCGGCTAAGCATTGCAAAGAGAGTTTAGAGCAATTAAAAGACGAGCTAGATGCGTGTGATACCGGAGCAAAACCGATCGATTTTAACACAATTATAGGAGACATGGGAAGTGTCCTTTGGTATTGCGACGAAGAATATTCTGCACGTGGTTCTGCTGAGACTTCCGTCACCTCTGGCACTCTGGATGAGCTTCTTGAAGAAGCTAAAGGTTGGGGCACATACAAATCGGCAGCTGGAAGCTTTCATGACGCGATGGCGAACTTTAGAGAGATGTTCGATAAATACTATGAGTCTTTCGGGAAAGCGGCTATGGAGCGTATTTTAAATGGTAATTCGCTAGATAGCCTCAATCTGCCAAGCGAAGAATATGCATTGCTTTCTCCATACTTTAACGAGGACGAAACCGCAGTGCGGGTTCTGTCTGGATCTCTAGCCGTAGGACTTATTAAGGACGTCGAAAGAGTACTCAATAGGATTTCAAGTGAAAGAAAGAAATCGGCAAGTGAATTTGCGGCGGCGGACGCCATCAAAGGCCAAAAGGAAAAAGCATACAAGGATGCGCTGCTGGTGGGTGGAGTTGACGGGCCATACAACGAAATACTGGCGGCATACTACGCGGCATTGGATGCCTATTCGGAAAAATTGAAAGAGTATGAATCGTCGACGGCGTATGGAGAATTGGTGCGAGCACAAATTTTGTATGAAGCTGATTTGAAGGCGCTCGCAAGGCTGGATGAGGCCTCTGGGGCGACGATGAACGACTTGCTTAGCCTGTGCCTAGCGGCATCGACGCCAACGCCCAATGAAAACGGAGAGTACGGGTTGGTCTCCGGCGTGAAGAGAGTGGAACAGACGACGGAAGACGGTAAGATAAACTACAAATACGAGTTGGTGTACAGCGGTGAAACATTGTCGAAGGAAAGGTACGACGCCTCCTTCACCAAGGAAGATGGCTATGCGCACCTTTCACTGCCATACTTTTCGCTGGCAATAATGTACGAAAAAGTGACCATTCAGCAGATGATCCTAGCGGAGCAAATAGAGCAGATAGAAAAAATAAATAAGGAGATCAAAACAAACAACGAAATGATCAAGGTTCTGTCGTGGATGTACGAGAAGGTGTACGCCGAAGCCGTAAAAAATAGGGTCGATGCAAGGGAAGGGGCTATTACAAATGATCAGGCAAAGACGCAGTGCGGCGTTAGCATCAGGGAATTGGATGATTACCTGAAGAACTTCGTCAAAAACGGCGGATTGAGATCATCCAACGCTGATTTTTGCTGGGCGTTTAACGAGAGCTACGGCGTGAATGTGAACGGTACCTTTGCCTTCGCCGTGTCCCACTACAGCACGGAGGGAGACAAGTGGACAGATCACCACGATAAGGATTTTAGTAACGTTGACGTGCAGGAGCAGGCGACTTTGACAATGCTATCGAATTTCCTCGATCAGACGAGGCTGTACGGCGACCAGCTGTCTACGGATGCAAACTTAATGACGACGAAAATGCAGCAGTATGTGCAGGAGGCGAACGCGTGCCTAAACGCATGCTCACAGACGGTGAAATCAATCGGCGATTACTACAAAACGACAATTTCTAACATACGCTAGCGCGGAAAGGTACCAATGGATGAGGAAGAAAAAAAATCACAGGATAAATACCACGAGGCACTGCGCGAAGCCGCGGATCACATCATCAGCGGCGACTTCAGCCTGAAAGAGTACTATGGCCTCGGCGACGAAGGCCTGGAGGCGATATACGTGATCGGCTACGAAATGTACAAACACAAACAATATGCCAAGGCGAAGGGCGTGTTCTCCATACTGACTATGCTGGACCCGACACCGCGGTACCTTTCAGCCTGCGGATCGGCGCACTTCATGGCCGGCGACTACGCAAATGCAGTGCAGTATTTCCGCATGGCGCTTCTCGGCGGTGATTACACGCCGAAGACGCTGCTACGCCTGGTGGAATGCACCATTAGGATGAGTCAATTCGAATTGGCCAAAAAATACGTCGATGAAATAGTTTCTCTGGCACACGATGATAAATTCAAAAATGACAAGGAATCCATGACCTACGAGGCGCGGGCAAAGATGATAGGCGCCGCCCTGAGTAAGCAACTCGCGCAGTCAGCGAAGTAGTGTTCTAAGATTTAGAAAATGTACCATGCCGGATGTGACCCCAGTTGGACCGACGGACGCTCTACAGGGTGATCTGGACTACGTATCACCGCTCCTTGTGGAATCATATGTTCAGCCGGTGAGAACATCAGCGACGTCCGTCGTCCTAAACCTTGGCAGCGGCACCATTTCCAATCTCTTCGATATTTCCGATTCCTATGGTGGCAAAACCATGAAGCAGCTGATGGAAGAATATCCCGACATGAAGATGTTCATCATCGCGGTGCTTCTGGTGGCGAAAACCGAAGAGGCGACAACGGAAAATTTGATTCAGAGCATCAACATGTACCGGGAAAGACAGGAGGGAACTAGAAAGGATGTAATAAATAAAAAAAATATCGCGCAGGCAAAGCGGGAAGAATTGGCATATGATGAAAAAGAGTGGAAGGCGCTGGCGGGAACTTCCCCGTCGGGCGGGCCAACCGAGGACAAGAAACTGACATGGTGGCAGAGAATTTGGCACTTTGTTGTGGCGGCGATAATCACGCTCATTCCAATTATCGGCCTAGTTTTGTCCATAATTAACCTCGTATCGATGATTCCCGGGGTTAATGCCACGATGAATAGGCAAATGAAGGAATTCCTGTCGTACACGAATCTTGCCTCCGCTACTGCCGATTTGGTGGTTGGGATTGTCTGTGAGGCCGGTGGATTTGACGAAAATGACAAGGAGATGCAAAAGCTCAAAATGGGGATTATGATTGCCGTTGCAGCCATTCAAATCATCGTGCAAATAGTTATCGCTATTGCCACGGTGGTTGGGTCCTTCGGTACGGCTGCTCCGCTTGTCATAGCCCAGGTCATACGGGCTGTTATGGCAATTGCGGAAATTATCACAGCGGCGGTGGATTTAGCGGCGGCGATATTGCAGGTGGTGGAGGGGTACAAGGAACTAGAAATAGCCAAAGAAAAGTACGCCTTGGACAAATTGGTGGCCGCTACGGAGAAGCTGCGACTGGATTTGGAGACGATCTCGCAGGAAATTTCAATTGTGGTGGAAATGTTTTCGTCGAAATTGGAGGACGTCAGGGAAGAGTACGAAAAGGCGTCAAGAATACTAAAGGATTATAACGATGCTAAACTTGCCGTGACCAGGAATTTTAGGGCATGAAAATTGGGAAAATTTTTAATTTAGGGGGGATTTGCCATGGCTGGACTTGAAACGGAAAATTACAGAAGGACCGAAGGTAATTCTACGGTCTACATCTCAAAACACGATAAGCCCGATGTGTGCAGTCCAAAGCGAAAAGGTAACCAAGTCGGCGGATCTCGAATTCCGGCCGGCGACCTGTCTGCGACGGATGACGTTGGTATCAGCGAAATTTCCTCCATGGAAGAATTGCGTAAATTTGAGGATGATGCCGCTTTAAGCGGGTTTAAATCCAGAATAACATACACTCCGGCCGATAGTCTAATGGCGCTGGATGTACCGGATGAAAAATTAGTAAAAAATTCCAATGTGGCCGATGTAACCGTTGTTTTCAACGATTTGTTGTCCAAGGATATAAGGAAGATGGATTTCTACGAATTGGTCACTTATGGGTGTCTGCAGAACTACCTTACGCAGGAACAGAGGCGGCAGATTTTATCCATGCAAAGGGGAATTATGAACATGATCGGCTTCGACCTCGCCCAAAAGGTGTGGGAGCAGGCGCGTGAGTCCGCCGATTCCTCGTACCTGTCGGCCATATACAACAACGCTGCGGATTTTGCGAAATCAATGTGTGATTTGATAGGCGCTGCCGTAGATACAGTTGGTTCGTTTCTTGGCGACAAGTCCGAGAAAAAACCAAATCCAGGTAGTGCCGACGCCGGTGTCATTGGAAATACGAGTGTACAAGGGAAACCGGCGCCAGGCCAGCAACCGCAAAATAACCCCGATGCGCCAGCTAATTCGTCGGAGGCAGCCCAGCCGGACAAAACACATAAAGACTGGAATAAGCTGTATGGCGATTTTGAAAAACTGTACGAGGATCAGAAAGCTGGAGACAAGAAAAGGCATGTATCTGGCCTTATCAGTGCTTCTATTAGGACGAGTGGAGCCGCTGCCGCGTTTGTACTGAAGATCTTCGGTGCAACGGAGGAGCAGAAAGCTGCATACATAAGAGCTGAACAGGGCCTAACCGAGGAGCTCAAAAAATTTATGGATTCGGTTAATCAGGGTATTAGCGAGTCCATCAGGACAGCCAGCGACAATGAACAAAAGGACGTGGACATGATTCTCAAGATAATCGAGGGAAAAATGCAGGCTGCTACCTACATAATCAGGAACACCTAGGTCGCCATGATTTGGAAACGTTGCGCCTTCCGCTGAAAATTTTCAATTTGCGCCAAACATGTCGTCTCCTCCACCGAGTGATGTCCGCGAACGCAATGTTCCCGCTGCTAGTTCTCAACCGTCCACGGAGGATCCTGATATAGGAAGCGCTTCCTCGGAGGGTGGGGAAATGGCAAAGACAGTGTCGCTGGCGTATGCTGACGCAATAGTCCAACACGTCGTACTGCTTGACAACTCATTTCACGGCAACGTGGCGCAGCACGATGCCAATGGCCCAGGCATTTTCGGGATTGGCGACAGCGTCGGTTCGGTGAATTCGAACGAACTATACAAGGTGTCCGGCCTGCTGGATGGGAGCAATAAGCAGGTCATGAAATGTTCCCTAAACGACATCATGTTCCTCGTCATGCTAATAATGGTGCAGGCGTCGACGGATCAGCGTTCGTCGCGGATGGAGGACGCAATTGCAAAAAAAAAGGTAAGCGACCACGCGGCGGCGGCCGTTTTTACGCTTGGCTTGGCCAAGGCCAAGGCCCAATTTAAGGCAGAAAAGACATCGGCAATTGTTAAAATTGTCACCGGATATGTTAGCATTGCCGCTGCGGCTGCCTCGATGGTTGGTGCAGCCGCAACGGGCGGTAGGGAAATCGCCGGATTGCGCATCGATGCGTTCACAAAAGCCGGGAAGACCGTCAAGGATTCGCTGAGAACCGTTGCAAACGTATGCAGGGCGGTAAATATGATCGCCAAGTTTGTTTCGATTGCTGCGCAAACGGCTGGGACCTTTGTTTCGTTTTTTTTGAAAATCGATATTGCCAAGGAAAGAAAAAAGGCCAGCTATCTCGGCGCGGAGGAAAAGCGCATCCGCACGTTCTTCGAGTTCAACATGCAGCAAATAAAAAATATGCAGGAGGCCTACAGTACATCGCAGAGGAATATCCGCTCGGAGCTGGGGGCTATGCGCGAGATCATTCAAAAAAAACAGGAAGTGACGCTCAACATTGCGAGAAACGTCTAACAACTGGCCGTGGATGCGAAGCGCGTGGATCGAGTTGTGGGCATTTCGATCGCGAATTTTAGACACTCTCGTGCGTAAAATTTTTGTTCGCATTTTTTAAATCCGTTGCTATAGGAACGCATACTCTCGGTTGCCAAGTACTGCGCCTGGGATTTCCGCGAAAATCAACATGACCACTAGCCAAAGCGACTACGATTCCACGAAAATTCAAAAGCTCGAAGGCCTTGAGGGTGTCAGGAAGCGTCCTGACATGTACATCGGCGATACGAACGAGCGCGGATTGCACCACTGCATCTTCGAGATCGTTGACAATTCAATCGACGAGGCGCTGGCCGGATACTGCAAAACAATAAAAGTTGGATTACACATCGATGGATCGTGTTCCATCGAAGACGACGGCCGTGGCATCCCGGTTGATATTCACGAAAAATATGGCATTCCGGCGGTGGAGCTTGTAATGACGAATCTTCATGCCGGTGGAAAATTTTCCAAGGGCGCCTACCAGGTCTCCGGCGGCTTGCACGGAGTAGGAGCGAAGTGCGTCAATGCGGTTTCTGAAGTATTTGACGTTGAGGTGCGCAGAAACGGACACGTATACGCCATAAAATTTTCCCGCGGAAAGACTGCGGAAAAGCTGAAAATCATAGGAGAAAGTCAGAAAACGGGGACGAAGGTTACGTTTTTGCCGGACGGAGAAATCTTTTTGTCGGTGCGTGAGTTCAAGTACGAAATCATTGCAAAGCGGCTGCGTGAGCTGGCGTTTCTTAATCCCGGCGTTCAAATCGAATTGGGTGATGAGCGCACGGAAAAGGCGGAAGTCTTTCGCTTCGACGATGGCATAAAGCAGTTTGTTTCGTTTTTGGATCGCGGAAAAACTGTTATCCACGATGGCCCGATCCTGGTCACGGGCGATGCTGTTTTGGACACTGAAAAACCGGATTTGAAAACGATTGTCGATGTGGCCATGGAGTACAATGACGGCTATTCGGAGCAGGTTTATGCCTATGCGAATTCCATCTACAACGTGGAGGGAGGCACGCACCTTTCCGGATTCAGAACGGCGCTGACGCGTGCGATAAACGCCTATGCGAAGGCGAATAATCTGCTGAAGGACAAGGATCCAGCCATTTCTGGCGACGACGTCCGCGAGGGTCTAACGGCGGTGATATCCGTAAAGGTCCCCGATCCGCGATTCGAAGGGCAGACGAAGACGAAATTGTCCAACGGCGAAATTGACGGAATTGTGCAAAAGATTGTCGGCGACAGCTTAAGGTATACCTTCGAAACGGACCCTGCGCTGGCGAGAAAAATTGTCGACAAGTGCATAAACGCTGCGCGTGCCCGCGAGGCTGCGCGCAAAGCCAGGGAAACGGTGCGCAAGAGCGCGATGTCCGGTGGTGGACTGCCGGGCAAGCTGGCGGATTGCTCGGAAAAGGACCCAAAACTCTGCGAACTATTCATCGTCGAGGGTGACTCCGCCGGTGGCTCAGCGAAGCAGGGCCGCAACAGAAAGTATCAGGCAATTTTGCCACTGCGTGGGAAAGTTTTGAACGTGGAAAAAGCGCGCTTGGATAAAATGTTGAACAGCGACGCCATTCGCACGATAATCACGGCCTGCGGGACAGGTATCGGATCTTCCAACGACATTGGCGGGTTCGATGCGAACAAGTGCCGCTATCACAAGATCATAATCATGACCGATGCGGACGTTGATGGTTCCCATATTCAGACGCTCCTGCTAACATTTTTTTTCCGCCAGATGAAGGAGTTGATAGAGCGCGGATACATCTACGTCGCGCAGCCGCCGCTGTACAAGGTAAAGAGAAAGAGGAGAGAAAGATACGTGGACAATGATGATCAACTGAACGGAATGCTGCTTGAGCTTGGCATGGAAGACATGGCGCTGATTCGCGTGGCCGACGGGCACATTTTCCCCGGCGACGCCGTTTCCGAAATTGTTGGAGTATTTTCCAAACTTGAGCAGCTGGGGGCCGGAGTCGTTCGCAGCGGATGCTCTCTTCCGGCGTATTTGGATGCGCACGATGTGGAAACGAAGGCGCTGCCGAGGTACATAGCAAGGATTCGAACTGGCTATGCGGAGGATTGCAAATTTTTAAAAAATGTGGAAGCTCGGGCGAAATTTTTTCTGGAGAACGGCATTGACGACGGCGGCTTTGAAGGCGCTGCGATGCGCGATGTGGAGATTGGTGGGCAGATTTTTAGGCAGCGAATTTCGGTGCATGAAATCTACGGAGCTCAGCAAATGGGTGAACTTCTGAGAAAATTGGAAGGCCTTGGGATTGATACCGCCACATTGGGAACGGTTGAGCAGCCGAAGTATTTTCTGTGCGATGCGGCGAATGTCGGCGCAAAGCCAGATCAGCTGGAAATGTTTTCTGGGCTTGAAATGGTGTCGAAAATCAGGGAGCTCGGGCGCAGGGGGTTGACCATCCAGCGATACAAAGGTTTGGGCGAAATGAACGCTGACCAGCTGGCGGAAACAACCATGGTTCCGGAGAAGCGGCGCTTGCTGCGTGTGACCATTGCCGATGCCGCTGCGGCCGAGGCAACATTTTCGATGCTGATGGGGGAAGATGTGGAGATACGCCGCGCGTTCATAGAGGACAACGCACTGAATGCGCTGTATTTGGACATATAGATGGATACGGAACAAGAGAAAATTACCATTGCGAACATTACCGATGTGATGCAAACATCTTACATCGACTATTCGATGTCGGTTATCGTAAGCCGTGCCCTGCCGGATGTCCGCGATGGGCTGAAACCAGTGCAGCGGAGAATTTTGTACGCAATGCTCCGCGAGGGGCTGCTCTTCAGCCGCCAATTTGACAAATGTGCCGGTGTCGTCGGCGAAGTGTTGAAAAACTACCATCCACACAGTGATACCGCTGTCTATGACACGCTCGTTCGCCTTGCACAGAATTGGGTAATGCGCTACCCTTTGATTTTTCCACAGGGAAATTTTGGATCCATCGACGGCGACCCTGCGGCGGCCTACCGCTATACGGAGTGTAAATTGCATGGAATTTCCGAAGAATTGCTGCGCGACATCGACGAAGACACGGTCGACTTCGTTCCAAATTACAAGGAAAGCACGAAGGAGCCGAGCGTGCTGCCATCGGCTTTGCCCAACTTGCTGATGAACGGATCAACGGGCATTGCCGTCGGAATGACCACGAATATTCCACCGCATAATTTGACTGAAATCACCGATGCGGCGTGTAGGATTATCGATGACCCGCACGTTCCAGTGGAAGAACTCTGCGACATTGTCCACGGACCGGATTTTCCGACCGGAGGCGTGGTGGTTGGCGTTGACAGCATCAGGCGCTACTTAACAACCGGTCGAAGCATAGTAAAGGTAAGGGGAGTTGCCTCCGTTGAAGAGCTGCCGAATGGGCGGGAACAGGTGATTATCAACGAGATTCCCTATGCCGTGAACCGTGCGGTACTGGTGACGAGAATAGCTGAATTGATCAACGAAAAAATTTTGGATGAGGCCAGTGACCTGCGCGACGAATCCGATGCGCAGACGCGCATCGTGGTCGAATTAAAGCGCGATGCCGTGGCAAGTGTCGCCGTAAATAAGTTGTTTAGGCACACGCAACTGGAGTCGTCCTTCGGGGTAATAATGCTCGCCTTGGATAAGCTGAGGCCGAAGCAGATGAACATCAAGGAAATCCTTGAATGCTACATCGAGCATCGCCGCGACGTCGTGGCTCGTAGGACGGAATTTCGCCTGAAGAAAGCGGAGGCTCGGGCCCACATATTGGAAGGTTTTCTGATCGCGCTCAGCAATCTCGACGATTTCGTCCGCATCATCAGAAAGTCGGCTAATCGCGACGAGGCGAGGGTAGAGCTCGTGGCAAAATATCCAATTTCAGCTTCCCAGGCGGATGCGATTTTGGAAATGCGGCTCTATCAGCTGACAGGCCTCGAACGCACCAAAATCGAGGAGGAATATGCCTCGCTGAAAAAGCTGATGGATTACTACCGTGAAATTTTATCAAGCAACGCGAATTTGCTGGCTCTCGTAAAAAAAGAGCTGCTGGAAATGCGTGACAGATACGCTTCGCCTAGGATGACAAAGATTGAGCATGATAGGGGAGAATTCAGAATCGAGGATGTCATAGCGAATGAGTGTTGCTTGATTACCGTTTCGCGCAAGGGCTTCATAAAACGCACGCCAGCGAGCTCCTACCGGTCGCAGAGGCGTGGTGGTAGGGGAGTTATCGGCGCCGGCCAACACGACGACGATTTCGTTGAACGCGCGTTCACCGCAAGCACACACGATAATTTGATGTTTGTCATGGATAGCGGCCGCGTGTACGTCGAAAAGGTCTATGAAATACCGGAAGGGTCGCGTACTTCGAAGGGAAGGGCGCTGGTTAATGTCCTCGAAATGCAAAGGGATGAGCGCGTAGCAGCGATGATCTGCTTCCAAGAATTTTCTGAAAATCAATTCCTCGTGATGTGCACGAAAAATGGGGTCACGAAGAAGACATGCCTGGCGGATTACAAAAATGTTCGCCGCGGAGGGATTATTGGCATAAGTATCGACGGCGGGGATGAATTGATAGAGGCTTTGATGACGACCGGCAAAGATGAGTTGGTGATTATAACGAAGCGAGGCATGTCCGTTCGATTCAGCGAGAATGACTTGCGTGACCAGGGGCGTGCGACGCGCGGAGTCAGGGGAATTTCACTGAGGGAGGACGATGCAGTTCGTGCCATGACCGTAGTTGACAATGGACAAACATTTCTTTTGGCCGCTGAAAATGGGCAGGGCAAGCGTTCGAAATTCGAAGCCTATCGCCTGCAGCTCCGTGGAGGGTCAGGCGTGATAGCCATGAAACTGCAAAAGGGCGTTTGCATTGCCGGTGCGCTTACGGTCTCCGATGGAGATGAAGTGATGATGCTGACAAATAATGGCCAGGCGGTGCGCTCTCCGGTCAAGGACATCCGCGTAATTGGGCGTTCCACGAGCGGCGTTCGCCTCATAGCCATCGATAAAGGTGACAAATTGATCGGTATTTCAAAGGTCATCGCTGGAGAAGAGGAAGAGTAGCCGGAGTGGGTGTTTGGCGTGATAATACTTAATCCAGTTGTCGTTTCCGTCGCAACTATCTTGCTGATGTGTGTCTTTCGCGTGAATGTCGTGATTGCGCTGACGACCGGGGCTCTGGCTTGCGGATTAGCTGGAGGATTGTCACTCAAAGAGTCGGTTTTAATATTTTCCAGGGGGCTTGGCGGCGGTGCAACGACGGCATTCGGTTATGCGATTCTGGGGGCATTTGCTTCGGCATTGGCGCATTCTGGTTTGCCGAAGTTTCTGATGGCCGAAGCCGTGCGACTGTTGCATCTGCGATCCGCTAAAAGCGCCGGAGGCCATTCGATGGGCGATGGCAGGTTGGCGAAATCTGCGCTGTTTCTGGCCATAGGGTCTATGTCAATTGCGTGCAAAAATGTCATTCCCGTGCACATCGCTTTCATTCCAATTTTGATACCGCCGCTGCTGGGCATTTTTAATAAAATGCGCATCGACCGCCGCGCAATCGCCTGCGTAATCACATTTGGCGTGATAGTGGCGTACATGATCATACCGATCGGCTTTGGGGAAATTTTTCTCGAAAGCATCCTATTGCACAATTTGCGAATCAATGGCCTAGCTATTTCGTCGCGAACTGTAATGCGCTCACTGTTTTTACCAGTAATCGGCATGGGCTTCGGCGTACTAGTGGCCCTGTTTCGCTACGGAAAGCCAAGGCAATATGAAGATTCTGATGTGGACGATCGAGGCATCGGAAAAGCCCCTCCAAAAAAAGACCTCGTTGTTTCATGCCTGGCCGTGGTGACCGCGCTGGTCATGCAACTTGCCGTGCGGGATATTATTTTGGGTGCGCTGGCTGGATTTCTCGTTTTGTCCATGGGTGGCGTTGTTAGGGCGAAGGATTCCGACGGCGTGGTCGTTGGCGGTTTCAAGATGATGGCGATCATTTCATTTACAATGCTGGCGGCCGCTGGATTTAGCTACATTCTTCGCCAATCCGGTGGCATTGACGAAATCGTAGCGTGGATAGCAAAGCACGCGTCAAATGGCAAGGCTTTGGCGGCGTTCGGCATGCTATTCATAGGATTTTTGATATCCGTTGGCATCGGATCGTCGTTTTCGACGGTTCCGATCGTGGCGAGCGTGTACGTCCCGCTTGGCATGAAGCTCGGATTTTCCCCAATGGCAATTGCTGTGATAGTCGCGATATCGGGGGTTACAGGGGACGCCGGTTCTCCGGCATCGGATTCTACGCTCGGTCCGACAATGGGATTGAACGCCGATGGACAGCACTCGCTGGTCAGGGATACGGCCATTCCGACGTTTTTACACATAGCAATCCCGGCATTTGTTTTCGGGTGGCTGGCATCGCTTTGGTTTTAATTTCGAAGTCGCTCACGTTTAAGCGCTCTGGCGCCGGAATTTCGGAAATAATTCCTCGGCATCGAAAAATACTTGCGAGAATCTTCGAATTTTTTTACAATAGTCAAACTATGACTGAGATCAACGTGAAGGTGGGTGATCGCACCAAGCTGTCTGCTGCGTCGGCAACATCAAAATCCGCTGCCACTGGCAAAAAGTTTCCAAGTATCAACGTCATCCCGGGTCGGGCCGGCGATAAAGTCGGCAACAGTTCAGTGCCGAGCAGAGGCAAATTACAGTTGCGCAACCTGAAAATCAGGACCTCAAGTGACGAAAAAAGCGAATTGCCTGCAACCAATGGGCGCAGGCGGTTCTGGGGAAAAAACATTGTGCCATCGGCAGGCGCGGTTTATGGTAAAAATCTTCCAACGCTGAAGGTATCCAAGGCGGCCCTTATGCGCGCTGCTATCGAGAGCAAAAAGGAAGATGAAGTAGCCGATAATTCCATGAAGGCAAATAGAGAGGCGGATGAAGAATTTAAAAAGGAAGAGGAAATTAGCAAAAATGACGTCGCGCGGATAGGGCAGGAACACTCGAATGGCGAATTTGGTGGCTCCAAAGCGAAGCAAAAAACCAACGGCCCGGAGGAGCGGGCCGCATCTGCGAAAAAAACGCAGGACCTCACACATGCGAAAATCAAATCGATAGCACCGCAAATCGGAAAACTGAAAATTCCCGGCAATCGCATCGCAGGGAAGCCGCTCCCTAAGCGCTCATAGGTTTGGCTCGTAGTAAGTGACGGAGAATTACTTTGTTTCCTTCGCCGTGTCGCTGATTTTATAATCCTCTATGTGCATGGATGCGTCGGCGCGGAACATCAGCTTTGCATTGAATTTTCTTTCGACAGAAAGGAGTGCGCGGGCGTCGCTTTTCATGCGCTCCAAAACTTCATCATTGAGTAGAATTTTGAATTCCAGACCAATCTCTTCCGAGATTTTTTCCCTCTTTTTTTGCAGGATTTCGGAGAGTTTGCGATAAATTTCGTTGCACATGGTGCGTGGGGATTTGACGAATCCGTCACCTTTGCAGTACTTGCAAATGGCTCGCATTTCGCTGCTGTTGCTCTGCGAATGCCGCTGCCGTGAAATCTCCATGAGGCCGAGTTGCGAAATGGGAAGCACAAAATTTTTTGCACGATCCTTCGACAATTCCGTGCGCATCAATTTGAAAATGTTCAAACGGTCCTTTCTGTTCACCATGTCGACGAAATCGATGACTATGAGCCCGCCGATGTTGCGCAGCCTCAACTGGCGTGCAATTTCCTTTCCGGCTTCAAAGTTCACGCTAAAGATGAAATTTCCGCAGTCCTTTTCCCTGGATTTGTAATTGCCGGTGTTCACGTCTATGGACGTTAGCGCTTCTGTTTCGTGGATTACAATTTCTCCACCGCACGCGAGAGGGACGCAGCGGGCGAATGTCTGCTCCACCTGCCGCTCGATGTTGAATCGTTCAAATAGTGGAATGTTCTCCGTAAATAGGTGGAATTTTTGCTTTGAGCGTGGCGAGATCGCTGCCACCGAGTCCACCATCCGGTTGAAGGCCTCTCCGTCGTTCACGATTATCCTATCAACATCATCGGTGAGAAAATCACGCACAGCTCTCTCAACCAGGCCCGGTTCTTCGTGGATCAGCGCAGGCTTGGATCCGCTTTCGTAGCGCGATAGAATTTCTTCCCACTCCTTCAAGAGGATATGCAAGTCGCGCACGAAATGGCGCACCTTTTTACCAATGCCAGCTGTGCGCACGATAACGCCCATTCCTTCCGGGATAGTCAGTTTATTTAGGATATCCTTGAGGCGGTCCCTTTCCCTGGCGTCTTCAACTTTTTTCGAAATGCCACACTCCCCAGAAAATGGCATCAGCACCAGGCATCTTCCGGGCAGGGAAATGTTCGTAGTTACGCGCGGCCCCTTGCTGCCAATTTGCCCCTTCGTGACCTGGACCATTATGTCCGTCCCAACTCTATACATGCGCGGAATGTCTTCCAATGTGATTGTTTTTGGCTTTTTGGAATGGTTTTTGCGAATTACCTCGAATGTCTTGTCGTTGGCTTCGGGGAGAATGTCCCAGTAGTGCAAAAAAGCATTTTTTTCTTCGCCGACGTCGACGAATGCAGCCTTTAGCCCTGGTTCTAAGTTTTGGATCTTTCCCTTGAATATTGCACCGACGAAATTTTTTTCGTTCGGCAGCTCAAATTCGTAGTTCTCCAAAATTCCGTCTTCGAGCAGCGCGATGCGATTTTCGGTAAGTTCGCAGCTCAAAATCAGCTCCCGAAATGTCTTATCCGAGCGCGATAGCGACTTTATTATTCTCTGCAGTATGGGCTGCTGCTTAGCCCTGCTTGCCGCTTCTTTTTTTATTTTTTCCCTTGAAATTTCACGTGAAGCGTCGCCAACAACGCCATCGCAATGCGCGTATTCCCTAGTATTTTCCATCTGTTCTTCCTAACGTTTGTAGGGAAGTATCTTGATTCAATGTAACCGTTGTTCTACGTAAAATTGTTTCTGTAGCGGTGAACGCTTTGGATTATACCATTGGAAAAACAACAAATTAAAAGAAAGGACCCTCCGTAGCTTAAAAAAGGGAGCGGAATTCCGGTTATCGGCATTAGTCCGATGGTCATGCCAATATTTATGCAGATATGCACCAAAAATAGCATGCTTATTCCGACGCACAGATACGTTCCAAACCTATCGCGTGCGCAATTCGCCGTCCGTAGCCCGTTCCATATGATTAAAATGTATGATAATATTACAACCAGTGCCCCAACAAACCCACGCTCCTCGGCTATCACGGAAAAGACAAAGTCGTTTGCCGCCACAGATTTTGGCAGGTACCCTAGCTTTGCCTGCGTTCCATTGCCAAAGCCCTTACCGCTCAGGCCCCCGGTCCCTACGGCAATCAACGATTGGCGCAGATTCCAACTGATTCCTACACCGTTTGGGTCGACGGCGCTAGGAAAAATGAAGGAAACTATGCGGTCCCTTTGGTAGTCCCTCAGTGGAATGAGGGATCTATCTTCGTATTTTTCCATAACGATTTCGTCGTTCAGGTGCTTTTTGTCCAGAAAATTTCTGTATGCGCAGATGTCGAACACGACCGCCGCCGCCAACACCAGCGCAGTGGCCAATATGCACGCGAAAAATTTTTTCGACAAATTGGAAACATAGAGCATCGCAAAAAACACCACTGGAAACACCAAAGCCGACCCCAAGTCCGGCTGGGAAAACACCAGCACCGCAGGTATGCAAAACACTAGAAAAAATTTTGCAAGATTTTTAATTGAATTTAGAAAAGTCGTGATTTCGGTGCGGGCCATCATCGCCGCAAGCATGATCAAGAATCCGATTTTTGCCGGTTCCGATGGCTGTATGGCTATCCCGCATATTTTTATCCACCTAACGGCGCCGAATCGCCTCTCCCCGAATGGAGACCACAGCAAAAGCAGCAGCAGCACGCTGCAATAGTATATCCAGTGCGCTTGGTTATACCAAACTGCGTAGTCGATTTTTGCCGCTGCGAAGTAGATGATGGCCCCGAGTATCGCCCACATCACCTGCGCGTGCCACTGCCGGCTGCCGTAGTAACTGAGGGCGGAGTAGATGGCCCCTATGCCGATAATTAGCAGGATGAGCATGCAGAGCGGTGAAACGAAACCCCACCGACCAGCCCGACTATCGTCCAGCAGGGATGAAATTTTGTGAAGCCATTTGCCGCGCGCTATTTTCAATCTATCGGCGAACATCTAAGGATCCCCAAACCTTTGTCAGCACGGAAACGCCAATCGGAAAAAATTTGTGGAAAAACGCAGCGGATGCGAAAAAACATTTTGACAGCTGAATTCATTTGCCTGTGCAAAACAGCGCGCGGTGGCTACTGAGCCACGTCTCTTCCGGCGACGATTGACTTTGCCAGCGTGACAGCCGCCGTTTCCTCGCACGAAGTAATCACCTGACTAGCCAGCTCATAGGCATAGTCTTTTCTGCCGAGTGATTTGACGGCGATGGCCAGGAAACACTTCGCCAGGCCGCTACTTGGGTTGATCTTGAGAGCCTTCTCGGAGAGAATTTTTGCTGCGGCGACGAAGTCGCCGAAATTAATCTTGCATACACCGAGGCCAATCAGAGGAAACTCACTGTTCGGTCTTGCAGCAATCGCCCCGGCGAACACTGCTTCGGCCCGGGTTTGCAATCCGCGGCCGGTGGCAACGTACCCCACGTCCATCAAAAGCCTCACCAGTTCCGATGAAACCGGCATGTCCACTAATTTGGTGGCATTTGACATGGTCTTGCGGCCGATAAAAGCTTATCTGACGTTTTGCGACGTTGCCTTCAGTGCGTCACCGACGGAGCGGAGCAAGCCGGTCGCGCTGGAACACAGGTTCCCCCACGACTGAATCTTGGACTGGAGAGCAAGCAACTCAGCCTGCCCGATGTTGTCGGCGCTCTGGAGCCTTTTGATCGTGCTATTTAGCCCAATTTCGCATTTTCCAACGAAGCTCGCGAGCAGCGCATAGAAGTCGTAGAGCGATACGCCAGCCCTACTACCTGCAAACTCTGTTGACTTGCCATAAATCTCACTGCCGCCACTTGAATCACTCATTTCACTACCTCCATCACCAACGGGATGTGTCACAACACCCCAAAAGCCGAAACAAAACTATCCCATTATCCTACGGCTTCGGGTGGCGAGAGTCAAGGCATTTTTTTTAAATCGTAAAAAGTATTAAATTTCGACGTCCTCGCTGTAGTCCACGGATTGCAGTCCGAATCCGAAAAGTTTTAGGAATTCTTCCCTGTAGCCGCCTATGTCCGACAACTCTCCAAGGTTTTCCGTGGAAATATTTGGCCAGATTTTGGCGACCTGCTCCTGGACATCAGCGCCGAGCTCTATTCCATCCAGCCTCAGGCGGCCCTCATCAGCCGATTTTAGTGGAAATGGCCCACACAGGTTATCTTTGAATAATTTTACCATTTGCTCGATGCACCCTTCGTGCAATCCTTTTTCCTTCATGACCTTGAAAAGTATGGATATGTACAGTGGAACGACCGGAATTGCGGCACTCGCCTGTGTGACAACGGCCTTGTTGACGGAGACGATCGCGCGTCCGCCAATGCCGGCTAGCAAAAAGTCGATGGCAGAGCGCACGCGCATGAGGTCATCCTTGGCGGCGCCTATGGTTCCATTGGCGTAGATGGGCCACGTAATTTCCGGTCCGACGTAGGAATAGGCGACAGTCTTCACGCCACTGGCCAATAAATTTTCGCCCAGCAGGGCCTGCATCCAAAGTTCCCAATCCTCGCCGCCCATGGTCTTCACCGTGGCGCGTATTTCCTCGGCCGTAGCCGGCTCTATGGTCACATCGTGCACTTCACCCCTGTCGACATTGACGGTTTTCCCCACGAAAGGTTCGCCAATCGGCTTTAAAACGGATTTGAAGACCTCACCGGTGAACGGATCGATCCTTTTGGGCGACGCCAGGCTGTATACGACGCAGTCTATCTTTCCGAATTTTTGTTTTATCAAATCTACTACGACATCTTTTATTTCCGATGAAAAGGCATCTCCATTTACGTTCTCGGCCTGCAATTCACGGCCTTCGGCGAATTTTTTAAATGCCACTGAATTGTACCAGCCGGCCGATGCCGGTTTCCCATTTTCCGCTGACCGTTCAAAAAACACGCCGATGGTATTGGCCCCCCCTCCGAAGGCCAGCGCAATTCTGCTAGCCAAGCCGTAGCCCGTGGAGGCTCCGATTACCAGAACGTTCTTTGGGGCATTTGCCATTCTGTTTTTTTCGGCGAATGCCACCTGTTCCCTTACATTCTCTTCGCAACCTCTGGGGTGTGCCGTCAGGGATATGAATCCGCGCGTCTTTGGCTGAATGATCATACTGGCGGCGAAGCTAGCTGAAAAATTTTAATAGTCAACGGCGACGGGAAACATTTCGGTCGTCTGCTTCGCTGTTAGCCGCCGCAAAAGCAAAAACGATGCCGAGGTGCGGATAATTTTCTTCAAAAATTTTTACCGCTGCTTATGGTGCGACCAGGTGAAGCGTAAATTTTCAGTGGAGGACTTTCGCAGTCAGTTCCCAATTCTCGAAAAACCGCTCAAAAACGGCAAGCGTTTGGTGTTTTTCGACAATTTGGCAACCACGCAGAAACCGCAGCGTGTGATTGATAAAATCGCCGATTTCTACGGAAACTATAACGCCAATGTGCACCGCGGAATGTACGAATTCAGCGAGCGGGCGACACGCGAATACGAGGCAACGCGGACGAAATTGGCAAACTACTTCGGCGTGGATAATGCGAAGGAGATAGTGTTTGTGCGCGGGGCGACGGAGGCCATAAATTTGGTCGCGCACAGCTATGGTAGGAAATTTTTGTCCGCCGGAGACGAAGTGCTCGTTGGCGCGGCGGAGCACCATGCAAACTACCTGCCATGGCAGGTGCTGGAGCGGGAAATCGGAATTAGGCGGAAAATCATCCCGCTAGGCGGAAATTTTCGCCTGGATTTTGAGAAGTACAAAAGTTTGTTCTCCGAACGCACAAAATTTGTTGCTATTCAGCACGTTGGCAACGTCCTGGGAGGGACGAACGATATTAAGGTGCTGGCGAAAATTGCCCACGATGCCGGTGCGAAAATTCTCGTGGATGGGGCATGTGCTTTGGCAATGCATAGGGTAAATTTACGGGAGCTTGACTGCGACTTTTTTGCCTGCTCGGGCCACAAGGGATTTGCCCCGACTGGAAGTGGATTTTTGTTTGGAAAATACGAATTGCTGGAGAAAATGCCCCCATACCACGTCGGCGGGAACATTGTAAATTCAGTACACTTTGAAGGGACAAGCTTCAAGCTTCCGCCGGATAGGTTCGAAGCCGGTACGCCGGACATTGCCGCTGTAATAGGGCTTGGGGAAGCGGTAAGTTTCTTGGAAACGATAGATTGGGAGCTGGCCCGCGCCCACATGGCAAATCTTTCCGCTCGCATGTACGACGGATTGCGATCGATTCCATCGGCGAAAATTTACGGAGATTCGATGGATCGAAACGGAATATTTTCATTCAACGTGGACGGTGTGCATGCCCACGACGCGGCGACGTATCTTGGAAATAGCGGAATCGCTGTGCGCGCCGGAACACACTGTGCACAGCCGCTGATGCAAATTCTTGGCGTTCCAGGAACCGTCAGAATTTCGATGGGCTTGTACAATACTTCGGAGGAAATTGACGCGACAGTCGCTGCCCTTGGAGTCTGCAAAAAAGTTTTTTTTGCGAAGTGAGGTGGAAATTTTTTATCCGGTTTCGTCGGAGTAAAAAAACGGCATTCTAGTAGAATTTTTCGTAAAATCTCTTGACACTGGCGCAATGGCGGGCACAATGCCTGACACAGATGGGGTTTGCAGTCAAGGGGATTGGTAATTTCGGACGGAATGTGGCCGTCATTGCTGACAGGTATTTTCTCTTCGAGGAAATGAATTTCCCGAAAGATTCGCTGAAAAAGGCGGAGATCGATGCCATGGCGAAACTTTCAATCGAAAGCATGTTTCCGCCGGGAAACTACGAAATCGTGGCCGGATTTTTTGTTGGCAAAGGAAATGATTCGATGGTGGTTTTTGTGGCATCGAAGGATAGGTTGCTTTCGGAAATACCGCAGCTCGCATCGTGTAAATATTGGATCCCTAAAAGGTTTGTTCTCGAATGTCTGCAAAATGATCTATCCGTGCCGGGCGGCAATGGATGTGTCATTTTAGACGTCGATGCCAGTGGCTTTTGCTGCATTGAAGGTAAAAAAATCGCTCTCTTTTCCGATGAATTTTGGACGGCAGAAATGCACGATGCCGAGGCAAAGAAGGCGAGCAAAATGGCCGAATCCATGGGCGTTCTTCTGGGGAAAGCGGTTGCGCCGCTACTTTCGGCGTCCGCTGGCCTTCTATTGCTTTTTGTCGCCTTGGTTGCCGTGAATTTTGCCATTGGGTCGCGCCTGTCATCGATGCAGAGCAATCAGACAAATGTGGATCGAGTAAAGGAGCGCTCCAAGTTGCGCGATGAGATTTATGCATTTGCCACGGGCAAGTTGGCCTACTTTAAACGCCTGCAAATTGTCAATGATGTGCGACCTGCTGAGATGCTTTTCCGTGAATTTTCCGCGGATGGGTCAAACGTTGCGCACTTTCTGGGAACGTGCGAATCGGTGTCTGCGTTAAATGAATTTTTGAGCGTGCTGGGGAAGAAAAAGGAAGTGGCAGACGCTTCAACGGCAAACGTAATCTCAAAGCAGAAGGAGACCTCCTTCAACCTCAGCGTGAAATTTTTGTAATCGTGAAATCGGACATAAAAGTGGTCACTCAGCGCATTGCAGCACTAACTGCGAAGCAGAGAGCCGTTTTCTTAATCTCCCTGTGCGCCGTGCTGCTTGCGTTGGCTGGCATGTCAGTGATGCAGGCGCTCTCCATAGGCAAAAATGTAAAATTGGCCAGCGAATTGGCCAGCGAACAGAAGGCTTGGTTGGATAAGTCAGAGGGAATAGAAAATGACATAAGCAGTTTTGGAGAGTCAACCTTTGCCGGAAGCGGCGTGGACCTGTTAGAAATTGAGCACAGCATAGAGGAAGTGATCACGCGAACATGCTCCGATTACACCTTCGAAAGAGCAGACGATGCGCAGGTTGGTAGGTTTACAATTAACCGACTGAAGGTGTCCATCAACGGCGTATCGCTGGCCAATTTGATAGATTTTGCAAACGAGATAGAAGCGATTGGGAACTACATTGCCATATCTGAACTCAAGATAAATGCGATGGATAGTGGGTCGCTAGCTGCGCATGCTATCGTCTCAGTATTGAATGTGAAATAGGGATGAAAATATGAAGAAGAAAATAGTAATGTTCATTTTTCTGGCCTTGTGGCTGCAGCATTTGCCTGCGATCGGTGAATTGGCAGACAGCGGACAGGTGGCGGTGCAGAGTATTTCCCTGGCTGATGCTCCTCTGTCACAGGTCTTGGATATGCTGGAAGAATTAACCGGCAAACCGATATTGCGTGACAGCGAGTTGCCGGCAGTTTCGATCGACCTGCACATCCGAACGGCGATGACTAGGGGTGAGGCGATACTGGCCGTTGAAAGTGCGCTGGCCCTAAACCGCATAGCAATCGTCGAATTGGGTGATGGATTGCTGAAGGCTGTTAGCGCGAAGCAGGCGCCGATGCAGGCGCCTAGCTTCGTCGAAGGATCTTTGCTGGGGGAACTTCCAAGTGAGAAAATTTGTTCCAAGCTTTTTTCTCTGCAATTTCTCAACGTCGGGGAATTTTCGAAGCTGATAGCAAAATTGCTGAATCCGGAACTTTCGTCGGCGATAGTGTTTGAAGAATCAAATTCTATCCTGATAACCGACTCTGTGTCGACGCTGCAGCGCGTGGAATTGCTCATCGGCAAGGTAGACGTTCCGAAGCATTCCTCCACTGAATCAAAAATATTTCGCATCAAGCACGGCGATGCCAAGGAGATAGCGGAATTGTTGAACAACGTGGTAAAAGGGCAGCAGAGCAAAAGTGCTAATCCAGGCGGTGGTGCGCCAGCGGCGACTGCCCTACCGGCGAACGCGACATCGTTGCAATTTTCAAAAAATTTGTCCATCGACCATGAAACGCGCAGCAATGCCGTGGTCGTTTGCGGAACGCCGAAGGATATCGAGCACGTTTCGTCGATAATTGACCAAATCGACGTTCTCCTTGACCAGGTCCGCATAGAGGTTGTCATCGCGCAGGTCATGCTCAAAAAAGGTCAGGCATCCGGGCTGGAATCGCTCGGCCTTGGGTACAACGTGGGCGGTGACGGAGGCAATGACGGAGGTCAAGAACCCGGATTTACTGCCGGCGGTAACGACATTAGCTTGGCTCTGACAGGAGCTACCCCTCCAGGCGCGACAGGTTCAACGTTTACAATCAACGGAAACCTGAGAAAATTTGCCATGAATACAGTTTTTAAAAAGGCGAAAACGGATTCAAATGTGCAGGTGCTATCGGCTCCGACGATCGTGACAACGCACAATAGGGAAGCCCTGATAAAGATCGTTGACTCACGGCCAATCGTGACGTCTCAGCTCAGCGATTCGGCGAACCCCGGTGCGACCAAAAGTTCCGTCGAATACAAAGACATAGGAATAGAGCTCAAGGTCAAGCCGCTGATCGGCGTTAACGGGATCATTCAACTGGAAATTAACCAGCGCGTCGAGACACTTGGCCCGACGATTGAAATAAATGGCAACGAAACGCCGACGACTGTTAAGCGCGATGCGATATCATTTGTGAGTGTGTACGACGGCGACACAATTGTGATGGCTGGATTGCAGGAAAAGAAGACGACGAGGACCGGCGGAAAAATATGGCTCTTTGGCGATTTACCGATTGTTGGAAAGCTATTCTCTCCGAAGTCGCGGCAAGAGGAAACGACGGAGTTGATCATCTTCATCAAGCCAACCATCGTGACGAACCCGGTTAATGAGGAGGCCTATGCAAAGAAAATGCTTAAAGGGGCGTCAATGTCGTCCATAAGGAATGAGATTGAGTGGCACGATGCGACAGGAAAGTTTCTGCCAATAGCGGAATTCCCGAAAAAGACGCTCAGCGATCCGGATAGCGTCGACAATTCGAGCGATGATGGAAGCGTTTCCGACTCTGCAGTGAAATCTCGCGATGGCAAAAGGAAGGCGCGCTGCCGCTTTCACAGGTAGTCCATTGCATTGGCGAATGTAGAGAAGAGGGCATGGTATGAAGGCAGTAAAAATAGCAATTTTCCTGGTGCTGGCGTCATCGGCGTTCGCACACTGCGATGAATTTACATCGCTCAAGGAAAATTCCCCGTTCGGCGTGGGGATGCCGGACACCGACGAAGACGCACAATCGTCGGAATTGGAAAGCTATGAGCTGAGAGGTGTTTTTGCCGGTCCAAATGGCAAGCTATTCAGCATATACACCGTTTCGGATCAGAGTAGCAGGTGGGTTAGGCAAGGCGATGCATCGTCGGGAATTTCGGTAGAATCCTATGATGAAAGCACAAAAACCCTCAATTTTACCGCGTCCGACGGGGTAAAAAGATCAATTCGACTGAAAAATACAACCGATGGCATTTGAATACCGGAATAGTTGCTACGCGAGCATTTGGTTATTTGCATAATTTTGGCGCAAAATGAACGACATTCTCTGTGAAAAATTGTCCGAGCTTGGCAAAGAAAATTTTGACAAGCTCATGGCTGAGCCCGTGCAGAGGCGCATGGGGATTCTAGCGAAGATGCTTGACTTGGAGGAAGAAAAAAGGGCGGCCGTTTGGCTATGCAACGCCATCGAGATGCCATTCGTAGAAAGCTTCAAAATAGACAGGGAGTACATTAAAAAACTTCCGCCGGCATTTTTTACATCCTACGGCATATTACCCATAGAGGACGTAACCGGAGAAGGCAAATTGTGCATAGTGAGCTGCTGGCCGGTGGACGGCAAGATTTCCCAGCAAATGGAAATATTTTGCGGCAAGCGCCCAGAAGTGTGCCTCGGAGTTCCCGTTGACATAATCAGCGAAATGACATCCTACTTCGGTTTCGTTGACGAGTCTTCGCCGGCGAATGAGGTCGTCGAAAGTAACGAAATTGAAGAAGTGAGCGACGAGGCGGAAGCCGTCGTTGTGAAATTTGTAAACGACGTCATCAGGCGCGCATTGAAGTCCCGGGCAACGGACATACACTTTGAGCCGCAGAGAAATTCATTGCACATCAGGTATCGCATAGATGGCGACCTCGCACCGGTGCGCGTACCGGAAAATTTGGGGAAATTTCAGGCTGCCGTCACTTCGCGATTGAAGATCATGGCGTCGCTGAACATTTCAGAAAAGCGCCGGCCACAGGATGGCAAAATTTCCTTTAGGGATGGTAAAGAAAACGTCGACATTCGCGTGTCCACGCTACCAGTCGTCTACGGCGAAAGCATCAGCCTCCGCCTCCTCGTCCAGGGTGGCAACGCTCCCGTTTCGCTGAAGGAGCTGAACATGTCGGAGCATCAGCTAAAAATAACGGAAAAGGCGCTGGGCAAGCCACACGGAATAATTTTGGTTACCGGGCCGACGGGCTCGGGAAAGTCGACGACGCTCAGTTCCTTTTTGCGGCATGTGTATTCTCCGACGACGCGCCTGATAACCGTCGAAGATCCGGTGGAGTACGAAATTGCCGGTGCGAATCAGTCGCAGGTACACGCGGAAATTGGCCTGACATTTGCCAGTGTGCTGCGTTCCATACTGCGCCAGGACCCGGATGTGATAATGCTTGGCGAAATACGCGATTCCGAAACGGGAGACATAGCCGTGCGCGCAGCTGTAACCGGACACTTGGTCCTCAGCACACTGCATACGAACGATGCCGTGGGTTCGGTAACACGACTGAAGGACGTTGGCATAGCGGCGTACATGATAGCGTCCGCGTTGGAAATGGTGTGCGCGCAGAGGTTGGTGCGCAGGCTATGCCCACACTGTGCCAAGGAGTCGGAAAAATTGAATAGCCCAGGCGAGTTGGAAAAATTGCGCGATCTCTTTAAAATTGGACGGCTTCCGGAGGAAGTGAAATTCAAGGAGCCGGTCGGGTGTGAGCACTGCAACGGCATTGGCTACAGGGGAAGAATGGCGGTTTTTGAAATCATCGGAATGAATGAAAATCTACACGAGGCCATCGTAAGCGGAGCGCCCGAATCAACGCTCCGGTCAATTGCCATGGATGACGGAATGACATTTCTTGCACAGGACGCTTTCATTCGTGCGTGCCGCGGATTGACGACCGTCGAAGAGGCGATGCAGCTTATTCCGTAGGTAACGCGCTCCACCATAGCTAGGCGAAACCGCGTGCGAAGATGCGGCAAACGGCCAAATTTATTTTAAATTTTATGCCCTGTGGTAGCCGAAATTCGGAGGCGTCGGTAGCAGCGGATTTTGGTTCCTATTCGGTTCAACCCTTTCCCATATAACATTCTCCTCAATCGAATAGACGCGAAAAGATGCGATGGACGCGGCAAAGAACGCGTTTTTGCTGGAAATTTCAAATTCAGTTGAAGTTACAAATGACAGTTTTTCTCCTTTCGATGTCGCAAGTTTCATGACTGCGAGGGATGCGTGCCTTCCAGAAGTTGGATGCGCCCAATTGCGATCGCCGATTACATAGGGTTTGTAGGCGTCTTTTACTTCCTTTAGGTCGAATGCTAGCACTTTGTCGATATTCAAATTTTCGCTATGCCTATCATCTTGGCCATAATTTAAAGTTGATACGCGAAAGTAGCGCGCTTCCGGCGCGTTGGCTCGTATTTTAACGGCGACGGCGCGAAGCTCTTCCATGACTTTCTCTGCCGTTTTGCCATCACACGAGATTTCCGTTGAATAAGAGCCGAAGGTGATGCCTTTGCACAGGTACAACGTGCCGAAGGATGTCACGTGGTACAGGACTGGATTTATCTCTCCGTTGCCGAAGGACAATTTGAAAATATCGGCGAAAAACGCGTCGTTGAGGTCATATATGGGGATTGACACGCCGGTGCGTGCCGCATTGTAGGTTATTCCAGCTAAATTCATTTCACGAAGTCCCTTGGGATCCGCGAATACGGTATCTTTTCCCACCATGCCGTTCTTCAAATCGACGAAGATGCGGCCGTTTACTACTGGAAGTTGCTCGTCGGAGTAGCCGCTGGGAAGGCGAAACGTTCCGTGCGTTACCATGCGAAGGAACGTGCTGGCGATTTCTTCCGGGTGGTTGTTCTTCCTTTCTATGATGTACGAATCTATAGTACAGGTTGGCATTCCCGGCGTTTGAGTATGCGCCGAAAATAGCGATTGCAGTATCGCCTCTGCCGCGGTCAGCGGTTTGGAATCGGCGGACATGATGCGTAGAATTGCTCGGCCAACGTCTGCGACCGCCGCGTCACTTGCGGAATTAATAATTTTCACCAGTGCACTTTTCTTCGTGCACACGCTGTCCAATACAACCAGCATTTGCTCCACGGCGACGGCCAGGCCAGGGACCTGCGCGTAGGCCTCTTTTTTTTGGATTTCCACATTTGCCAGAAAAGATTTTAGTCGGCAAGCTTTGGTGATGTCAATTTTTCCGCCGGGGTTGATGCAGTATTTCGCCGCCGCATTGGCGATGTATTTCCGAATTATGCGAAATCGCTGGAATTTTGCGTGCTCAAAAAAATCTGGCTGTAAAATATAGTCGATGATTCGGTTGAACATTTCACTCGCCGCGTATTTGTCGCTCGTAGCGTCGCCTACGGATGATGCCTGCGACGGCTTTGTCTGCGATGCATCTTCGGTTTCCGTCGGTTTGATACTGCATTCGAAATCCTCGCCGAAAAATTTGCCGGAATACTTGGACGAGCGTTCCCAGGTGAGGCATGCTTTCGCCAGATCAGCATTCGATCGCAGAGTCCAGAGGTTGAGCAGGCGCCGCAGAACCTCACCGCCGCCTTCGTCCTCGGCAATGGCGCTCAGAGTATCCGCCAGATTGCCGCTCGCAAAGGCAACACGCAGCAACTTATTGGCTTCCGAAATTGAAATTGCAACCGTATTTGCCACGGTGCACTCGGCCAGCGTAGCCGGTCTCCGATTGTCTGCGACAGCGTTTCTCTCCGCGATCGGCACCGCCGGAATCACGTAATTTTTACTTGCGTGTGCGGCGGAAATGTCCGGCAACTTCCCATCGGCTTTATTTACGCTTGAATGGCTAATTTTCGCAGGCGGGAGCATGGTCAGTGCTCTGATGCCGCCTGCGATTGCATTGACGCTAGCACTCATTTTTTCGCTCCTCGTCCGCCGAAGATAGTAAAAAAAAGAGAAAGTCAATTTTTTTGGCAAGGGATCCGAAAAATTCGCGAAATTTTGCTAAAAATCATAAAATAAGCGGAATATTTTCGAAAATTTACCCATTGTGCAAAATTCGCGATCGCCGTTTTATTTCTTCGCGTGGAAATGTAGTGCGCTACAAATTGCGATCTTTAAATTTTTCATAATACAAAGTAAACTTTTTAAAATTTATTGACAATTTCAGTCGGCAACATACCATCCGGGCCATGGAGACTGTAAAGAAAGGCTGTTCCCTCGCGTTGCTGCTGAGTTGCCTGGGCGCGTCGGGATTATTTGGGGACTTTGGTGACACCATAAGCGATACGCGCACTGATGCTGCGGAATGGGCAGATACAGCAACTCTATTTGCAGATAGTGTTGACGATCCGGAAACCCCTACGGCGGACACACACGGTGCCCTGAATATCGCGTGTGATAGCAGTGGTTCTGTGCTGGCCGCGGCCACCGCGAAAAAAGAAGTGCATCTATTCTTCACCAATGTGCCATCGGTGGCTACGCCAGTGCTAACAGGCAGTGACGTGGACACTTATCTAGCCCACGTATACGCCAAGTCGACGGACGAAGTGAGCGCCATCGGCATACAGACACTCAAAGACGCAACAGAAGGCACAATATATCCAGTGCTGACGCTTAACACCGCGGGGCTGCCAGATGATGCCACATTTCCGAAACTATACGATGGAGATAGCGGAACGAAGGACGGCCCAACGGACCTTCTCCCCTACGCCATCGTGGCGAACTATGACACTACGTCTGCGACTGGGGCCGGGGCGGCGACGGTGATAGGCGACAGCCAGACGGCGGCCATAACGGGTGCAGAGAGTGTATCCGTGGACGTGACCAATTTGAAAGTCGACCTTGGCAGCGGGACGGGCGTCAATTCGAATATTCTCGTCGCCCACGGCGGGATGTATGTGAACGGGGGTACTTACAACGGGTCCGCGACGAATGTAATTGGCGCCAGTTTGAGCCTATCTGGGACGGCGGGTGCTGAGAACTACGCAGCAAAGGTAAGCAGCACGCAGCATAATTTAGCGGATTCAGGTTGGACGGATTCAAAAGACTGGAAAATCGGCAATTACAATACGCTCATAGCCATTTCCGACGGCCCAGGATCCGACGAATCTGATGCTGCCTACGCTAGTGCCAACTGCGCAGGAGTCGCGAACGTGCTCGGCGCCAGCCTCAACAGCAATGCTGTCGGCGCAGGTTTTTCCTCCGATAACGAAAATACGGCGGAAGTTAGCACGACGTACTGGGAAATCGGCGACAATAATACGATGGAAGCCAGTGCCGGTGGCTATAACCGATCTACGGATTACTACTACGGTGGGACGGCCAGCATCCTGGGCGCCAGTTGCAACGTTGGAGGGCCTTCGGGAAGCGCCGGCGGGAATTCCCATGCGCACGTGGATAACTTGAAACTAGACATCGGTAACAACAACACCCTAACCGCAAGAGGATCGAGCTCATCGGTCGTGGTTGGCGCCGCCGGCAACAGCATCAATTCCCTTGGGAGGGCAAAGGTTGACGGATCGTACCAGTCGAGTGAAGACAAATTAAATACGCCGTGGACAATCGGTGATAGCAACACGATGAAGGCCTATTCTGGATGTGCTGCGAGTGTCATGGGCGTCTCTTTAAACGGAGGAGGAGCATACACCGACGCGCTGGCAGTGGTCGACGGTGGAGAAATTAAAATAGCAGGCGAAAACACTTTGGGAGCGTATTCAGCCTATGCGGCCACTGTCCTCGGTGTCTCCTATGAAAGCGGCTCAGCTGGGCCAAAGGCCGTTGTGAAAAACGTGGATTGGACATTGGGAGACAAAAATATTTTGACAGCCTCTTCCTGCGTGTGTTCCACCGTGCTCGGCGCCAGCCTCCACGACAATGCCTCGTTTGGCTCAACTGGTAGCGCCAGCGCGCAGGATTCCACGTGGAACATAGGAGTGAATAACAGACTAACGGCCTGCTCGATGAACGTAACTGGAGACGATCCAGGATATCTCCTGTACGAGACAAAACCCAGGGCGCACGTCCCCGCGGATACGATTGCAGCCGTGCTCGGTGCGAGTACGAGTACGAGCGCCATCGGCTCGGAAACTACGGCAATAATGCAGGGCGTTACCATAAACCTTGCCCCCGGGAATGCACTGACCGCCTCTTCCGTAGCCGGCGCTGGCAAAAGTGCCGTCGCGACCGCCATCGGATCCGGGGCGCACACCAACATCATCGCCAACGACATGGTCGTCAACATCAACGGTAGCCAAACAATTGCGGCCATGGCCTACGGAGGCGCTGACAGCGATGTTTATACCTTCGGTGCGAACAATACAGACGCTGCCGGTGAACCTGGAAAGGGATGGCGCGTGGGGATAGCCGCGGATGGTGTCGCGGATGGTTACGCGGATGGTGTCGCTGATAGTGCCACAGTCGTAAATATCCTCGGTGCTCGGTTGAACGGCGAATGGGACATTGATGGTGGTGCTACCGCAACGCTCGGCGAAAATCAGGGGAAGGAGCTGGATCGCACTGCGTACAAGATAAAATATGATAACGACGTAGAGTTAGACTTCGACGACATGCCAGCTTTTACACAGGGCCTACCCTTGGACAACTATGCCAAAGCATTCGCCCTGGGAACGGACTTTCAAATCCACATCGGTGGCAAGTGGAACCCGAATGCGAATGCTGGCGCTGGAGAATTCGTTCCCGTTGAATCCGATGGTGACAGGGCCAACGTAGTCAACGTAGTCGGTGCCATCTGCCGCGGCCGTGGTTCCTACCACAATTTCAATGAAGAAAATGGAAATGAAGTAGCGGTTGAAAATGTAAATTTTGTTAGGGAGTATAGGTTGAATACTTCCGATCTGCTTGGCCCTGACCCTATATATAAGATGGATGGGGGCAATTACCTGAATGAGCATGGAGAAATAGCAGAAAATGAAGGCGAATATGTAAAAATAGGAGAGTACTACACCTACGATGGCAGAGCTGGAGATGGGAAGACGGGAACGGATTTGGCAGAGGCCATAAGAGCTGCCGTGATGCTGCCAACGGAAAAGAAATACCCAATAGGGTGCGTGCCTGGTACGGCGCTGACCGTCAGCAATGGGTGGACGGTGAACGCATTCGGCCCGGTGTTAGATTTCGAAAAAATCACCGTGAACGGAGGCACCGTAAACTTATACAGTCACGGAAAAAACAACAAGGTGATCGAAATTGTAAATGGGTCGCTGCACGTTGGGCAGGACACGAGTGGGAAATTTGACAATGTCGTAGAAGCCATAGCTGGCAGGATCAGCTACGTTGATCCCGCAACCGGTGTGACACATGAAGGTGCCGTCCACGACGGCGAAGTCGTCATAGATGTTGGCAGTTACCCGTGGAAAGGTAGCGGCGGCAATTCCGACAACAATGAAAGAGGGCGCCTGAGCGTGGCAACTGGTGAAACCCTGGTCATTCACGTTGACAGCAGCAAACCGGATCCGGCATTCGCTGGGACCATTTTCGCGGATAAATTCAGGAAAGTCAACGGCTTCGTAACGTTCGATCCTGGTCACCACTGCGTAAGGTTTTCCGAAGGCTATGCTTCAGGGAACAATGCTGGGCAAATAGCAATCGTTGACGATGCCGAAGAACACAATGGGCTACCGCCCGATACGAAGTATTGGATAATTCGGTCGACGGACACGACTGAGGAATATGGTTACGGCGATGATCCCAATCCAGCAAATTTGTCTTCATTTCTCATATCCGGAGGGTCTGGCGTTGAGGAAGTGAAAAACGGCGACTACGGCAGGGTTAAGAGGGTTTTCGCAAAGGACCCAAATGGTATTAGCAATCACGACAAATTTTTCAACAGCGGAGGAGAGTATGTCGACGTAGGGGACCACACGGTATTCATTTCCGATGAGAATTTGAATGTAGTAAACGGGGAAACAGAAGGTTTCGTCTACATCAAGCCGGATGGTGCGGTCGGGGAGATCGGCGATGGCGTTTCCAAGGCCTACGCGCTCGGCCGTGGAATATATCTGAGTACCGATTACATCGAGTCGGAGTCTGGGCTAGACATACCACCGCCGGACTCACGTCCACCCAGTCCTCTTCCTGGCCCCGTTGGAGCTTCCAACCCCAACGGTAGTAGGTGGGCAGCGATGGCGCCATCCCTGTGGTCGTCGGTGTCCATAGTGCGCGATTCCATGCAGAACCACCTCGTCATAGACGGATCGCAGTCCGGTGACCCGTTCGTGCACGTCGTCGGTTCCTACACCGACCAGGGTGTCGTCGATGGGTGCGGATACACCAACAAAATTGTTGGTATCTTGGCCGGCTTGGACTACACCCACAGGATAGGAAGTGGCAATGTAGAAGATCCAATGGCCGGGGTGAAAGATCCAAAAAAGGACGAGAAGTACGTGCGTGCCGGGTTGATATTTTCCTATCTGCGAGGGCGTACGAACTTTGCCGGTGATATCGCGGAAAGGGAGAGGACGGCCAAGGAAAACATGTACGTCGGTGCCATGTTCGCCGCCTACCAATCCTTCAACGACAGTGGCAAGAAGACGGATGCGAACATGTTCGCGGGCTGTGAGCACGCCGC
>JAIRXR010000007.1 GCA_031268175.1 Puniceicoccales bacterium | reverse complement strand
TATTCTCTGTCGAGATCTTCCATAGTGTACACAATTTCCGGCATTTCGTCCTTCACCGGCGCTTCGTCCTGCGAAATTTCTTTCTTCGTTGGGATCTTTTCCCGCGCATTCCTAGATCTTCTAGCAACATTTTTGACGATAGCCATGGAATCCATTTACTTCATTTCCGCGCAAATATCAACGCGAAAGTGACTGGAAATACAGCTTAGGATATTTTGATAATGTGCCACTGTCCAAAGTGAGCAAAATGTACTTGACAATGTACATATCGCCACATATTGTTTTTTGCATGGAAAGGTATTGCGCAACAAAATTCAGAAAGGACATGTTTAAATTGCTTTCAAAGATGCATGGCGGCGCAAGTTTGACTATCACTCTCCGTGATCAAAATTTTGTCATAACAAAGGAAAAATCTTGGAAGGAAACCAGGGAAGATGAGTTGAGAATTGCGTTGGCAGATATACCAAAATTTCATCTTACGCGAAAAGAAATACGCGATGGAATCACGTGTGGTAGGCGGTGATGAGATCAGTGATAGATGCTTCCTACCTCATGGAGTTTTTGGAAAATTCTTCACTGGAAAGGTTCCGATGGATATTGGACAGCGAATTGGTAGCTCCAAGTTTGTTGAAATACGAATATAATAACGTTTTTCTCTCAAATCGTCGCCTTGGAGATTTTGTTGTTGTAAAGTGCAGACGTATTGTGTCGTTACTTTTGTTGGAATATGTCTCCATCGACGATGAAGAAGAAGAAATTTTTTCCATTGCTAATGATAACAATCTCACGTTCTATGACGCGTCATATTTGCATATTGCAGTAAAAAGAAGGATTCCAATTGCCTCCTATGACGCACAAATAATACGTGCTGCGAAAAACTTTTCCGTTGAAGTGATTCCATGAAAATATGAGCCATCGACAAATTGAAAATTCAATCTTGAACTTGTCTATTCTTTCATGGAAGCTTTTACCATTTGAAATATGGCATCAATTTTTTCATCCAGTGCATTCAAGTGTTCCGCGATGGAATCCATGCGATTTGCCAGCTGTTCCACGGCGGCATGAAAATTTTCATCGTCTGGTGCGCCCCCATCGGATGTGAAGTATGTGGCGAATGATTCGCTGGGAAGTCCGAGGAGCTGGAGGATGGCATGGGCGTTCTTTTTTGGGAAGTCCTGTCGCTTGCGCTCTGGCCACCGTGGACGTAGACAGCCCTGCTGCCGTACTTTTCTTTCATGTCATCCATTGATCGTGAAAAATTTATGTTGTTTTTTTCGCCAATGCCTTTCCAATTCTTTAATTTTAAACGCGGTCCATTGCCAAACCATTGCCAAATGATAGGTGCATTCGGGCGGATACGCCTTCATTCGCTTTAACTGCAGGGACGGAGATAGCGGGTCAAGTCAATTGCCGCTTTTTCAATTTGATGTGTTTGTGTTCAACGATTGCCAAGCTCGCTTATTTGCAAATCTCAGTCGCTGCCAAGTGGCCAAAGTTTTAGTGATACTGCGTGGCGATGTGGGGTGGCAGACCGGACTCGAACCGGCGACCCTCGGAACCACAATCCGATGCTCTAACCAACTGAGCTACAACCACCAGCTGATTCGCCAAGATAGCAACGCGTGCTCCATGTCAATATGTAAATTGGCGCGGGTGCAGTTTTCGCCGAAATTTTCCCAAATTACCGAAGAAACGGCATTTTTGGAAAAAAATGCCGTGTGCCGCAATCTGACATCGCGCAAATTTTCTGATAAAAACGTTTGATATTCGCCGATGATACCTTATCATCAGGAGACTGTGCCTATCGTCATCAATAGAGAGCCAATGTCTGCCGGGTTGGCGCAGAAGACGACCGGTAGTAGTGCCATAAGAAGTTTTAGCGGCAAAGGTGCGTTGTCTGCGCCTGAAAAGTCGGTGAGAACAGCCGGCAAGAGCATCGAAAGTCGCACAGCAGCAGCCGTTGAACGGATATTACTGAAAATGCTGGCAGCGGAAAATTTTATTTACAAAGCACTGGAAGCAACACCCGAGGCGCTCATTTCGTACATGAATTCCTGGGATTGCGAAACCATGGATGCATTCATCAAGCAGTATGATGCTTTGCCGGAACCGATGCTTGTGAAATTGCTTGCGGCCGGGCTGAGCTGTGAAAATTTGCCAAAGGACGTGTTGCTATCCTATGGATTCCTTTCAGCCGCCGCAGAAGAAAGCCCAAGTCGGCTGGCAAATATTCTGAACGGCGAAAGCATCCAGGATGTGAGGCCGGCGCTGAGGGACCTGCGGCCATCGAACATCAAGAAGCTCTGGGACAATGGGCTGTCGACGAACAGAGTGCCAACTGCTAAGATTACGGAGTTTTTTTCGCTGCTGCGCGCGGGAGAAACGGAACGATTTGCTAAGGAAATAGCAAATCCAATCAATGCTTTGCAGAGAATGGAGATCACACAATCACTCACGAGCCGCGGTGCGCAAACTCACAATCCTTACGACAACACAAACGTCCCATCACTAAAAAGATCTGGAATCCACGGCTAGGCCTTACGGGAGGTCGCTGAATACGTACTTCAGCACGCCATAGAAAGCCAATGGCCCGACGCAACCCATGAGCGAAAGCCAGCGACCGCAAACAAGATCGACGCGTTCGGGATTTACTATGTTTCTGACGATGTTACGAATTCCATCGCGCAGTACGCTACAGTCGTTCGCCTGAGAGCATGCACCACTTCCCTTGAAAAACTCTGGGAAGAAGCAGCTGTCTATTAGCCACTTGAAGCTGCAAATTTGTTTGGCTTTCAAAAATCGCAGCGTATCATTTTTTAGCTGTAGAATTTCCCTTCCGTGCTTTGCGTAGAGGTCAAACATGTTGATCACACTGGTCTTTGCGCCGTTGGCGTTTTCAGCGCGCCTACTCGCCAGGGAAATTGGCGCAATTTTCCGCGCATAGATGGTCGCAAGCTCCGCAAATGCCTGCGATACTAACCTGCCGCAGAATTGGGTTAGAAGCCCCGCTGTGGCAGACAAAGCGCACTCTGACAAGCCACTACCCAGCAGCGAATCACGCACACAATTAACATTTTCCGACTCCGCCATCGATTCCATCTAAGTTCCTTTCAACTCTATGATATGCCGCCTTTTATGCAAGAGAATAAATACCTTCCACCACCCTCACCGCTGAAAGCACCTGGCAGACTAACTCGCATGTGAAATGTAGTAGTATAGTTTCTTTTTTTTTGCAAGTGAAAAAATAAAAATAGTGTTTTTTGCGCTGCGCACTACGTCCTTGCCAATGCCGCGCTCTGATTTTGCCATGCACCTTCAACTAATCGAATTTTATTTTGTTGGGCAAAAAAGCATACGCACGCGGGAAAGCGTGCGTGCTTTTATTTAGTCTAGCCGTGGGCATTTGGCTAGTTGTTTGCAGTTAGACTAGTTTGTCTTTGGAAATCCGCCGAGGCAAATGCATTGACCTTTGCGTTGGCATGGGCCATGGCGTGAAGATTGATTTCGCTCCTTGGTATTTTCACGATGTCATTCGCATTGACAAGCACGAGTCCGTCGGAAATTACTAGGCCGCGCAGTGACTCCGATGAGCACAGCCGCAAAATTTTCACATCCAATTCGGCGTTTTTGGTAGCGTTGGCTGATAAATTTTTTTCCAGTTCGGATATTTTTCTCCCAATCAAAACAATCCTTTGCCGCGACTTAACCAGTGAAATGGACAAAACAAACGACAAAGCCACGAGGCATAGGCAGAGAAATGCGGAGGCTTCGGAGAATTTTTTCGCAATGTTTTTTACCTTTGCCACGGACAATCCTTTGTTTTTTCGAGGACGCGGAGCTTGGCGGACCTGCTGCGCGGATTATTTTCGACCTCCACCTCCGATGGGACAATTGGTTTTTTCGTCAGAATGTTGCCGTGGGATGCCCTGTCTTGCTGCGATTGGGAGTCGAATTTATCAATTGCCCTTCCGCACACTCGGTTGAAAATTTTTTTGACGATTCTATCCTCCAGCGAATGGAAGCTGATCACGGCCAATCTTCCGCCGATCAGCAATCTATCGAACACCATCGGCAGCGCCGCTTCCAGCGATCGCAGTTCGTCATTGATGAAAATTCTTATCCCCTGGAATGTTTTCGTCGCCGGATGTATTTTGGAATGTGCGTGCTTTGGCAGACAACTCGCCACGATTTTGGCGAATGTGTCCGCGTATTTCACAGCGTCGGTTTCCCTGTTTTCAATGATGGCGTTTACAATCTTTCTCCACCCATCCTCCTCACCGTAGTCGCGGACGGCTGTTACAATGTCGCGCTCGTCGGCAGTGCGCAAAAACTCTTCGGCGGTTATTCCATTGCCGCTATCCATGCGCATGTCAAGCGGCGCATGGTACTTGAATGAAAAGCCTCTGCTTTCATCGTCCAGCTGGAAAGATGAAACACCAAGGTCCATCAAAACGCCATTCAACCTGGGCAGCTGCAGGCATTCGACTTCCGAAAAGTTTATTTGATAGAATCTAAAATTTGGATGCTTCAGGGAGAATTCCTGGGCTCTCTTCTTTGCGCTCGGATCGCGGTCTATGGCGTAGACGAAGTTTTTTTCGTTGGCACACAGCAGGGCTTCGGAGTGGCCGCCGCCGCCGAAGGTACAGTCCAAAAACTGGCCACCGGCGGATGCATTCAGCCACTTTACCACTGCGTCGGGGAGGACCGGGCAATGTGATTGCTCAGACTGTGCTGCGTCTATCATAGTCCAAGCTGCGTTAAAATTTTGCTAATTTCGTCATCTCCGTCGTCGTCTCCATCTAAGTATGCTGTATATCTCAGCGGATCCCAAATGCTGAAAGTTACAAAATTGCCGACCATGAGAATTTCCCTGGCCAGGCCGGCGTGGGATTCCAGCATATGGTTTACGGAAATTCTTCCCTGGCCATCGCAGGTTAGCTGGTCCGCCTTTGAAAAAAGTTTCGTCAGCGTCTTTTGCCCTCTCCTGTCACCGAGGCTCACGTCGGAGGCCTTTTCGCGCAGTTTATCCGCCATTTTTGGCGGATAGACCGTGATGCAGCCTGATGGGTTTGGAATGGCTATGTAAACTTCGCCGTGATCCGAACCAAATCTCCACTTAGAAGGCAGCGATACCCGTCCCTTTTCGTCGATGCTGCGGCGGTGCTCACCCACATAGATATTAATAGGTTCAGATGCCATTGCGGATCAAATTTCCACTTTTCCCCATTATTTCCCATTTATTCCCACAGTCAAGAAGGATTATGGAAAAATTTGTTAGGGGTTTTGGGAAATAGCTTCTGCAATCGGCTCGTTTGCGGAAATCGAAGGTGAAATTTTTTTTAATTCTGCGGGCGGTGATTGAAAAATTACCTGTGGGGATTCCACGGGCGGACATTTCATCTCCGCGGTTTCGCACAGGGCTTTTTTTTGGCATCCTCTGAATGGAGATTACAAGCGGTCCGTGCGCACGGAAATATCCAGCGAGTCGGAGCGCGGCCAAATTACGTACCGCGCCGCGGCCACGGTGGACGTCCGGCGGATGATTTTGAATTTTTCAAGATTCAGCGGCGGCGAAGCTAAGCCTCTGCCGTCGCAGAGTGGCCTAAAAACGGCGGCTGTCAGTCGATTTGCCTAATGCAGTGGATCAAAAATACGAATCCAAGAAACAGCGGAGCCCCCATGAAAATTATCGGAACGACGAGAAAGGCAATGATTTGAAAACACAGAAATAGGAGCGAAGGTACCAGCAATTTTCCCCAATTGAGCGCGATCAGTTTGTAAACACCGGAGGCCATTTGCGATAGCCATGCGAATCCATTTTCGGTGGATGGCGCGCGAACGATTGCTGCGCAGGCGAATGCCGGTGCGCCGATGAATAACCCGACGCACAGACCAAATTTTTCTTTGCCGACGCATGCGAAAATCGATGAGCAGACGAGCATGGCTATGCCAACGGTCAGAAAAAATTCAATAAATGCCACCACGCCGGCTGAAAACGCTTCCTGCAGGCTGTTTTTTACGCCATTTTTCGACAGCTGCCACTCGGGCAGTCCGAAATCATCTTCGCCGCACTCCCGTTTTCCGATGCGCAGCAAGTACCCAAAGGCTAGAAAATTTATCACAGGAATGGCGCCCAGCGCCATGCCGACGAGTATCTTTTTCGCAAAACCAGGTCCGCGAATAAGACCCATGCACACTTCTTCTACACTTTTCATAGGGACAAGCCGACAGCAAGTCTATGTAAAAAATTGCGCCATGCAATTATTTTTTGCTTAATTCGCGGAAGGCATTTGACATTTTGTAAGGTGTGGGTAAAATCACCGCCAATGGATCTTAGGCGAAGATTGGGTCTGCGGCAAGGGTTTACATTCTTGGAAGTGATAGCATCAATGGCGATAGTAGCCATTTGTTTCGTTCTGTTTAGAGTCGCCTACGGCTACAGGGATGAGAGTATAAAGGACAACGTGGCTCGCGAGGAATTGGCGCTTCTGAATTGCGCAATCGAAGTTTTCAAGTCCGAGAACGGGCACTATCCGGTGTGTGGGTCGCAATCGGTGAATTCAAACGCCAAAGAATTATACAATAGGCTGTCGACAAAGGATGGCTCGTTCGTAGAGAGTCACAGGTGGAAGATTTTCGATGGGAAAATTATCGATCCGTGGGGAAATCCCTACGTTTACACGTGCGAATCGCAAGATGCCGGATCCTACGTCTTGTTTTCCATGGGCCCTAACAAACATATAGACGAAGATGAACTGATTGACGACATACACAGTAGATGAAAACAAAAAAGAGCGGATTCTCTCTATTGGAAATGATTACCGTTTTGGTGATCATTGCAATAATTTCGTTGCTGCTCATTTCCGGCGCAAATGAGCACAAAAAGGCCGCGCTCGTTGCCAAAACCAGGACGCAATTTTTACAATACGAAACCGCCATCAGCATGTACTGCGCGGAATACGGCAATTTGCCGACGTTCTTCTGCGACGAAGAGGTTTTATGCATGGGCGAGGGCAATAATTCGGAAACATTCATAAAGATACTTTCCGGCCGCGATCCATCCGGGAAACCGCTGTCGGAGAGCGACAAAAAGGCGCTAAATCCCAAGGAAAAGACATTTCATAGGTTTGCTGAGAGTGAATTTTTTACCGACGACCGCGGCAACAGAGGCGATCGAAAAGTCCTCGCCGACGCCTTTAACAACAAAAATATTTTCGTAGTTGTGGAGGATCCATTCGATGACGACATGATCATTCCGAAGGAAAAATTTCCAGAGGCTGTCAGAAAGTACATAAAGGGCGATGGGGTAAAAAATTCAGTGGTGATTTTTTCCATATCCGACGATGAAAATATGGTGATTTCAAACTGCTTAGACCAATTTTTTTAAGAAAGTGAATTTTACAAAGGAGAATGAGGGTGTTTCGCTGCTGGAGGTCGTTTTGGCGCTGGCGCTGCTCGCTGTGGTCGGCCCGTCCCTCTTCGGCATATTTTTCGCCAATGCGAACCTGTCGAAGAAGCTGTCTCTACAAATGAGACTTGAGGAAACGGCCGACGATGTGAAGTCATTTTTGAAATTGGGCGACTACGGTGACGTTTACAATTTGGCAAAGGACGGAGCTGTGTTGGCGATTGAGGAGGTCGTTGACGGCGATGGATTTTGTGTTAGGCGTTTCGTAAGGGGCGAAATGATAGAAAACAGAGATGCCTGCTCCTTCGCTGCAAAATTTGAGTTCGCCGACTGCGATGCAAAGGTGATGCTGGGGCGCGGCGCTTGCGAAACGTGCGCCATTCCGCTGCGCTGCAAAATCTACCACGTTGGGCCGAGGAAACCCATTCTCGCTGAAACTCTGCCGGAAATCTCCGACGCAGAATGCGACATGGTTTTCGTAAAAAATAGATAATGGTCGGGGCGACTGGATTCGAACCAGCGACCTCTACGTCCCGAACGTAGCGCTCTACCAGGCTAAGCTACGCCCCGAGTGAAAGCGTACAACGGGGCAAATCAGATGAAAAAATTTGATCCTTGCAAGCCGAATATTTTCTAGAAAGTCGCGAATCGGAGCTTCCTCGGTGGTGCTACCGCCTTTGATCGAAATTGCCGTACCATCGTGCCAGTTGCCGGCGCATTTTTCATAGGGTGACATTTTTCGTTGAAAATGTTTTCCCAGCGAATAGGGTGCCACCATTCGCATGGACCTGCCACTGCTAATATTTTCAAACACGAGGAGAGACTCCGATCTGCGCTATTTGCTCGAAACGCACGTGCCCGACGACATTGCTGTCATTTTTCACCGAGGAAAGACGACGGTCCTGGCGAGCGCCCTGGAAATCAATCGCCTGAGGAACACTGGGAAAATCGATGAACTTCTGAGTTTGGACGCTACGAAGGTTTCCATCGGCACCGGTAAAATCTCAAGTGTGGACATTTTGAAGCGTTTCCTGGAAGATCTGGGCATTGGAAAATTTTGCGTCAAGAGGGATTTTCCAATTTACTTGGCCGAAGGCTTGCGTGCGGCTGGTTTTGAAATGGAGATCGCCGAATTTTATGTCCTGCCGCAGCGGTTGGTAAAAGCCGATTGGGAAGTCGGTGAAATACGCCATGCCATCGAAATTGCAAAAAAGGTCTTTGCCTCGGTGGAAGGGATCCTGGCCAACGCATCCGTGGGGATTAGAAAAGAGCTGGTCTTTGAGGGTGAGGTCCTGACATCGGAACGCCTGCGCTGGATCATGGAAGACATGAGCTACGCACTGGGCGCGATGGCCGAAGACACGATCGTTGCCTGCGGCGTAGACGCTTGCAATCCGCACAATGTCGGCCACGGCCCGCTGCTTGCCAATGAATTTATTCTAATAGATTTTTTCCCGTATCTGAGATCCTCGGGATACTACGCCGATATTTCCAGAACGTTCGTCAAAGGCAAGCCCTCTTCGGAGCAGGTTAGCATGCACAACGCCGTGAAGTCTGCCCATGGGCTAGCCATTTCCATGGTGCGCGACGGTGTGCCGGCAAATGGTATAATGGCTGCGGTGCTGGGCCACCTCGAAGGAAAGGGATACGAATCTAGTAAAACTTCCAATCCCCCGCGCGGAATGTTCCATTCCCTGGGCCATGGATTTGGTCTGGACATCCACGAGCCACCAAAGCTGGGCATCGGCGATGACATTCTGACGGCTGGCATGGTCACATCCGTCGAGCCTGGGTTGTACTATCCAGAAATAGGTGGCATTCGCATCGAGGATGACATTCTCATCGGCGATGCCTCCTGCGAGGTTTTGTCGCAGATACCGTACGATTGGATATTGGAATAAGCTCTCCTCAGACTGCTACGAAATTATCGATTTGCAGCCAGGACTTCGACGGCTATGGCGTCGGCTAGGAGGCGCCCGCGCGTAGTGAGTTTCACATGTCCGTTCGCGGCGAGCATGAGTTTTTCTTCCTCCAGGCGGCGAAACAATTCTTCCCAGCGGGTAAAATCGACGCCTGCGAACTCCTTTTTGAGTGCCGCCAAGGCAATGCCATCGTTCATCCGCAATCCGAAAATTATTGAATCTTCGGCAAGGGTGCGTTCGCAGACTGCCTCCGCGTTTTCATGGGCTAATTTGCCGCGGTCGAGCGTGCCAAGCCAGCGTGCCAGCGACGGCACATTGGCAAACCTTTTGCCATTCCACTGGGAGCACGCCGACGGTCCAATGCCTATCCAATCCTGCATTTTCCAAGTATTTGCGTTGTGAATGCTCTCAAACCCAGGAAGGCAAAAATTTGAAATTTCGTACTGGCGATAGCCACTCTCTTCCAAAAATTTCCAGGTTTGCAGGTAAAAATCTGCCTCTTCCTCTTCGAATTTTTTGTCGATGGCGTTGGCCAGCAAGTTCCGCTTTAGGGGCGTCCCATCTTCGAACGTGAGGTTATAGGTGGAAATGTGCTTCGGTTTTAGATCAACGGCCTGGTGCAGATCCTCCATCCATTCGCCAAGCGCTTGGCCTGGCACGCCAAATATCAAGTCAATGCCGATGTTTTCAATGCCGCAGGACAAAATTGCATCGAAGGCATCGAAAATTTGCCTGCGATTTTGCCTCCTGCCAAGGGCCTGCATTGTCTTCGAGCTGAAGCTTTGCGCTCCGATGGTGAGGCGATTGCAGCCGTAATTTTTTAAAATTTCTACCTTTGCATTTTTTACTGTGATTGGAGAAAATTCGACGGAAAATTCACTCAGTTTTGTGCCGCTCCTACCTACACCCATGGCCTCGCACAGACTTTCGAGGTGCTCCGGCGTAAGCAACCCGGGCGTTCCTCCGCCTATGTAGACTGTGTCGAATGGTCGATTGGTGCGTAGAAGTGTCATTTCTCTGGCGATGCCGCATAGGTATCGTTCGATGGAATGGCTTGTGGGTTGCTCTTTGTAGAAGGCGCAGTAGTCGCACATGTGCGCGCAGAACGGCACGTGGCAGTATAGCCCAGTGGCGCGACATTGCCTAGCAAAATTCCTTTGCTGCCGCCGTTCGGTGGTTGGATGCATCGCACGTCAATAGTGCTTCTGCTTGACTTTGCAAAGAGGAACATTTTAAAACTCCAGTCTGTATCCGTTTCATGGCTTGCGGATTTTGTTGCCTGATGGTGTAATGGTAGCACAACTGGTTTTGGTCCAGTTTGTCTAGGTTCGAGCCCTGGTCAGGCAGCCACCATTTTGTAAAATGTATCCGAATGCTACAATTTTTTCCACTGGATTTGCGCTGGTTTTGCTATCTTTGGCGATGTTTTCGCGCGGCCGATTTGAAAAAGCGTGCCACTGGCTAATTTTTTCAAAGAGCGCGCCGTTCGCTACCATTGGGCTCGGAGGTGGTTGGTTCCTTGCAAATGTTTTGCATTTGAGCATCGCCGACCTCGGGGAGCACAGAGTGCCACTTTTTCTACTCTTTGGGGCGATAATTTTGCTGTCATTTTTCAAAATGCGCGACCTCCTTGCCGTGCGTGGATTGGCGATTTTGTTGCTCGTTTGTGCGGGCATGATGCTGGAAAATGTTTACGGTGAGCGAATTTTATCAAAGAATTTTTTCGTTTCTTTCATCTATCTGATGATAATTTTTGCCATGGTAATCGGCTCAATTCCATATGCGTTCGTAAGTTTGTCGAAATTTCTGCGCGAGTCGGACGGCGCGAGATTCACCTGCGCCGCTGCCGCGGCATGCTACGGAACATTGCTTCTATGGATTTCCTTCCAGATTGTAAAATAATTCGGCGGAGTAACTGTCACCGCGAGACAGTGGCGTCGAATTTCCGTATCCCGGCGACTATGGCCTGGGCCAGCCTGTCCCTGTGGGCAACCGACGCGATCCTTGCAGCTTCGGATGCGTTCGATAGAAATCCGCATTCTACCAGTGCTCCTGGGCATTGCAAGTCCCTCAGCACAGTGAAGCTGTACTGCTTGACGCCTCTGTCCACGGCTTGGAGCTCTTCGACGATGGATGACTGCAGGCAGTGGCCGAAAAATGCGTTCAATCCATCGAAGGCATTGCCAGGCACAGCATCATCCGGCTGGCCGTTTGCTGGACCACTGTGAGATGGAGGCAGAATAAATGTTTCGATGCCGCTTGCAGTGACCGTCGGTGCCGCGTTGAAATGTATGCAAACGAATATGTCCGCGTGCCCCAGATTGGCGATTCTTGCCCTTTCAAGCAGTGGAATTTTTTCGTCGCGCTGCCTAACCAAAATCACTTTGTATTCGCTTTCCTCGAGAAGTCTGGCAATGCGGAGGCAAAGATCCAGCGTCAGTGTTTTTTCCTTCAGTTTATTTGACGGTGCGATCGTTCCCTCGTCCTCGCCACCGTGCCCTGCGTCGACGGCGATAATTCGCAATTTCTTATAGCGGCATTTTGTCGCCGGAAGCGACTGGTTGGGTTCGTGGCTGTTCCCAGATTTGCCGATTGAGGTTTCGGAAAATTTCCCACTTGCGCGAAATTCGGACGGCGCACGCACGGTGCCAAAGGCCGACACTAGTACCCCTTCATTCGCAGCGAACGCGGCTTCCACCGCACCGAGCGAACTTCCAAGAAGCATCTGCCATTGCAGCAAAAATGCGCAAATAATAATTTTCATCGCTCGCATCGCTGCCTTATTTGAGTTTTAGAAGTTCACTCACATCCAAAATTTTTGTGAGGGCGTTAGCTGCGGGTTGGGCATCGGGCGCAGCCCTTGAGTGCTTCTTTGCGCACGGTGATAGGGTTACGGAAATCATCTTGCCGAAAAGTTTTGGATCCGAATCGAGGGAGCCATAGGCTCTGATTTCATCGGCAAATTTTTTTACTAGCTCGAATCCGAGTTCCGTGTGCGCCATTTCCCGGCCGCGAAACATCAGCGACAGCTTGAGTTTGTTGCCGTGTTCCAAAAATTCAATCGCGTGGCGCATTTTCGTGTTGTAGTCATTCGCGTCGATGGCAACGCGCAGCTTGACTTCCTTGGTTTTCGCCGACGCCTGCTTGGGTGTACCCTTGTTTTTCTTACTTTCGTCGTACTTGTACTTCCCAAAATCCAAAATCTTACAAACCGGTGGGTTGGCGTTGGGCGAGATTTCAACGAGGTCCAAACCCTGCTTCTTTGCGATGGATATCGCCTCGTATGTTTGCATCACGCCGAGCTGCTGCCCGCTACTGTCGACTACGCGGACTTCCTTTGCTCTGATTTTCTCATTTTTTCGTATGAAATTTTTCCCAAAATTTCCGTGCCTTTTTTCGTATGGACGTCGCTCTCTTTTGAAAAAACTTTGGCTAAACTGCTGATTCGTCATTGTTTAATTTTGTATTGTTATCATCGGCCACACGGCATCAATTACCAAACGATAAAGTTTTTTCTAAAAACACAATTCCTTTGTAGCATTTTTGCCGGAATTTCGGAATTTTTTATCAAGATTTAAATTGACAAAAAATCGCCTTCCGGTTCGTTGTCTTCAGCGATTTGGTTATTTTATTTCCGGTGTGATGCTCATGATAGCGAAAATAGATGAGATTCTTAGGGAAGCGATGGTTGTCATTGGGAAAGTGTCATCGCGGGCTGACCTGGAGGCAGCGAAGGCAAAGTTTTTGAGCCCGAGCGGATCACTGCGCGAATTGATAAAGGGCGTGGCCTTGCTTTCGAAGGAGGAAAAGCCGGCCGTCGGGCAGGCGATAAATGTTTGTAAAAGCGAAATTGACGCCATGTTGGCCGCAAAGTTAGTAGAAATTGAAAGCGCAGAGGCGGAATCGTTGCTCGGTGAGGCTCCGGATCCCACGCTGTCGAAGGCTGGCAGCGGTGGAACTTTTTGCCATCCGCTGACGCAAATAAAAAATCGAATTGTTGAAATTTTAGGAAAGCTGGGTTTTTCCGTTGCCGATGGATCCGAGATAGAAACGGAGTGGTTTTGCTTCGATGCGCTCAATACGCCTCAAAGCCATCCATCGCGCAGTGAAAGCGACACATTTTACTTTGACACTGCCGTTGCCGTGGAAAATGTGGCGAAGAGTGACAGTGAGCGCTACATACTCCGCGCCCACACGTCGACGGTCCAGATAAGGACGATGCTCCAGCAGAAGCCGCCCATCAAAATTCTATCGCCAGGAACCGTCTTTCGCAGGGATGCCATAGACGCCACCCATTCCCCGAGTTTTCACCAGTGCGAAGGCCTTGTCGTTGAGGAAGGGACGAATGTTTGCGATCTGAAAGCCACACTGGCCTTTCTCTTCGAGGAATTGATAGGGAAAGGGTGCGAAATGCGCATGCGACCGAGCTTTTTCCCCTTCGTTTCTCCCGGATTTGAGGTGGATTTTAGAAGTGAAAATCTCGGCAAGCTGAGCAACAGGTGGATCGAAATCTGCGGCTGCGGAATGGTTGCTCCGAGTGTCTTTAAAAATTGCGGCTACGGGGATGACGCAGCCGGCTTTGCGTTCGGCGTCGGCATCGAACGCCTGGCAATGCTGCTCTACGGCGTCGATGACATCCGTCTCTTTTTTAAAAATGACGCGAGATTTTTGCGGCAGTTTGCTACGCCAATGCTCTGATTTTCGGCGTTTTCTGGCTGATGGCGCCACGATTGAAAGCGTCCCGTGGAGGTCGAGAAATTTGGCATTCCAAACGAAGGCAATGAATTTTATTTGCCCGATGGCATTGGATGAGCTCCTCAGCCGTTTGCAGCTGAGTGTGCCCGTTCGACTTGCTCCCTGGGCTTTAAATCTTGGAATCCGCTCTTTTTCAGGCCGGTAATTACCAATTCGGCGGCCATCATTACGAGAATGATCCCGGTTAATTTATAGCTCAATTTCAGTACGTTTGGTGTGAGCCACTTTGCCCCATGTACGCAAAGCATCAGCAGGCAATACACAAGTGCGGAGACGAAGGTTACGGCAGCTATGCCAGTTAAATTCTGCCACAGTCCGCAGGCCTCTCCCTGTAGCATCGTGACGGCCGTGATGCAACAAGGTCCGCAGATTATTGGAATCCCGATGGGCGTTACGGAAACGTCGAGGATGGACGCCTTTTTCTTTTTTGCGCTTGTGTCCTGGGCGATGGCACCACCGTGGTTGGCCTCGTCGTCGACGCTGGCATTGAGCATGGATATTCCCATCAAAAGAATGATTATGCCGCCTCCAATGTGGACAGATGCATCGGAGATTCCGAACAACTCAAATAATTTACGTCCGCACAGAGCGAATACCAGCATGGCAAAGTACGCAATGGCAGTGCTGAGCTTGGCGATCTTAATGCGTTCGCTCTTAGAAAATGGCACAGTCGTGCTGATGAATAGCGCGACAACGGCCAGGGGACTGATTATCGCGAACAACTGCGCGAAATATTTTGTAAAATATTGTACTAGCGACATTAAAGCTCCTGGCCACTTACAATGCTGCACAAGTCAAAGAGTCAAGTTTTTTCTTTCCGCTATTTGCCCTTTGACAAAATTACGCCATCGCATCCTTGGCTGCGTGCCATGCGAGGGTGGCGCACTTTATGCGCATGGGGAATTTTTTTACCCCGATCAGCGCCGCGACTTCGCCGTATTGTTCCAGTGGATTTGTCTGCGCGACACAGCCATCCGCATCGCCCAGCGCTCTGCAGACGGCATCGATGATTTCACCAGCTTCTCGTTTGGTTTTCCCTGACAGTAGTTCCGTCATCAGCGAAGCACTCGCCTGTGAAATGGCGCAGCCTTCGCCGTCGAAGGCTATGCATTTAACCACATCGCCTTCCATGGCGACGAACACGGTGACGCTGTCACCGCAGGAGGGATTGTGCCCACGCGCGACCTTGGCTGGTGCTGGCAGCGTATGTTTGTTGCGCGGGGCTCGGTTGTGTTCCAGGATGATGTCCTGGTATAGCTCATTCAATGTGGCATCCATCTCTCAACCAAAATCTTGACATCGATCGCTTTTAATATTCAAGCAAACGGGTAATGAATTTTTTGGGAAAGGCAAAAAATATTCTCAGACGTACCATTGATTGCATTTTTCCCCGCTGCTGCGTAATTTGTAACGGAAAATCGGACTTGGGCGAATACTGCAACCTGTGTTCGTCGTGCATCGCCAAAATTCCATGGATAAGGGGTCCGCGGTGCTCCATATGTTCTCGCCCCATGGGCGACGGCGACGGAGAATTAATATGCGCCGGGTGCAAAGCCAACGCGCCACACTTCAGAAGCGGCATATCCTGCTGGCTGCACACGGGGACAGGCCGAGACATCATCCTTGCTCTGAAGTATCGCAACGCTGATTTTTTGAAAAAGGACATCGGTGTGCTGTTGAAAAATAACAATCCGGAAATATGCGAATTCGCTTCGGATTCTTCGCTAGTTCCAGTGCCAATCCACTATTTTCGCCGCGTGAAAAGGGGATACAACCAGGCGGAGGTGATCGCCCAGGCGATTGCAAAGATTTCGAGCGGCTCGGTTGTGGTGAATGCACTCAAAAGTAAAAATAAAAAATCGCAGACGAAGCTGAAATCCGGTGAGCGGCTGCTAAATGTGAAAAACATGTTTGAATGTTCGGCGGAAAGCGACGGTATGGCGAAAAGCCGCAGGGTCGTGCTAGTCGACGATGTTTCGACAACCGGTGCTACCGTCAGAGAGTGCTGCAGAGTCCTATACGGTGCTGGGTTTGAGAATTTGCATGTGTTAACACTAGCCCGTGGGTAGAAATGGCGCTATTTAGTAGACCTAAGTATTCGACCATTCAAGTTAGGCGCAAGGACATTCCCAAGGGCGTTTGGACGAGGTGTCCCATCAGTGGAGAGACCGTCTACAACCGCGATTTGGAGAAAAATTTCATGGTCGTGCCGCGGAGCGGATACCATTTCCCTCTGCCGGCGGACAGGCGCATCAGCCTACTGTGCGACGGCGGAACGTTTCGTGAAATGTGGCAAAATCTGGAGACTGTCGACGCTCTCGGATTCGATGGAGAAATTTCCTATCTGGAAAAACTGGAAAAGAGCCGCGAAAAAACCGGTATGCGAGAGGCTGTTATTTCCGGTTTCGCAAAGTTGCACGCCATTGATATCGCGATTTCGGTGATGGACTTTCGCTTTCTCGGAGCCAGTATGGGATCGACGGTGGGGGAGAAAATTACGCGCACCATTGAACTTGGATTGGAGAAAAAAATCCCCGTAATTTTAGTATGCTCCTCCGGCGGTGCTAGGATGTACGAGGGCATTCTGAGTTTGATGCAGATGGCGAAAACATCGGCGGCACTGGCCAGGCTGAAGGAGGCCAAAATTCCGTACATTTCGATTCTGACTAATCCGACGATGGCAGGTGTCATGGCGAGCTTTGCATCCCTCGGCGACATCATACTGGCCGAACCGGGGGCACTGATCGGGTTCGCTGGGCCGAGGGTCATCAAGGAAACGACGCGTAAGGACTTGCCAAACGGATTTCAAACGGCGGAATTTTTGCTTTCCCACGGGTTGATAGATCAGATAGTCAGCAGGGCCGAACTAAAGGATCGGCTTGGCTTTTTCCTAGGATCGTTCGGATATGCGCCATCCAGCGCGAAAGCATGAAATTTTCCGGCGGCGCTAATTAAGCGCCATCAGAAGATCGTTGACGAGTACTTGGACACTTGCCAGTATGCCTTTCAGTTTTTCCGCATCACTTGGCAAAGCGTCTAGCAAATAGATGTCCATGGTCCTTTTTATTAGGTCTTCGCCGATGCCGCTATTGGCGAGAACGTTTGAAACGTCTTCCGGCGGCGGCTCATCGGGCGGATATGCCCGCTGCATTCCGAGGCACGTGCGTATGGCGTAGCGCGCAAAGAATTTAAAATTTTCACCCTCACCGTACACCGTGGCCCGCTCCATATTGACTATGGCCGCTCCGATGGAATACTTTGGATTGGAAAAATTTTTGCGATCCCTCCGTGCCTTTGCCTTTGTAGCAAGACTGTAAGCCACCCAGGACACAAACGATAGCGACACACTGGCGGTAATCCACACAACTACCTTCGCATCCATACTTTCCAAAATTTAACCTGACTCCGCTGCAAATTCAATAGCTTCTCCTCTCCCTGGTTAGTCTACGCAACCGAAAATATTTGTATAGCGTCAAAAAGCTTTGCGTTTTCGCTAGGTAATATCCGGTAAAACCATCGAAAAAGCCGCCCTTAAGTACGAAGCAGCGGAAAAATTTCCACTGGGCTTTCGCAACTATGAGAAGTGCGGAAATTTTCTTTCCGTTGTTGAACATATCAACGGCCGCCATATCCGCGTAGGCCACATTCCTCCGCGTGAATTTTAGGAGCGATTCGCAGGAATAGTGCAAGAGATCTCCCTTCAGGCGCCCAACTTTTCCATCAATTTCCAACCTTTCGTGTACGCTACCGCCAACGAAGTGCCCGTGCCCGTTTTTGAACAACCTAAGTACGAAGTCCGGGTACCAGTCTCCGAAAAAAATCCACTTCCCCATGATGGATGTGCACCTTGCGCATTTGGCGCCATCGCATGTCTGCGACTGTGAAATTATGAATGTCCTTATTGACGTCGATAGTCTTGGACTCAGCACTTCATCGGCGTCCAATGAGAGAATCCACTCGCAGGTAGCTAACCCAATCGCGAAGTTTTTTTGATCCCTGAATCCTTCCCATGCGTGCTCAATGACATTCGCCCCGTAGGACCTGGCTATGGATTCCGTTGCATCGGTGCAATCGTTTGTCACCACGATGACTTCTTCGGCTAGCGAAACCACTGACTGCAGACATTGTACTATCGTTTCCTCGGCATTTCTCGCCACTATTACCACGCTCAACCCCTTTGACGATATACTCATACGCTACAGGAAGAACCCAATGAAATAAATAATTGCCAATATGCAAATTTATTGTAGCCTCTGGCTCGTTGTGGATATTAGTAGTTCGTTTCGCTGCGGTGAAGCTGCTGGTTGTGGGGCGGTTGGTGGGCAGTCGCTCGATGAGGATTTGCGCCTCGTGGAGCGGGTGAAGGCCAACGATTCCGTCGCATTCGATACTTTGGTCAGGAAATACAGGATAAGGCTGTTCTCGATCATATACAACATGACATCAAACCGCGACGATGCATTCGATTTGACGCAGGAAGTATTCATAAAAGCCTACCGCAGCATAAAAAAGTTTAGCGGTAAATCGGCATTTTTCACCTGGCTATACAGGATAGCCATAAATACTGCGATCACCCAGATTAACAAAAACCGGTTGCACAGATTTTTTAGTCTAGAAAAGATTGACGAAGAAAGTGCGGAATGCCACTACTTCGAGTATTTGGTCGGCAAGGAAAAGACCGAGAGGTCGATTTTTTTAAAGGAGCTGCAAGAAAATTTGAACATTGCGTTGCAAAAATTGTCAAACAAGCATAGGGCTGTTGTTGTTTTGTGCGAGGTTGAAGGGTTTAGCTCCGCCGACGCGGCTGTAGTTTTGAAATGTTCGGAAGGTACCGTCCGGTCGCGGTTGCACTACGCCAAAGAGCAGCTGAAGTTTCATTTGCATGATTATTTGCGCTGAGGATTATGTTTGACGATGATAGGGACAGGCAGCTTGGGAAGCTGCTGCGGCTGAAGAAGTTGGAGACGCCACCGGGTGACAGGTGGTTGGAGTTTGACAGTGCTTTTGAGAACAAGTTGCTTTCGGCCGTCGGAGATTCCAGGTTTAGGAGGTTACTCTCACTGGTCACTTCGGTTTTTAATTTCAAGCGCACTGTTTTCGGTGGTGCCGGAGTTTTGTTGCTGTTGGTCGCTTTCTCTGCGATGTTTAGAAGTGAAAAGCGCATCGGTGGTTCGCCAATGTCCATTGACATTGCAAAGGAATACGTTAAATTTGCAAGTGATGACATGTTCGCGCGCTGCGACGGCATCGACGTGGAATCTGGCATTTGCAGCATGGATTACGCCGACGACGGCGTGGAATATGTGCATGACATGCTAATCCTGCGGAAAAAAGTTCCTTTATTTGCAAAGATGTAGGGCTGTGACGGTGCGGAAATTTTGCTGCCTTGTCGCTCTGTTTTTTTTCTCGCTGGTGTGCCCGCTGCAGGGCGCGTTTGCGCTGGGGAGGCAAAAGGCCGGACCAATGACCCAACAGGGCGTCCAATTGGGAAGTACCTGTGTCCCAGTCGATGGAGTGAAGGACATTTTCAATGGAAAGAAAACATCCATAGTGCGCGTTGTTTGCGTTTTGAAGCCAAATCACGGCGGTGGAGATGAATCAAACGTGAAGCAGGTGGTGGCTGGAACTGGCTTCTTTGTTTCGGACAGGGCTCACGTTTTGACAGCGGCGTCGGTGGTTAAAAATGTGCAAATGATTTGGATTGATTACATGGGGATATCCTATGCTGCCGAATGCATCGGCGCCGATACGCAGACGAATGTTGCCGTTTTGAAACTACTCCACCCGCCAAGCGAGTTTGGAGTGATCGATGTCGCTGAAAATGATCCAAGGAAGCTGACGGAAATAGGGGCGTTCGTCGTTTTTGTAGGCTGTAAGTTGGGGATGGACCCATCTCCGGATCTTGGGATCGTTTGCGGAAAGAACATATCCTACAGCGATAACGCGTTTCCTACTACATATTTGCGTACGAATTTAATGTTTTGTGGCGGGGAGAGCGGGGCTCCCGTTTTTGGATTGGATGGCGATCTGGCCGGCATGATGGTAGTGTCGCTACCGGAGATGGCGGCGAGTTTTATTTTGCCGAAGCGCGCGCTATCGAAAGTTTTCAATGGGATAGTCAGCAGTGGCGCAGTAAGGCATGCGAAAATCGGCATCGAAGTTAGGGCGGAGCCTATGCTCGATTCCGGGCAGGAAATCATCATCGCAAAGGTAATTTCGGAATCTGAAGCGGAAAAGGCAGGATTGCGCGTCGGGGATAGGATAAGAAAAGTCGGTGACTTTGAAGCGCACTACAAGGAAGACTTGCACAATGCGCTGTTTTTCTATGGCGGCGGAGAATTCATAGACGTCGTAGTCGATCGCGATGGAAAGGAATTGTCTTTTCACGTAAAAACTGAATGCATGGTCGAGTAAATGGCAAAATCGAATCGACCGAATGGCTCTGCTCACGGACGGCGCATTTCAACCTACACCGCGAAAATTGATCGCGAGCAAATGCGCGCACTCCGCGACTTGTGTCTGGCCCTCCACTTCGAAAGCTACGGCGTTGCCTACGCCAGTTTCGCCTTCAGGTGCCCCGGATTGAATATAGTCGCCTATGAAAGCGGCAAGCTCGTGATTCAGGGGAAGAAAACGGATGAATTCGTGCAGTTTGAGCTGGAGCCAAAGGTAACGTTCACGCCGTCGTTCGGCTATGAGGAGGTGGATCATCCGGAGTGGTTTGAGGACCACGCAGGCATGGACGAAAGCGGAAAGGGCGATCTGTTTGGCCCGCTCGTCACGGCATGCGTGATCGCCGGAGGAGATGTCGTTCGCCAGTGGATGCGCGATGGCATTAGGGATAGCAAAAATGTCTCCAGCGATGGAATGATCTTTGCCCTTGAGTCAAAAATTCTTGGGTCTGACTGCGCTGCAGATGTGATGTGCGTTTCCATGGAAAAATACAACGAACTATACGCCAAATTCGGGAGCAACATGAACAATTTACTTGGGTGGATGCATTCCCGTTCGCTGGAAAATGCACTGAAAAAAAGACGCGTTCCTTGGGGCATGCTTGACCAGTTTTCGAAGAGGCCGATCGTGCAAACATTTTTGAAGGATAAAACTTTTGAGCTGCGCATGCAAACGAAGGCAGAGTCCGATCCAGTGGTGGCCGCCGCATCGATACTGGCCAGGGCCGAGTATAACCGACGGATGGATGCTTTGTCAAAAAAAGCCGGATTCAGAATAAGCAAAGGGGCAGGGAAATTGACAGTTGAGCAGGCGAATGAAATCGCCGGCAAATTCGGCTATGAAAATTTGAAAAGTTTCTTGAAGATGCACTTCGCAACGGCACCGAAGGCAACATGATGGTGATGTTTTTTAATTTGTGCACTTTCCGGATGAGGAAAATGGCGTGCGAAATGATCTCACTGCCTAGGTTTTATTGGAGGATTTTCTTGAACATCAGCACTGCGTTTTGCCCGCCGAAGCCCATATTTTCGCTGATTGCGTACGTGACTTCCGCTTTCAATGACTCATTGGGAACGTAGTTCAAGTCGCACTCCGTGTCGGGCACCGCATAGTTTATGGTCGGGGCGATGGTGCCGGTTTCGATCGTTTTTGCGCAGACAGCTGCTTCGACGGCGCCAGTGGCCCCAAGCAAATGACCAGTGGCCCCTTTTATGGAGCTGACTAGGAGATCGTGGGCATGGGTTCCGAAAAATTTCTTTATGGCGAGCGTCTCGTATTTGTCATTGTACTGTGTAGACGTGCCGTGGGCATTGATGTACTGCACATCCGTTGGCGCAATGCCGGTCTCGGCGAACAGTTCCTTATAGCAAGTGACCAAGCCGTCCCCATTAGGGTCGGGCGCCGTTATGTGATGGGCGTCACAGCTGGCGGAATAGCCAATAATTTCGCAATAAATTTTTGCGCCGCGTGCCTTCGCGTGTTCCATTGTTTCCAGCAGCAAAACGCCCGATCCGTCGCCCATGACAAAGCCGTCGCGCGTTGCATCGAATGGGCGACTCGCCGTTTCGGGAATGTCGTTGTGTTTCGTCGACATCGCATGCATGGAGCAAAATCCGGAAAAACTCAGCGGGGTAACGGCCGCCTCGCTTCCACCGGCCAGAACGGCGTCGGCCTTGCCGAGCTTCAACCAGTGAAAAGCTTCCCCAATGGCGTGGCTACCCGTTGCGCAAGCGCTAACTACGCCGCAATTTGGTCCTTTCACTCCCAATTCGATGGCGATAATGCCGGATGCGATGTTGGAAATGAGCGCCGGGACCATAAAAGGCGAAACGTATCTCGCTCCTTTGCTGAGAAAAATCCTGGACTGCTCGGAAATTGTCGCCATTCCGCCGATGCCTGATCCGACGATTACACCGACGCGTGACCTATCAACATCCGCCAGGTTGATTTCTGCGTCGGTGACGGCGAGCTTGGCCGCCGCAATGGCGTACAGCGCGAACAAATCATTGCGTTTGACGGATTTGTGATCCGTGAAATCTTCGGCGTTGAAACTCTTTACTTCCCCAGCCACGCGGCATGGGTAGCCATCTGCTGCGAAGGATGTTACCCGCGAAATGCCGCTTTCACCGGCGGTCAAATTGCTCCAAACCTCGCCCACGCCGATTCCAACGGGGGTTACGAGGCCGATGCCACTAACGACGACGCGCCTACCGAATGCGTTAATTTCACGTATCGTCGCCATCAATGCGGTGAATCGACGCAGTTTACTCGCCTGCCAATTTCTTGTTGATGAAATCGATCACATCCTTGACTGTGCGCATTTTTTCAGCTTCGGTTTCGGAAATTTCACCCTTCAATTCGTCCTTAAATTCTTCTTCGAAGGCCATTACCAACTCGACGGTGTCGAGGGAGTCTGCACCAAGATCATCGAGAAATGACGCGTTGAGCGTCACCTGTTCGTCGTTAACATCTAACTGATCAACGATAATCTTTCTAACTCGTGCTTCTATGTTGTTGTTTGCCATAAATAAAAATCCCTAGGTTTTGCGCATCAAAATAATAGAATTTTTCCGCGCAAGTTTTTTTTTACATCGCAAGCCCTCCGTCCACATTGATGACATGCCCAGTTATGTACTTTGCCGCCTGTGAACACAAAAATCTGACCGTTCCAGCTACATCGTCCGCCGCGCCAAATTCCTTCATGGGAATATTTTTTAAAATTTCGGCAACTACGCCGTCACCAAGCCCGCTCGTCATGTCGGTTTTGATGAAGCCCGGCGCGACGGCATTTACCGTTATTCCTCTGGAAGCGACTTCCCTGGCAACGGATTTCGTCAACCCAATGATCCCGGCCTTTGCGGCGGCGTAGTTCGCTTGCCCAAAATTACCAATTATTCCGACGACGGATGACAAATTCACGATCCGTCCCCAGCGTTTTTTTACCATCGGATGGAGAAAATTTTTCATCCAGTGGAAGCAGCTGCTCAGGTTAGTATCTATGACATCCGTCCAGTCTTCTTCGCACATCCTCAGCACCACGTTGTCCCGCGCTATGCCGGCATTGTTCACAAGAATGTCGACGGCGGAATGCCTTGCCAGGATCGCCTTGCAGGCCTTGAAAATTTCCTTCGATGAAGCAACATCGACCGCTATGTGCTCCGCTGAAAATCCTTTAGTTTTCAATTCAGCCGCCGATCCGCCACAGCTCCCTTCGGATTTGCTTATGCAGATTACGTGACCTCCGGCTTCGGCAAGGGCAAAGGCGATCGCTTTGCCTATGCCGCGCCCTGCGCCGGTGACGGCGCAAATTTTCCCGGATAGGTCACATTCAAACATCCCATATAGTGAATGCTGCGCTGCTGGGATTAGTCAATTAAGATTTTTGCTGATTTTTTGCAAAAATTAAGAACGTAGATCTTGTTGGCGAAGTAGCGCGTAGTGTTGTCGTTTTTCTTGTTTTTTGCCAACTACGACGGAAAATTTAGCTCCTTTATTGAGCAGATACGCTAGCTCGTAGAGTGTTATCACGCCTTTCAATGCTGCCGCGGCGTCTTTGGTGCCGCCAGGCGAAGGCCGGAGCATGCCAATGATCCGGTCCTTGTCTGGTTTTGCCCGCTGAATGATCTTTCCACGGGCGCTCTATTGGCTAGCATTTCAACCGCAACATCCCTGAGGTTAGCTGATGAAGATTCATCTCGCTTCCATTTTTCACATTAATGGTCTGGGTGCTTTTTCCTAGCGCTTGATCCTTAGTAATAACTCCTTCATTGATCATGTAGGCGAGCTCGTAGAAAGTGATCATTCCTCTGGTGTCTATATATCTGTAGTATCCGTTGGCAGCGGCCCTTATGGCATTTCCCGCAGTTAGGTCCTTGTCATTCTTCATGGCGCACATGGCTCTTTTGAAAAGGATGTAGGCATATTGTTCCTGCAGCTCTTCGAGAGTTGCCCGATATGGCGCATGTCCATCCATTTCCCAGATAGCATTCCACAAATCATAGCCGTTCATATAATTCGCTTTTCTTTTTGCATATTTTAAAACTTCGCAAGCCCTATCCATCAAAGGACTAGAATTTTCAAAATTTGAAAGCGCAAGCGTTATATTGCCGCCGGTGGATTTGATGTGTTTGATGCGATTTGAAAACGCGATTCCCCAGGTCCCTGCTCCGGAGAACGGGCTGGACCAAAGGCGCCACATTGTGCCTCGCGAATTGGATACTATATCTCCATCGATGCCCAATATGATATCGTTTTGCGCTTGGATGTATTTTTTGAAGGCATCCAGGCTTCCTTTGATCGAAAGAAAAGCCATCCTTTCTTCGTCTTTTTGGAAGTTTTCGAAAGTCCTGTTTCTTATGTAGTTTTTCTCAAAATCTTTGATCTCGGATAGAAATGTTTGCAGTTCCCTATCAGGCAAATTCTGGGCAATTAATAGATCCATTTTTTCTACCAACGCGTTGCCTGCTTGTGTATGTGTACCGGGCTTCGCTGTTGGGAGCACTGCAAAAAAATTGTTGTAAAACTGGTCGCGACACTCATTCAATTTATCGACAAATTTATTGCAGCTCTTCTGAGTGTATGTTCCACGGCACACGCTCCTGTGCGTTAGAGGAATTTGAGAAATTAGAGATTCCGGTTTCCTAGACTTTTTATTTTTTACCGTGATCCAGTTATTCTGCTGATCGTTGGCCGGGATGTTTTGTTTTCCTGGCGGCGTTGATCCAATGTTAATATTGGTAGTTTTGTTTATTTTTTCCATAATCAGTATTGAATTGGGATACTAATCTTTTGCAGTCAAGCTTTTTTATAAAAGTTTTATATTTGTTAGGACGTAAAACTGCGACTGAACCGGATTGCCACGCGTGCCGCCAGATGAACGGTGCGGCGGTAGCCTGTGATCGGTGTGTTTATTTTTACAAAAACGCGCCCGTGGATACGCTGAATCGAATGCATCCGTGGCGCACGTTTTAACTATGCAATGGAAATGAATTTTGTATAATGCTGCGGTAGCGTTGCTTCGATCCACCGATGAATCTTAATGGCAAATTAAAAGGAATTTTTACGCTACTGCTGGTACTTGCGGCGCTTTGGGCCACGGGAGCAACCGTGTTTTTTTTGAAAAATTCCGGTGTGCGGTTTTCAACGATGAATGAGCTGAAGAACATTTCCTTCAGGACGAGCGGAAAGATTACTGAAGAATGGGTAATTTCCACACTGGGCATAGAGAAGGGTGTCGATTTGTTCGCGTTGGACATCGCCGACATGGAAAAACGCCTCATGGCTTTCCCGCAAATAAGGAGAGTTTTCATGGAAAAGCGCTATCCAGACACGTTTTTCATAGGCATTGACGAGCGGGTGCCGCTCCTGAAAATTGCTGCGAAGGTGAATGGGGAAAAGCAATTTTTGCTCGTAGATGAGTTGGATGGAAAAATATTCCAGCCGCTGTGCTACGGCCGGGACGATTTTTCCGGGATATTGGCCGCCAACCTGGAACTGAAGCTGTCGGACGCGAAAAAAATGGCGTTTTTCCCGGTCCCGGGAATTGGGGCTGTGAAAAAGCTTGTGGATGCGTTGAGGAATGACTTTCGCGATATTTTTAACCTCGTGACCGTGGTGGATTTGCGAAATTACGACGGCCGCCTGGAAGCCGCTTGGGCAACCATAGAGCTTCACCTGAGGAACGGAATATATGTAGTATTAGGTCTAAAAAATTTCGATGTCCAGCTGCTGCGTCTGGACTACCTAATGAACGATAAATGCAGGAACGACATGCACAGGATAAGGAGCATCAATATTTCTTCGCCAAATGACGTCGTCATCGGGTACAAATAGTTTGAAAAAATTTCGAAAATTCCGAAAAAACTGGAATTGTGTAAATATTTCCGTACTTTTAACTGGATTGTTGTAGATAGATGTCAAAGAGGGCCAATTACGTATTAATCGGCACATTCGTCGTCGCATCGCTGTTGCTGTTGGCCCTAGCTACGGTGCTTTTTTCGTCGGGAAGTCTGTGGGCAAAAAAAATAAGGTTTTATGCCTTTTTCGACACGTCGCTGAACGGCCTCGACATCGGTGCTCCTGTGAAATTTAAAGGCGTACGGGTTGGCTCGGTGGAATCCATAGAGATAATCTACGACGACGAAATCGATGAGGCCATTACCGCCGTTGTGTTCGGCATAGATGCCAATATGTTTAAGGCCATAAGGGGTGGTCGATTGCAGGTCAGCGATTACAGGATGTTTTACACCGAGCAGATCAGCAGAGGACTGGCGGCAAAGCTTTCCATGGAAAGTATACTAACTGGCAGATTGTACGTCGGATTGGACTATTACAAGGTTGATCAGGAAAGATTTTCCAGAGACATAAATTTGCGCGGGTACCAGCAAATGCCATCCGTTGCGACGGAACTCGATGAATTTATGGCAAGCTTCGATTCCATAATGAAAAAGCTGTCGAAGTTCGAATTCGAAAAAATTTCGGCACGCCTGATAGCGATGCTGGACGCCGTGAAGGATAAGGTAAGGGATTTGAATTTCAAGTCGGTAAACAAGGCCATGGAAGCAATCGCCGATATGTTGGCCTTTGATTCTGGAACGAGAAGGTCTCTTGATATTTCACTGCAGCAATTTTCCAAGGCGCTGCATGCACTGCGCATTTTGGCAGAATACATTGAAAGGAATCCCAATGCGCTGGTCGCCGGGAGGGCGCTATGAAAAGCAGAACCACTTTGCTGTTTCTTCTATTTTTGCTAGCGTGTCCCGGGTGCGCGATGTTCGCTCCGCAGAAGGACGTTTCAAGGTTTTATACGCTCGGATCCCATTCGATTGTGGCCATGCCGCCGGATGAGACTGATGTGAATTTAGTTGTCATCAATTTGCTTTTGGACGAAATTCCCTCCTATGCGGATTGTCCGTACATCACCAAAAAAGTCGCCGGAAATAAGTTGGTTTTTTCCGAAGTTGACAGGTGGGCCGAACCGTTCGGCGACGCCTGCATAAGAGTCCTGCAGGACGAACTATCCGAAAAAATGCGCCGCTGTGCGATGATCGTATCCTCGATGCATACCATAGGAAACACGCTGGTTTGTGACTACCGCATATCCATTGACTTCGATGACCTCATATACAATGACGAAGAAAAAAGCGTTGTTTTGAAGTGCACGTGGACATTTTTTGACTATGCAAAGAGGAGGCAACTTTGCGTATACAAATACGCCGCATCGACTCCCGTTGATACCGATGCTCTCGAAAATATCATTGAAGGTATGCGAATCGCATTGGCCGCTCTGAGTAGCGACATCGCTGACAGGATTCACGAGCTAAATCTACTGCCGACGTGTCACCATTCCGCTGGAATTGCCACCGATGGTAAAAATTAGCCTCCTATTTTCGCTTGCATCCCATTCAGCTGCTTTTCCAGTAAGGTCGTCAGCTCTTCAGCCGTTGTGCGCTCAAAGTCCTTGAAGCGGAACATCTCTACGCGGACGCGCACCCTTGAAAAAGGCAGCGGCACCTTGAATTTGTCCCAGGTTGGTAGCGTGAAAAAGTGTCCGTATTTCAGCGCGACTACCACCACGTCAGCTTTCGCCTTTTTCGCAGTCATGGCCGTTCCGATCTTGAATTTGCACGCGGGCCCTCTAGGACCGTCTGGAGTTATGGCAATGGAGGTGTTGTCGCCGAGTTCTCTTACCATGTCTCCGATGGCAGATAGCCCTCTGCGCTTGCTAGACCCGCGAATGGTCTCGATGCCAAGAGCGTTGAAAATTTCCGCGAGCCACGCGCCATCGCGGGACGGGCTGACGAGCCCGCAGATGCGCTTTTTTTTCAAAAATTTTTTCAATGTGTAGGCCGCAAACAGGTTGCTATGCCAAAAGACGAAGATGGTACCACTTTCTATGGAATTGGTAATTTGGTGGCCTTCGTCGGATAGGCTAACTCTAAGCGTCATCCAATACAACCTCAGCGCAGCGGCGATGATCGCGACGAGGGTGCGCTGCCACCACTTTTTTAGCGTCTGTATCCGTATGAAGTGCGACATCTATCAGTCGACTCTTGGAAACAGAATAGAACTTTCGGCAAGTCTATTCCCAGCGAGAAAATTGTCAAATCTAACGCCGCTGTCCCAATTTACTTCGCCGCCGTATCCCAAAACATCCAGTATTTTTTTGGAAATTGTTGGCATCACCGGGAGCAACAGGATTGCCGCTATTCTGACGCATTCGGAGATTATTGCTATGGTTGTGTCTATGAGCTGCCTATCGATTTCGCCGTCGGACTTCGCCAGCTTCCACGGCGAGCGTTCTTCCACGTAGGAATTGACGGCACGCACGCAGGAAAACAATTTTTCCAGAGCCGAGTGAAAGGCAAATTCGTTGTACGAGGATATGATTTCCGGTACGGACGTTTCCCACAGCCTTCGCATCCTGTTTTCCGGCTCGCCGAACGGCCCAAAATCTTTTACAGCTCCACCGCAGTACCTGTGGCACATGTTCAGCAGTCGGCTGACAAGATTTCCAAGGTCATTCGCCAGGTCGCTCGTGTAGCGAATGGCAAACCTATCCGGTGAAAAATCGCAATCCTGGCCGACGGTCATTTCGCGCAGCAGGTAGTATCTAAATGCATCGGTCCCAAATTTTTCGGCAAATTCCAGCGGATTGACGACATTTCCAGCGCTCTTCGACATTTTTTCTCCGGAAACTAGCCACCAGCCGTGGGTCAGCAAAGTTTTAGGTATGGCGATATCCAGGGCGTGTAAAATAATCGGCCAGTATACGGCGTGTGCCGGAACGACGATGTCTTTGCCGATGACGTGGTAGTCGGCTGGCCAGCAATCGGAAAAATTTTCACCGAAGTAGTTTGCGCCCGTTACATAGTTTACCAACGCATCGAACCAAACGTAGGTGACGTATTCACTGTCAAACGGAAGTTCTATTCCCCAGGATAGGCGGTGTTTGGGACGCGAAATGCAGAGATCATTTATCGGCTCTTTTAAAAATTCCAGCACCTGCCTTGCTCGAAACTCTGGAAATATGAATTCCGGATGGCTTTCAACGTACTCGACAAGCCACGATTGGTATTTTTTCAGTTTGAAAAAATAGTTCGTTTCCGATATTTCGACGACTTCGCCGTAATCCGATGGCCATTTGCCGTTGATTTTATCCTTTTCGAGGACAAATCGCTCGGCGGTCTTGCTGTATAATCCGCTGTAATCCGCCTTGTAGATGTCTCCGGCGTCGTATAATTTTTGCAGGCAATCGCGCACGACGCGTTTGTGTTCAGGTTCGGTTGTGCGGATGTACCTGTCGTAGTCCACAGTCAAATTTTTGCATAAATTTTTGAAATCGTCGGCAATGTTGTTGCAGTGCTCCAACTCAGGGATGCCGGCCTTTTCTGCCGATTGGCTGACCTTCAAACCATGTTCGTCGAGCCCTGTCATGAATTGCACATCGCGCCCCTGCAGCCTGAACATGCGTGTCATGGCATCGGCAAGAATTTTTTCATAGGCGTGGCCAATGTGCGGCTTACCATTGGCGTAGTCTATGGCCGTCGTTATGTACAATTTTTTTACCATATGCGAAGCTCCATTACTTTTTTGTGCGTCAGTTGCAATTTCATTTTTCTGAACCAAAGGCGATACCGCAGGCAACTTGTACGCTGGCGGACAGCTTGTAACTCGACTTGAAAAATCAGCGAGTCACCGATTTCTGTGCTTTCGCTCCTGCCTTTCGGCGATTTCAACGGGATTACACTTCGTTGACCGTAAATTCGGAAGACATGCTGCACTTGAACGTTGGTGCCGAATCTTCGATGGTTGCGTTGATGCTTACTATTCTGTCCGAAAGTACAATATCACCGATGAAGTGCGAAGAACCGATGGGGCCGTCCAGGGACATGATGCTGTCGCTTACCTTAGCTCTGTCAGCTGTTTTCAGCTTGCGGAAGGACATTGCAGAAAACGAATCCATGATAATTCGCGCGCCATTCGAATAGACTTCTTCAATCTCTTCATCTGGTAAGCGCGGAAAAAACAGGTGCGAACTAAATATGGTGTCCATTTCGGTAAATCTCCTCTGTAATTAATTTTTTATATTTGAAAATGAAATTAATTTTCGCTGCATGCTAGACCCAATTCGGCTTGGGCCGACTTTGATAGCTAAAGAAGCTTGTCCTGGATCATTAGCAGCTTCACGATTGATTGGTGCATTTTTTGCGTCACAAGCGCCATGTCATCGAGCTCTTTGATGGTAGCCCAGCGGTACTCGGTGTGTTCCCTTGGGTCAATTTTCACTGGTGAGTCCGCATTGGCTTTGCACGTGAAGGCGATTCCGGGTACTATCACCCCTGGACGCACCTCAACTTCGAAGCACTCCAAAACTTTCCAGCGGGTGGCTGTTATGCCGGCTTCCTCAAGCAATTGCCTCCTGGCGGCATCCTCGAAATTTTCATTTTCGTGAACAGATCCGCCACCGCACTCCCACATGCTGGGAGCCAATTCTCTGGTTGAGGCTCTCTTTAAAATCAATATTTCAGGCCCGCGCACCCTATTTATTCGGTAACAATAGGCTGAAACAAAGACTTCGACCCTGTTAATTTTCTCTTCCCGGGCGCACCATGCGGTGCCGGAACAAAAAATAACTAGGAATAATAATGCAACGACTTTGATATTCGTTGATCCATTTCGTCTGGCTTCCATTGTGAAAGTAATGAATCGGTAAAAATTTCTCGAAAAATGTCAATAGGACGTAAATTATTTTTGCGAAGAAATATGCTAAAATCTTTGTGGATTTTTTGGAAATATTTTTTACCTTTTGCTTGGAGTGCCTTCTATTCACAGTATGGCGCCGTGCGCCACGGCCTCCGGAGCTTCCTCTCCAGTAATCCAATTTTTATTTCCACTCGACGGGAAAATTTTTTCATTCAGCGGTGTTTTAGGCGCGTTGGTCGCCGGTGATGTCACCATTTTGGCTGTGTCATTTTTTGAAAATTTTGGAAACACTACGGTTAGATGCGTTGTAAATTACCCCGATGAGGCGCGGAAAGTTTTTTCAGAGCAGGGAATTAGCTACCAGGAAAATGAGATTTTGGCCGTCGAAATCAGCAGTGCGATGGACATGCCGAAGGTTGCAAAGGCTATTTTCGCTGCGGAAATAAAAATACACCACATGTATGCGTTCCTGGCGAGGCCGCAGGGCAAAATTGCCCTCGCCATACAGACCGAAAACAACGAATTTGCTGCAGACGTCATGAATCGCAGCGGCGTGAAAATACTTTCCCAGGGCGACATAGGGCGCTAGGAATTGAGCGCGCGCGAAGCCAGCAATGTGTCTTTTCATATGTGCTCATAAATTTTCAACCCGATAGCGCGGCTTTCTCACGGATTCGGCAATTCCCTCGTCGCTATCGATTTCTCCAAACGCGCAATGGCATCTTCCAGTTTCAGCGTGCCTTCGAAACTTTTATCAATCCTTGAGCGAACGGATACCGTGCCCTCGTTTGCCTCCCTTTGACCGATGATGAACATGTGCGGAACTCTTTCGACTTCCGCGCGCCGTATCTTGGCGTTTAGCTTATCGGAATGCGAATCTATGGATGTCCGAATGTGGCGTCCTACGAGCATATCCTTCGCAGCATAGGCACTGGGTAGCAAATTGTCGTTTAGTGCAATAATCCGAACCTGTTCGGGGGCGAGCCATGTCGGAAAGTCCCCGCCGAAATGTTCAATCAATAATCCGACGAAGCGCTCAAGGGAGCCGAAGGGAGCCCGGTGAATCATTATGGGACGGTGATTGCAATTGTCGCTTCCAACGTAGGAAATGTCAAATCGCTCCGGCAGATTGTAGTCCACTTGCACGGTCCCAAGCTGCCACTCCCGGCCGATCACATCAGCAACTACAAAGTCTATTTTTGGTCCATAGAACGCAGCTTCGCCTTCGTTTTCTTCGAACGGCACTCCGAGCCCACGGGCAGCCGAGCGCAGGACATCTTCGGCGGTCGTCCAGCTTTCATCATTCCCTATGTACTTGTCGGAATTTTTGCAGCGAAGGCCAATTCTAACGCGGAACTTTTCCATGCCGAGCGTGCGAAAAATGACTTTTACTAGGTGCAAGCAGCCATCTATTTCACTGCGTAGCTGTTCCCGTGTGCAAAAAATATGGGCGTCGTCCTGCGTGAAACTCCTTACGCGCGTCATGCCGGTTAATTCTCCGGACTGTTCCCAGCGATAGACCGTCCCGAATTCGGCGATTTTGACCGGCAGTTCCCTGTAGGAACGCGGCTCGGACATATATATCCTCACGTGGGCAGGACAATTCATCGGCTTCAACAAAAATCCGTCCTCTTCTCCGCTTTCAAGGGCATCGAACAGTCCCTTGCTCGATTGGCCATCACCGACGCTTTTTTCCAGGGAAATTTTGTCCGGTAGCGGCGCAAATTGCGACTCTTTGTAATAGGGGAAATGCCCCGATGTCCTGAAGAGCCCGAGCTTTGCTATGTGCGGCGTAAAAACCTGCTGGTAGCCCTGCTTTTCGAGCTCTTCGAGTATGAAATTTTGCAGCTCCTTCCTGACTATTGCACCGCGCGGTAGCCAAAGAACCATGCCAGCTCCGACTGCGTCGTCGATGGAAAATAGTTTCAATTCCTTGCCCAGCTTGCGATGATCTCGCTTTTTGGCTTCCTCGAGCATTGACAAATACCCATCAAGGTCATTCTTTGTTTCGAATGCGGTACCGAAAATTCTCTGCAATTGCTTGTTCTTTTCATCGCCGCGGTAGTACGCCCCGGCGACTCCGAGTAGCTTTATTGCACCAATTTTGTCCGTTGAATCCACGTGTGGCCCGCGGCAAAGGTCGATGAATTCCCCATTTGCGTACAGTGAGATCTCTTCTCCTTCCTGGATGTCGGCCAGGCGCTCGAGCTTGTATTCCTGGTTTTTGGAGCGCATCAGCGCCATCGCTTCATAGCGGGAGACGACCGTTCTGACGAACTTTTGCCCATCGGCGATAATGCTGCGCATTTCACGCTCGATCCTTTCCAAATCTTCCTGTGAAAATTTGTGATTCGAATCAAAGTCGTAGTAGAATCCTGTCTGCGTTGCCGGGCCAATGTCGAGTTTCGTATCCGGGAACAACCTCAGCACTGCGGCTGCCAATGCGTGCGCAGCGGAGTGCCGAATTTTGGTCAAATCAACGCTTTCCATAGAAGCGCATTCTCTAAGCAAAATTTTGGTAAAAAAAAGAAAAAACTACCTTTGCCGCCGGTTAATTTCGCGCATTGGCGGCGGCGGTTCGCCAATGGTCGATGGTCCAAAAAATTTTCGCTCGCACGGGACAATTCTAACAAAGTTAATTTTTTGTATTTTCCTCTTGTCCTTTTTTATTTTTTTCAATTTTGTGTGAATTATGAGTATAAAAAGAACGCTAAATACAGCGAATATAGAAAACAAACTGGTATCGACCTCTTTAAATGGCGCCCAGGTTGCGCCCGAGAGAGAAGTCAAGGGTGTGAGTGTCGCAAGTTCGCCGAAAGTGATTCCTCTCGCATATGATAGCAATCCCCCTTCGACAGCTCTGGATGCGCGCCCTGTGCCCTCGAGTTCGTCGTCGTCCTCGAGTTCGTCGTCGTCCTCGAGTTCATCGTCGTCCTCGAGTTCGCCTTTCCTTCCGTTGGCAACGTCGCCTCAGGTGCTTCAGCTACCTCCGCTGGCGCAGCTGCCAACCGGCAACAGAAACAAAATTAATTTAAGCAAAATAAAAACTGAATGTGACCGTAGAATCAAGAATGATAAAGAAGATCCTTACATCGCACTTGTGAACAAATTTCGTGAGGTTTTTTCAATGCGAAACATTGATGGGGAAGACAATCTCATTTCCACATCGGGCAATTCGAAGGGAGATAAGAAAAAGTTTCCCCTTTTGGGAAACGCACCATTTTCAGATGAGGAGGCATCTCATGCGTTCGAATACAAGGTGCATATGGCGGTAGATAGACTTAGAAATGCTCTTTCCGTCGATCAAATTCAAGGTCTTTTTCTTTTCTGCGTGAATGTGATTCTTGTGTCCAGTGATGATGATTCGTATTCCGAGAAAGCGGAAATAGATGTAGGAAGGTTGGTTTCTTTGCTGGAATCAATTGAGCTCAAAGATATAGCTGGAATTGTTGAAATAATTAAAAAGTTGGAGAACGAATTGAGCTCTAGCTTGAAAAGTATCGCCGCTATCAAATATGACGATATGAAAACTGTGCGCAACGCTTTTGACGTGGTCCTCGGCAAGCTTTGCAAAGAAGAGATTGAGCGATTCAGCAAAGACAACGGAAATCAAACGCTGAGCCCAGCCTACAGGTGCTACTTTGAAAAATTTCTCAATCTTGTCGACAAAATTTACGATAACGTGTCAGTGCGCAATGACGGACTCTTAGGCATTATTACAAATCTTGACGCCACTACCACTAGCAACAAGATGCGCGCAGGTGCATTTGTCGTGGCTAAAGTGGGCATAGGTAAATCATCGAGTGGGGTGTTTCCAAAGGTTGCGCTCTTTGCCAAGTTACGTGGGGGCGTCGGAGCATTTGTTCCGCTGATTAGCAAGGAATATGCTGGCTATGCTCCGCTTTTCATTAGCTATGAGTATGTGGACAGCTTCGCTGAGTCTGCGAAAAGCGCCACCATAACGCCGCGGCCGCGTGAAAGAGCATTCTCTGACCTCAAAGGAGGTTTGACGCACGAATGCGGGCATTTTCTCCACTATCAGGTGGGGTTTGACAATATGAAAAACCTGGGAATATTTTTGCAATATACATGCGATGATTTAGCATCAAATGCAATAGAGATGGAAGTTTCGCAGTATGCCCTGGCGGAGCAAGATGGCATGGAATTTGTTGCCGAAGTATTCCAAATATTGGTGGATGGAAAGGAAAAGCTTTCCGAGTGGATAATAAATCTCTACCTGGCGTTAAATGGCCCGGTAACCGCAGCCATCGAGAATCGGATAAATGGTTTTGGCTACTGTGTCGCAGCCAAGATAAATGTCCCCGGCGGCACCAGTGCGCCGGAGCATTCTAAATAAAATGGATTGACAGCATACGTAAATGCCTTTCAGTCCTGTTCAAATGGGCAGGACTGAGATAAGAAGCAGCGTAAAGTTGATTCTCTTGAATGCGCAGAACAAGCTCGCTCTGATGTGCGCAGACGACGACGGAATAAGGAGCGCTAGCGGCGAGTACCGCGGCCGCTTCTGGTTCATGGTGGGCGGAAAGATAGAGCCCGGGGAGACAATTTTAGACGCTGCCAAGCGGGAATTGTTCGAAGAAACCGGCATCGGTTCCAGCGATGTCGAATTCGGTCCGGAAGTTTGGAAAGGTTCCGTTGATTTACTTATGGATGGAGAATTGACGACGGTCAATCAGCGATTCATTGTGGCAAGGACGGCGGTAACGGCCTTCGATCTATCACATTTGACAGATCGGGAAAAAGCCGCAATCGAGGAGATAAAGTGGTTTTCTCTGGAAGATATCGAACGCTGCGAAGACACGATATACCCCGTCCTCCTAGGCGAATACCTGCCGGATATAATTTCGGGAAATTACCCGGCGCAGGCCATTGAAATTGATTTGGCAAAGCAGCCAGGCGACTGAAGATTTTTCAGTGAACGTGCCTTCGCCTTCGGCGATTGAAGTTTGAAAAATTTACCATGGGACGTGCGAAAGGGCGTTCCCGCTGGCTGCGTGTACCTTAGCTTCCGCACGATTTTTGTTGCTTCCGCGGGGAGGAATGCTACCCTTCGCCCGTTTTTTGACATATGACACATTGGATTACTATGAAAAGCATGAAAAAAATATCCGCGGTAGCCATTTTGACAATCGCATGTTTGAGGGTCGCCTGCTGGTGCAGCGTCGAAAAGGATGACGTATTCGCCGTCAAAGCTGACTGCTACGTCCCAGTGTTCATAACGCAGCACCCAAGCCTAACCTATGGCATAGGCACCGAGGGCGTGATTTGCTACGATCTGGATACTGTATTGCTGCCGGGTACAATCATTCGCGTGATCAAGCCAGTCGATGAGAGAAACATTAGGATAGAATACTTCACCAGCAATACGGTTACTGGAATCGGATTCATTCATCCGGATTTTCTCAAAACGTCAATGGAAAGCCTGCCAACTAATTTGCTTGGATCCATGTACGCGAGAACTCCTTCTCCGCCACCGCTGCGGGAAGTCAGGCGCATACTGCAAAGGTGCATTGACGAAAATGTTCCGTTTTGCTATGGCGCTAACAATTTTGAAAAGATCGACCTGAATGGCAAGTATGAGTTCAATAGGGTAGGGGAGCTGTCGGAGCAAAACGGAAAGTATGAACTTAGAGGTTTTGATTGTTCCGGCATTTTGCATTTTATTTCAAACGGCTTGCTTCCGCATTGCACCAAAGGATTGGACGTGTATGGAAAGAGAATATTTGTTTTTTCACAGAGGCGGTATTCTGCAAAGGAGAAAAAAGCGGTTTTAACCATCATGAAGGATTCGGATTACGTCGTCTTTTTGCACAGGAGCGACAAACACGAGTTTAGCGGGTCCGGGCACGTTTTGCTGTTTTACAACGGTGGATTTTTGGAATTCAAATGGAAGGAGCCAAATGTTTTCTATACCCCGCGTGAAAAGGCCCTTGACAAGCTGGATTCCGTTCTAAAGGATGCCGAAACGGCGGGTAGCAATTTGTACATTATTCGCTGGCATCCGGAGCTACTGCAGGAAGATCTGTAGAGAGAAATGGAAGGTAAAGAAAGACAAAGCGTGGGAGTAAAGTAGCCTTCCACGCTTTGCGTAATCGGTTTGATCTACATCATTCCGTCCATGTCATGCGGCCCGTGATTGCAGGCTTTCTTTTCCTCCGGTATGTCCGAAACCATGCACTCGGTCGTTAGAAGAAGGCCGGCAATGGATGCTGCGTTTTGCAGCGATGCGCGCGTCACCTTGGTCGGGTCAACGACACCCGATTTTATCAGGTCCTCAAACTCGCCAGTCGCCACGTTGTACCCAGTGGAGCCATCTCGGCGTAGGACTTCCTGAACAATGATCGAGCCTTCCACACCGGCATTTTCACAGAGTTGGGCGAGGGGTGCCTTTATTGCCCGTAGAACGATGCCGACTCCGATTGCGACGTCCCCTTCCTCTTTCAATGCTTCGATTGCATTGTGTGTGCGAAGCAAGGCCACGCTTCCGCCGGCGGAAATGCCTTCTTCAACGGCGGCGCGGGTGGCATGGAGGGCGTCATCCACGCGGTCTTTTTTCTCCTTCATTTCGGGTTCTGTCGCGGCGCCAATGCGAATAACGGCCACTCCACCGGCTAATTTGGCCAGGCGCTCCTGCAGTTTTTCCTTGTCGTAGTCTGAGGTGGCTTCCTCTATTTGCTTGCGGATAAGCTTTACGCGCGCTGCAATGTCGGAACTTTTGCCATTGCCCTCGACGATCGTGGTATGTTCCTTGTCGACGGTGACACGTTTTGCGCGACCTAGGTCATCGAGTGCTATGCTTTCAAGCTTGATTCCCAAATCTTCGGATATGAATTTTCCTCCAGTCAAAATGGCAATATCTTCCATCATTGCCTTCCTGCGGTCGCCGAAGCCGGGGGCTTTCACTGCACAAATATTCAGCGTGCCGCGCAGCTTGTTAACGACCAACGTCGCCAGCGCTTCACCCTCGATATCCTCTGCAATTATCATCAGTGGTTTGCCCGATTGAGCGATCGTCTGCAGCATTGGCAGCAATTCATTTAGGTTAGATATCTTCTTTTCGAAGATGAGAATGTACGCGTTGTCTAAGACGCATTCCATGCTATCAGGATTGTTAACAAAGTATGGACTCAGATATCCCTTGTCGAATTGCATTCCCTCCACGACATCGAGTGACGTTTCGATCGTCTTGGCTTCCTCGACGGTTATTGTTCCGTCCTTGCCGACGCGCTTCATTGCTTCGGCTATTATGCTGCCGATTTCTTCGTCCCAATTGGCCGAAACGGTTGCGACTTGGCGAATTTCGTCTCCCTCAACCTTTTTGGAAGTTTTTGCCAACTCGGCGACAGCCGCTTCAACGGCTTTGTCGATGCCGCGCTTCACAAAAATCGGATTTGCCCCGGCCGCCACGTTTTTCAAGCCTTCGCGGTAGATTGCCTCCGCGAGAATCGTGGCCGTAGTCGTGCCATCGCCGGCAACATCGGAAGTCTTCGAAGCGACTTCCTTGACCATCTGAGCACCCATGTTTTCGAACGGATCCTTCAGTTCAATTTCCTTTGCGACGGTGACTCCGTCTTTCGTTACCGTTGGGGCCCCGAATTTTTTATCCAAAATCACATTTCGTCCCTTTGGTCCGAGGGTGATTTTGACGGCTCCAGCCAGCTGTGATACGCCGGAAAGAATCTTTTTCCTGGCTTGTTCTTCAAATATCAATTGCTTTGCCATAGTAAATTTCTCCAATTTAATTTTATCCTAGAATTGCGAGGACATCGTCATGTTTTAGCACAACGAAGGTGTCCTTGCCGAACTTTACTTCTGTTCCTCCGTACTTGCTTATGAGGACGCGATCTCCGACTTCCATTTCGAATTCCAAGACCTTGCCCTCATCATTTCTTCCCGAGCCCAAAGCGACGACTTCTGCTTCCTGCGAAGCTTCCTTCGCCGCATCCGGAATGATTATTCCTCCTTTGATTTGTTCCTGTTCCTCGAGTTTTTTCACGAGAACACGGTTCCCCAGTGGTTTGATTTTAGTTTCCATAATTCGTAACTGCTAAAATTTTTCTACTCATTTGCTACTATTTCCATCATCCACAACCTCAAAATTTCCATCGACCACATTGCCGTCGTCCTTGGCGGCATTTTTATTTGATGCACCCTGGTTTTCACCTCCAGATGCTGCCTGTGCGGACTGGGCTTGGGCATAGAGATCCTGCGCCATGCCCTGGAATGCAGTCGTTAGTTTTTCCCGTGCAATTTTCAACTCATCGACCTTGGCGTCGCTATTTTCAAAAACTTTTTTGGCATTCGCGATTGCGTCCTCGAACGGTTTCTTTTTCTCCTCGGATAAGTTTCCTCCGAGATCTTTCAACTGTTTTTCCGTCTGGTAGATGAAATTGTCCAACTGATTTCGCTCTTCGACGGCTTCTTTTCGCTTTTTGTCCTCTTCGGCGTGCATCTCAGCTTCTTTTCTAAGCTTTTCAATTTCCTCATCGGATAGGCCGGAAGCGCTCGTGATGGTTATTTTTTGATCCTTGCCAGTCCCCTTGTCCTTTGCCGTCACGTGCAAAATGCCGTTGGCGTCTATGTCAAAGGTCACTTCGATTTGTGGAAGCCCGCGTGGAGCAAGCGGTATGCCATCGAGGCGAAATTGGCCAAGCAGTTTATTGTCCCTTGCCATCGGCCGCTCCCCCTGTAAAACCTGGATGTCGACCGCCGTTTGATTTTCCGCGTAGGTTGAAAATATCTGCGTCTTTTTTGTCGGAATCGTAGTGTTTCGTTCTATCATTGGCGTTGAGACACCGCCGGCCGTCTCTATGCCCAGTGTGAGCGGAGTGACATCCAGCAACAGGACATCGGTCACCTCTCCCTGCAGAACGCCACCCTGAATCGCCGCTCCAATGGCGACAACTTCATCCGGATTCACTCCCTGGTGAGGAGTTTTGCCGGCTAAATTCTTCGCAATTTCGACCACCTTCGGCGAGCGCGTCATCCCTCCGACGAGCACCAACTCAGAAATGTCCGACGCTGAAACGTTGGCATCCTTCAGGCAGTTTTTGCATGGGCCGAGCGTGCGCTGGTAGAGATCGTCGCAAATCTTTTCCAACTGCGAACGCGTCAACGAAATATTCAAATGCTTGGGACCACTGGCATCGGCGGTTATGAATGGCAGATTAATGTCAACTTGCTGCGCCGAAGATAGGGCTATTTTTGCCTTTTCCGCTTCCTCCTTCAGCCGCTGTGCGGCCATGGGATCCTGGCGCAAATCGATGCCGTTTTCTCTTTGAAAAGTGTCCGCCAGCCAGTCGATTAGTTTTTTATCCCAGTCGTCTCCGCCGAGCAGCGTGTCGCCATTGGTAGCTTTTACCTCGAAAACACCATCTCCTATTTCTAAAATGGAAATGTCGAACGTGCCGCCGCCGAGGTCGTAGACGGCGATTTTTTCATCCTTCTTTTTGTCGAGGCCGTAGGCCAGTGAAGCGGCCGTTGGCTCATTGATTATGCGCAGAACCTCGAGCCCGGCGATTTTGCCGGCATCCTTTGTCGCCTGCCTCTGCGAATCGTTGAAATACGCCGGAACGGTTATAACCGCCTGCGTAATAGGGCATCCGAGATACGTTTCCGCGTCCGCCTTCAATTTTGCCAAAATCATCGATGAAATTTGCTCTGGAGAAAATTTTTCCACTTTGTTTCCGACCTGACACTCAATCCATGCGTCGCCATTGGTCCCTTCGACTACCTTGTATGGCAAATCTTTCACTATGCTTTGAATTTCGCCGAGCTTGTGTCCGATCAGCCGCTTGGCCGAAAAAATCGTATTTTTCGGATTGGTAACAGCCTGGCGCTTGGCCGCCTGGCCGACGACGCGTTCGCCAGTTTTTGTAAAGGCAACGACGGAGGGCGTGGTCCTAGCGCCTTCGGCATTCGATATTACAATCGCTTCCCCGCCTTCCATAACAGCCATACACGAATTGGTCGTTCCGAGATCAATCCCCAAAACTTTTGATTTTTTACTGCTCATAGCTTACCGTCAACTTGTCTGCGCAAACATCTAGCAAATTTTGTGCCAAAAGCCGCTCGGAGGTGAATTTTTTCACCTGGAAGCGGGGGCACTGCCTGGTTCCAATCTTGCCATGCCGCGGCTGAGATAATTGCGAACGTAGTCGGCCACTGCGTCTGCAAGAGGCGTGATTTTTCCAGTGTATCCGATGGCGCGCAGCTTCGAAATATCCGCGCGCGTATGGTACTGGTACTTATTTTTCAATGCGCTAGGCATTTCCACAAATTCAATGTTCGGCTTCAAATTCATCGCCCTAAAAACCGAAAGAGCTAGCTCTTTCCACGTGGAAGCGACTCCCGAACCGAGATTGTAGATTCCGTGAGTTGCCTTCCCGTTGGCGTATTTCGGCACTTCGGAGAGGAATATCGTCATCGCAACGGCATCCTTCACGTAGAGAAAGTCGCGCATCTGTTCCCCGTCTGCGTAGCGGCTGTCTTCACTCTTGAACAGCTGAACTTTTCCGGTTTTCACGATTGATTCGTAGGCTTTCGGGATCATGCTGCCCATGTCGCCCTTGTGGTATTCATTGGGACCGAAAACGTTAAAATATTTCATTCCGTAGGCCGGAAGATTATTTTTTACGGCATACAAATCGAATAAATGCTTGGAATAGCCGTACGCGTTCAACGGGCGCAGGGCAGCGTTCGGGTGAACTTTGTCGGACATTCCAGTCGAACCGTCGCCGTAGGTTGCCGCCGACGATGCGTAGACGAAGCGAGCCCCTTTCCCTTTCGCGAAATTGGCCAGCGCCTTGGAATAGGCGTAGTTGTTTTCGATCAAATATGCCGCATTACATTCCGCCGTCGACGTACAGGCCCCAAGGTGGAAGACGTGGCTGACGCCGCTGAGAAGCGAGTCATTTTTTCTAACCAATTCCAGGAGCTTATCCGCCTCGACGTAATCGACAAAGCGCAGAGGAACGAGGTTGAAAAATTTGTCCCCGCTTCCCAAAAAATCAGCGATGAGGATGTTTTCGAAGCCGCGATTGTTAAGTTCACAGACTAGTGCGCTTCCGATGAATCCGGCTCCACCGGTGACCAGAATGATGTTCGACTCCGAAAGACCCACCACCCTCACCACGTAATCACAGCGTGGAGATAGGCAATACAATTTTAGGACAAACTCCAAATTGCAGTGGAGATCGGTGCGCTGCCAGCAGCGCACCGATCTCCACTGCAATTCGAAATGGCATAGAAAATGGCCGTGGCGCCATTTAATCTACTATCTTCCAGGTGATAATGCGCGTTTATGTGACCTTTGCGAAAGCATTCTATCCTTTCTCGAACGTTCTTCCAAAATGTTGTTCACGGCATTGGATGTGATTCGACCTACGGTCCCGGGTGAAGACATCACTTCATCCATGAGGCGACACGTGATGCTGTGCTTTCCTGGCAGTGGAAACGCAGCCTTGATGCTTTTTAGCATGGATACTGAAAAAGAAATCACTCCCAGTGCGGCGCACCCCATCCATATAATTGGCGTGCCTCCGACGAGTGTCGCTATGCTTCCGGCGCCGACTGCAGCGATCACTGCCATTAGCGTAACTCTTCCGGAAAATTGTTGTACATTTTCGCTATTGAGAGCCTCCCTCATGGCAAAATCAGCATCTGCTCCGCATTCTATCACCGCATACGGCAGATCAACAAGAGAAGTAGTAGTTTCGATTGCAACCTTCAGCTGCGACGTGGCAGTGTTTGCCGCTCTCAGGAGACCTTCGAGCCCAAGCACGCTGGCAACGCTGCGTATGCCGCTCCTGAGCAGCTTACCGAAGACACCGCATCTTCCGTCCGATATGGAGCCAACAAGCCGCGCTTTCCCCGTTGGCATATAACCATCAATAAAGACAACATCTTCATTGCAGTATTTTTTAACGGCGATGTTGGCGATGGCAGCCGGGATAGCAACTGATCCCGTCAACGAAAGTGCACACTTAATGATTTGATTTTCCATGCAAAAACATGAACACCATTCCATCGAAATTGCAAGAATTGTCTTCTTTAATTTGATATTTTTTTATTCCTTCAAGCCGGCAAACCCAACCCCACCGCGCAATTCGGAGACTACAGCGCATCGCAAGAGCCGACGGCGCATTTTTCAACATCGCACCGGAGCGCGTGGCTACATTTAAGCGCTATCTTCAGACTGGCTCAGCAGCCTTCGGCGGAAGCAGCGCGCTCGCCAAGGATAGTCACATTTTTAGCGGAACCAATATTTCTTGACGCTAACCTTTCTCGCCACCCTGGATCTGGAGGGAACCAGCGATCCCTAATTGCCAAATAGGAACCGGCATTCCCATCTCCAATGAGGGTAATTTTGCCAAACATCATAGCCGATGCTATGGCTACCATGGCGCCGGCGTATGCCCCAATGGATATCGGTGAACCAACTGTAATCGCCGCCAGTTTCGCTGCGCCGATCGCTGCGGCAATGCTGAACTCAGCTGTCGTTACAAGCCAGGTCAAGATGCGTCTGCCACTCAGGCTGTTGTTGAAATTATCTTTGGAATCATGCTCAAAAAATCGAAACGCCTCCTGAAATACGCTGCGACGATCCGCTTCGAATGAATCGTATTTTTCCATAGTTTTCACATATATGGCCGCCTTGGCCGCTGCGTCGAGCGGCTTTTCAAGGCCGAATGCCCATGTGACGCTGCGGACGACGCGATCGGACAATTTCCTAAGGATACCGACCCTATCATCCGGTAAGCGGAGTGGCAATGTTCCATCTTCCGAAAGGGTTAGGGCATCCCCGCTGCAATATTTAGTGACCCCGTTCAACACAGCTAGTGGCGCGAAGGACAGAGCGGAAATTCCAGTATAAATTAAAGCATTCATAACGGTACCTAGGGTACCGTTTCCGCTCAAATCGCAAGAACTATTTTGCGAAGAACCCGCGCAAAACCCGTGGGCAGGCACGTCTTTGACTTTGAAAACCACTACCTGGTCTGGAAAATTCGCTGGCTGGGCAATTTTTTTGGTGGAGGTGGCGGGAATTGAACCCGCGTCCTGCGTGTTTTCAAAAGGCACGCCTACACGTTTGTTCGATGCTTTGGTTTCACCACTGCGCCATGCGTCGACACATTGCGCAGCGACTATCGCGGTACTGAAATAATCCACGTGGCACACCGCAAAAGGCCACGCGGACGCTCGATAATTTACACCGCGTTTGCTCCATCGAGCATCAAGCAAGGCGATGTGCTGCCATTAAACTAGGCAGCGGCACTGACCGCATTACTGAAGTCAAGCCTGATGACGTTTTTGTCATTTATTGTTTTAACGGTTTGATAACGGAGCCGACCGTCAACTCCGACGTGCAATGCTATCCTACGACACTCAGTCGAATCCATGGCACCCCCAACTTCAAAAGAACACTGTAAATGCTTCTACGGGGAAAATTTTTAAAGGCAACAAATTTAATTTGGGGCGGAAACGCCGTTCCTACGCATTTGACACGCGCAAATAATTTTTTGCTATCTGGAGCAGTGAACTATCTTGGAATAGACTACGGAAAAAAAAGAATGGGATTGAGCATATGCCACAGCGATGTTCGCATCGCTTTGCCGATGGATGCCATAGTTTCGGATAGCGATGCAGAAAAAATCGAAAAAATATGCCTTGCGGTGGAAAAAAACAAAATCGGCGAAATCGCCATCGGCTACCCAATAAATATGGATGGATCAATGGGGAGCAAGGCAAGGGAAGTGGACGCATTCATTGGAAAATTATCGAGCAAATTGCCCTGCGACGTAAAAATTAACCGCGTTGACGAGCGTCTGACCAGTGAGCAAGCTGGCAATGAAGCAAAATCATCCCGCGGCGGCCAGTCGCCTGGTAAAAAGAGGAGGCAGCGGAGGCGCGGAATTATCGATTCATTGGCGGCCACGATCATTTTGCGAGATTTTTTGGATGGTGTCGCGGATGGAAGAAATCATTGACAGTGGCGAATTTTTTTGTGCTATCCGCGGTCGATGAATCCGCTAGCCGTTGCGTTTATTTTCGTCCTTGCAGGGTTTTTGGGATTCGAATTGGTTTCAAAGGTTCCGTCGCAGCTGCATACGCCGCTGATGTCCGGCTCCAACGCCATCTCCGGCATTGCGTTGATCGGCGCAGTTTTAGCCCTTGGAAATGCAGAGGAATCGATGACAGTCACCGTTTTCGGGTTTCTGGCTACCATATTCGCAACGATCAACGTCGTGAGCGGGTACTGCGTTACCGACAGAATGCTTGGGATGTTTTTCCATGGAAAAAAGTGAAAATTTTTCAATTTTTTGAACAAATTTGCTGGGCCATGGTCTTACAGAGCATGGAAGCAGAGCAAGCAGCATGCTTCTATGTTAGATCTAGTTTGATGCAAATTAAGCGAGCGAGGCAGGTGTCTCGCTCGGTTGATTTTTCTATGATGTAAGTTTTGAGCTGCCGTTGCTGTGGCCAAACTCAGCGTGTGCATCCTTGCAATTGCCACATTAGTTAGTGGGTTTCACCGCCGCCAGCTTCCGCCGAATCACATGTAAAGTTGTCCTCGGCTTCGTAACCGCAAGCTGCGTCGCGGGCATCGGTTTTTTTACAACCGCGGTCCAGCGGCGCATCATCGGCCGAGTGGAAGCAATTGCATTTGCCAAAAAGGAAGCCGACAATGACTACGTTGATTTTCTTTATGGACACCAATCCGACGCCATTTACGAGGACATCCAGCAACCTTTCGCGCAGCAATGCGGAAATTTTTGCCAGATTTTGCCACGCTCCGGTGCGAATGGTGATGTCGATGGATATGCCACCGCGCGAATATCGCGCTTTCACGCCGATTTTTTTTCGAATGCCAACGTCTCTAGCTACGGATTCGACGATTTTTCTGAGAGCGCTATTTGCTAGTGACACGCAGCCATCAGCACAGCTGGAAAGAATTATGCGCCTTTTCCTGCACAGCAAATACAGTGCGTAAAAACCCACAACGCCGCAGATTGCGTACAACACCTTAGCCAGGAAATCCGAGTGTTCAACCCACAGATTAAGCAGAAATTCTTTCATAGCTCGCATTCCGCCACTTCACACTTCGCCGCCTCTTCCGATGTTACGACGCCGTCGATTACCACGTTTATCTTGCCAACACCCGTATTCGTCATTTTTGTGATGTGCTCCGCGACATTTTGTTGAATCTCGGCGGCGACCTTCGCGAGTTCGCATCCGAATTTCAGTGTCACGCAAATGTCGATTATGTAATTGCCAAACTCGTCTTCGGAAACGTTGACACCGTTACTCGTCGATTTTTTGTTCGAAAAGAAAGATGCGATGCCATTGGCGAATCCGCGCTTGCCAATGCCAAGGACACCGTTGGTTTGTTTGGCACTCAGCGTCGCAATGTTTGCTATCACGGAGTGGTTTATTTTTATCTCACCCATGCTGCACGTGGAATCATCGGCAACGACTGGGATGGAGAAGGAAGAATCCTTGCCCTTCTTTTCAATTTTTTCCTTAGCCATAGTTTCTAATAACCCTCAAAATTCAATGCATCAAGCGGTGTTCTTTCAAGAAAATCCTCAACAAATTTTGTCGTATAATTTCCGGCGATGAACCCCTTGTCCATCATTACTGCGCGCGAAAACGGAATGGTCGTTTTTATGCCGCCTATCAAATATTCGCTCAGTGCGCGATACATTCTATTGATTGCAAGTTCCCTGGTTTCCCCGGACGTTATCAGCTTCGCCACCATACTGTCGTAGTACTGCGGTATCCTGTAGCCGGCGTAGACGTGTGAGTCCACGCGAACACCGTAGCCGCCAGGAGAATAGTACAGCGCTATATCGCCGGGGCAGGGGGCGAAATTTTTTGCCGGATCCTCGGCGTTGATCCTGCATTCAATGGCGTGCTTGCGAATTTTTACATTTTTCTGGTCGATCGTCAATTTTTCCCCGGCGGCGATCAGCAGCTGCCACTTGACGATGTCTATGTCCGTCACCTCTTCTGAAATGCCGTGCTCAACCTGGATGCGGGCATTCATCTCTATGAAGTAGTAGCTTCCATTTCTGTCAACCAAAAATTCGACGGTTCCGGCGTTTTGGTAGCCACACTTTTCAGCGATTTTCACGGCTGCGCGGCCCATCTCGCCGCGCAATTTTTCCGACAGAAATGGGGACGGCGCTTCTTCGATGAGCTTCTGGTAGCGCCGCTGGATGGAGCAATCGCGGTCGAGCAGGTGGATTATCTTCCCGTTCTTGTCAGCCAAAATCTGAAACTCTATGTGGTGCGGTTCCTCTATGTATTTTTCCAGGTACACGGCGCCGTTGCCGAAGGATTTCTCCGCCTCCGAGCGTGCCATCTTGTATTCTTTGTAGAATGACACGGAATTATTTACCAGGCGCATGCCCTTGCCACCGCCACCGGCAGCGGCTTTTATAATCACCGGGTAGCCTATGGAATCGGCGAGCTTTTTCGCCTCCAGTTCACTCTCGATCACGCCGTCACTTCCGGGAACGCAGGGTACATGGACACTCTTGGCGATATTCTTTGCCGAGGATTTGTCGCCCATCTTTGCAATTGTTTCCGGCAATGGGCCGATGAACGCTATGTTGCAGTCACAGCACTGCTCGGCAAACGTGGAATTTTCTGCGAGAAATCCATAGCCTGGGTGTATGGCGTCGACGTTTGTTATTTCAGCTGCACCGAATATTCTATCGGCCCGCAGGTAGCTGTCGGCGCTCGCCGCACTGCCGATGCAGATGGCTTCATCGGCGAGTTGGACGTGCAGCGATTGATCGTCGACTTCGGAATAAACTGCGACCGTTTTTATGCCAAGCTCGCGGCATGTTCGAATTATGCGTAGCGCGATCTCCCCGCGATTAGCTATCAAAACCTTTTCAAACATATGTCATAGTTTTTTGACCTTGAACAGTGGCTGTCCAAACTCAACGGGCTGCCCACTAGATGCAAATATGTCTTCGATTATTCCGTGCACTTCGGCCTGTATTTCGTTCATCACCTTCATCGCTTCTATGATGCAAACGGTTGAAGTGGCCTCGACGTGGGTATTTTTCGACACAAAGTTCGGAGATTCCGGAGAAGGTGCGCTGTAAAATGTTCCGACTATGGGCGATTTTATCAGATGGTAATCCGCATCACTTTCGAGGTCCATCGCCTGTGACATCCTGTCTTCGCGGATGATCGCGTGTCCCGAAACACACTCGTGATGCTGAGAAGTGGTGCTTGCGCCGCGCGTCGCGTGGCCGTCCGTTCCCTGGTTAACTATTTTAAGGCGCATATCCCCACGCTCGATTTCCAACTCATGCAGATCAGTGTCCTTCACCAAATTCGCCAGCTGCTGTATTTCGTGTATGTCCAAAATTTCTCCTGTCACTTCCCTAGCCGAATGGAAAGAATAAGCCACCAGGAGGCAACGGAAAAATTTTTGCTACGTTCCGACGTAAAATAATTCGAACTGTGCGCGATTGCCGTAAGTTTTATTGACTGTTTCCGCGATCTCCTTAGAAGTCCGGTGAGATTGCTTTGAGCGTAAAATACAAAAGGTGCATTTTAAAGTTTAGCGGGGAGATTTTGAAAGATGGAGACGTCGGTGATGCCATCTCCTTTAGAGTTATTGGGGCACTGTGCGAAGAGATAAAGTCCCTCAACGATGCCGGGTTTGAGCTGGGCATCGTAATCGGCGGGGGAAACATTTTTCGCGGTGCCGCCGCCCATAGGAGCCTCGGATGCGACCGCGTTGCCGGCGACTACATTGGAATGCTGGCAACGACGATAAACTCGATGGCCATCGGTGACTGTTTGGAAAAACTTGGAGTGGGGGCGGTGGTTCTTTCGTCTCTTCCAATGCCGGATTTTTGCGAGCCATACTACCCTCGGCGCGCGCAGAAGGCCATCGGCGAAGGGACAGTGCTGCTGCTCGCAGGAGGTACGGGACGGGCTTTTTTTTCAACGGACAGTGCCGCCGCGCTGAGGGCGAGTGAGCTGTGCGCCGATGTTGTCGTAAAGGCCACAAAAGTGGATGGTGTGTACGACAAAGACCCAAAAAAGTATGGCGACGCCAAAAAATTCGATAGAATTTCATTCCAAGAAATTCTTGCGCGACGCCTCAGCGTCATGGACTCAACGGCGTTTTCGCTGTGCATGGACAATGACATTCCCGTAATTATAGTCGACGCGGAACGAGACTTGAAAAACATCGGTCGCGTGCTCCGCGGGGAGAGCTTGGGGACTACCATTGCGAACTATTGAGAAATTTTAATTTTTTGTATGGATACGAATGCAGAGATAAAAAAGACAAAGGCGGCGATGGAAGTTGCAGTGAAACACACGCTAGCAGAATTTAACACGCTGCACACTGGAAAGGCATCTCCTGGAATGGTTGAAAATTTGCCTGTTGAGGTGTACGGTTCAATTTCGAAGCTGCGAGAAATTGCTGCAATAACGACGCCGGACGTAAAAACCATACAGATTCAGCCGTGGGATAGGGAAAGCGTCAAAGGCGTGGAAAGGGCCATCCTAGCGGCAAATTTGGGTGTTACCCCCATAGTAAATGGTATGATTATCCGCTGCGTTATACCAGAAATGAGCGGCGAGCGCAGGCAGGAGCTCGGCAAAGTAGCCAATGGAATGGCCGAAGATGGAAGAGTAAAGGTGCGTGCCATTCGCAGGGAAGCCATGGAGGCTTTTAAAAAGGCGAAGAAGGACGGCGCCATTGGCGAGGACGATTTGAAGCGCATCGAAAAGGAAGTGCAGACGATAACCGACGCCGCCATAAAAGAAATAGACGACAGCCTGCACGCGAAGAGCTCTGACCTGATGAAGGTTTGAGCGCTCGGCACCACAGAATTGCGAAAAATGGACCTCAAAGGCTTTTTGACGGAGTACGTTTCGCACAGAAGCGTATCATCCGACGGTGCTCTCGAAAGCGGAATGGCCGGTGCGCGCGGGCACCTGATGGCGTTCTTTAAGGAACTGTCCATCGACGCGAAGGAAATAAAGATTGGCAAGCACGCGGTCATTTTTGCGAAAACTGAGCAAGTTGCCGGTCGCCCGACCATACTCGTCTACGGCCACTATGATGTGCAGCCAGCTGATGATGTCGATTTGTGGGACAGTGCCCCGTTTGTTTTGACCGAAAGAAACGGTCGTCTCTACGGAAGGGGCGTATCTGATAACAAGGGATGCCATGCGTCGATTCTGGCCGCCGTCCATGGCATGGTAACAGCCGGGAAAAAATTACCGGTGAATCTGAAGTTCGTTCTGGAGGGGGAGGAGGAAATCGGAAGCTGCAGTATGCCGCAGTTTCTCATTCAGATGAAGGATGAGCTGGCCGCCGATTTCGCACTCGTGGCGGATACGTGGTCCTTGGATGAGAGTAACATCGTTATTACCACGGCACTGCGTGGCATAGTCGGGTGCGAAGTGGAGCTAACTGGGCAAAGTAGGGATTTGCACTCCGCCTATGGCGGATGCATCTTGAATCCAATACAGGCACTGGTCGACATGTGCTCGGCATTGCACGCGGAGGATGGATTTGTCAACATCCCTGGCTTCTACGATGGCGTTACGTGTCCCAGCGACTGGGAACGGGAGCAGGTGCGAAGATTGCCTATGGACGACGGCAAAATGCGAGAACTCCTAGGCGTAAAGTGGTTTAAATTACCCGATGCTAGGTTTTCCGCCGCGGAAACAATGCGTTTTTTACCAACGTTGGAATTCAACGGCATAGAGGGCGGATTTCAGGGCGAGGGCATAAAAACGATAATTCCCCGCTGCGCATCGGCAAAAATCACCTGCAGGTTGGTTCCCGACCAGAGCGCGGAAAAAATTCAAAGGCTGCTCTCAGAAACGCTGGAAAAACTTTGTCCGAAGGAAATGTCCCTATTCATGAAATTTGAGCAGGCTGTAAATCCGTATTTTTTCGACGTGGCAAACTGTGCCAGCGAAACGCTGCGCCATGCCATGGGAATTGTAAATGGCGCAGTGCGGGACGTATTTGGTGCGACGCCACTTTATCTGCGCGAAGGCGGAAGCATCGGCCTTGTTACCGAACTGAAGGAAATTCTTGGCATTGATTCGCTGCTGATCGGCCTATCAACGGCGCAGGACAACATACACGCACCCAATGAGAGCATCGCGATTTCCATGTTGGAAAAGGGGAGAAAATTCTTTGAGTTGTTCTTTTCCAGGCTTTGAAATTGGAATTCATGCGAGAGATCATGCACTTTCACAGGCTTCGCAGCGGCCGCATAAAATTTTTCCGCATTCTGACCGCGGTGACCTTTGCGTATCTGCTTTGTGGGCTTTTCCTCCGGCAAATTGTCCAATTCGGCTATTTCAGAAAGATGGAAAGTCAGCAGAGCCTGCGACGGGTAATTTTACTGGGGACGCGAGGGAATATCTACGATAGAAATGGTGTTTTGCTCGCCGGGCGCGGGAGGATTTTTTCCATAAATTTGCATCTCGGCGAGCTGCAGGGCGAATTTAGGAAGTGGTACATGTCGCGAGCCAATGCCATAGGCGAGGCGGGTGGGGCCTTCGACGCGAAGAATCTGCGCCGCACTGCCAAGGAAGAGGTGGTTCGCAAATATCTGTCGGTTGCCAATGAAACACTTGGATCAAACTACGAAATTTCCGGCACTGACATCGAACGCCACCTGGCGGGGAAATTTTTACTACCGATGAAGGTTGCCGAAAACATTTCCAAGGCGGAATACGAAAAATTAGTGTGCGCATTGCCGAAGGATTCGCCCGTGCAACCGACAATTGAGGAGGTAAGACACTACCCATGCGGCGAACTGGCATGCCATGTCATTGGATACGTCGCCATTGGCGACGATCAGTTCGGTGAGCAGGAATCAGCGGAGAGTGTGAAAACATTTGTTGGCAAGCGGCAAGTTGGCAGAACTGGCGTTGAGCTGGCGAAGGATGATGTGCTCCGTGGCACACCCGGATATGAACTGTGGCAGGTAGATACGCTGGGGAGGAATAGGGATCTGTTGAAGGCGGTAGCCCCGAAGCACGGCGCTTCCGTCACGCTCAGCATCGATGGAGATTTGCAAAGCGTTGCGGAGATGGCGCTCGGAGGTGCCAGGAGTTGCGCCGTTGCGATGGACGTAAGGACCGGTGAGATTTTGGTGATGGCCAGCAAGCCAGCCTACGACGTAAACTCATTCGTCCCACGCATTTCCCACGGCGCCTACGATGAGATAGCGGCAAAGTCCGCTTTGATAAACCTTGCCATCCAGGGTAAGTTTCCGCTGGGTCCGGTGTTCGAGCTGATCTCAGCGGTGGCATTCCTGAAATCCGGTGAAATTTTGCGAACGGACTCCATTTTTTGCAGCGGAACGGCGGAAATAGGTGGAAGAAAGTTTTTCTGCAAAAACCACAGTCCTGAGATGGCAGTGACATTTCGCGACGCCATTGCTCTGGGATGCGGCACGTTTTTCCGCGAAGGTGCGAAAAGAGCAAAAAATGGCGCAGTAGTGGATGCGGCGGTGGCCATGGGATTGTCCGAAAAGAGCGGCATCGAGTTGCCCTATGAAGGCAGTGGGTCCGTTCCGATAGAAGAAGCGGAAAAATTGCATGGAGGTGGCGATGCGGTGAATTTATCCACGGCGCGAAGCCATTTCCTGGCGACGCCGCTGGAAGTTTGCTGCCTCACGGCCTCCATCGCCGCGAATAGGCTGCGTACGAGGCCAACGATATTTTTCTGTGCCGGCGGAGAATCGTTGCAAAACGGACCGGACCTGGGGCTTAGCGAAGATGACTATAAATTTTTCGTCGATTCCATGGTTATCGCAGCAGGCGAAGTAGAAATCGACGAAGGCGGCGAATTGCTGAGCGGCATTGGCGTGGCTGGAAAAGGCGGAATGGCGCAATTTTTTGACGGAGGGAAAAGTGGGAATCTGTGGTGGTTCACGTGCTTTGCTCCGGCCCACGATCCCAGAATTGCCGCCACGGTGGTTGTGCAGGAAAGCGGCGAATGTGATCCAGGTGGCGATGGCCGGAGCGCCGCGCTAGTGGCCATGGAAATTCTGCGCGAATATTTCTCAAAAAATGAATTGTTAAAAACCGCAGAGCCCATAGACTCAACCCAGTCCGTCGATGGGAGCAACGCTGATAGGGATGATTCTCAATAGCAAGGAGGTGACGGCGACTGATGGTGAGCGGCTGGTCGACGTGATCAGACGCCACGGCATTTCACTCCCTTCTCCGTGCTATCACAAATCGCTAACGGAAACGGGGCACTGCGGAATGTGCTTGATTGGCGCCAGGGCGAAAGCGGTGGATGGCTTTACTGTTGTGTCTGCGTGTACGGCCACCGCGAGGGATGGCGTCGAAATCGATACGGAATTTCCAGAGGCGCTGTGCAAGCGCATGGAACTTCTTTCCCTGTGCCTGCTGCAGCACCCGCTCGATTGCTCTAAGTGCGACAAAGTCGGTTTGTGCTTCATACACAGGCTGGCAACGCGCATGAAGTTGCGTGGTTTTACGCGCATCGCAAACGGCAAGCTGTGCAACGTCAGGTACAAAAATTTTGGAAAAAACATCATCTTCGATGGTCAAAAATGCATCGGGTGCAAGCGCTGCATCCGCTTTTGCAGAGACACTCTGGACGATGAAGTGCTCGGATTCCTTCCAACGGAAGGCGGATGTGGAGAGGTCGCGCCGTATCCTGGCAAGGAGTTGTCTGGAAACTACTGCCTAAACCTCGTGGATTTGTGCCCAGCCGGGGCGCTCATGGATAGAAACCACATCCACCAGCCGCAGCAATGGACTTTGATGCGCACGGAAAGCATTTCCATCGAAAGTAGCGTGGGCGTCAACACCTATGTCCTGCACAGCGAAAATAGGATCTTCCGCATAGTACCACGGGAAAATGAACACGTGAATGGACCATGGATTCCGGACTCAGCCAGAGTTGAGCATAAATTTTTCAGTGACAGAAAAAGGCTGCTGAAAACAATGATAAACGGTCGAAAGGTGTCCCTGCGAGCGGCCATTACGCACATCGTGAAGGCAATTTTCGGGCATAGAATATCGGTCGTTTGTTCGGGCAGCATGTCCCTGGAGGATCAATTTGTGCTGCGTCGATTTTTGGAAGCTGCGGTTTCCGGGGCGTTTTGCCTTCGTAAAAGCAGGACTGCCGACGGCTTTCTCATGTCCGATGACGCTACGCCTAATTTTAATGGAGCGATTTTAAACAGCATTGCCAAAGGTGATAGCATCGTCGAAGACCTCAGCGAATTGAACCGAAGCACCGTGGCCGGCCAATGCAAGCTGATTCTATCGATCAATGAGGATATTTTTTCCAATGGAGTCTCCCGTGCAATTCCTGGAGATGTGGAGATATTTTACGTTGGAAATGAGGAAAATGAAACGGCGAGGCGTGCTAGCGTCGTGATTCCGACTGCTACCGTCTTCGAAAGCACCGGAACATTTATCAACAAAGACTGGCGATTGCAAAAATTTCACAAAGCCATAAATCCGCCAAATGCTAGCATTTTCCCGCCGTGGTACATTTTTTCCTTGCTCCTAAACGCCTACTTCAACGCCGAAGAAAACGATCTTCTGTGGCTCGACCGTGTTTGGTTGGAAATGGCGAAGGCGATACCGCAATTGGTAAATATTGATTTTTCCAACGTGGATTCGAGCGGAATTTTACTAAAATTTTAGCAGATTTTCGTTTTTTGTTGAAAATTTTCACAAATTATGCAAATGTGTATCCACAACCGTTAGGAAGTGCGGTTTAGTTAGGGGAGGACCGGCTGAGAGATTTCTCAGCCGGTCATTTTTTTAGGCGACGGCGAATAAAAACAATTCTCCGCCGGAAAAATCACGGAAATTTTTCAAAAAATTAGATGCGTCGGTGCACCGAATCGCCGGCGAAGCACGCGCGCAGCCGTCGGCATAGCCCCGAAGCACAGCAATAAATGCTCCCGCGGAGCAGTCGTCCAGTGGCTAGCATTGGCACGACACCGAATCACCAGTGAGTCGGTTTGTGGTGGCGAGAGGCGGAATCGAACCGCCGACACAAGGATTTTCAGTCCTCTGCTCTACCGACTGAGCTATCTCGCCAAATCACATAGACGGTACTAGTTATCCACCATACACCGCAGCCAGATTTTTAATGGCGACGTCCGCATGTAAGTCAACCACTAATTTGCCACTCTGGTCACAGGAAAATCTATTTACTTTGTGGATATTTTTGTGCATATGCCCGGCATGAATATAAGAGCTAGAAATTTTGGCAGGCCAAATGTCTCCCATTCCCATGGCAAAGAAAACAACGCATCCGGCATCAATGCCGCCAATAACGATAAGCAACTCAAGCGTGCCATCGCAGAATCCAAACGCACGTTCGAGAAAGACAAGCTAGAAAGGGCGAAGAAATGCGCAGCTGGTGGACGGCGCTTCGATGATGCAGACTTGGGAGAGCTTAACTGCGAATTTTTGCTGGATGCGTGGCCAAGCAATGTGCGCGTTACGCAAATTCTGGAAAACAGCGCAAGGCAAGACGTTAACATGTTTGGCGATGGCAGATGTGGCTTTTACGGAATAATGGCACAGATCTACGAAAGATTTCAAGGGAAAAATTTGTGCCATCCGAGTCTAGGAGGCAATTCAAAAGCCATCGGACAGGCCGAAACGGAGGTGAAAAATCTGATAGAAGCTGCAAAACTCACCAATCTTTTTACACATTTCGGTGACAGGCAACTGAACACGGACATGCTCCAACACATTTCGAATCACTATGGGCGCTCAATTGTCTTGATCGGCATCGAAACGGATGGTATTCGCCAAATTGACGTAGCCATTCCAGGGCTTGAATGTGCCATATCCGCCGCGGATTTTGATGAAAATTTTTTGGACAGAGTCAAAATCGTAGGTGGAGATGGTGATCGTGCAGGAGCGCATCTTATAGGCTATGGTTTGACGGAAAGTAGTACGTTTGCGGAAGTGGCTACGCAATTGCTGCTGGACCCACTGACGATCGGATTACTATATTTCGGAATGCATTTCCACGCAATGCTTCCGAGCAATCCACTCCACGATCAGCTGTGAAATATCCCCGCGCAGGCGAATTTTTTACATTCGCTTGCCGCATATTTCCACTTGACATCGAATGGCAATTGTGTGATGACTTAGCAATTGCTAATGCTGTCCATTGTCCAGTCGTGCGCGCTGAGAGGAATTGATGCCGTCGACATCGCAGTCGAGGTAAACTCCGGAGAGAGAGGAGACTTGAAATTTGTGATCGTCGGCCTCCCGGACGCTGCCATAAAAGAGTCCTACGATAGGATTTTTTCGGCGCTTTTGAACGGCGGATACGCCATTCCGCGCACTCGCACAACTGTAAATTTAGCTCCGTCCTGCATAAGAAAGGAAGGATCATTCTACGATCTTCCCATTGCCATCGGTGTGATCCAAAGCACAGGGCAATGCTTTTTTGAAAATCTCGGCGACTTCATAGTCGCCGGAGAGCTCGGGCTTTCTGGAAAAATTCGCGGGATCAAGGGCGGATTGGCATTTGCGATTCAGGCAAAAAAGGAGAGAAAAAAATTGCTCCTACCGCCGGAATCCGCAGATGAAGCGGCTTTCGTCGATGGCGTGGAAATTTTTGCCGTAGAGAATCTAGGTGAGGCGATTAAATTTTTGAGCGGGCAAATAGTGTTGCAACCCGTCGCCCACAGGAATTTGCAATCGGACGTAAAAATCGGCAAAAATTTACTAGACTTTGCGGAGGTAAAAGGGCAAATGGCACTGCGTCGGGCGGTCGAAGTGGCTGTTTCCGGCGGGCATAATCTTCTGATGATAGGGCCTCCTGGAGCCGGAAAATCAATGGTCGCAAAGCGCATACCGAGCATAATGGCGGCGCCAACTTTCGATGAATTTTTGGAAACGATGAGCATCCACTCTGCGGCGGGGCTGCTGATGTCCGGTGGAAAAGTCTGCTTCGAACGGCCATTCCGCTCTCCCCACCACTCGACCAGCGGAGCAGGATTGCTCGGCGGTGGGAGCATCCCCGCACCGGGGGAAATTTCATTGGCTCACAATGGTGTGCTGTTTTTAGATGAGTTGGCCGAATTTCGGAGGACTACATTGGAATCCCTTCGCCAGCCGCTCGAGGATGGAGAGGTCACAATCTCACGTAGCTCCGGAAAAATCAAATTTCCATGCAGCACCATGCTAGTCGGTGCCATGAATCCATGCCCATGCGGATACCTGGGCGATGAAAGGCGCAGATGCAAATGCTCCCAAGCCGACATCCTGAGATATAGGGCAAAAATTAGCGGCCCGATGGTTGACAGATTCGACATACAGATGTACGTTCCAGCGGTTGCCATAGAAGCCATGCGATCGAAGAATATGTCCGAAGCGTCGGCCGAAATAAGGTCGAGGGTGGAAGCGGCGTCCAAAATGCAGATCAGCAGATTTCAAAGTGTAAAAAACAAACGCAACGCCGCCATGTCCCACGGCGAAGTTATGAAATTTTGCGAGCTTGGAAAGGAGTCGGCAGACCTACTCGAAATGGCAATGAAGCAACTATCCATTTCCGCGAGAGCCTACGATAAAATTTTAAAAGTTGCGCGCACGATCGCCGATTTGGAAGGCGAGGGGGAAATTTTGCCTCCGCACCTTCTGGAATCAATACACTATCGCGCGCTGGACAGGGCATAGGCGAGACCAAATCAGCCGGCAAGCAAAGGTGGAGCATCGGTCCCATGGCTGCGATCACGGCGCAAAATTTTTACGCGGTGGCATCATTTGTACATTTTCTGTGAAAATTTTACAACAAATCAAAGCGATTTGCTCTAGCAAACGCAGCCAACCTACTGCTCACGCACCGATGTAATTCGTGTTACACTGTCCCATCAAATCGCATGAAGGACAGCACAGAGAGCGCATCGAAGAATTGGAATAATACGGCGAATCGGTATGCCGCTATCACGATCGACGCTGCGAAAATGCGGGCGCTGGTGCTCTCGCAGTTGCGGGTGGCCTCGCCGGCGAGTTTGCCGGTTGCAGTAATTTTTCGAGGTGTGTGTTGCGAGTGCGAGCGTGTTGGGCGCGGTGATGTGGAAGAAATTTTGCGAGCATTGGTCGCCAGCAACGCCGTTGTAAAAATCAGCGAATGCGGCTTCGGCGACAGATTTATGGCTGCCGACGGTTGCGCGCCTGAAAATGCCGGGATTGATGGATGATGTGTGACGTTGGGGACAGATTCAAAAGCCACCTGGCGCAGATAAAATTTGCCAGGGAGAAGACTTCCGAAATTTTTGCCAATTTCGAACTGTCGATGGGGACAGCAATGGCATCGCTATCCCGCGCCTGGGAGATGCTATTCGATTCCATATGCGGGGATTGCGATGGATCCGTTGGGGAGTTAAAGGACATATCCGCCGTGATTCAAAAACTATCGGCGAGTTCACAGAGAATCCAGGAAATGGAGCGCAAGCAGTCCGAAAAACTTAGAAGCGGCGACATCGAGGAGGAAATGCAGAGGCTGCGGGCGGTGCGCGAAAGCATGCAAATGGGAAGACTGCCGAAGGACGTCGTAGAAACCGTGGAGGAGCAATTGCAGCTGCTATGAGAGACGGCAATCGAAGCTTTTTCCTCCCGTACCAAGCCAGTTGGATTCTCGACGCCTCTCCGCTGAAGATTTTGGAAAAGTCTCGCCAAATCGGCATGACGCTGGCGACGGCATACGGGGCCGTTCGGCGGCACGCTTCCAAGGTAAACCATTGGGATACCTGGGCGGCGTCGAGGGACGAACTGCAGGCAAAGCTATTCGTCGCCGACTGCAAGAAATTTGCGCAGATGCTAGCCCCAGCGTGCAATTTTTTCGGCAATGCGGTGGTTTGCGATGAAAAAATTGACACCTTCGTGTCGCTGCGATTTTCCGATGGCCGGGCAATAAATTCCCTGCCGTCGAGCGTAAATTCCCAGGCCGGCAAGCGCGGCTCGAGAATTTTGGACGAATTCGCGTTGCACGGCGATCAGAAAAATCTCTACGCCACAGCATTGCCGGGGATCACCTGGGGAGGGCAGCTGGAAATCCTGTCTACGCACCGCGGGTCAAATAACTTTTTTAACAAATTGATCTGCGAGGTCCGCGACGGAGGCAATCCAAAAAAATTTTCATACCACCGCGTAACTCTGCAGGACGCGCTTGAACAGGGCTTTTTGGATAAGTTGAGGGCGAAATTAGCTGAATGGGACGAGCGCGGCCAAATGTCCGACGGAGAATACTTCGATTCCGTGAAAAATGGATGCCCGGACGAGGAATCGTTTTTGCAGGAATACATGTGCGTACCGGCCGATGACCGTTCCTCGTTCATAACCAGCGACATGGTGGCGCATTGCGAATACGGATCTCCCGATAGCGGTGAAATTTTCACCGAAGATGGCGAATGTGGCAGCTCCGCGGTTCGCGACGATTTGAGCGGCATCGCCGGACGAAAAGCCGTGGTAGAGGAGAAACCATTGCACAACGCCAATTGGCAGTGGGGGAATTTTTCATCGCAAACTGGAGAATGCTTTCTTGGCATAGATATTGGCCGCAGCCACGACCTAACCGTATTTTGGCTGTTGGAAAAGCGCGGCGAAATGCTGCTGACACGAAGCGTTCTCTGCATGAAGGATGCGCCGTTTTCGTCTCAGGAAAGCGAGCTGCGAAAATTTTTCACCCTAGCGCATTTGGGGCGCGTTTGCATTGATCAGAGCGGCATCGGCAGACAATTTTTCGAGCGTGCAGCTGAAAGGTTCGGAAAATATCGCGTAGAGGGCATAGCATTCACGAATGCGACCAAAGAACTGCTCGCCTACCAACTCCGCGAAGTTTTTGAGAACGAAGTGCTAAGAATTCCCAGCGACGATTTCATTCGCGCCGACCTGCGCTCCATCAAAAGGGAAACGACGCTTGCCGGAAATGTTCGGTTTGCCGGTGACCGCGGGAAAAACGGGCATGCCGACAGATTTTGGGCCCTTGCGCTGGCCGTACACGCTGCCTGTAGTGTGGGGCAAACGGCCACTGTGCACTTTGAAAAAATTGAACAAGCAGCGGCAGGAAGGAAAAGATTTTTATGAAAACAACATCACAAATTTCACAAATTCGCGTGAAAAATTCCATGCGTACGCGGTTCAGTCCCATAGGCACACTGACACCGGAGTCGTTGACGAGAGCGCTCGATTCGTTTTCGGCTGGCTATTTGAGAGGCGCTGCGCTGCTGTGGGATGCCATCGAACGGAGAGATGATGTCATACTGGGTGTTGCGAGCAAGCGGAAAAAATCGATAGCACGGTTGAATTGGGAAGTTCTATCGATGGACAATTCCGACCTTGCTCGCGAGCAAAAACTAGCACTGGAACATTTTTATAATAACCTGTCGACGACAAGTGCATGCGACGGAAATGAGTCCGGCGGCGTGGCTCTCCTGGTCCGCCAAATGATGGACGCGATTGGGAAAAAATACGCAGTCCATGAGATAATTTTCGAACCCCATGAAATTTCAAACGATGAAAAACTTTCGCAATTTCCGCTGCTAAGTCGCACGGCACCTTCGGCGCTGCTAACCGCCACCTTTCGCTTTGTTCCACTGTGGTTTTTCGAAAACCGCGATGGCAAATTGAAATTTCTGGCGGACGAAGGTGCCTCATCCGGTATCCAACTGGAACCGGGCGCGTGGCTGGTAACGACAGGCGATGGCCTCATGGAGGCATGCTCCATTGCATACATATTCAAGCATCTGCCGATGCGCGATTGGCTGGTCTACTGCGGACGCAATGCAATGCCGGGTGTCAAGGGCGTTACCGATGCTATTCCGAACACGGAGCAATGGAACGCGGCGCGGGACGCCGTAGAAGACTTTGGTGCCGAATTTCACGCTCTGATGTCGAGGGGGACAGACATCGAAGCCATAGACATATCGACGCGGGGAGAATTGCCCTATCCGGCACTCGTCGATAGGATGGATAGGGCCATAGCTGCCCTCTGGCGCGGTTCTGATTTGGCGACGCTGTCCCGCCAGAATGGGGCCGGGGCATCTCTGCAGGCGGACGAAACGTCCATTTTGGAAACGGACGATGCCGGCATGATTTCGGAGACTCTAAATAATCAAGTGGATAGGTTCGTCATAAAATATCTGTTCGGCGCCGTCCCAGTGAAGGCGTACATAAAATTCATACCGAACGCGCGGCGAAACGTGAAAGAGGAACTTAGCCCGTATGTGGAACTTCACAAAATGGGTGTTCCGATTTCCATCAATGACATCCGCGAGAAATTTAATTTGGCCACGCCGGATGACGGCGAACGAATACTGCCGCGCCATGGAGAACGTGAAAACGCAGTCGAAAAAAATAGCCAAATGCCGTCGCCGTCGGAGGAGGGCAAATAGATGAACATCGAATGGTTAAAATTGGCAAATTTCGGCGAATATCACCACGCAAAGGGAGTTCAAGTTTTGGATGCCGCCTCGGCGAAGGATATTTACAATTCCTTTCATTCGATCCGCTGGCGACTTGTGAGAGGATTCCACGGAATTCCCATATTCATTGGCCATCCGGATGATCCGGAATTTTTATCGAAAAATGAAAAGATCTACGGACGCATAGAAAATTTGAAAGTAGAGGATGATGCCCTGTGGATCTCCATAAAATGGGCGAAATCAGGAAAGGGGCTGTTTAAAAACGGCATCTTGAAATACCTGTCACCGCGCTGGCTCACGGTGCAGACTAGGGATGGCAAGTTGCTTCCAAGGCGTCTGCTGTCCGTCGGCATGACGAACCATCCAAATATTCCATGCGAACACGTGGCGAAGATTGAAACAATCGGCGAGCCCGCGGAGGAAGGGAAAATTTCAGAGCCGGAATGTCAGGGAGAGGCGAAGCCGGAGGTTTCCGCTCACTCCAATGTAAGCGGCGGCGATGGCGTAGCTATTTTCCAGGTGGAAAATGCGGCGAAACAGGTGGAAAAATTAGCTTTGGCAGTGCCGAAAAGTGAGGAAATTTCGGAGAGAATTTTCCCGTCTTTGCAAAAAAAAATCATCCTGCATACGGTTTCGCGAACGGATGCGCTGGTGGCACGCGATGCGTGTGCGGCGAGCCGGGAGAGGATTCTGCGCCTCGTTTTCGAGCGCATGCAAAAATTTTCGGAAAATTATGGCGACGCTTGGATGGCCGTAAAACGCACCAATCCAGAGCTATTTCAAAAACATTTTTAACCCTAACTAAGGAATTATGACACAGCTAATACTATCGAACTCTGAAATTGGGTCGCACACTTGCAACATAGCTAAGCGAGCCGAGACGGCGATCGAAACGAAATATCTTCTCGGTAAATTGGTGCCGCAGTCGTTGAATGTAGCAATTTGTGGAGAAGATGACCTACCAATCGGAATCATTACCGATGAAGCTGAGGCACCGACAGCCGGGAAAAGGGAAATTGTCAACGTCTCGCTTCTGGGAAGTTCCGATACCCTCCTGGCCGTAGCTAGTGAGGCGATTCAAGCCGGCGATATCATCGTGCCAGCCGCAGACGGAAAAGTAAAGCCGCTGCCAATAGCGCCTGGCATCTACGCGATGGTCGGCATTGCATTGACGGGGGCGGCTGGAGCAAATCAACGCATGGAATTTATGAGCTGCGTGCCGCAGCAACACGTGGTCCAGGAAGTTTGATGGGCACTAATATTTACAATTAATTTTCACAGATATGAACATAGAAATTTTACCAAAAGATGACGGTTTCCAGAAGTGCGGAACTGTTTGTGCAGCAAATGAAGCAAGGTTCACGGCGGCGAACTATTCTGAACCATTGACAGCATTCACCGTAGGCTGGAAAGATTCCGAACAGATGGAAAGCCTACTGAATTTCATAGCGCCCGTAATTCCGGTGGCAAAGCGCTTTGAATTCAAGGTCTCAGACAACGAGCAGTGCTTTTTGTCGGAAACGGATGACATCCGCGCCGTCGGTTCCTCGTTCAAGCGCGTGGAATTCGTTGGCACATCCATAACATCACGCACCTATAACAAGGGCCTCACAGTTCGCGTTGACCACGACGACGTTGCCGGGGATGACTGGAGGGAACGCTACGTGCAGCTGCTTCTGCAGCGGCTGTTGCGCAACGAATTGCGCCGTGCAATCTCAGCATTGGATGAAAACAGTGGAACGCTGGCAGGCTACGTCTGGGGACATGATGCAAATCCAGATTCCGACATACGCGCTGAACTGGAGGCTGCTGCCGACGCCACTGGTGTGCGGCCGAACAGAATCGTCATTGGCGAGGGCGCGTGGGATCTTCGTAGTGATAGCTACGACGTGCAAAACAACGCCGGAGCAGCGCGTGCAGCAGGCCTGACACCGGAAGATCTTGCGAGAAAATTGTTCGTCGATGAGGTTCGTGTCATGGGCGCGCGATTCCAGGATGCCGGGGCGAAGAGCAGCATCGTTGGAAATCAAATATACGCATTCTACACGCGCAATGACATTATGAAAGATGAGCCGGCAAACATCAAACGATTCGTCACTCCAATTGATGGCAACGTATTTCGCGTCTACGAGGACGAAAACAGTAAATTTACGGATTTGACCGTAGAACACTACAGCAATGTGGTTTTGACGTCAAAGAGCGGCATACGAAAACTCTCCGTGTCGCAATCCTAGGACATAATCGATGAACCAAACGTCCGAAGGGATTTCTGAGGAGATCCTTTCGGGCTCACCAACCCCAATAAAAATTTTTATGGCAACGTGGATAACAATACAAACATCTGACCTCTACGATTATCTGTGCGCCACTCAATTGAATGCGCTGAAAAGTACGGCGCTGGCGCCCGGACAAACGAATCCCGTGGATGAAATTATCGACGCCGTCACAGCGCGCATCCGGGCTGAGATAAGCGGCAGCGGGAAAAATTTACTAAGCGCAAATGGTGCGCAAATTCCAAAGGATTTGAAGAGCTACGCCTGCTACCTGATTTTGGAAAGCGTGCAGACGCGGCTGCCTAGCCTGAAACTAACGGCGGATCAAATCCGATTGGCGAATGATGCGAAGGAATATTTAAAACGCATTGCCAAGGGAGAGGTACCAGTATCTGCGCCTGACAATGCGACGATTGGCGGCGATTTTACTGTGAGTGCTAGTTGCGACGTGGTGCACAGTAGAGCATACTGCGTTTCTGAAAAATCTTTGCGCGGGTTTTGATCATGAAGGTTGAAGGGGTTTTAGAAAAATTGCAGGATGCGATCGAAAACAGATTGCTCGAGCTCAACGAGCTGAGAAACGTCCCGATTTTGACGTACAAGCAGAGCGACCTGCAATCGGTTTTCAGATCCGATATGAAGTCGGGCATTGGAACGGCGATACTGCTGATGCCGCCGGTGCCTAACAACGTTCTGGAACATGTCGCCGGGCCGGTTTTTAGCAATGTATCCATCGAAGTAAAAATCATAGAAAATACCGCGACGAACAAGCACGGCAAAAGCCTGCTATTTCTGGCGGAAGTGGTCATGCGCCACCTGCACATGTGGCACCCAAATGTCGTAGACGCAAGCTATCGGATGGAGTTGGCTTCCGGGGCGCACAGTTGCAGGGCGACCCGCGAAAACGACACCAATTACTTTTCCGCAAATTTCGCCATTCCCTGCCATTTGGAGGCATGCAAATCATGAAAATTTCAATGGGGACAGTCGTTCTCGTCGCTGGGGATTCGTCCAATGAGCGCGCCTACGATTTTAAAATTACCAACACGCGACAAATACAGATTGCTACCGCTGTGCGATCGGCTACGGCTAGAGGATTTGATCGTGGCAACCAGCAAACAACGGTGGAATTTAGGGTCTCGAAGAGGCACGATTCTGCGCAAAAAGCACAGAAATACGTGCTTCAGCATGCGGCGTTGCTGAAGAACCTATCGCCGACATTGACGATTGCGGTTGAACCATCGCAGGAAATCTACGCGCTCAGCGACGCTGCCATTGGCGATGTGCAATCGGAAAGCGAGGGCGTTGTGTCGCTTCATTTTTATAAAATCATCGGAGGGAACTTTGCAAAGATTAGCCTATGAGCACTTTAAACGAAATAGTCATCAGAATCAAAGCTGATACATCGAATTTCAACAACCCGATTGACGCCGTCCGCGGTGGAATTCCACAGTTTTGGCGTGGCAATGACCTGCGGTTTGAAATCGGCATATTCAGCGGTGAAAACATCTTGAGCGTTGAAAATTACGCCAGTCTGTCGATCGCAATTCGCAAAATGGCGGACGATGGCAACGTGCCTTCGGCGGGCGTGCCTGCGCTGATGCAGAGGGTTTGCACGGAATTCGACGGCACTCTTTCCAGCGAATCATGGGACGATGGTACCAAGGAGCACGCGGCGATTGCGTTTTCATCTTCCGAAAGCAATGTCGCGTGTGGCGACCACTGGCTGTCCGTCTGGGCGACAACCGATGATGCAACACCGAAAACAATTACCATCTGTGCGGGCATAATTCGCGTTTTGGAAGTGGGGGGTGGGGATGCCTCTGTTCCTCCGGATCCGATTGAAGTTTACTACACTGCCGATGCCTGTGACGGTAAATTCATTCCGCTGTCGGCAATCGATGCGGATCCGAATTTGGGAACGTCGAACGGCGCGATTCCATCGCAAAATGCCGTAAAGAGCTACGTCGACGCCAAGGCGATGCCTGGCGAAGTTGGCGAAGCAAACACGGCATCCAACGTGGGAGAAGGCGTGGGGATTTTTAAGGAAAAAAGCGGGAGCGATTTGCGCTTTAGGAGCCTCAAGGCCGGAGACAACGTTTCCATATCCGCCGACTCGTCGGAGGTGACGATTTCGGCGGCGAGCGGCGGAGGAATGGCCAATCCGATGACCGATCCTGGGGACATAATCGTTGGAGGAACTTCCGGCGCAGCGACGCAATTGGCCATGGGAGCAGTGGGACAAATTTTGAAAGTTGAATCGGGCGGGCTCGCCTGGTCCGATGAGAATTCGACCTACGAGCTTCCTGTGGCTTCCACGGATACGCTTGGGGGGATAATTGTGGACGGCTCTACGATTAGTGTGAACCAGGAAACGTACGTGGCCAGCGCAATTGATGGCAGTTCCTACGGGTGGCTGCCGGACATAGCCGGCACAGAAACCATAGCCATAACACTCGGAGCCTCAGGGGAGGAGTATATTTCTCCGGACAATGGGTGGATATACGTGGCTGGCAATACGACTGCAACGAACGGAAATTATTTACTGAAGATCAATGGCGATGAAAATCCGCACTACATTTGCAATGCCATATCATATTCCTCGTCGCGGATAATAACCATACTTTGCCCAATCGCGAAGAATACCGTGTTCACGCTTTCATTCGCGGGCGTGTCAAATACCGCGTTTAAATTTATCCAAGCGAAAGGAGCATAGGATGCACATAGGACTAAAAGACGGAAAGATTGTTGTTTTCAGTGAAACTCTAGAGGAGTTAGAAATCAACGCGGCGGTGAAGGGAATAGTTCCCGACGCAGTCGAAGAGACGGAGGAGGAAATCGTTCCCTATTATAATACCGCGAACGACGGAATATACTACAAGATATCCGAAGTGCCGCTCACGCCTCCTGGAATAGCCAACGCAGCACTTCGGGAAAAACGCAGGGAATTGTACAGACTCCAATCCGACCCGCTAACAAATAAAATTTCCGTATTGCGCGATAGAATCGAGCGTGGAGACTACGAATCGCCGGAAGAACTGGCGGCGATAGAAGCGCGAATCCCCGAACTGTACGCACAGCGCAAGGCGATTCGCGAGCAGATTATTTCCGAAAATCAATTCGTCGCGCCATGAAAAAACTACGCAATTCAGCGCTTTCCCTTTTGGGAATCATCCTACGAAAAATTGTCACAGCCATTGGCGGATTACTCAAAAAAATTTCGTCTAGTACGTGAGAACAGGTGGCTCCGGGATGGTCTCGGAGCCATTTATTAAAAGTAAAAACTACAATGCCATGGAAAATTTTAGTAAGGCGGATTTCAGCTTCATGCACAACAAGCTGAACATACTTGAGGTCCAAGTGGAACGCATCAAAGCGTACATCGATCAGAAATTTGATGAAATCGTGGGAGTCATGGACGACCTTGAGTCCAGGATAAACAATTTGCGCTAGGAACGATACATGTGGACACTTAAGTATAACGATTCGGTCGGCAGCCTTTCATCGTTTGGCGTGGCCGACCTCAGGCGGATTCGAAAAAATTTACTGACGGATAGGGTGACATTCCGCGTCGATGGAGATTCGCTGCTGTCACTTCCAACGTTTACGGCAAACGCGCCACTGGAAATTTTTTACGGAGACAGTAGGTGGTTTGCTGGAATTATCACGCAGACACCGCTCCACTGTTCGCCAGGCGGGGAAGAATACACCTACGAAGTTTCCGGTGGCTGGTGGTATTTGGAAAATCTTATTTTCCAGCAAGCGTGGAAGGAGCCTATCGACCCTACTGCGTCTTCGCCGACGCTGGGCGATGTTTACAAAAGCAGGGTCATTCTCGGACAAGATTTGTCCAGTGCGCGGATAACCATCGGCGAGCAGATCGCCGATGTTGTGTCCTATGCCATATCTTGCGGTGCCAATCTAGCCATCGGTAATATCGATATTCCAGTCCTCATACCATTCGACGAGTGCAAAGATTTGTCCTGCGCGGATGTAATTCGCAGGCTGCTGCGGTGGGTGCCGGATACGGTGTACCGCATCGACTATGCCAGCGCAGTGCCGGAAATTTCCTTCCTGAGACGGTCGCAGATGGCCCAGGTATCGGTGAATCTTTCAACGAGCGTGGAAGAATTTTCCATACAGCCACGCTACGATCTGCAGATTCCGGCCGTAGTTTTAAAATTTGAAATAACCAACGCAACGAACGGAAAAACCTGGAAGGAATCAATTGCGCAAAAGCATCCTATCGATTGCACGGGGACGGAATTAAAAGCCATCGTTCTGACAATAAATCTCGAAGGGTCGAAGGCCAACTACGTCATCCAAAACATAGTGACGGAACCCATCGATACTTCCTCCGTGAGCTGGTGGAAGGCCCACGTGCCCAGCATGGGCAATATTCCATCGGAAAGCATTTCCGTCGGTGGCGTCAGTCGGACGAGTTCACTACCAAACGAGCTGATCAGCGGAAATGTAGCCAATTGGATGGACCAAACGACGCAGACTGATGTGGTGCGATGTAAAATTTCCTACGCCGATGCCAGCGAAGCGATCGTTGACCGCGAGGTTGCCGTGCGCATCATTGCTACGGATGCAACCTCCGGGACGTACAAAAAATTGACATCACTGGCGACGGCTGAAACTGTGCCTGAGAATTTGGCGGAGCAGATCTATGCTGCCGTCAACCCACTGCAGTACGACGGTTACGTCGTGACCGTTTCATCCGAAATTGGAGAGGATTACTTCGGCAAAGTATTGAATATCAGTGGTGCCCAGCCAGTGTGGGAAACTATGGGAGCCGTAATTCAGGAAGTTTCCGAATGGGTGGATTCGGGAAAAATTCTAGTAAAATTCGGCCCCGCAAAGCACCTGGGCGCTGCGGATTTGGCGGAACTGACCAGATCAGGCAGATTGCTGTTTGAAAGTAGAAATTACAACGAGCGAATAACGGCGGAGGCGACCGGTAATGGCGCGGTGGAGCAGGGAATCTACTCCCGCGTGGACAACACGTCATTCGGCACGGGAAAATACAAAATGATAAAGTTCGTCGATCCAGCCAATTCGGGAAAAAGCGTCCAAATTGACGCCTCCGACATGGAGACAGTCGTCGATGCAGCGGTGAAATTTCGCGAGGAAGACGTTTGCGAATCAGGCATTTTGAAAAAGCGCTACTCCCTCGCCAGCGAACCATACACCACATAGAAAGGAACAATGGCCAACGAATTTTTGACGCGAGTAAGCTTTGCTGGGGTGCCGCACATGCTGCCACACAGCAGCGACACATCACAGGCTACGCTATACCCGATCACTTCCCAGGATGCGTGCCAGCTGTACTGGTTGCTGTCGTCGCTAGACGTTTCCTATGCGTATTCGGTAAACGGATCGCAGATATCGCGAAATTTTTCCGCCGAGTCCACGATGATTCCGAAAAATCGCCTGATTGTACCTCCAACGCTCTATACCTCCGGCTATGATTCGGCAACGCAAACGTCCTACGCCATGAATTTGTACATGGGGAATGTGTACTTCGACGCTGCCGACAATTCGAAAATTGGATTTAAGCTCACCGTAGAGGAAACGGATGGCTTCAATCTGATAAATCTGCGCTTGAATCCAATTCCTGGCATGGGCAGCGTTTCGAGAACATTCACATTCATCGGAAAAACACTCACAGCCTATTTAAACTATAATCAGTCGTCAGTCGCATCCGCTGAACTGGCTAGCTTTTCGCTGACCCCGCAATTTTTTACCATTTGATTGCCAACCGGTTCGAATGGTTGCGCGGGAATTGGTTCATCCAATTTTTTCAATTTTCCTTGTGTTGTCGCTGCAGGTTTATCAGACTGGCGCAGCTATGAAGTACGTATTCATCACCGGTGGTGTTGTTTCTTCCCTTGGGAAAGGGCTTACGGCCGCTGCCCTTGCCGCGCTGCTCGAATGCCATGGCTACTGCGTAAAATTGCAAAAATTCGACCCGTACCTGAACATTGATCCGGGGACAATGAGCCCATTCCAACACGGGGAAGTGTACGTTTTGGATGATGGAACGGAAACGGACCTCGACCTTGGCCACTACGAGCGCTTCACGTCGGCGAAATTGTCCCGGGAAAATAGCGTTTCGGCCGGGCAAATTTACGCTTCCATAATACAAAAGGAGAGGAGGGGAGATTTTTTGGGAAAAACCGTCCAAATAATTCCGCACGTGACAGATGAAATAAAGGAAAAGTTTCAGCGGGGAGCGAATGATTGCGACATACTAATAACGGAAGTCGGCGGTACCGTCGGAGATATCGAAAGCCTGCCGTTTATCGAAGCCATGCGGCAAATGGCCATGGACGCTGGCAAAGGGAACGTGCTCTATCTGCACATGGCCCTTGTGCCGTACCTGCACGCAGCCGGCGAGCTGAAGACCAAGCCGTGCCAGCAGAGCGTTGCGAAATTGCGTGAAATAGGGATTCAGCCTGACGTTTTGGTTTGCCGATCGGAAGTCCGTATGTCGCAGGAAATTCGCGACAAAATAAGCATGTTTTGCAACGTGGAGAAGCGCTGCGTCATCGAAGAATTGGACCTGCAATTGTCGATTTACGAGCTTCCCGTCGTTTTGCACAGGGAAAATCTCGACGGCATTGTGCTCGAGCGGCTTGGATTGCCACCTAATGGCTGCGATGTTTCCAAATGGGAAAGCATAGTCGAAACGCTGTCCAATCCACGAGCAAGCATAAAGATCGGGCTAGTCGGTAAGTATACTAGCCTGAAGGATGCGTACAAATCCGTCTTCGAGGCGCTGGCGCACGGTGGCATAGCCAACAACTGCAGGGTTGAAACGGTCCCTGTCGATGCCGAAGAGCTGGAAAAATATGGAACGGAATCGCTCGCTTCGCTGGACGGCATTTTGATTCCAGGCGGATTCGGCGATCGTGGCACGGAGGGTAAGGTTTTGGCCGCGAAATACGCGCGGGAAAATAATGTGCCCTATCTCGGCCTCTGCCTCGGCATGCAAATAGCAACCATAGAGTTTGCAAGGAATGTTGCCGGAATTGGCGATGCTACGAGCGAAGAATTTGACGAAAATGCGGAAAATAAAGTTATATTTTTGATGCCGGGGCAAAAGAGTGTGGAAAATAAGGGGGCGACTATGCGCCTGGGCCTATACGAATGCGCTTTGGCCGAGGGAACTAGCGCGTCCAAGGCCTACGGGTGCGAAAACATAGCCGAACGCCACCGCCACAGATATGAGTTTAACCCGAAATTCGAGGAGCTCCTTGTGGAAAAAGGACTAAAGGTAGCAGGGAGAAATCCGCAGAGCCAGCTCGTCGAGATAGTAGAAATTCCACGCCACAGGTGGTTTGTCGGCGTACAATTTCACCCGGAATTTCTTTCAAAGCCCACGGCAGCGCATCCACTGTTTGCGAATTTCGTAAACGCAGCCATGAAAAAATAACAAATTTTGCACATTGGTGTTGATTTATTTAAAAAATGTGAAATAAATTACCCCTTTCTTTTTGGAATTGAGGGAGAGAGGTTTTGAATTATGAGCGATGACGTTTCCGTGCCGGAATTTGGCAAAATAAGAAGGTTCATTTTTCCCATTTACAGTTTTGAGGCAAAAAAGGCATTACCCATGGGAATAATGTTCTTTTTCATTCTATTTAATTATACGTGCCTTAGAAATTTGAAGGATTCGATAGTTATCACGGCACCGAATTCCGGAGCGGAAGTATTGTCTTTTTTGAAGGCTTACTTTGTAATGCCGAGTGCCATACTGTTCATGTTGCTGTATGCCAAGGGAAGCGACCTCATGAGCAATGAGAAATTGTTCTACGTTACTATTGGCGTGTTTGTGGCATTCTTCGGGGCTTTCGGCTTTCTCATATATCCAAATTTAAGCGTCCTTCATCCATCGGTGGAAACCGTCGCGCATTGGCAGTCGACGCACTCGGAGGCTTTGCGCTGGCCGATAGCAATCATCGGAAATTGGTCCTATGCGATGTTTTTCGTAATGGCGGAATTGTGGGGAAGCGTCGCGCTGTCTCTGCTTTTTTGGCAGTTTGCAAATCAAACGTGCAAGGTGTCGGAAGCTAAGAGGTTCTACGCTTTCTTTGGCCTTCTTGCACAATTTTCCCTACTGCTTGCCGGAGAAGTTGCGGACTACTTTGCTAAAGTCTCCGATAATGCCGTTCCCGGAGTTGATGCCTGGGGTAGCGCCCTGCGTTGCCTGATGGGTATCATTGTTGTGTCCGGGTTAATTGTCATGTGCATTTACCGGTGGATATACGTCTACGTGCTAAGCGACAAGCGCCTCTACGACAAGCCGGAGCTCCCGGGAGCCAAGAAAAAAAAGGCAAAGATGGGCTTTTGGCAGAGCATGAAGATCATGGTCACCTCTCCGTACTTGGGTCTTATTGCAGCGCTGGTGATATGCTACGGAATAGGGGTCAACGTCATAGAGGGATTGTGGAAAAGCCAGGTGAAAATAATGCATCCGAAGGCAGGAGATTTCAATGCGTTCATGGGTAGGTATGTATTTTGGACTGGAATAGTGTCAATTTTTGTCATGATAATCGGCGGAAACATCCTGCGTGCGGTCAGTTGGTTCACGGCCGCCGTTATCACACCAGCTTTGACTCTGGTCGCCGGAAGTCTGTTTTTTGCGTTTGTGCTGTGGAGGGAAAATTTCGTCGACGTTCTGGCCCGCATTGGGACAAACCCGGTGGCGGCGGCCGTGCTACTAGGCACCGTAATACTGATTTTGGCGAAATCAACGAAGTATGCACTCTTCGATTTGACCAAGGAAATGGCCTACATTCCGCTGGATGAGGACATGAAGGTCAAAGGTAAGGTCGTGGTTGAAGTCGTTGGCGGGCGCCTTGGAAAAGCCGGTGGCGCATGGCTACAATCGGGATTGCTGATGATTTTTGGATATTTCAGCACAAAATTTGGGTATTTTGGCGGCGGAAAAATACGGCTGATAGGAATAGCGCCGTACCTGTTTGGAATACTTGTAATCATCTGCATTACGTGGATATTCGCCGTTGGCGCGTTAAGCAAAAAGATTGCCGCGGTTACGGCCGCACCGAAGCCCATAGAAAGCTAGCGGCGTTTGCAAGTTCAATCTCACCGACCAAAATTTTTCGGACCTGCCTCCGGCTTTTTGCCGGGGGCTTTTTCTTTTTCACTCCGTCAATTGGGATTTTGTTCGCAATTTAAAATTTTTTTTTAGCATACCCACACATCTTAGCAGTTCGCGCATTTCAGCAAGTCTCCAATGGTAGAATAGCATGACCTTAGCAAAAACAATATTATCATTGCTCCGTCCGATCGATACGAAGGCTGCATCCATGCGGCCAAAATTGCGAAAAATTTCAAACATTCGTGCCGTTATCTTCGATGTCTACGGAACGCTTTTTACCACAAAAATCGGGGGCAATTCGCTATTTGAGCCAAGCGTTGAATCCAGCAAGCTGATAATTGAAGCCCTTGAGGAATCTGATTTCGACATTTTTGAGCATGACATAAGCCTGAGCGAACTCTACACAGACCACGTCAAGGCGCACTATGACATCCGCAGGGCCGAGGGAATAACATATCCGGAAATAAACATCTGCGACGTTTGGCAGGATTTTTTGAATGAACTCTTTGCCGACGGTGTCATCGACGGAGATTTGACGGAGAGGTCCATTCAGCGCGTGGCCGTGCGCCACGAATGCAAAGTGAATCCGGTGTGGCCGTCGAAGGGTTCGCTCGAACTCATAAGGCATCTGCAGGATATGAACGTGTGCGCGGGCGTAATTTCAACGGCACAGTTTTACACACCCATCATAATGGAAACGCTGTATCAAAACAGCCTGGAAACGCTCGGGTTCAAGGAGCAGATTTGCATATGGTCCTACGACCACAGGCACAGGAAGCCGTCGACTGTAATGTTCAAGCTATGCGAAGAAGGGCTGCGCGTTTTCGGCATAAGGCCATCGGAAGCGCTCTACGTCGGAAATGACATGTTCAACGACATAGTTCCGGCGCACAAAGTAGGACTTAAAACTGCACTATTTGCCGGTGATGTCAGTTCACTGCGCCTGCACGAGGACGTGGAAGAATGCGCGGCGGTCAAGCCAACCATAGTTGTCAACGAGTTCAAGCAAATCGCGAATTGCATTTTTTAGTGACAGGCTGGTATCGGAAAATAATGCCTCAATTTTTCAGTAGGTAGAAATTTCCGCGGAAAAAATCTCCGTTCCACCGGGTGCAATGACCATGTGATTGCGCATGTCGCCATTAGATAGTTCACCGCTGTCGTCCGCCTTGGTATCCCACAGAAAGGCAACCTCAGCCTTACCGTTGCTCTCCGCTTTGCGTATCATGAGAATCGATCTCTGCGTTTTGTTTCCGAAAATAAATGATAGGCCTTCCTCTTCGTTGGACGTGCCGATCCAAATTTTGCTGTCCTGCAGCTGGGAAAACCCGATAGCTCCGTCGCCCAGCAGATCAAGGGATGTTTTTTCGGAAGATTTTGCTGAGTTTATCACAACGATGCTGTCAGAAAGGCGCAGGCGCTTCTTGGCGATGCACTTCACCACGTGCTTTTCCAGCGGCATTTCCTCTGTCCATGGTAAATTTACAAAAAAGTGTATGGCCGGACGCCAGTATATGGGCATCGTCCCGCTATTTGCCAGCGATATTTCCATGTGAAAATACAGCTCTGATAGCCTGTATGACACCTTTGGAATGCATGGCAGCGATGCGTTTTCCGGAACAAAAACGATGCCATTTTCGTCGCTTTCCACTTTTTTGAATGGAAGATCCTCGATGTCAAAGTTCTGAAATCCGGAAATTGGCATGGATTTCGCGTTGAAAAATATTTTCGCTCCGACGCTTTCGATGTCGTTTGCTCCGCGCATTTCCGAAAAAAGAACGTCGCGTACGCTACCATCGGCCATGGTAATTTGCCAGCTTATGATTTTCGCCGCATGCTCAGGGCAGAAAAGGTAGCGCGATGGCGGCACCTCCGCCGATAGCAGTTTCAGTCCATTGTAATCTATTTCACCGGTATCCATGGGTTAAAAATTTCCCGCCATGGCCGCCCAAGATGGAGAAAGAAAGTCTCTTGTAAAGCCATAACGATAGTGAAAGCGGCAAAGTCAGCCGGAAATTAAAATTCATTCCGCAGTAAAATTATTTCGTCCACCGGTATGTGCTTCTTCAGCCAAGTTCCCTGTTTTTTTATCAACTTCATCGTACTGCGCGAAATTGCATCGATTAGATCCATTTCCGCTGTCGGGTTTTGCAACCAGCGGATCGTTTCCCGATAGCCGATGACGTTTCCTGCGCCGGCGCTCAAATTTTCGTAGTTTGCCAGCAAGAATTTCACTTCTTCAACCAGGCCATCGCGGAGCATTTTTTCAGCGCGCTTTCGCACGCGCTCGGCCAAATTTTCCGCTGGCCGCTCCAGCAAAATCGTGTGCTTGCTGTACGCGGCGAATGGGGAAGCAGCTGCTTCAAAATCATCCCGCATTGCATCCAGCGTTTTTCCGCTGGCCAAGCACCTTTTCAGTGCAGACACTATGCGGCGGGGATTTTTCACGTCGATGTGTGGGAAAACGCCACCATTTGCGGAAGTCAGCATCGATAGAACGCCATCGAGCCCGGACGTTTCGTATTTTGCATTTACAAAATCATTCACATCCTTCCCTATTTTCACTCCGTCTATCACCGGGCCAAAGAAAGCCTTCAGGTAAAATCCGGGGCCGCCAACGACGACAACATTTTTTCCGGATTTTTCGATTTCCCGGATAGCATTTTTCGCCGCCGCTATGAACATTGCCACGTCGAATCTTTCGCAGGGATCGACCAAATCGATACAATGGTGCCGCACACTGCGCATATCCGCGGCCGTTGGCTTTGCCGTGCCGATGTTCATGTGCCTATAAACGAGAATGGAATCGCAGGATAGAATTTCCGCGTTGTTTTTTTTTGCAAAATCTATGGCGTAGTCAGTTTTGCCGACGGCGGAGCAGCCGGTTACTATGCACATCGTTTCGGTGCCAGAATCCATCAAAAATTTAGCAATTTTAGATGCCAATTGAATTGAAACCTGTCTTCGCGCCGAGCATTTTCGCGTAGCGTAATGCCCACGTCCACTAGCCAAGAATTGCATAGGGTCGTCGAAAAGCTAAACCTCTGCTCGGATAATTTTCCAATTCTGGCATCGTATCTTTCCTCGATGGATAGAGCCGTTTGCGATGACAAATTAAACGTGAAGCTCAATCCGTATTGTTCCGTTTCCACTCGATCGGTCCTTGGCGAGCGGAAAAAATTTGTGAAAAACGTCGCCTTCCAAAAGTCCGCATCGTGGATTGACGTGGCCGTTTTCAGCTGCCGCAGGCTAAACTTTGAAGGGTCCAGTTTGCCGTAAGACTTAAAGTCCAGCCAGCGCACCGGATACACCTCAAAGAGTATGTGCATATCCTGAAAGGTTTTTTGACTCGCCTGGGCGAAATTGTCGTAGTTTCTTTGAAAAAAAATGTCCTGAAAAACGTCAAACCGCATTAATTTTTTCGGCACGTATCCTTTTGATTTCGTAAATAGGCCATTTCTCACACCGGCGCGAATCATGTTCTGTTTTTCCAGATGATCAACGTTGCGCATGTCATCCAGGTCTATGGATGGAATTTCCGTGTTGAAAAATTCCACGTCCAGCTTTGGAACGGCGTCACTTGCGTTTCCGGATGGAATAACCCTATATTGGATCGTCGGGGTTATGGTGTGCCTCAGCCCATCTATCTCAAAGGTTTCATTCTCGTAGTCACACTGCCCAGCGAATTTGAAGTCTACGTCAAATCCGCCCTGCACCACGCCCGCGCTGCGCGTGCTATCGTTGGCATCCCTGTGATAGGTAAGACCTAGGACACCGAACATTGGCTTTACAGTGACAAAGTCGTCCCAATCGACGGGGAGCGATGCACCGTAGTAAATGTCCGTGCGGTAGTAGCTGTTCACATCTCCGGACATTTTATCTGTACCGCGCAACCTTGCAACGGACAGATGGGCGTTGTGGACGAGCGACGACTCAAATAATTTAGTTGGCAAGTAATCCAATCTGAATTCCGGCAACCTTTCCGTGCTATCGTAGAAATTGTTCGGTTCGAAGCGGCTGAATGCGGAGGCCACGTAATTGTCCCCCCTATATGAGACTTCAACGAACGATTCCGCCCGGTGATTGCTGTCGTAGAGCGATTTTCTAAAATCTCTCTCGACTTCGGAGTCGCTCAGCCGCTGGACGTGAGAAATTATGTCGGTGCGATCGCCGTAGTGCTGCTTGTGAATGAATTCAATGAATCCCCTTTTCTTTGCGATCGGGCTTCCGTTTACATCCATACCTCTGATATTTTCCTTCCCCCTGTCGCTTATGCCGCCGATTTTTAATTCGCTGGAAATGCGGTGCTTGCCCACATTGTGGTCAATGGATATAGTCGGCCCAAACAGAAATCCGCGCTTGGAATAAAAATCCAAAAGCAGACCGACGCGAATGCCTCTCCGCACCCTAAACCAGATGTCATTTTGCAGAAATACGCCGTTCCTGCTACCTATGCCAAAATTTTGTTCGGCGTAGACCGGGCGATCATCGAGTTCGACTTCCATGGCTGGCCAATAAAACACAGGTACGCTGCCTATGCGCAATTTTACATCCTCGGCCCTCAAAATCTCGCCGTTCGATATGCGAAATTTGCTTACGCAGATCGATGGCGCAAACGAACTATCCGGGTTGCTGAAAAAAACTTCCCCATTGTGCCCCGTTTGCTCGTCACTGTACATGTCGATGTTTTCTCCGCGAAAGAAGTAATCGCCGTGGCTTATTTTTGCCACCTCCGCGTGTACAAGACCGTTTGGGATGTCGCAGGAAACGCGGTTTGATAGCGCATAGCATTCACCGTTATCGATTTGGACATTCCCGTCGGCAACGGCCATTGACCCCGGCTTTTGAAATTTGATTTCATCGGCCCGCAAAGTGAAGTCTTCAAGGGAGATTTTTGCATTCGATCTAGCCACGAGCTCGCCGCTGCTGTCGATGTATTCTATTGGATCGTCGGAGCTGATCTCAAACGCGCCCAAGGCGATGCATGCGCCAGCCAGGATCAGTATCAACGGAGATTTCTTCGCCACGCTGCGAGGACTATGCAAATTTGCGCATTGCCTGGAAACAAAAATTTTCCGCCTGAAAGCCGAATTTCGTTGGCTAATCACCGATCGAAGTTTCGTCAAGCTACCTTTGTGTGGAAAATCTTAAGTTGAAGCTTTACATATTCGCCAGCATCACGATGGTAGCGGCGTTGGTGGTTATGGCACTCCGATCGTGTCCCCATAGTTCAATGGATAGAACCGCGGTTTCCTAAACCGTTAATCTCAGTTCGAGTCTGGGTGGGGGCGCCAGCTTTCAAGTAGATTCGCTGCGGGCCGCTACGCTAGCAGAATCGGAGGTTCGATTGTAAATTTGCAGCGAATGGGCTAGTGGAGTGGGGTGATTTTGCTCGTAAGCCGGATTCTGTTCCGCCAAGCGGCGGTGTGCCCATTTATCTAATTCCGCAATTCTGCGAAATTTCCCTTTCGGGATGCGGCGAACCCGAAGCCATTGAGCTGGCTACTCGACTTCCTATTCCGCCTTGCACCGAATTGGGTTTGCCGTGCGCGAACCATTGCTGCTTCGCCGGTGGGCTCTTACCCCACCGTTTCACCCTTACCTTGCGGCGGTATACTTTCTGTTGCACTGTTCCGTCACGGGACCTGTAGTTCCCATGCCCACACTTTCGCGCGGAATTCTGCCATGCGGTGTCCGGACTTTCCTCTCACGGTATTGCACGCGAGCGGACACATGCTCGCAAAATCACCCCGTCGACATCATCTGACGACGTGGTGAACATGGCAAAAAAAATTGGTTGGTAAAGACAAATGGTGGATACTGCTCAATTTTGCCCAAGCACCGGCAGCACCGCTTTGAACGTCGTTCCGGCATTTTCCTTTGACTTGATTGCAATGGTGCCGCCGTGAAGAGCAACGCAATGCTTCACAATAAACATTCCAACGCCAATTCCCTTACGCATCGCGATATTCGACCCACGGTGGAACAATTTGAACACATTCTTTATTTCACTTTCCGGAATTCCTATGCCGAAATCCTGCACGCATATGGTCAGAGATTTTTTACCATAGGACAACTTCAAGTGCACAGCTTTGCTGCGATCGGAATATTTGATGGCATTGCTCAGGAGGTTTGAAACGATGTGATAGATGAGCGTGGTGTCCATTTTCAGCTCCAGTGGAAATGATTTTGAAACCTGCAGTGTTATCCTACGCCCATCATTCAAATTTTCGATTTCATTTATTATGTTTTTGCAAAATTTGACCACATCCGCTTTTAGTGGTTGGAACGATAGTTGGTTGTTTTGAACCTTGCCCAAGACCAACACGGTATCCATGGTGCGCGTTATGCGCAGGATCGCCCTCTTTACGGACGAAACGTAATTTTTTCTTTCATCGGTTGTCAGTCTCTCATCGCAGTGATCTATCAAATCAACGGCGCCCTGTATGATAGCAAGCGGCGTTCTCATTTCGTGAGACACCATATTGACAAACAAGCTTTTTGCCTTGTTGCTTTCGCGCTCCTTTTTCAGCTCTTCTACGAGTCGCCGCTTTTCTATATCGCAGGCTGAGTGCCCGTGGTCAAAGGACTGAGGAGAAACATTTTCTTTCAAGTAGGTCATCGTGGCACCTTTTTCATTGCGCAGAGAAATCCACGCCGGACGCATTTGCGCTGTGAATTGAATTAGCCAGCCAAAGGCTAGGAAAATTTAGGCCAAGCGCCGGGGAGACAGGGTGCCTCAAACGCAAAAATAAGCAAGTATTTTGTTGCAAAAATTTTGTCCATCGGTAAACTGGTTGCGATTGGGTTTTAGCGAAAGGGTTATATGTCGGGCACGAGGATAGGAAGTGAATCACTGGCAGGTGGTATTGCCGGTACAGCCGTTGGGCAAATTGATGCGAATGTTGTGACACCGGGACCGACCGGTGTGGTTGGGGATCTAAAAACGAATCCGCTGGCCAACCCGAATATTCCACGGGACGATGTTAGCAGCACGCAGTACGTCAGCATAGAGATAACGGAGAACACAAATCCTGGCACAGTTGCGTTCTACAATCAGCAGCAAGGGATGAAGCAGGCTGCTGACTACACCGATCCTGACCTCGATAGTAACATCCAGAAGGTAGTTGCGAAGCACGGGAAATAAATCTGGCGAAATGTGCGGTCGGAACCGCATCACAATTGCGTGCGTTTAAGTGCCGTACTTTCCGCGAAAATAGGGCAGTACGGTGCCCAGTATTTTTTCCAGTGAATCAAATTTCGGTGACCAGTCGAGTTCGTTCCTCGCTTTGCTGATGTCAAAGTACGAGCGCGACGGATCGCCAGCCCTCCCCGGCGCGTCAACGGTTTTGATTTGCACGCCGAAAACTTTTTCCGCCACCGCGATAACTTCTCTCACGGAGTATTTTTTGCCGCTGCCGATATTGTAGCTCATTCCTTCGCCTTTAGCGACCAGCTTCGGAATGACGTTTGCGCAGGCTGTACAAAAATCATCCACGTGCACGTAGTCCCGTTCGGCTGTGTTGTCCAGGGTTCCGAAGGGCGTGCCAAAAATGCTCACCGCGTCGATTTTTCCAAAAATTTGATTCATGATATTCGGAATTAGCCCTTCACCGATGTTTTTTGTGAAATACTCGCTTTCCATTTCACTCATGCCGGCAATGTTCGATGCGCGCACTATGGCGTAGGTCAGCCCATGCGATAGGCGCAGCGACTCCAGAGCGTTCTCGACGAATAGTTGCGCATTACCGGCTGCACATATTGGCAAACGGACTGTGCGCTCGACAATCGGCATCTCACTAACTTCACCGAAAACGGAGGCGGATGACACGTATATGACTTTTGCTGCGGACTTTTTCAACAGTATGTCAAGCATGAATACGTTACCCAGGACATTGTTTATGTAGCAGCCAACCGGGTCTGCCGCCGCTCTTTCGATGGATGATGGCCCCACGCATTGGACTACGACATCCGGGTTTTCCTTCTTCAAAATTTCACCAAGGTCAAATTGCATTCCGAAATCGCAGTTGTAGAACGGAATATCCCCGCCTAAAACGAGCTTCGCACGTGCCGCATTGCTATCAATTCCAGAAACGCGGTAACCGAGAGGCTTGAGTACTCTTAAAAGGTGGTTCCCCACAACTCCCGCAATACCTACTATCAGAACATTCATCGATATCCAACATATGTTTGGTTGCTGCGATGACAAGAATCCACGCCGCTGGACGATGCCATTTCAAATTTGTTATTCTTTTGGCTCTGCGAACACTCCGCATTTCGGCAATTTGCAAGTGTAAGTTTGCTCCGATGTCAAATATTTATACTTCATATCCTTGGCGTTGACGGTGACGCCAATCATCCTGCTGTACGAGGTTGGAGTGCCATTATTGTTCCACAGCAAAACTTTATCGTCCTTTCCAATTTTGAATACATCATCTAGCTGCGGTTGCTGTGCCGCAATCAACTTCTGCTGTGCCTCAACCACCGCCCGATTCGCCGCCGCGGTTTGAGCGTTTTGAGCGGCTTGCTGCGCCCGTAGAAGTCTTCGTTCAGCCGGCTGGACGCGAGCGGCCTTCAGTTTTTCAATCGGAGATGCAGCTTCGCTCATTTCTATGAGCAATTGCGTGTTATTTGGATTTTGCATCAAATGTCCATCCGCAGCGAAGTTAAACTTGTTCCCACTGGGTGCATCGGGCTCAAAACACTTGCACAGAGCAAATTTCACCAAATCATTCGCCATGAAAAAATTCACCGCTTCGACATCTTCGGAAAAGCACAAGCTTTCTTTTAGAAGCTTGATCACATTTTGCTCCGCATCTTGATTGTTGCGGAATACTTTTTTCCATGCATTCAGATTCTTGAAATCATCGACGCTTTTTGCTTCACTGTTCAGTAGATCATCGGTAATTTTATTGATACTGTTCTGACCCACTTCAAAGGTATTAAACGCAACCCTAATCGCCTCGCGTACTTCATTAGTAAACTTTTGCGTGAATGGAATTTTATTATCCAATGGAAAAATATCGATGTTGGCATAGTCAACGATCATGCCCAAATTGTGATCGGGTTTTTGCTGTGCTACCCACGTCATTGCCGCAGTAAAATTATTGTCACGCAGTACAATATCTTGTTTCGACGCTTGGTTCGCCTCAAATAGTTTGTTTCCTCCCAGGTGGCGCGTGCGTATGGCGCCAAAAACAAAATTGCGCATTGATTCAGCCTCAATTTTCACGAGTTCAGAGCCGTGCAAATCCTGGTTCGCATCGGAAAAGCCATGCTCCCGCGCCGCATCAGTGTAAAATGCTTTTTTGTGCACCCCCCCATTCAAAAACATCACCGCTGCTACGCCGAGAATCGCTATGCTTATCAGCACAAAAAGTAGAATGCTTCCGCTGTGTTTTTTAGAAAAAAAAGCCATGCTTGCCTCCAAGTACCAGTGATCGATTGTCTATTTTTTTACAAAAAGTAAAGAATAAAGGAAAATGCCGCGATTTTTCCAGTTCGTCAATTTCAGACAACTAATTTTGCGGTTCTGTGGTCGCGTCTTCGTCAACGCCTTCACCGAGCACGGTTCCCCCGGATACGCGCACAATTTTCCTGATTTCATCTTCCAGAGACTTTTCCACATTTGAATTATTTTTGAGATACTGCTTGGCTGCCTCGCGTCCCTGTCCGATGAGTTTCCCGCCGTGAGCAATCCACGCACCCTTTTTTTCCAAAATTTTATGTTCGAGGCCGAGATCGATTACGGAACCTGTTTTTGAAATGCCTTCGTTGAACATTATGTCAAACTCACATTCCGTAAATGGGGCTGCGACCTTGTTTTTGACGATCTTAACGCGTGTGCGATTGCCAGTAACCTTGCCGGAATTTTCCTTTATCTGTGCCGTTCTCCGTATGTCCAGTCGCACCGATGAAAAGAATTTCAACGCTCTGCCACCGGGCGTCGTTTCCGGGTTCCCAAACATTATGCCAACCTTTTCCCGGATTTGATTGGTGAATATGCAAACGCATCCTGATTTGCTTATTGCCGATGTCAGGCGGCGCATGGCCTGGCTCATCATCCTGGCCTGGCCTCCGATCGTTGTGTCTCCGACTTGTCCATCGAGCTCGGCTTTTGTGATCAGCGCAGCGACGGAATCGACGACGACGACGTCCACGGCTCCGGACCGTATGAGCGTTTCCGTTATGTTCAACGCGTCTTCACCGTTTTCGGGCTGTGCGACCATGAGGCTTCCAAGTTCGACGCCTGCCACCTTGGCATACCTCGGGTCGAGGGCATGCTCAACGTCAATGAATGCCGCATTGCCACCATTGCGCTGCGCTTCGGCGATCACGCTGAGGCACAGCGTCGTCTTTCCCGATGATTCCGGGCCGAAAATTTCACAGATCCTTCCCCGCGGTAGTCCTCCAACTCCCAGCGCAAGATCCAAGGCGAGAGACCCGGTCGAAATCACTGAAACATCCATTTTTTTCGCGTCGCCGAGCTTCATGATTGATCCTTCGCCAAACTGCTTATTTATGGCCGTCATGGCAAGATCCAACGTATTCGCTTCCTTGGAGTCAGTTTTCATTATCTGGAAGGAATAACGCCGAAAATTGAACAATCAAGCATCATTTTTCCTGGCGATTTACCGATTAAAGTGCTTAATGCGGCAAAGTATGAATGGTAATTTTTTTAACAAAGAAAATTTCGGAAAATTATTTATCCGCATGATTTTGGGCATAATTCTGACGGCCAAGGGGATATACGTCTTTGTCGGCGGCAGAACGGCCCTGCTGACGCTGGGAAAGATTCTTGCCGCCGTTGGGGTTACATTTTGGCCGCTGTATTTCGGATGGGCAATCGCAGTGATTTGCGTCGTGTGCGGGATAATGTTTGCCATCGGCGCGTTTTTCAAAACGAGTGCATTTTTGCTCGGAACGGTTATCCTGCTCGAAACGGTCTTCAAATATTACGCCTCTTGCCCTCTGGTGGACAGTGTTGCAATCTCCGCTATGCTTTCCGCGGCTATGTACGGGCTTTTGTTCATTGGACCGGGGACATACGCCGTTGACAAGGGCTGATGCGTCCAATAGCATCCGACGCAGCAATTTTTAAAGACTACGTATGGCTACCATCGGGACTCTCGCCGTTTCACTTCCCGGAGAAGTTTTGGCGTCTCCGGCGCAAATAGGCATCGCTGAAATAATTGTACGAACGGCGATATTTTTGGCGCTACTGGCGCTAGGTGGGTATTTTTTCGTGCTATTTCACCGGCGAGGATACTTTTGCGGGTGCGGAAATGCCGCGCGCAAGCGCGACTGCGACGACATAAAAATCATAGCAACGCGCATGCTGGGCGGAAAAAAATATTTGACCGTCGTTGAACACTTCGGCAAGCGATTTTTCCTCGCGGCCACAAACGACAGAATCGAAAAATTGTCCGAATGGGACATTGAAAAAAGCGAATGATTGAAGGCAAACCTATCCGCGAAGGCGCACCGTGGCGGGGCAGGAGGGAGTCGAACCCTCGACCTTCGGCTTAGAAGGCCGCTGCTCTATCCACTGAGCTACTACCCCATGCGGCCTAGATAAAGCCTTCTTGGCACGCCGTGTCAAAGTAAAATTTGAAAAATCTCGAAGTGGCGGCAGGGCTTAGTTGCCTGAGCTTCGCAAAATATTTTCAATCACCGGCGGTACTTTTTATTTGCGCAGTGGTAGAAAATTTTTACCAACCTGTCCCGTGGCGCAAACAACGTTGGAGCAGCTAAAGTCGTTTTCTAAGATCGTCGCCGATAGCGGCGACTTTGAGTCGATTAAAAAATTTAAGCCATCCGATGCGACGACTAACCCGTCGCTAATATTAAAAGCCGCCCAGCTGCCGCAGTACAGCCATTTGGTTGAAGAGGCTAGGGGAGTGGCCCGGCAAAGGGGCATTCCGCGGGCGATGGACCATCTCATCGTCTCATTTGGGCTGGAAATTTTGAAAATCGTGGACGGAAGGGTGTCGACGGAAGTGGATACCAGATTGTCATTCGATAGTCCTGGAACCATCGAAAGGGCGACTGCCATAATCGACCTCTACGAGCGCAGTGGAATTTCCAGAGACAGAGTTCTCATAAAAATCGCCGCGACGTGGGAAGGCATTGCCGCAGCCGAGGCGCTCGAAGGTGAAGGCATTCACTGCAACTTGACACTGTTATTTTCCATGACGCAGGCGGTTGCCTGTGCCGAGGCTGGTGTAACGTTAGTTTCTCCATTCGTCGGGAGAATTTTGGACTGGCATGTGGGAAAAACTGGGATGGATTACTGTGCCGACGATGATCCAGGTGTTCGGTCCGTCGTGGAAATTTTCAACTACTACAAGCACTTTGCATACGAGACGGAAATTATGGCCGCCAGCTTCAGAAATGTGGGCGAAATAGTCGCCCTCGCCGGCTGTGATTTGCTAACCATAAGCCCGCAGCTTCTCGAAGAGCTCGCCTCGTCGACGCAAAAAATTAGCCAAAAACTGTCCGTCGGTGCAAGCGCGGAATTGCCAATGAAGAGAATAGCCTGCGATGAAAAAACGTTTCGCTACGATCTCAATGAAAACGCAATGGCAACGGAAAAGCTTGCCGAAGGGATAAGAAATTTCGCCAGTGATACCGAAAAAATGGAAAACATAATCGATCACAATGTCTATTGAAAGGATAACCCCATGGGAAGAACCAAGACCGTTTTGCTGACAAAGAAAATTGGAAATAAGATTTTAAACAGCCGTTTTACGATTGAATTGTTTGCGGCTGTACTTTTTGGCTGTGCCGCACCCATTGCGCATGGAAACATTGCAGCTGAAAAAAATAGCGATTTTGAATTTGGAACAAACGTAAAATTTATAACTGAGCGTGTTTCCCACGGTGTCAGGTCATGCGGGAAGGCTGTTGTCCCGAGCGTAGCACTTGGATACAAAATATCGGACGACTTGAAGGTATCCCTTTCCGCGGATGTCATCGCAGCGCTTGTAGATAAGTACAGTAGAGTGGCGCCGTGCCTGGGAGTTACGTACTACGCGACTGACATATTCACACTGGACGCTGGGTATACGCACTACATCTATGCGTCAGCGGTGGGTGATGCCCAGAAAAATTCGAATGAAATATACGCAGGTGCCACGGTGAATATCTTGCTATCTCCAGCGTTATACACGTTCTACGACTTCGATGGCGAAGATTTTTCCATTGATGCGAGTGTGTCGCACAGCTTCGACATGTCCGAACGGATCATCGATGGCCTTAGCTTTGATGTCGGTGCGAGTATCGGCTATGAAAACGTTGGAAAGCTCGACGGCAAGCGCATTGAGGGACAGAAAAGAGATTTTATCTACTACGGTGTATCCGGCGACATAGTATGCGCGATAAACGCCAATGCTAAGGCTAAAATCGGCGTGTCCTACGGCGGAAATTCCGCCAAGCTGAACTCATGGGTTAACGGGCCACACAGGAATTTCGTGTGGGTGACGGCATCACTGGGATGCTCGTTCTAGGCTTTAGGCTTCCGCCGGAGATAGGTCCGGTTCCGCAGATCATTCCGCGAATGCTGATGCCATAATGCCGTGAATGTTAGCGTTTCGCACATGGGGCGCTCATTTGAGTGCCTTTTCTTTTTTAGGAAACTATTGCGCCGTGCGCGGTTCGTGCGCGTTAATTAGACATAATATATATTATGCGAAATTTACTCGAAACGCCTGGCAATGTGTGTGAAAGTTTGCGGTACGGCTGTACGCGCCCCACTCAGCTCAGTGGAGACATTCACGCCGCCGGCATTTTACCCTTTCTCTCGGCAACATCCCATATTTCGGCGCTGGAAAGTGGACTTTGCGTGCAAAACTCGTCATTTCCGTGCCAGCGAAATCAAATCAACACATTTCGCGCCGCAGGAAAAACGCGCACGTCGGCTTTTGGGCTTATTGCCCGTAGCCGACGAATTTCGAAACTATTGCTTTATCCAGAATCAATGAATTCGGCCGCCTTCACAGGCGGCCGCCGTAGCTACTCGTCATTCGCCCGTGGAACGAGACCGCAGGCGATTGCAACTTTTTTTACAACTACCAGGACATACCGGCTCCTCGGGCAGCGTTACGCGCCAAATTGATGGTACTCATGCTATTATACGTTCGGCTCGTGTAGTGATTGGTGTAGGCCTTCTGTTCGTCGCAGGTGCCGTTTGCGTCCATGAAGTCTTTACCAATTTTTGCCAACGCATTACCTTCTGCGGGAGTTATTTCTCCGGTTTTGACAAAATCAATGCAATGCACATCAAAATTGCTCCTACAACGCTGAATTTCTATGCAATCAGCCGCCTGGAGTAGTTTAGCCTCAATACTTTTATTATTATTCCTTATAGGGTCGTCATCCTTGTGCGAAATGGCGTTGCGGCACCTTATGGCAAGGCCGGTCAGTCCGTGACTCATGCAGTAGTTATAGGCGTTCAGGGCACTAAGCTCATCGGCAACATCCTCTCCCTCGGCCTGCCTTCCGGAGTCGTGGAAAAGTGCCGCGATAGCTGCTACCGTAATCGTGTCATCGTCAACAGTGATTCCCTTCGCATTCTTTAGGAAGGACACATAGAATAGAACATTCATCATAGCCCGTGTGGCGTGTTTTGGCCCGTGTATACCCGAATATTTTTCATAACTCCCGCAAAAAACGTGCTCCGACAGAGCTTTATTTATTTGGTTATTAAGCTCTTTGCACCAATTAGAATTGCCATTGATCGCGGAACGTCCATTATGCTTATCTTTGAGTTTAGCAGTACTGAGTAAGCCAATTATTGTTTGTCTGTTCTTCAAGTGACCAAACTGCGAATTTGCCACTTCAAGTCGCTCGTTGATCGTCATTTCCCCCCACTCTTTTTCTTGATTTCCTGAGAGAACAAAAACCATTTGGTCAATTTGTGAATAATGCAATCGTTCCCTGTTGTAGTGGGACGTGATTGCGCATTGATGCGCTTGGGTAATTGCATGGCTAATGGTATAGGAATGCTGGGCAATCGGTGTCCAGCTTGCGGCATTTAAGTTAGCAAGTGGCGTGTTCTGCACATTGCTATGACCGCGATGCCCTTCATGACCGTGATTGTGTCCATGCGCATCATAACCGCGATTGTGTCCATGCTCTTCATAACCGCGATTGTGTCCATGCACATCATGACCGTGATTGTGTCCATGCGCATTGGTATTGTTTCTATGCGCATTGGTATTGTTTCTATGCGCATGGGTATTGTTGTTAATATTGTTAATGCGAGATATATTCATATGTGTAAAAAAGCAGAAAAATGATGAAAAAGCAAGGAAAACAATTTTTTTTTTGATATTTTTGTGTTGTATGAGCATAATGGTAAAACATCAATGAGTGTTTTTGCATTATTTCTTGTTCTCCTCCTCTTTCATTCATTCCAACTCCGCATCAGCCTCTTTATCGTCTATTCCGAAGCCGAAGGCCTGGACTTGTTGATCAAAGGCTTCTTGTGTCCTATTCGCGCCAGCTATTGCTCTACGAGCCTCACTTAACTGATCCGTTAGGCTGTTGTTCGAAATTATCCTGTTCATTTCATCGAGTTCCGCAGTGACAAAGTCTGTGCTGGTGTCACTTAGGCTCTCGGAGTTGTCATTAGGGGTCAAAGTGATCAAAGCTTCCCATATATCCTCAAATTGCACTTTTTTGTCATCCTCAGCATTATAAAGCGCGTCAAAAATGATGTCTTCAACTGTTTTCGCTACCTTCTCCGGAGAAACACTCATCTTCTCTGCAGCCTCGGCTACTGCCGCTGCAGTCAGTTCTGTCCCGGCAATGTTGGCAAGCCCATTGAGTGCCGTAATGCGCTTTTCTGTAAAGTAGCTTTGATCGTCTTTATTTTCGAAAAACTTACCAATGCATGTGACTATGGCGTTATACACTTGTTCTTGTCTGCCCGTAGCGCTCGATGGAGATATGCCGCTGCTAGAACTGCTTGATTCCGATTGTTTAGGTTCGGGGGCAATATGAGCAATGCTGTCTATTGCTTCATGGACGTATGTCTGCACTACCGAGGAACGTTCTGCATTGTCTTTGCGTTTTTCCTGCTCGGATATTTTTTCCCCTGAACCCTGCGACATACTGCAATATGCAGAGAATTTTTTCAATTTTCCGGCAATGCCATCAAGAATCTTAGCCGCCCCGGCAGCATTATCGCCCTTCTCCAGTGCGAATTCTTTTAGCGCGGCGACCACCTTCAATTGGCCGGCGCCATTGGCAATATTCACAAAATTCGCGACCTCGTTTGTTGATTGTCTTGTTTCTCGACTACTACCTATGATACTGTAGATTTCGCCGATGGCGGACATCAAAGCTTGTGATGACTGTGCAGAGGCCTGTGTTGGCCTAATCGTCGCCGCAGGAGCAACCCGTTGGGATTGGGCGTATGGAGTTGATTGGCTGGAGCTACCTACGACACGGCTAACCGCTGCAAGAGCATTTTCAAGCCCCTTCGCAACGCCTCCTGCCATCAAGTGTCTAAATGCTTGGTTTTTCTTTAGCGCCTCTTCCGATTTTTTAGCAGCAAATTGCCGTAGCACAGCTGTTCTATTCTTATCAAAATCTGACAGCGCCGCACCTGGGTTGTTTGGATTTTTGCGCTTCGCAAACTCGATGAATGCGTACCCGATTACATCTTGTGCACTGCCTGATATCCTTACAATGCTGCCTGATATCCTTGCAATGCTGCCTGATATCCTTGCAATGGCGCTTGTCGGCAGCATCGTAACTTTACTGTTGTTTGCTACGCTATGATCGTTGGCCTCGGCCAAGGCTTTGTCAAGTTCCATAATCTCGGCGGCGCAGGTTTCGATCAGGTTTTTATTCCGTTCTATCACCGCTGCTCTAACTCTATTAAGTTCCGCTTGCTGTCTCGTCTTTATCTGCTCTCGTTTAGTTTGTGGATTCGCTTGTTGTTGTGGATTTTGAATGGGTTGCGACGCCCTCTTTCCCATATTTGCCATCGGATTTTCGCTGAGGGAAGAAGGGACGGCATGGTCACTCAATGCCGTTGATTCAACTCGAGTGCTTCTCGATGGCGCAAGAGGCGGTGTATTTGTTGCCCGAATTTGATTGACGCTTCCGCGATTGTTTCTGCCACTGTAAAACCAATTTACGAGGTTGGTTCCTCCGCTGTGAAGTAAATTTCCGACGTTTTTTACGACATTTTTCAAAAAATTCATGCCAACAGTGTAAATATTATTTAATACTATTGCAAGCCTTTTGTGAAAAAAATGAAAAAATTACAAATGCACAGAGCATAAAACGTGGAACAATGGCGAAGTGATGTGGCTGGCATGGCGGGATGCGTTTTCGCGACTACCGACCGACTTTTCCCAGTGCTTCGAGTATAAACAATGGGAAAAATCTCCGAAACATCGGTGCCGCGGAGACTTTCATTTCCAGAAGCAGCTGCCATCCACACCCAGCTGCTGATCGGAAGTAGTTTTATTGAAATTCAAGCCCTTGACCGTTTGGCAGCATTGGCGACGGCTAATTTTGCCACACCCACGCACTCCAATGCCGCAAGAACACTCTTCGCATTGTCTTGGCGTTGTTTTCGTTCGGATATTTTTTCCGCGGGCACTTCAGCGCTGTAATATGTAAGGCATGCTGATAATTTTTCGGCAATATT
>JAIRXR010000002.1 GCA_031268175.1 Puniceicoccales bacterium | reverse complement strand
CGAAGAGTGAAACCTCACAAAAGCGCAATCTTCTAATTTTCGTATCCGCCCATAGCGTTTCCCCATTCGGGGAACAAAAAATAAACAAAGATCATTCCCTATGAATTCATTGCTACGCGCGGTAGGCCAAATCGCGGAAAAATTTCCTCATTGCACTACGATAACCTTGCCGTCTTTGCTGGCCTCGTAGGCTGAAATTAGGGCGGCCGGGCCGTCTGACAGCCTGGCCGTGGAATGGACCGGAATGCGCACGGTGCCTCTGCGAATCAAATCGAAAACTATGGCGTACATCGCCTGCATCTTACAGTGGGACTGGGCGCTGGCCCACCCGTCCAACCAAAAACCGCGCAGGCGCAGATCTTTAAATATCAGCTCGCGCGTTGGGAAACGCACCCTATCTCCGACCATTCCGCCAAACGTCACGACCTCCCCACCCCGGGCCACGCTCTTTATGATTTTCATGGCGCTGTCGCCGCCGATTGAGTTAAAACCGAGCAGCGGCAAATTTCCGTCCGTGTGATCACCCAATGCCTTCGGATCGAACGCATCTTCGTCGAAGACAGCGGTGGCACCACTGGCCATGAGCCTTTCCGAGCGGGCGGCAGCATTGCGCACGAGATTTATTGTGCGAATTCCCATGGCACCGGCGATCTGCATGACTGCCACGCCAACGGCGGAATTTGCAGCATTTTGAATTATCCAGTCGCCCGGTTTCAGCTCCCTAATGGAATTCAGAAGCATCCACGCCGTCAGCGGATTTATGAACGCCATCGATGCCTGGTAAACGTCCACTCCATCTGGGACAAAAAATAAATCGCTGGCCCGCGCCACAGCGACGCTGCGCCACGCACCAAAGGGAAATTTTACCAGCTTTCCAATCAGATCACCGGCGGAAGCACCGGCATCCACGATCCTGCCAAGGCCTTCCCTGCCACCGACAGCCGGCAAGGTTGGCAATTTACCGTAGGTCCCGGAAATCATTCCCATGTCGGACGGGTGTACGGGGGAAGCAACGAGCCCAACAACCACCTCTCCGGCGGCTAAAGCACCAGAGAGATCACCTTCCTCAAGCTTCAACACCTCAGCCGGCTTGCCGAAACTACCGTAGACCAAACTGAGACATTTCACGGCCGAACGAGGCTGAAAGCACTAGGCGCCTACCATGAATTCCGGCGCTCCGACTGATACGCCACCGGACACCGCCGCGGCACCCAGATCGCCGGCTGAAGCATCCTCACCCCTTGGCAATGTGCCCTGCATGTAAAGCGCCATTTTCTGCTTCCAGCGGTCCACTTCGTCGAGGAATATTTTGAAGAATTCTTCAAATTTTTCTATGGTCAAAAACCGCATGGGAAACTGGTACCCAATGGCAGCGTTGTTGCTCTCCGAATTATAGGAAAGCGTCATACCCTTGCTTTCCTCTGCATCGTCGTTCATCCTGAGCAAATAGCGCGCAACGGCGCCGGCCGTGACGTCGGGAAGTTGCCCTATTTCAGCGATGAAGATCATCGAATCTCTCTTGCCTTCATGCTTTATGTGAATGAGCGTTCCATGGTCAACATCCAGGCAGCAGTATCCGGACGAATCGATCTGCAACCCAACGAGATTTATCCGACTTGCAAATTCATGTAATATATTTGTAAAAGTATCTATTGGCATGGCTATACACTATCTTTATGCGCTAGCAGGATGCGCCTTCCGCCCCATTTGTCAACGCTTTTTTACCGCCAAACGAATTTTGGCATTTGCGTAAAGTCGCGAACAAAAATTTTCCGGGCTCCGGAGGCTGACACGCAGACCTTTTCGCTGCATTCGACGGCGATGCGCGCAAAAGCCAGCGAAAATTGGTCGCCTTTTCGCGGTGATTGCATACCAATGCGCCAATGGTACTTAGCGTAATTTTGGGCATCATCTCGGCCATCGCCGTCGGTGCCTACGTGAAAAAAAGCGTGGAAGCCGGATCTCTGCGCAGGAAATTGTCGGAGGCAGAAGTGCGCCTTGCTGTGGCGAACGAAAGAATTTGCGAGCGGGATAATCTCTACAAACAATTGAATGAACGATTCGAGCAGATGTCCGCTAAAGCCCTACGGGACAACAACGAGGCGTTTTTGCTACTGGCCAAAAATTCGTTCAACGCGCTCACGAACGAAGCAAACAATGAATTCGGCAATGCGGTAAAACCCATCGAAACCACGCTAAAGGCATTCGACGAAAAGCTGAAAAAATTGGAGGAGCAGCGGCAATCGGCCTACGCCAGCCTTGCGGAGCAATTGAAATTGTCCACGCAGGCGAGCGCCATGTTGCAGGAGGAGACGAACAACCTGTGCAATGCGCTAAAAAAGCCGGATGTGCGCGGGCAGTGGGGAGAAATGCAACTTCGGCGAACGGTTGAGCTGGCAGGCATGGTTGAGCACGTTGACTTTGAAGAGCAGGCGAGCGCCGTTTCCGCGGACGGACAAAGCTTCAGGCCCGACATGGTGATAAATTTACCAAACGGGCGCACAATTGTGGTCGACGCCAAGGCGCCGCTGAGCGGATATTTGGAAGCCTCCTCCTTTGGGTCGAAGGCGGATCAGCAGACGGCACTGGCGGCATTTGCGACGCAAATAAAGAGGCATGTGGAAAAGCTGGGATCGAAAAATTATTGGCAACAATTTGCCAATTGCCCGGAATTCGTCGTCCTATTCCTGCCCGGAGAGAATTTCCTGAGCGATGCCTTCCGCGCCAACGGAGAATTGCTGGAATTCGGCGTGGCAAAGCGCGTAATCCTGGCTACCCCCACCACACTCATAGCTCTACTCAAGGCCATAGCATTTGGCTGGCAACAGGCAAATTTAACCAAAGAGGCAAATGAAATTGCTGAAATTGGCAGGGAAATGTATGCCCGCCTCCGCGTGTTTTTCGAGCACTTTAACTGCGTCGGGAAGGCACTGGCGAACAGCGTGGACGCATTCAATAAAATGCGCGCCTCCGCGGACTCTCGACTCATGCCGCAGGCAAAAAAATTCCATGACTTGGGCATGGGAATTGCGCCAATCGGCGTAGTAGGAAAAATATGCGAACCGGCGCCGTAGCGGCGGCGTCACTCCTTTGGGCGATTGCTGCAGTCGCTTGCGTACTTTCTAGCAAAATACTTGTATATTTCGCTGGAAATTGCTCCCAGTATGGAACCAAGGACAATCGCTCCGAGAATCATGGTTGCAACTATTCGCAGGGCGCGCTCGCTGGGGTGCGACGTGTTGGCTGCGGCCCCAGGCGGCATCACTCTCAAATTCTCCGACCCCAAAAGGTTGACGACAAATGCCCCAACTTTGTGAGTAACAAACCACAGGAAAAGACATGTCGCCACATTTGACAGCAGTTGGAGGAACATTAGGATCACGGCATTTGCCCTGCACACCATGGCTACGAAAAAAGCGATAATGATCTGGATAAACGACGGAATCGGCATTAACGTTATTATCCATCCGAGGTAAAACGCCGGCACAACTTCCGACACTCTGAATGACCACAGATAGGACCTCTTGCGCGCCGCATCGGCAAATTTGTTTAAAATTGGATACCTGTGAAGCGATGCCTTCCTTGGTAGGCGGCGCAGGATTTTTTTTACGAATCTTATGCGCCTTAGTTTCGAATCCCTTTCCCTATTCGCATCGCCTCCGTCGCACATGGCGCAGCAACTATGGATGGAATCGAAAATTTAGCAATAAATCTTTGCAAAAGTGCCAAAGTGATTTTTATCTGGAGGGAATGACGCGGATGTTCCGCATCTGCGCATCGCTAAATCCATGGCCAGATGCGGCAAACAAAGCCATCGGCGATGTTCCGTACACCCTGGCCCCGTGGTCCTCAACAATGGCGACCTTGTGCATACCCAACGGCCTCGTCGAAACACCGTGACTGCGGCCGACGACAAATTCAAACTTGCCAAGCAGTCCTAGAATGTTCCTGCGGCCGCACTGTTTTTTTACATGCGCAAACGAAAGACCCAATTGCCGCGCCAAAACAACTCGGTTGCCTCCATTGCGATTCGTAGCAATCTCACCCATCTAACAACTCCCACTACTTTCCAACACAATAAAAATCAAGCTGCGATTGCTCTCTATTGGTCTTCATTCGCGATCAACTCCGCTTTCGAAGACATCTTCTCAAGTTTGCTTATCCAACTCTCGGTGATCTCCACAAAAAGAGCCAATCTTTCTTCAAAATTTTCTTTTCGTTTAAGGGGAAGTTCTATGGGGAATGCCAGAACGACTGTCTGGGTCTGCTTGTCAATGCCTATGGTAGCTCCTTGCGTGTCTTTCCAAAAAAGATTCGATTCCAGCAACGTTTCAAAAATCGTTTCGCGTCCTTCGAACGGCACCTCGCCGATGTAGGAATAGATTATGAGAAGTTCCTTCGCCAAATCCAGCTCCATGTTCAGTACGACCTTATCGTCGAACAGCAACACGCAGTGCCCGTTGTCATCCAAAACCAGGCCCGGCAGGTCAAGCGATTTACCAATCGCCTGCAACAGCTCGTTTACATATTTGTTGAGATTCATGTCCAAACTACCGCACTCTCCCTGCAATTACACGCAGAGCTCATGGTGTGTGTTTTTTAAAAAAAATCAACGATTTTTTATGGATTTTGGAAAATAAATTCCGTTCAGGTACTTGAGCTGCCGCATCTGCCACCTGCCCAAGCGTGGCAAATGGCAACGGCTATAGCGTCACTTTCGTCGTACGAACCCGCGCTCTCCACGCGCAAAATGTTGCAGACCATGCGCCTGACTTGCTCCTTCGAAGCGCGGCCAACGCCGCTAATCGCCTGCTTTATCCGCAGCGGGGCATATTCGGAGATCCCCACTCCGCCATTCATCAGCGCAGCTATGATCGCCCCTCTAGCCGCGCCAAGGGTGTGCGCGACCCTATGATTCTGCACGTAAATCGTTTGCTCAATGGCAGCCCAATCGACTGCGAAATTTTTCAAAATCGCACTGACCTCGGTGAAAATCTTTTCGATACACTGGAAAAAGGATAGTTTCCGCTGGCATACGATTTTGCTGGAAAACAGTAGGCTCGGATGTGCCTGAGAAAAATCGAGCACTGCAATGCCCGTTCCGCGGAGGCTCGCGTCCACCCCAATGACGGTGCCGCTAAACCGGCGGACAATTTGTAGGCTTCCGCCAGCCTTTGGCAGTCTCTGACGGACCGCATCCGCGCCAGCCGCCAATTTTTCTGTCCACATGCGTCGCGAGCTTTTACAGCCCATCAACCACGAATACCAGGGGCCAAAAATTTGTCCAATGTTTTTCTGCCAGCGCTTTGATGGATGCTCCGCGGCAAACGAAAATTTCCCAACCACCCATTCGCAAACGTATTCAAACCCTAGCCAATATTTTGCGGATTTTTGCGAAAGATCACGAAAATGGTTTTTTATTTGACATTTATCGAAAATCATAGTAGCTAATGATTAGCTTCTTGACAAGGAAATGACATGAATAATGTAAAAAAATAAATATAGCAATATACAATGGCGATATATCCGATGGCGATGCGCTGGCCGTTATGCTTGAGGAATCGAAGGAAAATACCAGCAACGTTGTCCAACGCGAAGATGAACAGATGGAGAGAGCGATCTTGCAATCATTGAATGATGAATTCCTGAGACAAGCTAAAATTGACTCCGAAAGATCTGCGCCTGAGCACCTATCCGGGGAGGAGATGATTAAACGTGGTTTCACAATCAGAATAAGAGGGAACGGCTGAGATAAAATAGCTGTACTATCGTAAAAAATAGCAAAGCGCACTGCGCAGGCCAGGCGAAAAACTCTTCTGGCTTGCATGCGGAGATAGTTGCTAAGGAGGATACTCCGCATGTATTTGCGGGGTATCTTCGCCTATTGAAGCAACGATTTGATATGTTGCCTGGGCAAACGTTGGCCGCAGTGTGTCGCAAAGGCGTGATTTCGCGCAAATTGACTCGGCGGAAGCGAAATGTTTTTCTTCCTTGCATTTCCACTGGCGCAAATTTAAAAGCCATTCCGGTGAAGCAACCGCTAAAAGTTTTCATAAAGACGTACGGTTGCCAGATGAATGGGCGTGATAGCGAAATGATTTCGGCGCAGCTGCGCGACGCCGGGCATGAGGTCGTTTCCGATGAAAATGTCGCCGACGTTGCCATTTTAAACACCTGCAGCGTAAGGGAGCAGGCTGAAATTCGCGCGCTTGGAAAGGCTGGACACCTGTCTAGGAGAAAGCGGACGAATCCAAATTTTAAAATCGGCATCATCGGGTGCATGGCCGAAAATTTGGGCGCAGAATTCTTTCAATTAAACAGCGACATAGATTTCGCCATTGGACCGCGGCGATTGAATGAATTGGTAGAGGTCGTGGAAAATCAAACGCAGGATCTGCGCATTGGGGCAGCCATAAAACAAACCGCTGCGCGCAATTTTGGCCACATCACGGGAAAGTGCACGGCCTTTATCTCCATCGCGCACGGGTGCAACAGGCGCTGCAGCTACTGCATAGTGCCAAAAACTCGCGGCAGGGAAATCTATCGGCCAATGGATGCCGTACTGGCGGAGGCAAAGTTTCTAGCGGAAAATGGCACCAGAGAAATCACGCTGCTCGGCCAAACTGTCAACGGCTACGGGGTAACTGCGATGCCAACTTTGGGCAGTAAAACTCCATTTGTCCAATTGCTGGAAAAGCTCGATGCCGTCAACGGCATCGAGCGCATTCGCTACATGTCGCCGCACCCGCAACGCTTCTCCGATGACCTGATTTTCGCCCACAAAGACCTGCCAAAGCTATGTCCGTCTGTGCATTTGCCAGTCCAGAGCGGATCTAATCGCGTGCTCCGCGCCATGGGCCGGCCGTACACAGTGGAAAAAATTCTGCAAATCGTCGAAAAATTGCGCGATGCCGTCCCGCGCATCGGCATTTCGACGGACATAATCGTTGGCTATCCCGGCGAGACCGGTGGAGAATTCGAAGAAACGGTGGCACTGTTCGACGCCGCAAAATTTAACATGGCGTTCATTTTCAAATATAGTCCACGCGTCGGGACGAAATCGGCAATGCTAGCGGACGATGTGCCCGATGTGGAAAAGGAGCGGCGCAATCAAATCCTACTGAAGCGCGTGGAGGAGTGCTCCCTTTCCTATAACGAACAATTCATCGGCCAAACGGTCGAAGTATTGGCCGAAGGGAACGCCAGGCGCGGAGAAGGAATGGTGTTCGGATGGACGCCAAATCATTGCAAGGTATTGTTCAAAGCTCCAAGTGACAGCGTTGGGCAAATTGTTTCCGTCCGGGTCGAAGGCTGCGCCACCACCGTGCTGGTTGGGACTCTTATCGACCGGTAAGTCTAGGCGGCACATCTCCGCACAGAAAAATGCGCTCGGCGGCGATTGCGGATCATAGAAAGTAGCCGCGCTGCCTCTCGTCTATGTGCATGCTAAGCCTCTCCATGACGGCCAGCATGTCCAACCATACAGTGCGCTTAGCCGCATTGGTATTATTTCGCAGCAGGTATGACGGGTGGAAAGTGACCATCAGCGGAGTACTAGCAAATGACATCCATCTGCCGCGTATGTCGTACATGCGCCGCGACGGATCGTGCCCCAGCAGCCCATTGGCAGCCGTCGATCCGAGGGCGACTATTGCGCTCGGACGCACAATTTCGATCTGCGCCAGCAAATATGGCAGGCAAAACTCCATTTCTTCCCGCGTTGGCGGTCGATTGCCAATTTCCATCGGCGTCTCCGGGCGCCAATTCATTATGTTCGCAATGTAGACATCGTCCCGGGAAAGCCCCATGGCCGTGATTATTTTGGTCAGCAACTGGCCTGCGCGACCGACAAATGGTTCGCCGATCGTCTCCTCATCCGCGCCGGGGGCCTCTCCGCAGAAAAAAATATCCGCATCGACATTTCCAACGCCAAAGACGATTTTTTTGCCGGGGCGCACGTGCTTTTGGCATACTTCGCAGTGCAAAACTTTGTTCTTCAGCCATTCGTACTTTTCAAGTTTACCACCAGCGGGGAGGGCGATCTTTTCGCAAATTTTTCCGCTTTCAAGCGTACTTTGCCAGTTTTCTGCGCCGGCCGGCGGCGGAGGCGTTACTGTGCGCGGCGTGCTCCCGACAATGGCAAGTGCGCGCGACTCATTTGGCACTTTTACCAGCGACCGCAGGCTGTCCAGCGCGATTGGCAGGTGGCAAACTCCCTCCGACGCAAGGGATTGAAGTTCCATCTCCAATAGCTCCAAAATTCTATGCGCCGGAAGAACCATGGTTAAATTTGAGAATTATCCCCGGTCGGTGCGTGGGCAAGGCCAACCTTTTGCCATCCACTGTTTGTCAGAACCCTTCCCTGAGCGGTCCTCTGTATGTACCCCTCAGCTATCAGGTACGGCTCGTGCACCTCTTCTATGGTCTGCAAATCTTCGCCGACGGCAACGGCAACGGTCCCGAATCCAACCGGACCGCCGCCATAGTTCTGCGCCATGCAGACAAGAATTTTCCTGTCCATTTCGTCCAGGCCATCGGTGTCAATTTCCAACATCTGAAGTGCCTCTCTCACAGCGTCCATCGACACGCGCCCCTCACCTCGCTGCTGCGCAAAGTCGCGGACAAACCGCAGCAGGTTATTCGCAATTCGCGGAGTGCCCCTGGCCCGCCCGGCTATTTCGCCGGCGCAGGTTCCATCGATTTCAAAGGAAAGCAGTGACGCATTGCGCGCGACAATCTGCGCCAAATTGACTTTGGAATAGTAGTCCAATCGCGTTTGCAGCACAAATCGGCTGCGCAGGGGCGCGCTCAATAACCCCGTTCTCGTGGTTGCGCCAACGAGCGTAAACGGTGGGAGTTTCAGACTGACGCTGCGGGCATTAGGTCCCTGGTCAATCATTATGTCGATGCGAAAATCCTCCATCGCGGAATATAAATATTCCTCGACGGCCCTCGGAACGCGGTGAATCTCATCGATGAATAGAATGTCACGCGGCTCCAAACTGGTAAGCAATCCGGCCAAATCCCCGGCCTTTTCTATGACAGGCCCCGAAGTCACGCGGATATTGCTCCCCATTTCCTGCCCCAAAATCATTGCGATGGTTGTTTTTCCAAGCCCCGGAGGGCCGCTCAGGAGGACATGCCCCAGCGCCTCTCCGCGCTTCCTCGCAGCACCGGCCATGATTTTCAGGCGCTCAACGGTCCTATCCTGGCCAACGAAGTCCGCAAAATCCGCCGGTCGGAGCGACCTATCGGCGATCTCATTCCTTGCATTAAGCCTCTGCGGGGCACTCGATTTTGGATCCTGCGTCATGGCAAACTTCTTCAGAACAGCGAACCACAGATGAAACGCGTCCGGGCATCGTACCTAGCGCGGAGACGCCGTTTTGCAAATAATAATTTCTCCCGGAGACGCCGATTTAAAATCTAAAATTTCCACGCGGGGAAGAAAAAATTTTCAAAAAGTCCGAAAAATCCGGCTTGGCAATCGTGCCCTTTATGAAAAATTTTGGGCAATGCACGTACTGCTCATTCGGGAGCTTGTCGCGCACCAAACCAAGAGCATTGAAGCTTTCGCCAAGGCTACCATCAACACCTACGTCCAAGGCGATTACGATCGGAAGACTCATGAAGCTCTTGTTCTTCTCGTAGGGGACCTCTCCGTCCACCTTCACTAAAATTTCTGGGCCGACCATCGTGCATTCGTCGAGTATGATGTCCAAATTCTGCCCGCGCTTTGCGCTGACCATGATGAAATCATAGTCAATCGATTGCAGCCTATCGACCAGGGCGCCGGCGGGCCTGAATCTGCTGCCAACTCCAATCGGTAGCGTGCCAACAACGCCTATGGCATCAACGATTGCCACATTTCTCTTGTCTAGAAAACGCATTGGCCTGATCATACCGCTTTCACAGCGCATGTCTAATTTGCCCTGAACCTTTTTGATCGCCTCCATCGGATCGCTGCCTTCGGAATTCAGCCACAGAGAGGCCTCGCAGGATCCATCCATCGCCGCCGAGCTGGATTTATCCATCAACTTGCAGATTTTGCCGATATTCTCCGACGCAAAGGTGCTGTGCAGCGAAAAAATGTAGGGATCCTCTCCGTTGTCTTTCGCATACTCCAACTTTGCCTCCAGGTTGAACGGCGATTCCGCCAAGCGAAAACCAAGAGTTTTCAAATCTATTTTATCGTCGTCCACGATGCAGCAGCATTCAAGTTTATCGATCACCATCGATTCCGCCACAAAGACCTTTGCCACGTCAATGATTCCACGCACCTTCACTCCTGCCCACGCGGCCTGTGGTGGCTGCATGACAGGGACTAGAATTGTGCTATCGTTATCCATTGGCAACAAACGCTCCACTTTCGCATATGACCCGCTGCCGTTAATTTTGCTATCGCCAAATGGTACAGCAAAAACGTTCTTCAGATCCTCGACTGATATGGAATCACCTTTCAATTCGAATTTGACTTCCTCCGTTCCGCCGGCTGCATTGCCGGACGTCTCAACGGCCAAATCTGCCGAGGTCGTGTGCATCCCAAAAAGATTCAATCCAACGTTTACTGCCACTGTGTCTGGCGTGTGCGAAAAATCAATGGCACATTCTCCGTTCAGCGGCGTCGACTGCCCCTCGCACAGAAGTCCCTTGAGCTTCAGTTCACTCTTGCCATTGATCAAACCGTTGGTGCCGGCAATTTCCGCATAGCCGGAACACACCCCGGACTTTGCGGTTGTCATGCCCGAAAGAACCGGCAGCTTGCACAGATTGCTCAATTGGCAAACGGCTTCGCATTCGGCTGTGTACTCGCACTTCGCCGCCGCCGATGAAAAAGCCACCGACCCCACGAAGATAGGCTCCCCATCCAAGGAGACTATGGAGATGTCGTCGAACGTGGCTCGCAGCGTTTCACCTAAATCTACGGTGGCGAAGCAGGAAACATCGACGGCTCCGCACTTCTTTCCTTTCTTGAAAATGGAGCATTTCTTCAAGTCAAATGGACAATTTTCACACGATTTTACGGTGAATACTCCCCCCTTCGAAGAAACATTGAATTGGCCAGACACCAGGGCATCAAGTTTGGTTGCAGCAGAGCTGTCCACGGCAAACTGCGGATTGAAATTCACAACTTCTATTTTTGCCAGATCCTTACCCGCGTCGCGGATGTTTTTGCCAATCAAAAAGCCGGCATTTTGACTCCAAATTATCACCGGATTCGCCTGGCGGCAAAGAATTTTTACTGCGCCATCGCCACTATTGCAAATGCTGCTAAGCGAGCCTATTGACATGGTTCCTTTGTCCATCTTTAGCGTCGATTCCACGGCAAACGATAGATCGGATTTCAGCGATGGCAAAAGCATCACCGCAAACCCATTGCCGACGGCAACTCTCCCCGAAATCTTAAGTATACCGTCCAAATCGTTTAAATCGAACTCGCCACCTATCCTTGCCTCCGTTTCAAATTCTGGGAAATTTCTATTTTGCAAAATTTCGGTAAAATCGCTCCAGTAGATGTCGTGCACATATTCAACGGACAAACTTTTTGCCTCCCTGCTGAATCGCACATCGGCGAAGCACAGCGGATCCATTTCGCTGAATCCGACGCTCAGGTGATGCGAACTACCATCCGAATCTATCTTCGCCGTAAAATCAATGGCCAACTCCTTGCTTGGCCGCTCCGTCTGGTTTGACACGTTGCACCTAGCTCTAAACTCAATGTCGCTAAGCACAGCCTCCGCCGACTGAAAAATTTTCATTTGCACGGTGACTTTCATATCCAGTGGCTGCTCCATTTCAATGCCGACGTCGGCGTTGATGTCAACGATGGCGGTACCGAGCGGCGTAAGGCCGCCACCTTCAATGGCTACATCCGCGAAGATAAATTCTTGGAAATCGATTAATCCGCGGAGTTCTATGCGGTCCACGGTCACTCTCGGCATGCTGATAAATTTGGGCATGGTTGAGGCCGCAATTACCTTCTCCCTAAACTTATTGTATCCTTCGTTGAAGCTCATCGGCTTCCATTTCTTCGCATCTTCCTCGCATTTGCGGTAGCTCAAAAATATGTCATCACTTTTAATGCTCCTAATCTTCAACTCTTTCAAAAATATCATATCCTTCAGCGACCACTCAATCGTGCAATGCGACACCATGAATTCCAAACTGTCTTTTGCCAGCGAAAGACCATTAATTTTTATGACATTTGGCCCCACGAACAATCTTTCCAGGCGAACATCATGGAAATACTTCCGTAAGTAGCGCAGGGCCACAGTTCTGTGTGTAAACGGAGACATGGCTACGGCTACCGCGACAACCGCAGCTACCAACAAAAGAAAAAACAATCTTCTAAGAGCACGCATGACCCACTCCGCACAAAAACTACCCGACCATTTCTATGGATTTTTCAAGGTTTTCCAACGCTATTCCAAAACTATTCATGAGGTCTACCGGCTGCCCACTGTATCCGAAGTCATCGACGGAGATAATTTTTCCGGCCGTTCCAACGTACCTGTACCACGGCATCGCAACGCCAGCCTCGATGGAAATTCTGCGGGCGCATGACTGCGGCAAAACCGCATCCTTGTACGCATCCGGTTGTCTGTCAAACGCTTCCATGCATGGCACGGAAACGACGCGCGTGCCTACGCGCTCCTTCGCCGCCTGCACCGCCAAGTGTACTTCACTTCCCGACGCTAGCACTATGCGCTTCAATGGGCCAACTTCCGCGCATGCCACATAGGCCCCCATTCGCACGCCTTCTCTTCTACAATTGGCGGGAATGTCATTCAGCAGCGGCAGATCCTGCCTGGATAATATCAGCGCCGTTGGCCGATTTACGTTGGCTAGCGCCAGCTGCCACGCACCAACCGCCTCTTCGTAGTCCGCCGGGCGAATAACGTCCAAATTCGGCATGCACCGCAGCGACGCGAGCGTTTCAACCGGTTGGTGCGTGGGGCCATCCTCTCCAACTGCTATGGAGTCGTGCGTCAGTATGAAAATTGTTCCCAATTTTGCCAGCGCAGCCACGCGCATGGCCGCTCGCATGTAGTCCGAAAAAACTAAAAACGTTGCGCAGACCGGCCGAAACACACCTTCGTAGGCAATTCCATTCGAAATTGCCGCCATCGCGTGTTCGCGTACGCCGAAGTAGATGTTGCGGCCAGCCAAATTCTCCGCGGAAAAATCTCTGCCACCGTTGATGTAGCTATAGGTTGCCGCGAACAGATCCGCACAGCCGGACAGCAATGTCCCATCGCGTCCGGCAATTTTTTGGAGAATTTCGCCGGCCGCCACGCGGGTTGACATTTTTTCCGCCTCTATTTCCGCCGGAAAATCGCCGATGCCAGCCTCCGCTGCACCATCGCTTTTCAGCAAAATCTTTGCCAATTTCGGATTTTTCTCCTCCCACTTCGAGAAAATTTTCACCCAGGAAGCGTACTTCCTGCCCAATTCCATTTTCCTTTCCGCAAACAGTTTTTTCGTTTCCTCGGATACAAAAAATCGATCCTGCGGCAGGCCGAGCCGCCGCTTCGCTTCGGCAATGAATTTCGTTCCGGTCGCGCCGTGAGCCTTGCTCGTTCCGGCCACTTCATCCACTCCAAGCCCTATGACCGTCTTCGCAATTAGCAGCCTCGGGCGTTTGCTCTTCGACTCTTTCGCGCGCGTAAACGCCTCCGCAAAATCGCCGATGTCGTTGCCGTTGGCCTCGAATATTTCAAACCCATGGGCGGAAAACCGCTTCGCCACATCCTCGCTCTGCGACTTCGCCAAATCGGCATCAAGCGTCACACCATTGGCATCGAAGATCAGTATCAGGTTATCCAATTGCCAGTGCCCAGCCAGTGAACACGCCTCCGAAGAAATTCCCTCCTGCAGGCACCCGTCGCCGCACAGGCAAACGACGCGATTGGTAAAAATTTCGTAATTTTCCACGTTGAACGCCGCAGCCTGTTTCTTACAGGATAGGGCCATGCCAACGGCATTGGCAACGCCCTGCCCGAGCGGACCCGTTGTGCACTCTATGCCGAGTTTTTTGTTAAATTCCGGATGTCCGTGCGCTACGCTTCCGGATTTTCTAAAATTTTCCACGTCATCGGTGGAGATTCCGTAGCCGGCAAAGTGCAGCCACGCGTATAGAAACGCGCTGCCGTGCCCTGCGGATAAAACGAAACGGTCCCTGTTTATCCATTCCGGGTTTGCCGGATTGAAATTCAGCAACGCCCCAAACAGCGCCGCACCAATTTCGGCGCAGCCAAGCGCCATCCCAAGGTGCCCGGAATTGGCGGCGGCAATGGCATCGATGGCCATCCCTCTGGCATCCCTCGCCGCTGCTAAAAATAGCCCATTTTCGCTCGATGGTATCGCACCACCCATGCCCCGGCGAAGGTGTTTTTTCGGCGGATGGTTGCAAGCGAAAATATGAAATTTTAGCAGCAACTGCCGATGCTACTCTGAAAAATCGCCTGCTAAATTTTGTGGCACAGCCGCCGCTGGAGTGCTTGACCGAATCGGCTGAATCGGCATTTGCGAAAAATTACCTCATTTCCGCAAAAACATGCTTGACTTTTTTAGGCAAAATTTTGAGTACTCACATATGAGTAGCATAAATCGCAATAACAGAAGTAGTACTGTGGAAAATGATGTCGAATGGATAACAAATTCTTCGGAAGATGACCAGCAAATAGGCGGCGTTGAAATTGCTGCTGTGGAGCCCAATGCGGCTAACGGAGATCAGCAAAGGAGGTCGTTCTTTGGCAGCATTACCGAATGGTTTTCTGGAATGTTTATCGGTAATCGTACAACTGGTACAAAATAGTGGGGCCGAAGTCACCGCGTCGCGTTACTTCGGTGCGGACGCAGCGACTTTGACGGCTCTACGGTGTCACCACGGAAGTCGTGTGTTTTTTACCGGATGCACTCCGTGGCGAAATCGCCAGGTGTCAGCGTGGTGCCCAGTGTGGCCGGTGCTGCTAGTTTTTCATGAGTAGCATCGCGGCTAGGTACGTAGCAATGAAGATTAGGCCGCACATCCTTGAAAATACTTTCTTCGTCCAAAAAACGTACCATCCCATCGCCGTGGCGCCTATGAGCACAATTGCCTCAATAAAAAAAACATTTTTTCCCAAATAGAGCGGATGCACGGTGGCGCAAAGGCCGGCCACAAACATCAAATTGATTAGACTCGATCCGATTATGTTCCCCGAACAAATGGCGTGATTTCCACGCCTGGCCGCGATTGCAACGACGAAAATCTCCGGAGCGCTGGTGCCAAACGCCAAGAGCGAAAACCCGACGAACGTCTTCGACAGACCGAAGAAATCGGAAATTTTGCAGCAGGACATCACCACAAGGTGAGCCCCCCATGCCAGCAAAGCTGCCGAAAGGGCAAAAATTAAAACGCTCCTCCCCATTGGCCAATCGACGAAATTCGCGGCTGTGGGTTCCTGCCTTAATTTCAGCACTTTGGATCCTTTCCCGCAAAACGAAAGGTACGCGTAGGACGCAAACGCCACCATGAGCACAATTCCATCGAGTCGGGAAAGCCCGCCACGGAGGCAGCGAATTGCAAAAAACACGGTCAGCGCAAGCAGCAGTGGAAATTCCACCTTGGCAATTTCCTTCGTGCATTTGAATGGCATCACTAGCGAGGCAATGCCGAACCCAAGGGTAGCATTCGCAAAATTACTGCCGAGGATGTTTCCGATGGAAATGTCCTGGTGTCCCTCCCACAGTGCCGTTATTACGGACACAAAGTCCGGCGCCGACGTTCCGATTGACACGAGAAAAATGCCTGTCACGGAGGAACCTATGCCTAGCCGACGCGCAACGTGAGTCGCAGAATCGCAGATCAATTTTGCGCCGCCGGTTAGCATGGAAAATCCCACCATTAAAAGGAGCATCGTCGGCAACAGCGCCATGCGGTGCAGTCTAGAAATTATCACAATTTCGCAAGGGGAAAAGCACCGAGGGCGAAGGCGCTGCGGCCAATCGTCCGAAATCAGGTGCCCAGCTTTCGCATGGCGTAACCGGTGAAGCAAAAAATTCGACGGCCGTAAAATTGTTGCCTTTGCGCAGCCAATGGTTAACAGGTGCTTGCTGAGAGTTCATGGGAGTCATTGAGATCAAAAATTTAAAGCTTTCCGCCGGCGGTAGGGTCATTTTGGACGGATTTTCACTGGAAGTTTGTCCCGGAGAGGTACACGTCCTGGCTGGTAAAAATGGCGCCGGGAAGAGTTCGCTCGCAAAGGCCATGGCTGGCTGTCCCGGCTATGAAATTTTGGGCGGAGACATCACCATGGATGGCACAAGCATCGTCGGCAGGCAACCCGACGAAATTGCGCGCATGGGAATTTTTCTCGCCTTCCAAAATCCGGTGGCAATTCCCGGCGTCTCTGTCGCGAATTTCATCCGCGCCGCTTTGCAGGCTAAAATGGTGAAGGGTTCTCCGTTTAACGCCGTGGATTTTTACAAAAATTTGCAGGCGAAGATGGAAATCCTCGACATCGACAAAAATTTCAGCGCGCGATCTATCAATGACGAATTTTCCGGCGGTGAAAAAAAGCGCTGCGAAATTTTGCAGATGCTGATGCTCGAACCGAAGTACGCCATTTTAGACGAAATAGACAGCGGATTGGACATCGACGCCACGAAAATTGTCGCAGTGGCTGTGAACGGCATGCGCGGTCCCAATTTTGCCGCGATCGTGGTGACGCACCACAGCAAACTCTTGGAATACGTGCGCCCGGATTTTGTCCACGTGATTGGGGATGGGAAAATAGTAGCCAGCGGAGGTGTAGAGCTGATGAATAAGCTGGAAAAGGTCGGCTACGGATTTTTCGGCGCAGCCGGCGAAGGAGAGTGATGGAAAACTTTCAGCAGTCCATGGATGCCGCGAATTTTCACTGCGATGTCGACTACAAGTATGACGCCGGCGTTGGACTGAAGCATGGAACGATTGACTACATTTCCGACGCTAAAAATGACGCCGATTGGATAAGGAAATTTCGCCACGGGGCACTGGAAAAATTCCATGAGCTTTCGCTGCCGGAATGGGCCACGAATGCCGCCGTGCGAAATCTGGATTTTTCAAAAATTCGCTACTACCTCGCCAGCGACCAATTGCCGAAAACATCCTGGGAAAACGTGCCAGCAAACGTTAGGGAGACGTTCGAGCGGCTCGGCGTTCCGGAAAAAGAAAGGAAATTTCTAGCCGGTGTGGAGGCGCAATTCGACAGTGAATCGGCCTACTCACGCATGCGGGAAGAGCTGAGCAAGCTGGGCGTGATTTTCGTAAATTCAACGGAAGGCCTCAACAAGTTCCCGGAAATTTTTCGCAAATACTTTGGAACGGTGGTACCCGTGGCAGACAACAAGTTCAGCGCGCTAAATGGCGCCGTCTTCAGCGGAGGAAGCTTTATCTACGTGCCGAAGGGCGTCCGCGTGAAGCAGCCGCTGCAGGCGTATTTTCGCATAAATGCCGAAAATTTTGGTCAATTTGAAAGAACGCTTATCGTCGTTGATGAGGGAGCGGAGGTGACGTACCTCGAGGGCTGCACGGCGCCAAAATTTGAAACTTCCACGCTCCACGCGGCCGTGGTCGAAATCGTCGTGCTGAAAAATGCCAAAATTCAGTATATCACCGTGCAAAATTGGTCGAACAACGTCTTTAATTTGGTGACCAAGCGCGGCGTTGCCCATGGCGGCGCGGAAATTCGGTGGATAGACTGCAACATCGGATCGCGCGTCACAATGAAGTACCCAGCGATTTACCTGCGCGGCGAAGGTGCGAAGGGAGAGGTGCTATCCATCGCCGTCGCGGCGGACGGCCAAATGCAGGATACCGGCGCCAGGGTGTTGCACCTCGCCAACGGAACAACTTCGAATGTCACAGCCAAATCAATCTCTTTAGGCGGCGGGATGGCATCCTACCGCGGGCTCGTGCACGTCCAAAAAAATTTAAAGGGATGCAAAAACAATACGCGATGCGATGCGCTTCTTGTGAACTCTACGAGCAAAACGGCGACGTTCCCAACGATCAGCGCAACGGGTAATGGGAATGCCGTACAGCACGAGGCAAGCGTGTCGAAGATCAGCGAGGAACAAATCTTCTACATGCGCCAGCGTGGCATTCCGGAGTCTCAGGCGACGAGCCTTGTTGTAAACGGGTTTATCAACGATTTGGTGCGCGAATTTCCGATGGAGTATAGCATTGAAATGAAGCGACTGATCGAGTTGCAGACGGAAAGAACAATCGGCTAGGCTAGGCGCCCGCGGCAAGCCGGTGAAGAAAAAGTTCGCCTAGTATGGAAAATTTTTTACCGTAGACAGCCATTCTTTTATCGAAATGGTTGGCACCGCTGAGCTTAAATTCGAGGCCGAAGATGCGGCCGAGATCACCGTCTCCGGTGCGTGGAACTTGCGCGAAAGAAATCGAAGTCCAACGGATTGCGTGGCAAAAATTTCGTCAAAAAAGTCAATGGCCAGCGTAAAAGTTCGCGCCGTGAATTTGGAAGCCTGGGATTCGAGCCTGGTGAGCTTCCTAGTCGGCATCGTCGAAGTTTGCAAGGCCCAAAATTCGTCACTTGACTTCGATGGCATACCAGCCGGCGCGCTGAAATTGGTTGATTTGGCGGAAACTTCCAAGGCTGCAGATGTTCAAATCTCCGAAAAAAGGAGTAAAAACCCACTCGCCCTGTTAATTGGGTATTTGGTCGCCGCATTTGCCAATTCGAAAAATTTCATCGAATTTCTAGGGGAAACTTGCTCGGCCGTCGCGGCATTTTTCAAGCGTAGAGTGCGAATCCGCGCCCAGGAATTTTTAGTGATTTTGCAGGATGTCGGCGTGCGCGCATTGCCAATCGTCGCCCTAATAAGTTTTCTCGTCGGACTCATAATTGCATTCATCAGCATCCTGGAACTGGCGCAGTTTGGAGCGAGCATCTACGTAGCCGACCTAGTTGGAATTTCCATGATGAGGGAAATGGGATGCATCATGACCGGAGTGATAATGTCCGGACGCACCGGCGCTGCATTCGCCGCAACCATAGGCACAATGGTGGTAAATGACGAAGTGGATGCGCTGCAAACGACCGGATTTTCCAGCGTCAACTTTCTTATCCTACCAAGGATATTCGCATTGGCGCTAATGATGCCTTTGCTATGCATGTTTTCAGCGTTCATCGGCATATTTGGCGGTCTGTGCGCGGCCGTTATCCGCACGGACCTATCCATTACGCAATACTGCATGCAAACGGCGAACGCCGTCTTTGTGAACGACTTCCTCGTCGGCATAGCAAAGGGGACCTTTTTCGGCATGTTGATCGCCATAATCGGCTGCCTGAAGGGATTAAAATGCGGACGCAGCGCCGAGGACGTTGGATTGGCCACAACGGCGGCGGTCGTTACGAGCATAACCGCCATAATAGTGGCAGATGCCGCGTTTGCCGTGATATTTGCGTCGATTGGAGTGTGATGGACAGCAAAATATCCGTAAAAAATTTGGACATGGCCTACGGCGGATACGTTGTAATGGAAGGCATTTCCTTCGATGTGCAGCGCGGGGAGGTGTTTCTCATAATCGGACGAAGTGGCTGCGGCAAGAGCACGCTATTAAAGTACTTGTTGGGGCTTAAACACGCCGGCAATGGAAAAATTTTCTACGACGGCGTCGACGCGAATGAACTGATCAATGGCGATGATTTCTACGGAAGAAAAATCGGTGTCCTCTACCAGGGAGGCGCCCTGTGGAGTTCCATGACACTGGCGGAAAACGTCGCACTGCCGCTGGAAACGTACACCGATCTTAGCAGCCGAGAAATCAAAGAGCTGGTCGACTTGAAACTGGCGCTGGTAGGGCTCAAAAACTTCGAAGATTTTTACCCGGCCCAAATCTCCGGCGGAATGAAAAAGCGCGCCGGATTGGCCAGAGCGATGGCACTCGACCCGGAAATACTATTTTTCGATGAGCCGTCCGCCGGGCTCGACCCTGTTTCCGCGAGGCGGCTGGATGATCTTATCCTCGAGCTGAAGGATGGTTTGGGAATCACCATAATCGCCGTGACCCACGAATTGGCCAGCATTTTCGCAATAGGCACGAGGGCCATGTATCTCGATGTCGAGACGAAAACCGCCACGGCCATCGGAGCGCCAAAGGAATTGCTTGCATCGTCGAGGGACAAAAACGTTGTGGCATTTTTGTCTAGGGGCACGAAAACGCCGGCACTGACGTCCGAAGAGCGCCGCATGCTTTTGAACAATCCTACCGAATTCGATTAAAATTTCTGGCGCAGACAGGATTTGCAACTATGCTTCCGAATGAATGAAAGAAATAGGAGCGGAAGACGTTGCAGATTTTGTAAAAAATGGAGATCGCGTGGCATTCGGTGGTTTTACACCAGCTGGCAGCCCAAAGGTCTCCGGGATAGCAATCGCCGGAAAAGCCGAGGCTGAGCATGCCGAAGGCAAGCCATTTAAAATTCACGTACTCAGTGGCGCATCCACGGGGGATGCCATCGATGGCGCCCTGGCCAAGGCCAAGGCCGTGGCGTCGCGAACGCCATACCAAACGAACGGGGCCATGCGCGATGCCATAAACGCCGGAGAAATTTCATACTGGGACATGCACATTTCCCACTTTGCCCAGCAGGCCAGGGAGAAAATTTTCGGGGAGATAGATTTGGCCATCATAGAGGCCGTGGACATTTCCGAATCCGGGGAAATTCTTCTGTCAACGGCCGTTGGCATGGCTCCCACATTTTGCAAATACGCGAAAAAAATCGCCATCGAATTGAACGAATACCATCCGAAAAAAATTCGCGGGCTGCACGACATCTACGAACTGAGTTCTGCGCCAAACACGAACCCAATTCCACTGCTCGCCGCCAGCGATAGGATTGGATCGGAGACGCTCACCGTCGATCCGAAAAAAATCGTCGGCGTAATTCGGACGAATTTACCTGACCAGGCGAGACCCATGGCGGATCCCGACGCCGACACGGATAGAATTGGTGAAAACGTTGCGCGATTCCTGGTCGATGAAATGCGCAGCGGACGCATCTCGAAGCAATTTTTGCCGATCCAATCTGGGGTCGGCAACATTGCAAATGCCGTGCTAGGGGCGATGTCGATTGACCCGGCCATTCCAACCTACGCCATGTATTCCGAAGTTTTACAGGATTCGGTTATAGCAGCCATAAGAGCCGGGGACATTTCATTTGCGAGTGCCACCGCCCTGGCCGTTAGCGAGGATTGCCTGGCTGAGATCTACGGCGACTACGACTTTTTCAAATCACGCCTGATACTGCGCCCCGAAGAAATTTCAAATCACCCGGAGATAGCGCTGCGCCTAGGTTTGATAGCCATAAACACGGCACTTGAAGCTGACATATGCGGAAACGTTAACAGTACCCACGTCCTGGGGAATAAAATTATGAATGGCATAGGCGGGTCCGCCGATTTCGCCAGAAATTCGCATATTTCCATATTTGCCTGCAAATCGACGGCCAAGGATGGAAAAATTAGTGCCATTGTCCCGCTTTGCAGTCACATCGACCATTCGGAACATTCCGTTAAGGTTCTGGTAACGGAGCAGGGCGTTGCCGATCTGCGCGGCAAAGATCCGCGCCAGCGAGCGCGAGCGATCATCGACAACTGCGCACATCCAAATTACAGAGACTTGCTCAATCAGTATTTGGCACTGGCAAGTGGCGGACACGAACCATTTTCGCTGACCAACGCGTTCAGGATGCACGAAACATTTGCCTCCGAAGGTGACATGCGTAGGACGTCCTGGACTAGCAGGCGATAGCGCCGGAAATGGATTCTCCATGGCAAGGCGAACGAAATTAGCGCTCCTGTGCATCCGGCGATTGATTCGCCGTAGCCGTCCTCACTGGCTCAGCATGTTCTGCGCCCTGTGTTTGACCTCTTCGAGGGTCCCCTCGGCGTCAATTTCATAGAACTCAAGGCAGTCGCGCAAAATCATTATGCATGCGCCAATCGACTCTTCGTAAATTTTATACCTGCGAGCCGCTGCTTCGGCGGACAGATCCGTCGGACGAACGGTGACCAATTTTCCGCCATCAGCCGGCGTCTTCTTGCTCTGCTCAATGGCTGCGACGCCGCGTGACAGTTGCCTATTTATGCTCGTCCGCTGCGAAACCGAAAAATTTATCATCCTAAAAATCGGCATTTGCTCGCTCCAATCCTCATTGAGTTTCCTGATCAGAAGCCTCAAAAAATGTGCCTGCACCGTTGTCCTTGGAAATCCGTCTATTATAATGCCCCTGAAATTTTCCGGCTTCAGCAATTCGCAGAAAAGCTGCTTAATTACAATTTCATCTCCAACGAGCATCCCACTTTCCTTCAATTTTTCGCATTCCGGCGTATTGAGCAGCGAACTAACCTCCACCGGCCTGGTTGGTATTTCCAACACCCGCATGACAGTAGCTGTATTTGTGCCCTTTCCGGCTCCGGGAGCACCGTTTAAAAAAACGATCTGCCTTGGAAAGACCATGTTCTTCTGTCCGCATTTTTCGTACAATTTCTGCCACACATCGTTTAATAGAAAGCTGGCAGCTTCTATGTCTTTCGATTCCATATTTTTGACGATCGCTACCTTCTCCGCCATGCGATTCGCACTTTGCAGTCCGTCCGCATTGGGCACAGCCGTCACATCGCCGATGCACAAAAGGGCGACGACAGCCATTGTAAAAATTTTCTGTGCCCTTCCTGGATCCATGGCGCCACTCGTATGCGATAAGACGACTCGCATCCCATCCAGAAAATTTTACAACAAAAGGCAAACTTTTTCTATCAGAAAACCGTATTATCTGGAATTTCCGCATTGCGGGCTATGCACAAAATTCCGTCCTTAACGTACATTCCGTTGCATTCGCAGCCATCCGGCTTCCCATATGGTGTCAAATGGACGTAGCTGCCAATTCTAGCATCCTTGTCTATGATCGCATTTTTTATTACGGAATTTTCGCCAATGCCGAGCGGAATTCTTCCGGTGCTCTGGCCATCGAGGGAGTCCTGGCAATCGAAGTAATCCGCCCCGAACATTAGGACGTTTTCCAGGTACGTCCCGCGCCCTATGACGGATCTCAAACCAATCACGCATCGCACGAGCGTGGCGCTGGTTATTATGCAGCCGTCCGACAGAAGCGTTTTTTCCATCTGGCAGCTGTTTACCTTGCACGCCGGCAGGTAGCGCGCCCGCGTGTATATTGGGTTTTCAGCGTCGAAAAAATCGAATTCCGGAACGACATCCGTGAGCATCAGATTCGTTTCAAAGAATGATCTCACCGTGCCGATGTCTTCCCAGAACCCATCGAAGACGTAGGCTCGCATGTCGTACTTACCGAGCATGCCAGGCAGTATGTCTCTGCCAAAGTCGCTGCCGCAGCCACTGAGAACTTCCTCCAATTTTTTGGACGTGAAGGCGTATATGCCCATCGATGCCAAGTAGTACGGCGTATTACTCCTATCCCGCAGCGTTTTCCTGATGCTTTCTCCGATGACACAGTGCTTTGCCATCCCCGGAGAATTCGGTTTTTCGACGAAATCGCTGATTTTTAGGCTATCGTCTACGAGCGCTATGCCAAATTCAGAAATTCGCCCCTCTGGTACGGTTTTCGTGGCGATTGTCACATCCGCACGGCTGTTCCTGTGCCTCGCAACGAAGTCAGCGAGATTCATCCGATATAGCTGATCCCCGGAAAGGACCAAAACCGTATCATCCGGTCTGTGATTTATGTACTTCAAATTTTTTCTCACGGCATCGGCCGTGCCGGCATACCACTGTTCTCCGACGCTATTTGTCTGCTCCGCGGAAAAAATTTCAATGGAGCTGTTGCCAAAGGTATCGAATCTGTAGGTCGTTTCTATGTGCCTGTGAAGCGACCTGGTGTTAAATTGCGTCAGAATGTAAATTTTAGAAAATCCAGCGTTCAGGCAGTTGCTTATCGGAATGTCGACCAGCCTGTACTTGCCGGCCAGCGGAACCGCCGGCTTGCAGCGCGTTTTTGTCAGTGGATACAGCCTGTCGCCGCGTCCTCCACCCATTATCACGCAGTGAACGTCACCCCTCATCGACGAACGACCGTAATAATTGTCAATGCAATGTCAATTTTTACCGCGACATCTAGAAGTAGCGCAGCGAAGTCTAGCACTCCAAAGTTGCTGTTTGGCGGGCCCTGCGCGCCCGCATTTTCCGCTTCCCCCTCACGGGCCGCACTCTCCAATCCGCAACGGAAAGAGCGTTTTTCGACCGGCAACGATGCTCAAAAATTGTGAACGTAAAAAATCAAGAAAAATCTTTCGTTTGCAGCTTACGGCCGAAAATTTTCCAGGCTTTGGGGAAATTTTTGCCAAAACTGTGTGAAATTTAGCAAAAAAATTGCTTTCGCAGGATATAGCGGCAGGCTGCGTGCGATGTCTATTGGCAAAAAAACTGCTGGGCGTTGCGCGTTGTCGGCGGATATCGTTGACCAAAAATATCGCTACTGGCGCCGGCGCATAATATGTTCGCTGATCGCCGGCTATGCGACGTTTTACCTGGTACGCCAGAATTTTCAAGTTGCAACGCCGAAGATGCTTGCCGAGTTCGGTTGCTCGAAATCGGAGATTGGATGGGTTTTCACGGCCTTTTCACTAATCTACGGATTTGGAAAATTTTTCAGTGGTATCATCTGCGATAGGACGAATGCTCGGTGGTTCATGACGATAGGGCTTCTGGGTTCGGCTGCGTGCAGCGTGTGCATAGGATTTTCAAATGCGCTGTGGATATTTGTCGTGGCCTATGCACTAAACGGCCTTTTCCAATCGGCGGGATGGCCTCCCATTTCGCGTCTCATGACCCAGTGGTATTCGCCGCACGAATTGGGAATGAAATGGGGGATCGTAAACGCGTCGCACCAGCTCGGGAGTGTCGCCATATTGCTGTGCGGATCGAACATCCTGATCCATCTCGAATGGCGGTATGTGTTTTTTATCCCGGCCATCGTAGCGATCTTCATGGCAACTCTGCTTGTCCAGAGCCTAAGAGATAGTCCGCAGTCACTGGGCCTTCCATCCATTGAGGAAAAGGAAAACCTGTTCAACGAAAGCGGCCACTCGGATAGGGAGGACATAACATTCAAGGAAGTGTTTTTTGAACACATACTGCCCAACAAATCACTGTGGTACGTTTGCGTTGCAAACTTTTTCGTCTACATAATTCGCATGGGCTTTTTCAACTGGGCTCCAACGTTTTTGCAGGAGGCTAGAGGATCGAGCGTCATGGGAGCTGCGTGGTTGAACTCCGCATTCGAACTGATGGGGGCCGTTGGTGGATTCGTCGCCGGATGGATGTCGGACAAAGTTTTTGCCGGTCGGCGCAATTGCGCGGCGTTCTACTTTATGGCAGTGCTAATACTCGCGCTGCTGATGTTCTGGGCCATGCCATCCCATTCGACACTTATAAATACGCTGTTTCTATTTGCGATTGGATTTTTCATCTACGGGCCACAGACGCTCGCCGGCATAGCCGGTGCGGAGTTCGGGTCGCGACGCGCGGCGGCGACTGGCGCCGGATTGACTGGGACATTTGGCTACATGGGAAGCGCCGTTTCCGGATGGGGCGTCGGGAAAATAGCCGACGAGTGGGGATGGAATGCAACATTTCTGTTCTTCGTCGTGTGTGCGGCAGCCGGTGCATTTTTCTTCATGCTTAACTGGAATAGGACCAGCCAGCGGCACAAGGTCATGGCGTAGGGGGCGAACGCTACCATGCGATGGAAGTGTACCTGCAGCTACGACGGTACGGATTTCGACGGATGGCAAAGCCAGCCGAGCGGTAATGGGATCCAGAATGTTTTAGAAAGGCGTCTGGCGTCCATTTTTGGCACATCGATCAGGGTGCACGGCAGTGGAAGAACCGACGCAGGTGTTCATGCGCTACGGCAAGTTTTTCACTTTGACGCCGAGTGGGACCACGGCGCCGAAAAATTGGTTCGCGCATTTGGAAGCAACATCCCGAAAACAATTCAGGTATTTTCCGCGAAAGAAGTGAACCAAGCGTTCCACGCGCGATTTTCCGCCGTACGCAAGCGCTACGCATACCGCATTCTCGAAGGGGAGGCATCACCATTCAACTACAGGTACGTTCTAAGCCTTGGACGCGGGCGCCTAGCCGTTGATAAAATGAATGAAGCCGCGGAAAATTTTCTCGGCGAGCATGATTTTTCAGCCTTTGGCGCAGCTCACGCTGATAATTTTTCCGAAAACACCGTCAAAACAATGTGGGAAATGCGCTTCACTCGCAGCGGAAATACGGTGACATTTATCACCGAAGGCAGCGGCTATTTGTACAAAATGGTGCGCATATTGGCCGGATGCCTAGTGCAAGTAGGTCTGGGAAAGATCGGCGTAGATTCACTGGTTGAAGCTTTGCATGGCAAAAGCGCAGCTCAAAATTTTCGGAAGGAGTGCCTGCCAGCCTGTGGCCTATTCCTCGACAGGGTGTGCTACTAGTCAAAATTTCGCTAAATTTTGACAAAAACATTGGTATCGCATTGATAATTTTTTGCTTGAATGGAGACGAAATTTAGGGTTGCCATACGAACGCGCGCATGTGCTCGTACAGAATGCAGAATTGGGACCTGGAAAAATTACGCGCTCTCCAGTTGATATGAACCTCAAAATCCGCGCACCTGTGCTCCAGGTCTACTGACAAAGACCATTGGGGCATAGCGCGCTCCGCAGCTAACCTGCCCAACCAATTCGTGGGACGAGAATTTTCCGACGGCGAGCACACTATTTCCAAAGCCGGCTGGACCAACGATCCCGAGTTCGGTGAATCCGGTTCCTACGTAGGGTAAAAATTTCGTGGCCGTGGCGACGTAGTAGTAGAGACTGAGCGTCAGCGTCATCTGCCTTAGCGCAGGCTGATCGGCGCGGCGGCGCGCCACCCGATCCCATGTGAGCGGGCATCATTCCGCTACCTAAGACGAGAAGCGCGCACAGGCAATGCCGGTGCGACGCTCGCGATTAAACCGTACGCCTGCCGACGAAGGAAACACTGCGACTGCCAACGATGCTATCTATTTTTTGTTTAATTTTCAACAGCTGAGATATCGATCTGTTCGCCAGTATTTCATGCAGCCTTTCCAGAAAATCCTCCGGCGAAAAGTTGGCCGTTTCGAATAGGAACAGCAGTATGCTTTCTCGGGAGATCATGTAGGTCTGCCTCTTTTCCTCTCCCTTCGGCGCACTCCCGTTTAGCAGGTGGCCGAGAATTTTTTGATTGTCGAATGCGTTGCGCACGTATTGGTCAGTCTTGCCGATTATTGCAGCCATTTCCTTCGGCGAAAACCATTGCTGAGAGGATGGAAGCAAAAAGGAAAAATGTTCACATGACTTCGATTTTTGAGCGTCATATTTCGGATCTGGGTTTTCCATAGCATTAATTATATTTTGGTCTAGTAGAGAGCGCAGAACAAAATTTTTGCGAGGCAGCCGCGGCGGGAAGTTTTTCAACCGGTGTAAAATTTTGGAAATCATTCTAAATCCATCCGCGAGTGGTGCCAGCCGACGACGCATCGCATATAACATATTTTCGTGAAAAATCAAAATTTTGTACCGCAGTGGCGGTTTCGCGACCACCGAAAGCATCCTCTTTTGCTTGAAAAAAATTTTTTTAACTGTGTTATACTGGACGAATTCAATTACCATGATTTCCGCACTGCAAAATTTTCTACAAAAGCACCACAAATGGCTACTTGGCCTCCTTTTAATCATCATCATCGTCGCCTTTGTTTTCACAATAGGAGCTTCGCCGGGCATCGGCCGCGCAAAGGTGAAGCGCACATACTTCTACGGACAGGATCTATCAAATGTCCGTGAAATAAGCAGAATTGCAGAAAATGTCACCTACGCGCATTTGCTCGAAAACAAAGACATTGCCGCCGCTAGAGGTAGCCTTGATCGCCTGATTTTGCGCCGCATAGCTTCCATTGGCCTAGCCGATGAGTTCGAAATTCCAAATCCCTCCGCCGAAAGTCTGAGGAAATACATGGTATCAATCCCTGGTTTCATTGATGAGAACGGTGATTTTTCTCGGGATCACTACGCGTCGATCCTGGAAATATTCGATCGTGGAGGCGGCGGAAAGGAGCGACTGAAACAGATTTTGTGCGAGAATTACAGGATTAGAGAGGTCGAGGCAATGCTCGCTGGAAGTGGTGTCGCCTTCGACGGCCAGGTGGCTGACTACCTAGCGCGGCTATTCACCGAGTACGACTTCCTCGTTGCGACGATAACCGGGGATGGCATCAAGGTAGATGAAGACATAGGCGAAGTAAAAATGGAAAATTTTTACAAAGAACACGCAGGCAAGTACGCGCGACCGCAGATGCATTCCGTGTCAATGGTAAAGTTTGAAAGCAAAAAATTCGAAGGCGAAATTGGCATTCCAACGGACGAAGACCTCATGGCGTTTTTTCATGAAAATAGAGCTAGTTTTGCGAAAAATGCTGATTTTCTCGATGAAAGAGAATATGTGCGCGAAGCTTACATAAACGCAAAATCGACGCTGTTGGCATATGCCGCCGCCGAAAATTTCGTGGCTGAATTGTACGGCAGCGACGCAGAATTAAATGGTGAGAAGTTCGCGAGAACCATTGAAAAATTCGGCCTCAAGAAGGAAAAAATCGCGCCCTACTCCAGGAAGGAGCTTCCGGACGTGAGTGGTGTCAGCGCAACCTACCTGTTGGCTGCCTGCGACTTGGACGCCGGTCGATACTACACCGATCCGTGTCCTGCCGCATTCGGCTGCGTTGTCCTATTCCTAGAAGAAAAAAACGAGGCACGCGCGCTGGCATTCGAAGAGGCGAAACAGCTGGTCAGAGATGACATAGTGCGGGAAAAGAAAATGGCCGCATTCACCGAAAGGATCGAGAGACTGCGCAGGGAGGTGATCGCCTCCTCAATGGCAGGCAATGACATCCGCAGCATCTTCGATGGGGCAGCCGTAAAATACGAAAGCTACGAGGGAATTTCCGTATCCAATGCGGAAAAAAAATCCGTCGATCAGCTGCATAAAAATGCCCTGATGTCCATGGGAAAAACTGACATGTTGAGATTGGTCGCTTTGAATGAAAACGAGGTCTTGATGCTGGCGATTACCGGCAGGAAAATTCCAACAAACGAAACCATTTCGAAGGATGATCGCAGCGCTGCGGAGGCGTTTTTTAAAAATTTCCATAGAAATTTTCTTCTGGATAACTTTTTTGCAGAATTAATTGCGTCCATCGCACACTAGGGAAAATTTTTAAAAAATTTTATACTTTTCCAGAAAAGACTTGATACTTTTCCTAAAAAAGCAAGACTGCTGCCCGTCTTTTGATAATTATCAACAATAAGGAGGATACTATGGCTTGCGGTAAAGGCGGATGTGGTGGCGGAAAAAAGAAGTAGTTCTTCCGTTTTCACACAGTGGCAACATTTAACGGAGTCGCCGTGAGGTGGCTCTTTTTATTTTTCAAAATTCCACCTGCGATCGCGGCATTGCCATCGCTAGGCCTACTAAGAATTTGATCACGAGACGAGATTCCTACTTTTCGCCACCTTTGGCGGAGTCTGTCGCGCCACTGTGCCGCGCACTTCTAAAATCCCCCCGGTCGCACGTTCGTCGATGGCTGGTGCTCAGGAGGGGATTCGAACCCCTATACCTCTCGGCACTGCCGCCTGAAGACAGCGTGTCTACCAATTTCACCACCTGAGCAGGTACCAAAGCAAAATAGGTGGAATGTTTTTTGTCAAGGCCTAAACTCCGCCCGATTGCATTATCTTCGCGTGTCCGCCGCTTACTCCTGCGACGGTTCCGCCGCACTGCTCGACCAGAAGTTCCCCTCTTCCGCCAATGCCCAGACACCTGCCACGCACAACCCAATTCGAATCAAATACCTCCACATCCTTGCCAAGCATTGCGTCAAATGCGTTCCATTTCTCGCGTATTTTTTCATTTGCCGTACCATCGAACCTGCCAATGGCCGCAACAATTACTAAAATCACAGCAGTGGCCTCCACGTCAAAATCCAACTTTTTCCGCGAAAAATCCTGAAGGCAGGCAGCGGCATATGGCGCGTTTTCTAGCGCAGGAGCGCTCAAAATGTTTAGCCCAACTCCCAGAACCGCGCTCATAACTCCGCCACCACTCCTGGACACTTCGAGCAGCAAACCGCAAATTTTTTCTTCCCCCACGCATATGTCATTCGGCCACTTTACCGCCGCCACCACCGAAAATCTTTTCGCCAACGATTCGCAAATCTCCGCGGCTACATGCCGCGTGAACATTGCCATGTTTCGCTCCAATTTGTCGGTTAGCTCCAATGCAAACGAAGCGTACAGGTTTCCAATCGCATCCCCCTCCCACGCCATTCCCAGCCTTCCATAGGCGGCAGATTGGGATTTGGCCAACACGATAAACGGTGGTGGCTCACCGCCTAGCAGCATATTTTTTGCATCCACGTTCGTGCTCCGCGTCCGATCCCTTAAAAACACGGTAATTGGAAATGCATGGGTGCGAATGTTTTCAAAAATGTGTGTAGCATTTTCCATGTGCATTCGGCGGACGATACTATACGCCGCTCAGCAAATAATTACTACTAATATATTAATAGATTTAGTATTATTATTATGCGGTGTGAATATGTTAATAAGTCCACATTTGCTGCAATTGCGACGGGTTGCGCGGTGCAAAGCCTGTTAACAACTGCGTTAGTGAATTGTTTCAATTTGTGAATACGCGCCGTATTTCACAAGTTATTAGCGCGTTGTTAACATATTTTTTGTCGAAAATGTTAATAAGTTTTTCGCGCTGCCGGCCGGCGTCTTCTCCGTGCTGCTGCAACATGACATTTTGCTAGACGACCATCAGCGAATGCAAAGTGGACGAAATGTAAAAATGAACACCGGTATTGCGACAAAATTTCAGTTTTTCGCGTTCCAGTTTTTCGCGACGAAAAATTTTCAGACCAGTGGATTTTTTTCTTGACTTTTCGAAATGGAGGCATAGGGTGTGGGAAATTTCGGTCTAAGGAATAGAGAATGGCGAATAAGAGGGCAGCGCGAAAGTCGATGGTACAATCTGTGTGTCGGGCTTCGGCGAATGGGGCAGTGATTGGAAAACTGCGGACGCTTGCAAGGAAGCTTCGTGCAGCCATCGGATCATGCACAGAAGATGTGAAGTTTGTGGCCCGCGACTACGTCTCTGCTTTGGACAAGGCCGCCAAAAAGAACGTGATCCACAGAAATGCGGCGAATAGGCGCAAGAGAGCATTTGCCAGATTTGCGTTCGACGCATAGAGAATTTCTCCCATCCCAATCCCATCCAGCCCTCGGTAGTAACATTGTTCTGTCGGGGGCGTTTTGTTTTCGGATCGGACGCATGTCCAGGTGGCGCATGGAAAACTTCACGCAGCCTCATAGCGTGACTCGGAAAGCAAAGTCTTTGCAAACCACCAAAGAATCTTTTTTGTTGATTTTGGGGGTAAAAACCGTTTGATGCGGAGAAATTGGCGCTCAGGTGGTGAAATGGTAGACACGCACGCTTGAGGGGCGTGTGCCCGCGCGGCATATGGGTTCAAGTCCCATTCTGAGCACCAGTATGATTTGGGGTCTTAGACCCAGCGGGGCGTAGCTCAGCCTGGTAGAGCGCCTGCTTTGGGAGCAGGATGTCGTCGGTTCAAATCCGGCCGCCCCGACCATGAATCGCCAGACGCTGCATAGCCAGCGCGTGGCCACGACTGCAGCCAAAGTCGTGTTTGACTTTTGTAAAACAAATTATAGCCAGGGAGGCTTGGCATGGAAGAATTTGTGCACGATCGCATGGCAGTCATCGACATCGGAAGCGGATCAATGAAGGTCTCCGTATTCGAGAAAGTTGGCGAAAAAATAAAATCCGTATCGGAGATCGTGCGCGGGTTCAGGCTGTGCCAAAAAATAGGGGCCAGCATTTCCGAAAAGAAAATCGGAATAACCATGGGCTTTTTCTCCAACGCCCTGTCGCTGGCAAGGTCGCACCGCGCAAAGAAGATCGTCGCCGTTGCCACACAGGCGGCCAGAAGAGCGCCGAATTTTTTGACATTGCAGAGGAAGATTTTTGAAAAATTTGCCATCGATTTGCACGCAATCAGCGGAACGAAAGAGGCAACGCTGGTTGCAAATGGCGTGCACATGGCCACGGGGATGAATAAATTCATATCCTTTGACGTCGGATGCGGAAGCATGGAAATTGTGAAATTCGACGGTGTGGTCAGGGATGTTTGGAGTCTGTCCATTAGCGCCATCGATCTCAGTCAAACGGGCGATTTTGCAAAGGCGGAGAGCTTCATTGCGAATGCTTTTGTCCCTCTGCCGCTATCCGCCTGCGAAATTTCCGAATGTTCGCTTGTCGGCATCGGTGGTACGCTGCGTGTGGCAAGTCTACTCATAAACGGAAAGATGGGAAACTCCCTTGGCTACGTCGAGCTAAAATCATTGTTTCACACACTGGAGCACATGACCGAGAAAGAGCGTGTGGAATTTGGTGTGTCCAAGGCGCGAGTTGATATTTTCCCATTTGGTCTGCTGGTCGTGCTAAAGCTTATGGAATCACTCGGCGCTGAGAAATTATTTTTGAGTAATGTTACCCTGCGCATGAGCCTTGCACTAGATTTTTTTAGTACACTGAAATGATAGGAGAGGAAGTGGAATTCGTCGCCACCGGCGACGCAGTTGGGCAGAGAATCGACAAGTTTTTGAGCACAAAATTTCAAAGCATTAGCCGCACGCAAATTCAGAAATCATTTGCCGTTGGGCTCGTCAAAAGCAACGGCGTGGTAGTTCCTGCGAAATACGTCCTGCGTGGCGGGGAATTGGTGAAAATTAGCCCGCTGATTCCGGACGGGCCATCCCTGCGGCCGGTGCGCATGCCGCTAGCCATTTTGTTTGAAGACGATGACGTGATTGCGGTGGACAAACCGGCCGGAATCGCTACTCACGCCGGCAGCGGCACGCCGGTTCCAACGCTCGTCGATGGAGTTTTGGGGCACTGCAAACTAAGTGCACTCGGGGGTGAACTGCGTCCCGGCGTTGTCCATAGGTTGGATAGGGATACCAGCGGCGCGATAATTTTCGCAAAGACTGATGTGGCGCATCTGCGGCTATCCGCTGCGTTTGCGGCTCGTAGAATGAGAAAAACGTACCGAACAATCGTCTGCGGAACGTTTGCCAAAAGTTTTGGAGAAATTAAATGCCCCGTCGGAAGAAACAGGTGTGTGCGCACAAAAATGGCTGTCACTGGCAGAGGAAGGGAGGCCATTACGCGCTGGCATGCGCTGGAGTCTTTCGGGGAACAATTTTCGCATTTGAAGGTTAGCATTTTGACGGGACGCACCCACCAAATTCGCGTCCACATGGCGCACGTACGCCATCCGATTATTGGGGACATGACCTACGGCTACAGCGAAAATTATTCACCATTGGTCGTGCCTCCGCGCACAATGCTGCACGCCGCGGAACTGGCGTTTCAGCATCCGCGCACCGGTGTGGAAACAACAATTAGTGCTCAACTGCCAGCGGATTTTCTGTCCATTTTGCGCACGCTGCGCGAAAATTTTCACCGTGAAAGCGATGCGCTCGACTTGGCAAATTCCATTCCAGCGGAAAAAATTTACGCGGCGACATCACTTGTAGACTAGGGCATTCGGGTTTTCGTTCAGCAGCATGGCCTGCCAAAGATTTTCCGTATGCTTCTGTGATCCGAATAGTTTTTTTGCGTCGCCGACAATCCATAGGCCCTTTTCTATGTCGTCGTAGATGGTGGCATCGAAGTCGCAGTAGCCGAGAAACGCGCGCAGCTGTATATTTTTTTTTGTCTCCAGAAGTTCGGTTGCTTCGTCGCCGTCCAGCGTGTAGTAGATTTCGAAAACACTCTTCTCGTAGTCGAAAATCCACGCCGTCAGCATAACCGTCGTTTCACAGTCCATCCCGCCGTGGTACACCGGAGTGTTGCTCACGGGCAAATTTTCAAATTGCTTCCCGAGCGCTTTCAGCATAACATTGAGCGGCCGGTTCAGTATTATCCCCGTAGCGCCGCTGCCCGTGTCAGATTCGATGAACAGCAATGTTTTGTTGAATTGTTCTTCGTCCAGCAGTGGGTGTGCTATGAGCGTCTTTCCCCCCAGGGTCCCGGCTATTTTACTGCGCCGGGAGGAAAATGGACGTTTTTTCATAGGCCGCGTAATTGTACGCGCTTTTCATTTTTTTACAATCAAAAAATCAAAGGGCCCGTGTAAAAATTTCTCCGCACTCGGATTCCGCGCCATATGGCGCTCCAATCCTGAGCTAGTGCGCGATCAATTTCGCCAATTCCAGGCAGAATATGTTGACGAATAACGCGAGCAGGAGTGCATATTTCCAGTTCATAGCCTTTGCTCTTATTAGCGCAGCGAGCGGCAGTATGCCAACCATGAGATTGGATAGTATGCCTCCGGAAAATTCCAGCGTGCTGATGAAGATTTTCGGGCAGTAAATCGCAACGGAGAGCGGCAGCAGCAAGATCACGGCGAATTCGATGAACGCTGACGTTTTTTTGCGACTACCACAGATGTCGGCTACGGCACCTTTCATCGTCGTTGTCACCCCAACGAGCGAAGATAGAATGGCAAAGATTGAAAATAAATTGCCGAGTAGAAAAAACGACTTGGCCGACAATTTGTTAGCCAGAGCCACGAAGAGTGGCCACCCGTTGGCAGCACCCTCGGCGAGGTCGCTGGCCGATAGAACCCTAAATCCAACGAACAGAATGCATAGGTTAAACATCAGCGGGAAAAATATGCCGCAGATTACAGCCGCGCCTATCATTTTTCTATCGCAGTTGAGCTGATGGCAAATCAGTGGAATTGCGCCGTGAAAGCAGTAGCTGCATATCACGATTGGCAGGGCGGCGGCGGCGGCGCGAAAATTTATCGTTTCCATGAGATTTCCACCGTGGCAGGCAAATGTTTTTAGCCCAAGGCATGCGAAGGATAGCAGCAAGCCCACCGTCAGCAGCGTATTTATTGGGCCTGCGGCGCGAAAGTCAAAAATCAGGCAGCAGGCTATGGCGCAAATTGTCAACCACAGCGCAGCGTTACCCAGTGAAAATGCGCCGAATATCGCACGCGTTCCAGCCCAGTAGGCCACGAGCAAACAAAAGAACAGTACGAAATAGCTGCAGTTGAACAGTGCTGCTCCCAGCGGCCCGAGTTTGGTCTTAAACATGCCCGGTAAGTCGCTGGCGCCCGATTCCATGAACAGCCGTGCCAGCAGCAGCTCCGCGTAGGCCATTACCAGGCTCATGAGCAGGCATGCCGCACACGCCGGGACAAAACCCGCGCTGCGCATGACGATGGGCAACCCAAGCACGCTGGCGCCTATGGCATTGCCAGCGACGAAGAGCACGACCACCAAAAACCGCCTCCATTGGCCGAAGCTTCCGGCCGTTAGTTTTTCATTCCGCGTTTTCATAGTCGTTCCAGTAATTCTGCACGGCAAACACGGACAAGACTTCTCACCGGTGTTTACCGTGTGAGATAGTAAAAAATGTTACCCCATGACACGGCCGCAAGCGCAACCGCAATAATAGCATGGTCGTGGCGCCGGATGTAACATATTGTCTACCAGGGGAAGAAAAATATTTTTACAGTCAACACCTTTCTAAAAAATTATTGGCAAGCTTGCGACAATTGTCTTGAAAGGATGCCACCAAGATATTTCATCGGGAAGGTAGAAGGATGAAAAGGACGCACCACTGCAATGAGTTGACCGCGAAGAACGTCGGAGAGAAAGTGAGGCTCATAGGTTGGGTGCACGCCATCAGAGACCACGGTGGCCTATTCTTCATAGACCTACGCGACAGGGAGGGGATTACGCAGCTTGTGTGTGATCCAAGCAGCGGAAATCTCGGAGACGTGCGTTCGCTGCGCGATGAGTCCGTAATCGAAGCCCGTGGCATAGTCGCTGCGCGGCCGGCTGATACGGCGAATGGCAGAATAGCGACCGGCGAAATAGAGGTAACCGTCGAAGATCTGATAATTCACAACATCTGCGACGTTCTTCCGTTTCCACTGACCGACGGCAAGGTGGACAGCGTCGGTGAAGATCTGCGCCTCACCTATCGCTATTTGGATCTGCGACGGCCGAAGAGTTTCCAGAGGCTGCGCATTCGCCACAGCGCCATGTGCGCCACCAGAAATTACCTGAATGGGGCCGGATTTCTTGAAATAGAGACTCCATATTTGTTCAAGACGACGCCCGAAGGTGCGCGCGAGTTTTTGGTACCGAGTCGCCTAAATCCAGGTGCCATGTACGCCCTTGCCCAGTCCCCGCAACAGTACAAGCAGATGCTGATGGTTGCCGGCGTCGAAAGATACTATTCCTTCGCCAGATGCTTCCGCGACGAAGATCTCCGCGCCGACAGGCAGCTGGAATTTACGCAGGTGGATCTGGAGATGTCCTTCGTCGATCGTGGGGATATGTATGCCCTAGTCGAGGGCATGCTGAAAGCAATCTGGAAGGAAGCGCGCGGCATAGACATTGAAACACCGTTCATACGCCTGCCGTTCGAGGACGCCATGAGCCGCTTCGGGTCCGATAAGCCGGACACGAGGTTTGCCATGGAAATTCACGACTTTTCAAATGCGCTTGGCAAATCGGATTTTAAAGTATTTTCCTCGGCGGTAGCCGCCGGTGGGTGCGTAAAGGCTTTCAACGGAAAGGGCCTCGCGGAAATTTCACAGGGGGAGATGAATTCGCTGGAAACGGTTGCCAGAGCGCTCGGCGCCAAGGGACTCGCATACATCAAGGTGGAAAACGGCCAGTGGAAATCCCCGATTTTAAAATTCCTATCGAACCGTGAAAAGGCCGCGCTCGCAGAGGAATTGGCCATGGAAGATGGTGATATTGTCTTCTTCGCAGCGGATACCTGGGAGCGGGCATGCGCAGTTCTTGGAAGAATTCGCTTGGAATGCCGCGATCTGGCGGTGGCAAAGGGCAAGATGACTATCGCTCCGGATGCACTAAATTTTCTATGGGTTGTGGATTTTCCACTAATGACATTCGATGAAGAGCAGGGGCGCTTCGTTGCGACGCACCATCCGTTTACCGCACCCGTTCCCGAAGACATCGATCTGCTAAAGACGAACCCGCAAGCCGTGCGCGGACAGCACTACGACATCGTCCTGAACGGGACGGAACTTGGTGGCGGGAGCATGCGCATCCACCAACCGCAGTTGCAGGAATACGTGTTCAAGGAAATACTGAAGATTCCGGAAAATTTGGTCAGCGATAGGTTCGGCTACATGCTTAGAGCATTCAGATTCGGGGCTCCCCCCCACGGCGGGATCGCGCTCGGATTTGACAGGATCGCTGCGCTGCTGTGCGGGACGACGAGCATACGCGACGTCATTGCGTTCCCGAAGACGCAGCGCGGCATTGATCTGATGGCGCAGGCACCGTGTAAAGCCAGTGAAAGACAACTGCGCGAGCTGCACATAAAAACGACCGTGGATGCGGCGAATGCCTAGCGGTTCGATACCGCAAATTACCAAGTAAAATCCGGCAATTGCCAACCCGCTGGCGCCCCGTAGGGGAATCGAACCCCTGTTGCAGGAATGAAAATCCTGAGTCCTAACCGCTAGACGAACGGGACCAACAATTAAAGCAGTATATTAGCACTCCCGGTTGGCAAGCATTTTGTTAAGATGACCCGGCAAATCAGTCAAGTCCATGTCGACGCGTCTTTTTCTCCGTGAGTTCTCCATGCCGTTGACTCTGCACAAAAAAATCGTACACAGAGCACGACTATGCGCTACGAACTTCCAGAACTTCCGTACACCTACGATGCTTTCGAGCCGCACATCGATGCGAAAACAATGGAATTGCACCATGGCAAGCACCATGCAACTTACGTAAACAATCTGAATGCCCTGCTGGACCAAATGGGATATGTCGGCGGCGAGTCAATCGGTGAATTCGTCGCCAATGTACAGCGATTGCCATGGCCACAGGACCGCATTGGCGCAGCGAAATTCAACGGAGGGGGCCATCACAACCACGCCCTATTTTGGACGGTGATCATCCCAAATGGCGGAGATTTTCCCGCGGGCGCGCTACTGGCTGCCACGGAAAAAGCATTCGGGTCTCTGCAGGGATTCAAAGATGCCTTTGAAAAATCTGCCATGGCGCACTTCGGTAGCGGATGGACGTGGCTGTGCATCGATTGGGCCGGTGAACTATTCGTGTGCTCGACACTAAACCACGATTCTCCGAATATGGTCGGGTATGCGGAGAGATTGGGCACGCCGATTCTGACGCTGGACTTGTGGGAGCACGCGTACTACTTGAAGTACAATAACCGCAGGGGCGAATACGTGAAAAATTTTTGGAAGATTCTCAACTGGAATACGGTTGCAAAGTATTACGAATCGGCTACCGGTGGTTTCCATGTATGATTACCTGTCCGATTGCTTGAAAAGATATCCGCAGTTGGCGGTCTGCAGAGATGCTATTGGAGCGGCGCACGATGCCATCGCGACCGCGTTCGGTGGTGGTGGAAAGTTGCTCGTCTGTGGCAACGGTGGCAGTGCATCGGATTCCGGGCACATAGTCGGGGAACTGCTGAAGAGTTTCCGCGTGAAGCGCAGAATCGACGCGGATGTGCGCTCCGCCGTTGGGGATGAAATTGCCGATAATTTGCAGGGCGCGCTGCCGGCGATCTCACTGCCAGACATGGTGGCGATAGGCACCGCCTATGCCAATGATTGCGACCCTAGGTATTGCTTCGCGCAGCTGGTGTATGGTCTCGGGCAGCGCGGTGATGTTTTGCTGTGCATTTCCACTTCCGGAAATGCGAAGAATGCCATCCTAGCGGCAACCGTTGCCAGAGCGAAGGGCATGTGCATTGTCGGATTGACCGGAATAACCGGTGGTTTGCTGGCGCAGCACTGCGACATTTGCCTGAAGGCGCCGGAATCGGAAACGTTCAAAATACAGGAATTGCACCTGCCGATTTACCACACCCTATGTCTCATGCTCGAACAAACATTTTTCGGCTAGGCGTCGTGGGCAATTTTTTCGCCCTCGGTGATCGCCTGCGCGACCCTCGGTGATTCCATGGCAAGTGGCTATGCAGTCGTTTTGACTACGGTTGAATCCAGACGGCGCGCCGAGGATTTGGCCAGGCGCATCGTCGAAGAAAAATTGGCGGCGTGCGTTCAGACGTACGGCGTGAGAAGTTTTTATCGCTGGATGGGCAAGGTGGAACGGGGCGACGAGCACCTTTTGATCATAAAAACCACGGTCGATGCGTGCGCCAAACTTTCCGAATTCATCGTAGCAAACCATGGCTACAAAATTCCGGAAATCATTCAAATTCCGATCATCGGCGGATTGCCAGAGTACCTGCACTGGATAGGGGTTTCCTCGGAATAGATCTCGTCGCGTAGCAATGAATTCATAGGGAATGATCTTTGTTTATTTTTTGTTCCCCGAATGGGGAAACGCTATGGGCGGATACGAAAATTAGAAGATTGCGCTTTTGTGAGGTTTCACTCTTCG
>JAIRXR010000004.1 GCA_031268175.1 Puniceicoccales bacterium | reverse complement strand
AACAAAATCGACCTGCCAGGCGCCAACGTGGATTCCGTGCTGCAGCAACTGGAAGATGTCCTGGCAATTCCAAGGGAGGAAGCAATTTTGGCGAGTGCCAAGGCCGACATCGGCATTGGAGAAATTTTGGAAGCAATAGTGGAGCGAATCTCCCCTCCTCCGCCGCAAAAATTTTCACAGGTTCGCGCGCTGATTTTCGACTCCATTTTCGACGCCTACAAGGGCGTGATTTGCCACGTCAGGGTATTTTCCGGTTCGCTTAAAGCCGGCGACGAAATTTACATGATGCGTACTGGCATGCATAACACAGTGAAGGAAGTCGGCTGCTTCTGTCCGAGAATGCGGCCCATGGATTCCATAGCGGAGGGGCAAATTGGCTACGTGGCGGCTAATATCAAAAACGTCTCCGACGTGAAAATCGGAGATACGGTGACGCTGGCAAGCGATCCAGCCCCGGAAATGTTGCCCGGGTACAAGGAAGTGCGGCCCATGGTGTTCAGCGGCATATACCCCATAGACACCAACGACTTTGAAAAATTGAAGTCCAGCCTCGCGCGGCTGCAGTTGAATGACGCATCTCTGATTTACCAGGCCGAAAGCTCCATTGCGCTTGGTTTTGGGTTCCGCTGCGGATTTCTGGGGCTTTTGCACATGGATATTATCCAGGAAAGGCTGCGCAGGGAGTACGGTATGGACATCATTTCCACATACCCGAGCGTGGTGTACCGCGTCAAACTCACCGATGGCAACTGGATTGATGTGGACAACCCGCTGAAGTTGCCGGATCCATCTAACATTGCGGAAATCCAGGAACCGACAATTTCCGCAAAAATACACATCCCGAACGGATCCATAGGGGATATTTTGGCGCTGATAAGCGAAAAGCGCGGCCTGTGCGAAAACACCGAAACACTGGACGCGGCGAGGGTCATACTGTCGTGCGCACTTCCGCTAAATGAGATACTAATTGATTTCAACGACCGACTAAAAAGCATAACCCGCGGCTACGGTTCCATGGACTATGACCTGGGAGAATATGTAAAATCGGATCTCGTACGCCTGGATTTGCTTGTCAACGGCGATCCAGTTGACGCGTTTTCATCGATCGTCCACCGCTCTAAAGCGGTGCCACGCGGACGTGAAATGTGCGAAAAATTGAAGGAACTTCTGCCAAGGCAGCTTTTCAAAGTTGCTATTCAAGCGGCCATAGGCGCAAACGTCGTCGCGCGCGAGACGCTGAGCGCTCTGCGAAAAGACGTCACAGCCAAGTGCTACGGCGGAGATATTTCGCGCAAGCGCAAGCTTCTTGACAAACAGAAGGAGGGAAAGAAGCGCATGAAACAAATCGGAAAAGTCTCAATTCCACAGGATGCTTTCCTCAAAATTTTGAAAACATCGGACTAGTTTGCACAACCAGCGCAGGCCTTTCCAATCGACGATCGATTGCCACATTCCAGATGCGTCATTTCCTGTGTGGAACAGCGAAATGGCCGAATTTGAAGCGAACAAATCGGGGATAATTTATCTTTAAAATTCAAATTTTTTTTATTTACTGCCCGCAGACCGTTGTAAAATGAATCTCTACAAGTATTTTAACTATAATTCGATTGCTGAGCTGAAGGCTAAGATGCTCAAGGACGCCATAGGAGAATTGCTATCGGCCTGCGAATTTAAAGGTAATACGGAGGAAATAGCCGATGAGCTAGTGGCAAAGGAAAACGAAATTTCGTCCTGCATAGGCAACAAAATTGCCGTCCTAAACCTGCGAGCACACATTTCATCGCCCTTTGAAATGTTCGTAGGCCGCTCGGCGGACGACATAAGATGCGGAACAGGGAGGGACGTAGAGCTCGTGAATATAATAGTTCTAATTTTGGTGTCGAAGCACGAGCGCGGCTATTTGAACATCGTTTCAAATATTGTAAATTTCTTCCAGCGGACATCCATTGTTGGTCGCATGCAGGCGTCTAAATCGTTCGAGTCATTCAAAGTCATAATGGAGGATATCATCAAGCGGGCAAAGGAAGTCAAAAAGGCAAAATTCAAGTCGAATGAGCTCTTCCTCAAAAATGCCGCTGAAATCGCCAAGGAAGCGCGATGTACGAGCGTCATGCTATTCGGCGATGTTTCGTGCGACAACTTCAATCTTGGAATCTTCGACGAAATACGGTTGATAAATGTCTCATCCAGTCCGATGGAGAAAAACCCAGTTGCCTGCGACTCTCACATCGAACTGCACGTCAACGTAGCACCTATCAATTGCACACACGGATTTCGCGGAGCCATTCTCTTCGGCATAACTAAGGAGATAATCGCGTGCGATGAGAAGATTTGCTGCGTGGGGTGTAGCACAACGCCCGGAATCCTGGACACGCTGTTTGTGATAGATATTCAAAAGGAGTTTCGCCCGATCTTCACGTCCAGCACTAAACTGCTGCAGTGCGACATAAGGCCTGAAGTACTGGAGCGTGCTCTGTCCATTGCATCCGAGATTGCCAATGAAGGACGTGAAGGGAAGTCCGTCGGATGCCTGTTTGTGCTAGGAGACATAAACAAGATTTCACTATTCATGAAGCCATTGGTCCTGAATCCGTTTCACGGCTACCCAGAATCCGAACGCAACATCCTCGATCCGTTCATGGATGAAACAATTAAGGAATTTTCACTGATCGACGGAGCGTTTGTGATCCACGGAAACGGAGTAATAGAGTCGGCTGGCACGCTGATTTACACTCCCAATCACAACATCGTCATGCCGAGTGGATTCGGATCGCGCCACGCAGCAGCAGCCTCCATATCGTGGGCAGCGGAATGCATCTCCATAGCCATATCGGAGAGCACGCACACCGTCACGTTGTTTCAAAATGGGCAAATGCTGCAAATCATGTGAAAGAACGAAAACCAGAATAACATGAACCTGCCCTCCAACGAATCAAACGCGGTGATTACCTAGTCGCCGGTCAGCGTTTCCAGCCAGTCGCAGTACGCATCACTGTCGTCGCGCACGGCAACTGTAAACTCCCCTTCAAAGATTCCACACTCAACAGAAGCGGCTTCCGCATTGCGGCTGCAACCATACCTGAACACTTTTTGCTCCGTACCAACCGCAGCACTCCTCAACCCGACCACCTTACCGTCAGAAAATTTATCACCCATAAGTCCTCCCTCCAGCGAGGAAGTATAGGAAAATTTTTTCAAAAAGCAATGGGCAATTTTTAGGCAAATCCGCGCGTGCTATCGCCTATAAAATTCAGAAACTCCGCGCGAAAAATTGGGTCCACATCCTCGGCGTCCATTTTTTCCGCCGCCTGTGTACGGTTTAATCCGCTCAAATAGAATATTTTGAATATTTTTTTTATCTGCACCACGGACTTATTGGAAAAATCGTGCCTCTGCAAATTTACGAAATTCGGGGAACGGACTCGCGCTGGGTTGCCGTCGGCCAACATGTACGGGGGAACGTCCCGCGTCGCCTTCGATGCCGCCCCAACCATAGAGTATTTTCCAACCTTGCAGAACTGGTGAATCCCGGCGCTCCAACCGATGTTTGTAAAATCATGCAAAACGACGTGGCCACCAAGGGCGGCCTGGCTGCTCATTATGACATGATTTCCAACGATGCAATCGTGGGCCACGTGGGCATAGGCGAGGAACACATTTTTGCTGCCCACGACGGTTTCATTTTCCTCGCTGGTGGCGCAGTGTATGGTGCAAAATTCACGGAAAACGTTGCCGTCGCCTATTTTTAATCCCGGAATTCCACCGACATACTTCAAATCATGGGTCTGTGCCCCTACGTATGCGTAGGGATGGATAACGTTGCGCTCACCGACGTGCGTCCTTCCATCGACCGTCGCGTGATGGCAAACGCGCGATTCAGCTCCGATCGATGCGAGCTTTCCGACGTAGGCATAGGCATCGACGGAGACGCCGTCCGCCAGCTGCGCCCCGTTTTCTACTATTGCCGTTGGATGAATGGTAGTTGCCATGTACTACTCTCTGTTTTCAAAAAGCATGAACATCAGCTGCGCGGATGAAACGACCTTCCCATCTACCTTGCACTCCGCATCAGCCATGCCTATCCTGTTGCCCCTCTGCTTTGTGAGCTTTACGTGAATCTCCAACTGATCTCCTGGCGTAACGGCGCGCCTAAATTTTACTTTGTCGCAGCTCATGAAATACGCCATCCTGTTTTCAAGATTTGCAAGATTTATCATCAGAACTCCCGCCGCCTGCGCCATGGCCTCAACTTGCAAAACTCCCGGCATCACCGGCTGCCCTGGAAAATGCCCCATAAAATACGGCTCATTGATTGTGACATTCTTTATGGCTCGCAATTCGCTGTTGCCTATGAATTCGACAATCCTATCTATCATAACAAACGGATACCTGTGCGGCAGCAGATTTAAAATTCGATTGATGTCACACTCCACGCAGGATATTAAGGGACCGGCGGGCGATTTCGGCACCGGTTTAGTCCCAGATTCAACTACTTTTTTCTGGGCGAATATTGCCTTTGTCAGCTCCGCATTCATCGAATGCCCAGGGCGAATGGCAATGATGTGCGCTTTCAGCGGCACTCCGACCAAAAAGACATCGCCCATGATATCCAAAATTTTATGGCGGACGAACTCATCCCTGAAGCGCAGCGGTTCCCTGGACAAAATTTGATCGCCCTTTATGAGAATCGCCGTATCCATCGTCCCTCCGCGAACCTTTCCAAGTTTGAGCAAATCTTCGATGTCCTCGTAGTGCACGAACGTCCTCGCCGGCGCGATGTCCGCCACATACGAATTTGCATCGATGTCAACGGAAAGATGCTGCGTGTATGGGCCTCTGTCGTCCACCAGCGTGGCGGTTATCCTAAACCCATCGTGCGGCAGTGCAACCAATGACCGGTTGCCTCTGGTGACCGTTATTGGCTCCCGCAGCTCAAATATCTTCCGCGGCGCATCCTGCTCGAGTATTTCCGATCGCAGTATTAGGTTCACAAAGTGCTTTGCTGAACCGTCGAGTATGGGCAGTTCATCGGCTGTCAATTCAATGATCGCATTGTCCACCCCCATTCCCAGCAGCGCGGAAAGGATGTGCTCCACCGTGGAAATTGTCGTATTGCTGGCCGTTAGAGATGTTGAACGCACCAATTCGCCGACATTCTCTATTTTCGCTGGAATTTCCGGCTTTCCAATTAGATCCATCCGCCTAAACACTATACCGGTGTTCACAGCCGCCGGTTTCAGAGTCATCGTCGAATTTTTTCCGGCGTGCAACGATACGCCGGAAATCGCCGATTCGCGAAGAATTGTGTGCTGCTTCATCCACCCACAACATGTAAAAGCAAGTGCACCTTTTCAAGGAAAAATGCGATGGATGAAAAATGCGGCGCCGAAACAAACGTCAATGGAACACACAGCGACAACTCGCATAGCGCTGTAGAAGCTGACACCGAGCCTGGTAGGCGACACCACATCGGGTACGGTGCCGCCGCCGCGCGGAAATATTCCGGCGCATTTGTCGCTGAAAATTCATCATCCCGGAGGCCATGCCATAGGCCTGCCGGCAAGCAGGTGAATGTGCAAATGTGGAACCGTTTCCCCAGCCTGGTGCCCGCTATTTATCACCAGTCTAAAACTGTCCAGCCCATTTGCTTTTGCAAATTTCTTCGCAGCGAGTAGCAATTTTCCCAGCAGGACAGCGTCCTCCTCCTCCGCCTCTGCAATTCTGCTAATTCGCTTTTTGGGAACTATCAGTGCGTGCGTTGGGGCTTGCGGATCGATGTCGCGTATCACGATGGCGATGGCATCTTCATAGAGAATTTCCGAGGGCACTTCCCCGTCAATTATTTTTTCGAAAATCGTCTTATCTTCCATGCGCTCCTAATTCAAAGCGAAAATCGATGCTAGGCAAATGAAAACGCGAAAATACCAGCCGGCGCCGCTGCGAACTAAAATTTCAGACCTTCTACGCTCGTAGTAGCCTTTCGGCCTACACTTACTCACTCGTTGCACTCGCGCCAAGTTTCCCTGCCGCGTTGATAATCATGTCCGTGGCGCCGGCAGTCGCGCATTCAATAGCCTGATGAGTCAGCGCGTTAGCCGTCGGCAAAAATGGAGCAGCTTCCGGATGCGCCTCGCTAATTTCATCGAATTCCTCTCCAACCGCCTTCTCAATCTCTGCTTTCGCATCCTGCAATAGGGCGACAACCGCAGCAATAACCGTAGGTATTATGAGCGCACCAAGCGGGGTTTTAATGCACAAAACGGCAAGTGCGGCAATGATAACTGCAGCCACGGCAACGGCGATGGCTGCAGCTACAACCGGATGCGCTTTGCAAAATTCGACTATCTTGTCCTTTACTTCCACCATTTTATCCGCAAGGGCTGGTGATACTTTGCGAATTGTTTCAACGCAGATGTTGAAAAGGGCGTTAGCCTTTTCCAAAAGGCCTCCGGCGAAATCCTTTGCTTTTTCCAAAAGCCCCAAAATACCCTTATTTTTGGCCTCGCGAACCGACACGGCGGTGCTGTCCTCGATTCTCGATTCAGTCTTCGCGTTGGCCTCGACCTTAGGCTTCGCGACTTTTACGGATTCGTTTGGATTGGCAGTCTTTTTAGCGTCCGTTGTCTGCAGTTTGAGTGTCGAAGTGATCAAAGTGTTCGCGTCCATGGCGAAGCAGTTTATTCCTTTTCGCCATCCGATCAACACAATTTTTGAAAAAACGAATAAATTGTAAAACACGAATAAAATCGTGGCGGAGAAAGAGGGATTCGAACCCTCGGATCCCTCTTTATGAGATCACCTTCTTAGCAGGAAGGCGCTTTCGACCACTCAGCCATTTCTCCTCGCCATGGGATATTGGCACACATAAGTAAAAAAATTCCCCAGGCAAGTATTATGTACATTTTCAAAAATTATCCCAGCCAGATTTCTCCATTTTTTCGGCTCTTGAACAGTGCTTCACTCGAAATTCATGCGGACGGACCTTTGCAAATTCATTTGCAAATAATGTGTTGATTAATGCCACCGCGCATTTAGCCTACGTGCGTCGGGCAGAAAATGAAACAGAGCATTAGCGCGGTCGGATCTTCCGAAGAGGCCAAGGAGAAGGTGAGGAAATATGTGGACAAGTTTGCCGGCGAAGAGGGAAATTTGATAATGATCCTCCACGCCATGCAGAGCGATGAAGGATACATACCAAGGGAATTGGCACTGGAGCTGTCCCTGGCGTTGAACATTTCCGTGGCGCAAATATATGAAGTACTGACATTTTACCACTTTTTCAAGCTAACGCCGCAAGGTAAGCACAACGTAGTTGTCTGCCTCGGAACGGCCTGCTATCTGAAAGGGGCCGCCGACATCCTAAAGAGCGTCGAGGAAAATCTCGGCATCAAGGCTGGAGAAACCACCGCCGATAGGTTGTTTCACATCGAGGTCGCCCGTTGCATCGGCGCATGCGGCATTGCCCCAGCGGTAAAAATCGACGGCGAAGTAATAGGCAAGGCGACGTCGGAAAAGATAGTCGAACAGCTAAATCAAATAAAGGCAGCGGAGGGCGGCAATGGCAATTGATCTGGAGCGGACAAAAGCAGACGAATTGGCCAGGCAGGTAAAACTCAAGGCAACGTTCAAGGTTTGCGTAGGATCCGGGTGTTTGTCGTCAAAGAGCGACATTCTAGCGGAAAAACTCAGAGCCATCATAGGCGGGCGCGGCCTTTCCGGAGATTGCGAGGTTAAATTGGTCGGCTGCCGTGGGCTGTGCGCCGTCGGGCCGCTTGTCCGATATACGGAAAAGGACACGTTGTATTCTGGGGTGACGGAAGGCGACTTGGAGGCCGTCGCCGACGACATTTCCCGCATGCCGTGCGGAGGCAAAATCGTCGACACAAATTCGAGTTTTTTCAAGAGGCAAGAAAAGGTAGTTTTGGACAATGCTGGGTCGATAAATCCGCTTCGCATTGAAGAATACATAGCATTCGATGGATATTTTGCGTTGAAAAAGGTACTTGGCGAAATGTCTCAACGAGATGTAGTCGAAACCGTTGCGAAGAGTGGGCTTCGCGGCCGCGGTGGAGCCGGATTTCCAACGGGCACAAAGTGGAAGCTTTTGGCGGAAGCTGCGGGCGATGAGAAATACGTAATTTGCAATGGCGACGAAGGCGACCCCGGCGCATTCATGGATCGGAGCATAATGGAGGCCGATCCGCACAAAATCATCGAAGGCATGGCCATAGCCGGATATGCAACGGGTGCAAGTAAAGGCTACATCTACGTCCGCGCCGAGTATCCACTGGCTATAAAGCGCTTGGAAATCGCCATTGAACAAGCAACCGAAATGGGGTTACTCGGTGAAAATATTTTTGGCAGCGATTTTTCGTTTCAAATAAAATTGCGCCTCGGCGCTGGCGCCTTTGTATGCGGCGAAGAAACTGCTCTCATAGCATCCATAGAGGGGAAACGCGGGAATCCAAGCCCAAGACCCCCATTTCCCACGCAATCGGGGCTATTCGGAAAGCCTACGATGATCAACAACGTGGAAACACTGGGAAACATCGCGAGAATCATTCGCGATGGCGCCGAATGGTTCGCCTCCATCGGCACTGAAAAAAGCAAAGGAACAAAGGTCTTTGCGCTGACCGGCCACGTTGTGAACGCCGGGCTCGTGGAGGTGCCGATGGGGATGACGCTGCGGGAAATAATATTCGACATTGGCGGTGGCGTCGCAAATGGTAAAAAATTCAAGGCCGTACAGACCGGTGGCCCCTCCGGCGGCGTGATTCCGGAGAAATACCTGGACACGCCCATCAGCTATGAAAGCCTCGCAGCCCTCGGATCAATCATGGGATCCGGGGGAATGCTGGTCATGGACGAAGACGACTGCATGGTCGATGTGGCAAAATTTTACCTGCAATTTTGCGTTGATGAATCCTGCGGCAAATGCGCACCGTGCCGCATAGGAGGCTATCAAATGCTGAAAATTTTAGAAAAAATCGTAAAGGGACGCGGAGAAATCGGCGATTTGGATAAGCTTGAAAAAATTGCCAGGGCAATGAAAACTGCCTCCCTCTGCGGCCTGGGACAGACGGCTGCGAATCCTGTCATGTCGACGCTGCGGTATTTTAGGCAGGAATACGTAAGCTACATCGAAGGCGGTGTAAAATACGCCAGGCAAATGAAAAAGGGCTAGAGAATTGCGCCGCGGCAAGGTCGCAAATATTTAATATCAAACCACATTGCCATTTTTATAAAAAATTTTCCCTACGAAATTATTATGCTTGAACTCGCAGCATAATTTCCAAGGTTCTGCTGCGTTGTTCTTTCGCGGTGCCAAATGGTTTGTCACCGTCGACACTAACTCAACCCCCAGGAATTGGGAAAATTATGGCATCTACAGTTATGGAAGAGCTTTTGGCTGCGCATCCGATGGATGATTTGCAGGAAGGCTCTGTTGTTAAAGGCATTGTAACGGAAATTCGCAGCAATGAAGTTATCGTGGACATCGGGGGAAAGTCCGAAGGCACTGTTTCTGCGCTGGAATTTGACGACATCGAATCTCTGGAGGTTGGCAACGAAATAGATGTCTACATTGAGCGATTGGAGGACAAGTATGGCAATCCAATCATTTCCCATGACAAGGCTTTGCAGAAGAAAAATTGGGCGCTAATCGTCGAAAATTGCGAAGAAGGCTCCATCCTTCCGGGCCGCGTAAAGGGCAAAGTCAAGGGTGGATTGCTGGTGAACATCGGGGTCGACGCGTTCCTACCAGCTTCTCAAATCGACACCCAATCGCCAATTAATCTCGATCAGTACATAGGGAATACCTACGAATTCAAAATTCTAAAAATTAATCAGGAGAGGAAAAATATAGTTATTTCGCGCCGTGAACTCATCGAAGACGAGCGGCAAGAAAAGCGCAAGGTGCTACTCGGCGAAATAAAAGTCGGAGATGTGCGTACCGGCATCGTGAAAAACACGACTGACTATGGTGCTTTCGTCGACATCGACGGATTGGACGGCTTGCTGCATATAACGGACATGAGCTGGGGCCGCGTGTCGCACCCGAGCGAAGTCGTAAGGCCTGGCCAGGAAATCAATGTGATGGTGATAGGCATCGACCAGGAAAAGGAACGAATTTCCCTGGGCCTCAAGCAGACCGTGCAAAATCCATGGGACAACATTGAGCGCCGCTATCCCGTCGGGTCGAAAATTCATGGTAAAGTAGTAAACATGGTTCCCTACGGCGCGTTTGTAGAGGTCGAAAGCGGCGTCGAAGGGTTGATACATGTGACGGAAATGTCCTGGACAAAACGCATCAACAAGCCGGGAGAAATTGTCAAAATTGGGCAGGAAATAGATGCTATCGTCATCGAAATTTCCAAGGATGAGCAAAAGATAGCGTTGAGCTTGAAGCAGGTGGATGAAAATCCATGGGAAATAGTCTATCGCAATTACCCCGTCGGTGCGCGTGTGCGAGGCAAAGTCCGCAACATGACGGCCTACGGCGCATTCATCGAGCTGGAGGATGGCATTGACGGCATGGTCCACATCAGCGACATGAGTTGGACGCGCGTCATAGGCAATCCGAATGAATTTCTCAAAAAGGGCGATGAGGTAGACGCGATCGTGTTGAACATAGACCAGGAGCAGCAGCGGATTGCACTCGGAATCAAGCAATTAGTTGAGGATCCGTGGCCAGGCATCCAGAGAAGGTACAAAATTGGTGCCACCGTGGACGGTACAGTCACGAGGATCGTACCCTATGGCGCCTTCGTAAGGCTCGAGGACAACCTTGAGGGCCTCGTCCACATAAGTCAAATTTCCGAGACGCGCATCGATAAAGTCAAATCCGTACTTTCCGTCGGCCAAGAGGTTTCCGCCCGCGTGATAAAGGTCGATCCCGACGATCGCCGCATCGGGCTGTCCATCAAGGCGGCGCAGTACGACGACGAAGCATTTGCCGAAGAAATGAAGGCATTTGACAAGATCAGAAGTAGCGATGAGCTGACAAGCCTGTACGGAATGTTTTCGAATATCGACGAATCACTGGCGGCCAACGATGAATGATGAAATTCAGCGATTTGGCGCTTCGCAAGGTGGCAAAACTTTTAATAGGAAATTGACATGGATAAGGTAGTGGAAAAGCACGGCAACGAAAGTGACATATTTTCTGTGCGCGTTGAAAAATTGGACACCATGCGCCGTAGAGGATTCGATCCGTTTTCGCAAAATTTTGACCGAAAGCACACATCGGCGGAGGCCATCAGCCTATGCAAAGATGGGGTCGGCGCGCAGGAAACTGTGCACGTCGCTGGGAGAATCGTTGTCTTTCGCCTAATGGGCAAGGCGAGTTTCGTAAAAATCCTGGATTGCGACGGACAGATTCAGCTATACGTATCGCAGAGTGACATTGGTGACGAAGCCTATGGAAATTTTACGAAGTTCGACATCGGCGACATCGTCGGGGCGAGCGGCGAGCTCTTCGTAACAAAAACCGGCGAAATTACCGTGCGCGTGAAAAACATTTTGATGGTGGCCAAGGCGCTACGCCCACTCCCGGACAAGTGGCACGGATTGGTGGACAGCGACCAAATTTACCGCCAGAGGTATCTGGACCTGATAGTAAATCCCGAGTCGCGCGACCGTGCCAAGAAGCGCTGCCAAATAATACGCGAGCTTCGAAAATTTCTCTGGAGCAAGGGCTTCGATGAGGTCGAGACGCCGATTTTGCAAAGCATCGTCGGCGGTGCCGCCGCAAAGCCATTCGTCACGCACATCAACGCCCTAGATCAGACGTGCTACCTGCGAATTGCGACGGAGCTTTTTTTGAAAAGGATGCTCGTTGCCGGCTTCGACAGGGTGTTCGAAATTGGCAGAATATTCAGAAATGAAGGGATTTCGCGCAAGCACAATCCGGAATTTACGAGCTTGGAAGTCTACCAGGCATTTTCCGATTACCGCGGCATGATGGGTCTTGTTCGCGAAATAATTCAGCACCTTTGCCGAACCGTAATCGGCTCGACGACCATAAAATCGTGCGACGGTGTGACCATTGAACTCGGCGGAGAGTGGGCGGAGCGGCGCTACGGCGACATGGTCATCGAGGCGACGGGCATGGAAGATTGGTTTGCCCTTACCATGGAAAAGAAGTTGCAAAAATGCGAAGAGCTTGGACTGGAAATAGACCCGAACGTGGAAGACTTCGAAGTTACCAATGACGTCTACAGTAAAATAGTCGAGCCAAAGCTGATACAACCGACCTTTGTGACGCACTTGCCGAAGGAATTGTGTCCGCTCGCGAAGCTAAATCGGGATGATCCGCGCCGATTGGACGTCTTCGAACTCTGCATAAATGGACAGGAAATCGCACCGGCCTATTCCGAACAAAACGACCCATTTATCCAGCGTGAAATGTTTGAAAAGCAGATAGGCGAGGAAAGGCACAATCTCGACAACGAATTTTTGCTTGCACTGGAGTATGGAATGCCGCCGGCCGGAGGCATGGGTATCGGCATAGATCGATTGGTAATTTTGCTCACCGGAGCGTCTGGAATTAGGGATACGATCCTATTCCCAATGCTGCGTCCGCAGCGCTGACAGCGAATTTTCGGGGTGTTTATCGAGAATTGAGAGTGGCGAACACATTGATTTCTTCTACAGCGCACGTTATTTCGAGGGAAAATGCACGGGCTGCGTCCTAAATATTTATCCTTAAAGCTTGCCTTCCAGCGACTTCAACATTTCATGAACCGCAGTTGTTGCCCGGCTAGCTCAATTGGCAGAGCAGTTGACTCTTAATCAATTGGTTCGGGGTTCGAGTCCCCGGCCGGGTACCAAGCCATTTTTTGCAGATATGCAGTTGCCCGAAGCAGGTTGCTCGCCGGGTAGGCGTGTCTTGGGTTGCGAGACTTGGAAACACACGGCCGGCGATACTTTTTCGCTAGGTACAGCCGTGGATTTTTACGCAGAATAAAGTTGGAGCGGCCTCATGGAATGGCGGCTACTTTCTCTGGTCCATCGGTCTGTTTTTGTTTGCTTCTTGGCTTGCAAATGAAAAATTTTAGTCATTGTTTGGCGCACGATATGTTCAAACATTTTTCACAAACGGAAGTGGCGAAAAAAACGTTTCTGTTTGACAGTTGCAGGTGTTTTTGTTCGGGCGTCTTGGAGCTGCTATTCAACAACATAGCCCTGCTCATCGCAATTAGAGTATTCCACGCCTCGAAATTGGAAAAATCGATCCTCACTTCGGCCTGGTTTGTTGGAAATTTCATAGCGCCCATGTCGCAAATTATGGCAACGAAGACCACGCGGTTTACGACCATGGATTTTAGCCGAACGTACATGTTTTCAATCTCGCTACTCGTCTTCGCGCTGGCCTTCGTCAATTCGTTCAGCGTATTCCTACCTGTCCTAATTGCCGCAATCATACTTTTCAAACAACCGGCCCCGCTGATGGCCGATGTCTACGGGCAAAATTATTCGCCAAAGGAGCGCGGAAGCAGGCTATCGCTTGTGTTGATGATTTTTCCAATCCCCATAGTTTTATTTTCAAGGGCATGCGGTAGGTTGCTGGACATGGATCTGCAGAACTACAGGTTGATCGTCGCCGTTGCTGCACTTGCGGCAATCGGATCCGGCATTGCGTTTTCGAAGATTCCAAGCAGGGTATTGCCCCAACACGAAACGAAATCGGTATTTTCGAACTTCGGAATAATTTTTAAGGACAAGGTGTTCGCACTGATGCTGCTCTGGTGGACGTTCGCCGGCATAGCCAACCAAATGACGAAACCGCTGCGCGCAGAATATCTGGTTAATCCGGAGTACGGATTGAATACATCAAATGCCGTTGAAGCCCTTGCGTGCATGGCCATTCCTTGCGGATTCAGGCTTTTTAGTTCCATGCTGTGGGGAAAGTTCTTCGACAGGTCCAAGGTGATAGTGACCAAGGTGGCTATTAACATTTTCCTGACCATCGGCATATGGCTATTTTTTTACACGAAGACAAGGGGCGTAATCTATTTCGCAGCGGCGCTAATAGGCATCGCCTACGGCGGCGGCGAAGTTGCCCTCTGCCTGTGGGTAACGAGGCTTGCGCCGAAGGCAAAATTCAGTGCGTACATGAGCATGAACGTTGCCGTTGTCGGCCTCGTCGGCCTCCTTTCCCCATTCATAGGCTACAAGTTGGTAAACTACCTGACATTTCGACAAATTGGGTTGTGCGCCGCCATACTGACGACGATATCGTCGATTGGCTTCCTGTCGCTGCTAAAACATCCGCGATTCGCCGACGAAAAAAACCATGAATAGATACTACGTCCATGGCATAGATCCGTTTGTTTTGAAATTTCCGGAATCTTGGCCAGTCGACGGTATACGCTGGTATGGAATTTTTTATATTTTTGCGTTCGCATTCGCGGCGCTGGCCTTAAATTTTTACACAAAAAAGAACAAATCTCCGCTTTCCGCGGAGCAGAATTCTTCGTTTTTAGGCTACGCAATCATTGGCGTCGTCATCGGCGGACGGCTCGGCTACGCACTGCTGTACTCCTTCGACAGCTTCATAAAAAATCCACTGGAAATTTTTGCCGTTTGGCGCGGTGGCATGTCGAGCCACGGCGGTTTTGCCGGCGTCATAGCAGCCATTGCCATTTTCTGTAAAAAAAACAATGTCCCACTACTCTCTCTCGCCGACATTTGTTCGACCATTGCCCCATTTGGATTTTTCGTCGGCAGAATCGCAAATTTCATAAATGGGGAGCTCTACGGAAAAATCACCGCCGTGAAATGGGCTGTAATTTTTCCAAAAAGCGCTCATCAGATGGCAAATATTTTGGCAATCCCGGCGCGGCACCCGTCGCAGCTGTACGAGGCGTTTCTGGAGGGCCTCGTCCTATTTCTGTGCGTGCAAACCAGGTTTTGGTCGCGGAGGGAAATTCGCCCCGGGCGCCTGAGCGGGGAGTTTTTAGTCCTGTACGCGATTTTTCGAATTTTCACCGAATGTTTCCGCGAGCCGGATGCGGAGCTGATCTTCTCCATGGCGCGCGGCCAATTTTACTCCATATTTTTGCTGATCCTAGGCTTGATTTTGATTTTTCTACCGGCGAAAGATGGAAAATTTCACGGCGATGATTGCGAAAAAACACCACCACCGACCAAAGTTTCACCCTCGTAGAATGCCGCAATTTGCCCCGGTGCGATGGCGCGCTGCGGAATTTCGAAGACGATGCGAGCGGTGCTGTCACCGTCCCTAAAAAATTCTACGCGGCAGGCTGGGTCGCGGTAGCGTGGGCGAGCCAATAGTTTCGCATCGCTTTCGATGGGACGGTTGGTGAAGCTCAGACCGCGAATGGCAAATTCCCTGGCGTATAAAAATTTTGAATCCGAGCGCTCAATTTCGACGATCAAATGGTTTTTGACCAAGTCTTTTCCGATTACAACGTAGTGAACAAAATCGAGGTTCGACGGAAGATTTATGCCACGTCGTTGGCCAATGGTAAACCGAAACAAGCCGCGGTGCTTTCCAAGAACCTTGCCATCCGTGTCAACGATATCACCGGGCGCATCGGCAATGTGTCCGGCCAAAAAGTCCTGGAGGCGCACCTTCCCAAGGAAGCAGATGCCCTGGCTATCTTTTTTTTTGTAGTTTGGCAATGCGGCCGCCGCGGCCAATTTGCGCACCTCTGGCTTATTCAGCGCACCAACCGGAAACAGCGTGTTTTTGATTTGTTCCTGTGACAGCATCGCCAAAAAATACGACTGGTCCTTGTTTTTGTCAGCTCCCTCCAAAATATCCACGGTGCCGTCCGAATTTTCGACCGTTCTGCAGTAGTGGCCAGTTGCAAATTTTTCAAAACCGCTCCCGTGGGCATACTCCTTCAGGGCACCAAATTTTATGCGCGCATTGCACAATACATCCGGATTTGGCGTGATTCCAAGGCGATATCCCTCGACCAATTCTTTGGCAACCAGCCACCTGTAGTTCCCTATCATGTTGACCACCTCGAAGGCTATGCCGAGATGATCGCAGGCGGCACGCGCATCATCCAAGTCCACCTTCCAGGGGCACTGCGAGATTGGCGTGGCATCGTCTTCAGCACTCCACGTACGCATGAAAATGCCGCAAACTTCATAGGCGTCATTTTTCAGCAGCAGCGCGGCAACGGAACTGTCAACGCCGCCGGACACCGCGACCGCTACTTTGCCCCGCAGCATTTTTTGTATTTTTTCCCGCTTCCACAGGGGCAAAGGTCATTTCTGTTGACCTTCCGCAGTGGAGTCTGTTTGATAATTATCCTCGGAGCTGGCTTGGCTGGCTGCCGTTCGGCAGCCGCAGTTCCGCCGGTGTCGCCACCGGACAGCACAGCGTGTCTGTGCAATTCGGAAACCATTCTATTGAACGCCTGCACACTACCCGCCGTCCTGAATAACTGCCAGCAAACGTCGGAATTTATCTGCTTTAGCATTGCTTCGAAATACTCAAATGCCTCCGTGCGGTACTCGTTTATCGGGTCGCGCTGGCCGTAACTGCGCAAGCCTACGCTGTTGCGCAGAGCATCCATTTCCGTCAGATGCTTCTGCCAGTTTTCATCGATCGCGCGCACGAGTATCAGCCGCTCTATAAATTTCAGGGCCTGCGGATCATCGGTCGACTGTTTAATAGCGTAGGCCTCCTCTATTTTTGAAAAAATCAAATCGGCTATCTCCGTGCGCGTCCTATTTGCAAAGTCGCTCCCTTTTAAATTCAGCGGAAAATTGACGTTCGCCCACTGGAGGAGGATCTTTGCGGCATCGCCGTCCTCCGCATTTGCTGAGGCGGCATCGGAAAATTGACATGTCCGCGCATCAAGTTCGTTTCGCACCATCTCAAAGATCACGTTCCGTGCGCTATCCTCTGCCAAGGAACCGCTGCGCAGGGAGTATACCACTTCCCGCTGCCTGTTGAGCACGTCATCGTACTGCAGCAGCCGCTTTCTTATCGAGTAGTAGTATTGCTCGACCTTTTTCTGCGCCGTTTCGATGGATCGATTAAGCAGCGGATGCGTGAGAACTTCGCCCTCTCTGAACGTCTTTTGCAGCAGCCGCGCTATGGGACCGGCGGAGGCAAAAATTCTCATCAAACTATCCTCCAGCGACACGAAAAATTTCGAGCGGCCCGGGTCTCCCTGCCTAGAACATCTGCCGCGCAACTGGCGATCGACGCGCCGCGACTCATGCCTTTCGGTACCGATCACGAATAGTCCACCCAGGTCCGCAACGCCGTCCCCGAGTTTGATGTCGGTGCCGCGGCCGGCCATGTTCGTCGCAATTGTCACCGCTTTCATTTGCCCCGCTTGCTCGACAATTTCCGCCTCCTGCTGGTGGTATTTGGCGTTTAAAACCTTGTGGCCTATTCCCTCGCGCTTCAGCATTTTGCTCAAAATTTCCGACGCTTCGACGGATGTGGTACCAACCAAGGCCGGCTGTCCCCTTTCGTTTGCCGCCTTTATTTCGGCTATCACGGCGTTGCACTTTTCGCGGCGTGTTTTGTAAATTTTATCGTCTTCATCGATGCGAATGCACTTTTTGTGCGGCGGAATGACAGCAACCGACAGGCGATATATGTCATTGAATTCCTGTGCCTCCGTTTCCGCAGTTCCGGTCATGCCAGCCAATTTTTCGTACATGCGAAAATAATTCTGGATGGTAATGGTGGCGTAGGTGCGCGTCTCTCCCTCGATCCTTATGCCCTCCTTCGCCTCGATCGCCTGGTGCAATCCGTCGCTCCAACGACGTCCGGGCATGGCGCGCCCGGTATTTTCATCAATTATCACAACCTTTCCGTCGAGGATAGTGTAGTGTTCATCTTTGTTATAGAGCGAATAGGCTCGCAAAAGCTGGTTTAAACAGTGAATTTTGGAACTTTTCTTTGCAAATTCTGCCTCGACCAGGTGTTTTTTCTCAATCCTCTGTTCAGGTGTCAGCGACACGTCCCCGTCGATGGAGGAAAATATCGCCGGCAGATCGGGCAAAATGAAATCATTTTCGTCGGAACTTAGCACACCGCGGCCAAGTTCCGTCAAATCCGACTGCTGGTCCTTTTCATCGAGGCAGTAGTACAGTTCCTCCTTTATCAGATGCTTTTCGCTGCGGAACAATTCGGAATTCATCTCCAGGTCGAATCTGTCGAAATTTTTCCTGTGCGTACCACTTTCCATGATGCGCAAAAACTGCCGATTCGTCGGCATGCCGAGCTTCACCTGCCACAGCTTTTTGTATGAGTCGCGGTTGTACTCGTCGCCGGAACTTTCCAGCATGGCCTTCGCCTCGGAAGCCAGCCTACTGCACAACTTCTGCTGCAGCTCAACCAAATTTTCAACGGCCGGTTTCAACTCGACGTAGGGGATATTTTCCTCGTTCTTCGGTGCCGCGCCGGAAATTATCAGCGGGGTCCTCGCCTCGTCGATTAGGATCGAATCAACCTCATCGACTATGCAGTAGTAGTGTTCACGCTGAACCTGTTCCTCCGGAGACGTTGCCATTCCATTGTCCCGCAGGTAGTCGAAGCCAAACTCCGACGCCGTGCCGTACGTTATGTTACAGCCGTATGCGCTCTGCCGCTCCTCCGAATTCATTCCGTTCTGCAGACACCCGACAGTCATTCCGAGAAATTTGTAGATGTACCCCATCCACGCGGCATCGCGGCGAGCAAGGTAGTCATTAACCGTAACGAGTTGGCAATTCCTTCCGGTCAAGGCATTTAGGTAGAGCGGTAGGGTTGCAACCAAGGTTTTTCCCTCGCCGGTCGCCATTTCGCAAATTTTCCCCTGGTGAAGTGCTATTCCTCCCAGGAGCTGCACATCGTAGTGCACCATGTTCCACGTGGATTTGTGCCCGCACACCTCGATTCCCACACCGCACAACCTGCGGGCGGTGTTTTTCACGAGGGCAAATGCCTCCGCTAGCACGCTGTCCAGCGACGCGCCCGCCAAAATTCTTCGCTTTAATTCATCGGATTTTGCGGCGATTTCACCGTCCGATAGCGCTTCATAGATACCGTCGAATTCGTTGATTTTTGCGATCAGCGGCTGGCATTTTTTTATAAATTTTTTGTGCGTATGTCCGGCGAACAGCCTAAAAATTCTTCCAATCATTGCTCGTTGACCTATCCGTTTCGCACTACGTTTAAATACAATTCGCCGGGACGTCGAATCAATATTTCACGGAAAATTAAGTGGAGAAATCCCTAGCCGTTGCCGCAATCGGGGGCATCGCCTTCAAGGTGGATCGATGCCAGCTTATTCCGCAGGAACACAATCGCTAATAGATTAATGAGCAGGAGACCTTCGATGCAAATGTCGGCAATTTTCCACGGCAGCGTTGTTTGCATGAATGCCCCAATGGGCATCATGGCGATGGAAACGACGCGATAGTAGTAGCGCCAATTGGCGCGGCGTATGAAAAAAAACGAGTGCTCGGCAAACCACGCCCATGAAAGTATCGTCGTGAGCGCAAAAAAATACACCGTAATCGGCACCATCAGGCCGGCGCAGTTGCTTCTAAATGCCGTTGTAAAAGTATCGATGCAAATTTTACTGGAATTTTGTGAAAAATCCGGCGCAGCGCAGACGATGAGAATACCGGTGATGGAGCAAAGAATGGCAACCAAAATTGGGGCGAGCAGCGAAATAATTCCCTGATCACGGGCATGCTGCGCCAGTGGCAGACACCCACCGTCGACATTGCCGTGGGCGATGGCGGAAAGGCCAAGGCCGATATCCGTTGCAAAAAGCCCTCGCGAAGTTCCCTCGTGCAGCGCCCTGAGGAGGACGATCCCGGACGCTCCGCCGCCGACGGAGGCCAGTGAAAATGCGCCGCAAAAAATTTCCTTCAGTGCAAAAACAGCGCGATCGCGCATCATACAAATGCCGACGCAACAAATTGCTATGTACGCGATGCCGATGATGGGAACACTGCGGGACATGAATGCCGCAAACTTCTTCAATCCACCGAAGAGTATGACTACAGCCGGAACGGCAAACGACAAAATGCAGAGAATTTTTACCCAAGTGCCACAATTTGGGATGGATTTTACGAAGACATTCGTCTGAACCAAATTTCCAACGGACAGCGACGCTCCAACCAGAAAAACGCAATATAGCAAACTCAACGGCCGCGAGCCAACACCTTTTTCGATGTAAAACATCGGGCCACCGACGCAGCGTTCGTGGTGCTGCTTCTCCTGGTAAAATACGCCGAGCGTCGCACACGCCAACTTGATTACGCTACCCAAAAGCGCGACGACTATCATCCAAAAAATCGCTCCTGGACCGCCAGTGGATATGGCCAATGCCGTGCCGACTACCGTTCCTGCACCAAGATTTCCGCCCACAATCGTTGCGACGGCGGCGAAATTTCCCATCTTGCCGCCTTCTTTTTTCTCAACTAGAAGTTGTTTAAAAGCGTCACCGAGATGCCTCAACTGCGGCCATTTTAGGCACACGGACAGATACACCGAAACGCCTATTAACGCAGGAAAAATAAAAAAAATTACGAAATAACGCAAAAAAACATCCATATTACCATCGACAAATCGCACACCCGAAACGCGGCCAAATTCCAATCCACCGCCATGCAACGGTGATGCCGATAAAACAACCAATGCCGACTCGGATCAAGGACTACGACAATTGCGCACTCCAGCAAGAAAAAATACCTAAAAAATTAAAAACATGGGCGCCGGGAAGTGCGGGAAACAAAAGCGATAGCGCTTTACTTTGAGGCGGCATCCTGCAGGATTTTCTGCCAATGCAAAGCAAAACTGAAGATGCGGATCCGAATGGCGACACAAGCACATACAAGGTAATTGCACTCCGCTGGAGGCCAAAAACGTTCGGCGAAATCATAGGGCAAGAGCACATCGTCACCACGCTCACGAATGCAATTGTAACAAACCGCAGCGCCCACGCCTACCTGTTCGTTGGGCCACGCGGCACTGGCAAGACAACAACGGCGAGGCTACTGGCCATGGCCCTCAATGCAAAAAACGGCCCGACTGTGAATTTCGATCCTGGTGATGAAATATCCCGATCAGTCGCTGCTGGCAATTGCCTGGATGTCATAGAAATAGATGGTGCATCCAACAATTCCGTCGAGCAAATTCGAGCACTGCGTGATGAATGCAGGTATACACCGGCAGCGTGCAAGTACAAAATATACATCATCGACGAAGTGCACATGCTTTCGAATGCGGCGTTCAATGCCCTGCTGAAAACGCTCGAGGAGCCGCCGCCGCACGTGAAATTCATCTTCGCTACTACCGAAGCGCATAAGGTTCTTCCGACCATTGCATCGCGATGCCAAAGATTTTCCTTCAGGCCGGTTTCGCCGAAAATCATTGCTGAAAAACTGGAAAAAGTCGCAGTGGCGGAAGGTATAAAAATTTCCGTGGAGGCGCTCAACGCAATCGCGCGCTTGGCCGGCGGAGGCGTAAGGGATGCGGAATCGATCCTGGATAGGATGGTGGCATTTTCCAGCGGCGAAATAACCGTTGGCGACGTAAATCTGGCCTACGGACTGGTCGATGAAAAAACTATTGATGGAATAATCAGTGCCATGTACTACGGCGACTACAAAAAGCTCATGGAAGTTTCCCACAGCATCGGCGAGCGAAATTGCGACATGTACCGCATTCTCTGCTCCATCGAAGTGAAAATCCACGAGCAGCTGGCGCATATTCTGGATGGCGACGGCACCTACCCTGACAGGATGATACGCATTTTGGAGGAAATTCACAAATCGAAGGAATCGGTTAAAACTGGTCTCTCCGAGGTAATAAATTTTGAAACAGCTCTGCTAAAAGCCGCCGAACGCGGCCAATCCAGGGCCATCGACGCTATAATTCGCGACATCCGCGAGATAAAAGCCGCGACAGGAAACCCTTCCACGCAACCAGCCAGCGGCGACTCCACTCGCGATGGTGCTGAATCCCGACTTCCAGTGGAAATTCAGGCAGCTCTGCGGGATGGATTTCGCGCGCAGATAAGGGTCATGCAGCGGGATGAATAGGAACAGATCACAGCTCAGCAATGCAATCGATGCATTCCTAGTGCACCTCGAACTCGAAAGGGGCAGCAGCAAAAATACCGTTGCGGCCTACGAATGCGACCTGCTGGAGCTGGTAGAACTTCTGGCGCAGCAACACCTGAAAAAATGGAGCGACGTGACCGTTGAAACGCTACGCTACTGGCTGTCATTTCTAGACAAAAACGGTTGCTCATCGCCGACAGTCGCGCGAAAATTGTCCGCGCTGCGCTCATTTTCCAAATTCGCAAAGGCGCAAAAAATCATTGCCGTCGACGTGTCAAAGCAATTGAAGCGGCCGCGCTGCACTAGAAGGCTGCCGGATAGTCTGACCTCAGATGAGGTGTCAAAAATTTTGGAACTGGGTGCGGACTCCTCGCCAATTCACATGCGAGACAACGCAATGTTCGAGCTCGCCTATAGCAGTGGGCTGCGCGTGTCCGAGTTGTGCGATGTGAAGATCCAAGCCGTTGACATGGAAAATTGTTTTATCCGCGTGCACGGCAAGGGAGCAAAGGAACGCATCGTCCCATTCGGCTCCATCGCCAGGGAAAAATTAGAGAAATATTTAATCGTTGCGCGGCCGCAATTGGTAAAGACAAAAACGGACAGCTCCATATTTATAGGCATTACTGGACGCAAACTGTCACGCAAAACCGTGTGGCTACACCTGAAAAAGCATGCAAAACTGGCCGGCATTAAAAAATCGGTGACTCCGCACACGCTGCGCCATTCCTTCGCCACGCACTTGCTGGAAAACGGCGCCGATTTGCGATCCATACAGGAAATGCTCGGCCACGCTGACATTTCTACGACGCAAATCTACACGGCCGTCGACAAAAAGCGCTTGCTTTCCGACTACAAGAAATTTCACCAGCGGGACAAATTCTAATTCCGCAGCTGTGAAAACACTTCCCGCCGAGCGGACGCGCACCACAAATCTATTGCAAATTCATGGAATTGCTTAGAATCCCGGAATGGATCAGAAGTTTGTTTTTGATTTTGAAAAGCCAATTCACGATCTGAGCGTCCAACTGAAGGCGTTGGAGGAGCGCGCGTCAGCCTCTGACGTGGATTTTTCAGCCGAAATTGAATCACTGAAAACCAAAATTGTAGAAACCAGAAAAAAGGTCTACGCCAATCTGACCGAGTGGCAGAGGGTGCAACTTTCGCGACATCCGCTGCGGCCGTATTCGTCGGACTACATAGGCAGGATCTTTGCAAATTTTCAAGAACTACACGGCGACAGATTGTATGCCGATGACCAGTCGATGGTTTGCGGCATTGGAGAATTTGGCGGCATTGCCGCAATGATAATTTCCCAACAGAAGGGACGGACGACCAAAGAGAATATAGCACGCAACTTCGGCATGCAAAATCCTGAAGGCTATAGGAAAGCGCTGCGTCTGATGCGGTTGGCTGAAAAATTTTCTATGCCGATAGTGACCTTCGTCGACACACCCGGCGCATTTCCCGGCGTAGAGTCCGAAGAGCGGCACGTTGCCGAGGCGATCGCCGTTAATTTGCGCGAAATGATGCTGATCGGGAGTCCCATAATTTCTGTGTTTATCGGCGAAGGTGGATCCGGCGGCGCACTGGGCATTGCTGTCAGCGACAGGGTGCTAATCCTCGAGAATGCGTACTATTCAGTGATTTCACCGGAGGGATGCGCCGCAATTCTCTGGAATGATAGGGCGAAGGCTCCGGAAGCTGCGAAAGCGCTGCGCCTGTCACCGCAAAAGCTCCTCGAATTCGACGTGGCGGACGAGGTAATATGCGAACCCCTCGGCGGCGCGCACAACGACTATGATTTTACAGCGAGCGCGGTCGAGGCTGCCATCGCGAAAAATCTGAAAAGCCTCATGGGTCTTCGCAGGGAGACCCTGCTCGACCTTCGCTACAAAAGGTTTCGCAAATTTGGAATCTTCGAAACGAGGGGAGAAATGGCGCTAGCCTGAATAGCGGCGCGGTCTCCACGCAGGCAAATTGGTGAACAACCGCAAAACGGTACTTTTGAAAAATAGCGCGACCAGTTAGACCGGGCGCAAATTTCACGAATTTTCAAATTATTGGTGATCCTTGGCGCTTTTATCTTTTAATTCTAGAAGATTTTTTTACCTTGCGGTGGCTTCTGCGATGGGCGCATGCCGGAAAATCCTATTGATTTCTGCATTTAGTGGGCTTGTATTCTGCAACGCAAGGCTGGTAATTGAGCTAGTCGATGCGCAGAAAGAGCATAGTCGACTGCGGTGTAGAGTGCGTCCGCTATTGGAAAAAACCGGAGAAGCGGAAAAACAATTAGCCATGAAACAGGATCACATGCGAAAAATGTTGACCAACAAGGATTTTATGGAACAAGTTGTCCGCGAGAAAGCTGGATACATAGGGCAAAAGGAGAAGATTTTCAGATTTGAAGATTGACGAATAATATGATAGATAGACAGGCTAAGGAATTGCGGCTTCAATTTTGCAAGTGCGGGCAGGAGCACGTTTTTAAGTTTTGGGAAATACTCTCCAGCGACGAGCAATCCAAGCTGATCCAACAAGTAAAAACTATCGACATGGATTACCTGTCGAAAATCATCGACGGAGCACTGCACAATGCTTCGAGGCAGAAAAACATTGGCCCCCTAGCACCGGCAAAATTCATAAAATTTCCAAATTCCGAGGTCGATTGGCAGAAGTGGAAGGAAGCGGTTGCGATCGGCGAACAGAAAATAAGGGATGGAAAAATTGCCGTGTTCACCGTTGCCGGCGGGGAGGGAACACGAATGGGCTGCATCGTCCCGAAGGGAACATTGCAGGTGACTCCAATCAAAAAGAAGTCGCTGTTTCAAGTATTCGCGGAAAAAATCAAAGCATCGGAACGGCGCTACGATGTGACAATCAACTGGATAGTGATGACGAGCGAGCGCACGCACAATGAAACCATAGAATTTTTCGGCAAAAACAACTCCTTTGGCATTGAAAATATACATTTTTTGAAGCAGGGTCAAATGCCAGCTATCACAGCCGAAGGAAAAATCATAATGGAAACGACGAGCAGGATTGCCATGCATCCGGATGGTCACGGTGGATCGCTGAAGGCCCTTGGAAGATCCGGCTTGCTGGCGATGTTGGAAAATCTTGGCATAGAAATTTTAAGTTATTTTCAAGTCGACAATCCGCTTGTCCGTTGCGTCGATCCATATTTTGTCGGTGTTCACGTAAAAAATCAGGCGCAGGTATCATCGCGGATGGTCAGAAAGCTGTACGCGGAGGAAAAAGTTGGCGTATTTTGTGAAAGCAATGGGAGATGCCGCGTCATAGAATACTTTGACCTGCCAAAGGAGCAGGCTATGCTGCGGAATTCCGAAGGCAGCTTGGTCTTCTGCGCCGGAAATACGGCGATACACCTGCTGGATGTTCCATTTATCAAGCGCTTCAACGGAAAGGACATCAAGTCCGAAATTCCGTACCACATCGCGCAAAAGACGGTGCCGACGATAGATTCCCTCGGCGAACCGGTGAGTCCGAAGGTCCCCAACGGGCTCAAGCTTGAAATGTTCATCTTCGACATCCTCCCATTCGCCGACCGAACAACAATCCTGGAAAGCGAGCGAGGCGCTAACTTTAGCCCAATCAAACACCTCGAAGGCATGGATTCCCTAAAAACGTGCCACCGGGATCAGGTGAAATTATTTGCCAGCTGGCTGCGCGCCGCTGGGATCGACATTCCAATGGATGCGAATGGACTTCCTCCGTTCGACATTGAAATAAGTCCAACCTTCGCCGATAGCAAGCATGACTTTTTGCAAAAGTGGGAAAATTTGGAAGGCAAGCCAACGATAGCCGCCGGGCAATACATTGAGTAGCTCGCTGAGCTTCGCAGGAGCAGCAATTTCGCCGCTCAGGAAACGCCAATCATCCCATCCGCACTGTCGGCGGCCTTTCGCTTTTCTGCAAAGGCGGCCTTCAATCGGCCATGCGCCTCGCCATCTGGCAGCCAGATATTTTTTTCCTTCAGCGTGTTCAACTGGTATTCCATCATTTCCTCCGAGAATGGCACCGCAGAAACTACTTTGCTCGCTTCCAAGTATTGAATTCCAACGAATGCGATTTCCATCGATTCGCAGGTCGCTTTGACGTCTTCCACCGTGTCTTCCTTGTCGTCGATAAAAATTACCTTCCTCGGGCTGATAGCTGCGTGTTTGAGAAAGGCACGCAGACTTTGTCCCTTCGGTGTTTCGCCGGAACAGACCACGCCGGAACTATACTCCGGCTGGTAGGCGCAAGCGAATTCGTCGAAGCGCTTATCCGCCAACGCCGGCCAAAACTTCCCGAAATTATAGCCAAACCCATTCAGCGTTGCCACGCGCCATCGCAGTGGGTCTGTGATACTTCCGACAGGTCTCTGGGACAATGCAGTTAGGACCATCGATTGAATATTTTTCGCATGTAAATCATCAACGATCCTCGGCATCTCTTCGTTAACTAAACAATTCCTGCCGACCGTAAGGATAAAATCGGAGACGCAATGCAGCGTCTCCATTGAAGCATCGGAAAATGCATTCGCACACCATTTGACAAAAAATTGATAATTTTCACGCTTCCAGATTTGATCCTCGAGCGTCGTCAAAACATCATCGCAGTCGAATGCAACCAAAGTATCAGTGTCCGCGGAACGCAGCTCCTTCTTTATGTCGCCTATGTCATCGGTAACTACTATCATTTGCACATCTCAATTCAATTCACGGATAGTGCACGGGGCACAGCCTAGGACTAAATCGCCCACAAATCAAACCTAAGATCAAAAATAATTTGCGAATTCGTCAACAAATAAAAACTAAAACTGTAATTTAATCAATTTACCATTGAAAAAATTGCTGCGATGCGTAAGCTGAGGACGACATGGGTGGGAAACGCATGGCGATTTTCTGTGACGCCGATGCGAACACGTGGTCATACCTCGAACGGCACGGGCTCGGAGAATTGGCCGACTGCGTAATTTTTCCCGAGCGCCTAAATGACGTCTCCGACGAAATTTTGCAGCACTCCTCACATGCTGAAATCATCTCAACATTCGTGTATTCCAACCTGTCGGCGGATCTTTTGGAAAATTTCAAAAACCTAGAGCTAATTGCCACGCGCTCGACGGGATACAACAACGTTGACATGGAGTACTGTAGGGCGCGTGGAATAAGAGTTGCAAATGTGGCAGGATACGGCGAAGTGACCGTAGCTGAGTACGCCGTTGGGATGCTGCTGAACCTCACGAGAAAAATTGGATTTTCGAACTACAAGCTAAGAAATGGCATAGTCAAGGTCAATGAGGACACTGGAATGGATCTCTTCGGCAAGACAGTGGGTGTCGTTGGAACGGGCGCCGTAGGCAGCTACTTCGCAAAGCTTTGCCACGCCTTTGGCTGCAATGTCATAGCAACCGACCCATTCCCCAACGGCAAGCTGGTCGACGCTGGAATTTGCAAATATGTCGCCATCGGCGATCTGCTAGCGGAATCGGATGTAATAGCCCTCAACTGCCCGGCAACGGCCGACAATTACCACTTCATCAACCGTGACACCATCGGCCAAATGAAGGACGGAGTATGCATCATAAATATCGCACGAGGGGAACTAATCAACTCGATGGATCTCTACGAAGCGATCATTTCCGGAAAGGTGGGAGGCGCCGGATTGGACGTGCTGGACTACGAAAATGTGATCATAAAAAATGACATAGAATCGGTAAAAAATAGCGACAAAAATTTTGCCATGTATTCGCTTTTCAACGCGAAGCTTCTCCAGCTGCCCAACGTGGTTGTAACGCCACACATCGCCTTTAATTCATCGGATGCCATTTCAAGAATTTTGGATAGCAACATACGCATAATTCGTGATTTCATCGCAGGAAGGCCGATTCAGTCTGTGATCTAGGCGATCGGCAAGTTCTAGCATCGAAACTACTTTTTCCGCTGGTCGCCCTCGGCTATTCTCTTTGCCTTCAAATACTGAAGTCTGTATTTTTCACTGATCTCGTTTTGAAGGACGGCGTTTCGCAGGACGTCCTTTCCCGCCAAAACGGGAATTATCTGCGACACGAGATTCTCGTAGGACATGTCTGACAGGTCGGACAAAACGCCGTATGCTTCGGCCGCATCTCGCTCCCTTCCTTCGCCGCTAGCGCGAATTATCGCACTCATTGCGTCGGACAGTTCGCAGCTGGGCTCGATGAATGCCAACTTTATCACAACCCCAATGTAGCCGTAAACTTTGCCCATCCACTCGTCATGGGACGTGAACGAAGACGCGGCGGCGTAGGGATCCACTGTCGGATCGCAACGGTATTGCTTGTACTGCTCCTCGTACACGGTTTTCAGTATTGGGACGCGGCGCATGGTTGTTTTTTCCGGACCACCGGGCGTATGCAAGTTAAAATCAAGCAGTTTTTGCCCCTCCAGGGATAGGACAAATTCAATGAATTTTTTTGCCAACTCTGGGTTTTGTGCTCCTCTAAAAATTCCTATTGGGTCTGCCTCCGGCGCACCACCGCCGATCGGCATGGCAAATTTGAACCGCTTGCTCCCGCTGCGCTCTTCGAGGTGCTTTGCCTCGGCGGAACCGTAAAAATCGACTGCTATGCCGGCAAGGCAGTTACCCGATGACACGTCAACCACCGGCCTCGTGGTGGACTCGGTAAAATAGCGCCCATTGGCAACAATTTTTTGAATGAGCCGCAACCCGTTCATCCATCCATCGGAAATTGCCTTCGCTTCGTACTTTTTCGGCAATACCGCTACTCCACGCTTTTCGAGCAGCTCATCGTAGCAAATTTGCATCTGCTGCTGAATCAACATGCCAAATGACTTCTGCGTTGAGCTGCTCTTAGTCGGGTCGACAATGGCCAATTTCCCAAAAAATTCCGGGCGACCGATGTCCGTCCACATTTTCGGGAAAAAGCCTATGCCATCTTCTTCGATGGCCTCGCGGTTGTAAATTATGCCAAATGCCGAAAGTGAAGCACCGAACCACCTACCCTTCCTATCCCAAAGCCTGTTGCCGGAAAGAAATTCCGGAATCGTGTCATCGTCAAACATGTCCGGACACTCGAATAGCAATTCGCATGGAACCAAATTTCCTTTTTCCGCCTGGGATTTGTGCTCTGGCGTACCACAGCCGAATAGAATGTCGGCTCCGCATCCGACATTGGATTCAAAAAATTTCATCGTCACGGCCCACTCGGGCGCATTTACAGCGACGTCTAGCATCTTTTCCGACCTTGCAGCGAAAGCTGCGGCCGTGGTTGTGTTCCATTCGTGGTGCAACTCTTCGGTCCAATGTAGACGAAAATTGTTGGCGAACATCGACTCAATGTACCTGATGGCGTCGCGACCACCGCCCTGGTACCGCCAGTCCAAATTGACATCTTTCCCGGTCATCGCCTTGTACCATTTTTTGAACCCGATCGAGTACTCCCGGCGCAGAGCTTCATTGTGCGGTGTGATAATAACCAGCGTTTCCGCATTGCCAATCGGAATTATGCTGCTGCTCTTTTCCCTAAAAATAAACGGAACGCCAACGGCCAACGCTACTATTGCGATGACCACTACCTTTTTTGTTTCGAACATCGCCTGCTTCGCTATGACCTTAAAATTACGACGTCCTCGCGGGAAACAGTGGCATACATGCCCCTGTGTCTGACGTTTGCAAAATGGCTGGGATTTATTTCGGAAATGCGCAGTACGATTCCTCCACTTTCGAATTCATAGTGAGCAACCTCGCCGAAGTATGTTATGTTCCCCACGGAACCGCCCACGCTGTTTTCCAATATCGGAAAATCGCTGAGCTTGAAGCACTCTGGCCTCACCGAAATGTAAACCTTTTCTCCGGGTCGCGGATCCCTCGCGCCGGCACTCAAAATTCCCCTGAAATTCCCAACCTTTGTCCTAGCAATCGCTTCTCCGGCGCCTACGCGCACGATGACGCCGTCTATGAGATTCGTTTCGCCGACAAAGCCAGCCGTAAAGCGCGTGCTCGGAAATTTGTACAGCTGCACCGGGGTTCCAATTTGATCAATTTTCCCCTTGGAAAATACGGCGATTCTATCGGCTATGGACAGCGCTTCCTTTTGATCGTGCGTAACGTAAATCGTTGTGAGTTTGTGTTCCTTGCAGATGTTCCTTATTTCACAGCGCATGTCGTTGCGCAACTGTGCGTCCAAATTTGACAGCGGCTCATCGAGCAGGAGGCACCGCGGATGCACAACGAGCGCCCTCGCGAGGGCAACGCGCTGCTGCTGACCACCTGATAGCTCGTTCGGCTTCCTGTTGGCGTATTGGTCGAGCTTCACCTTTGCCAAAATCTCGTGGACCAAATTTTTTATTTTTGCCCGCGATATCCCGTTGTTTTCCAGGCCGAAGGAAACGTTTTGAAATACCGTCATGTGCGGCCACAGCGCGTAGTTTTGAAACACCATCCCAACCTTTCGCTTGTGCGGCTGCACATTCGTGACGTCGTTTTTTCCAAAGATTATGCGACCTTCGTTTGGCGTATAGAACCCGGCAATGGAACGCAGCAGCGTAGTCTTTCCGCAGCCACTTGGACCGAGCAAAAAAAACAATTCACCGCTGGATATGTGTAAATCAATGCCATCAAGCGCAGCCACAGAATCGAAACGCTTGGTAAGATTTTTGATCCGAATATCGGTCATCGATGGCGACACTTGTTGCAGTTATTCCCAACGTTGTCAAAAAAAATTTTAAGCCGAATGCAGCTGTAAAATTTTCGGCCACTTCACATAAATTTTAAATTTGGAACAGTTGCGAAAAATTCCCTGAGGATTTCTGCACGCTTGATATCGCGCTCAGCGGCGTTCAGTGGCCTATTTGCCAGTACCTGCAGGTGCGAACCCTGCATTTTCATCATAATTTGATTCAACTCGTGGCGCAAATCGTTCGGCAGATACTCCAAATCGGATGCCAACATCATCAGGGAAATGCAGTTTATGGCGTCCACCGACGCCATGGAGTAGCAACCTCTGAGGATGCCCAATGCGCGGCCGATGTTATCGTAGAGCCAAACGATCCTTTCCTTTTTGACGATTTCGCGGAAATTTAGCTCATAGTCGATGATTGACTTTATTATTTGGGACAGGCGCGATAGGATGTCAACCTCCGAGAGCCCAAGCGTCTGCTGGTTGGATATTTGAAAGAAATTGCCCTGCGAATCGGAACCCTCGCCGAATAAACCTCTCGCTACGAATCCTAGCTTTTGCACGGCCAATACCAAGTTGTTCATCTGCTTTAGAATTGACAGTGCCGGTAGATGCAGCATCACCGATGCGCGCATCCCAGTCCCGACGTTCGTTGGGCACGACGTCAGAAATCCGTAGCGCTCGTCGAATGCTATGTCCAAATTCTCCGACAGGTGGTCATCTATTTCGTTGATACTGTCGAACATTTCCCTGAAATTCAGGTTCGGCCGAAATATTTGCATGCGCAGATGATCCTCCTCGTTAATCATTATGGATATCAGCTGATCGTCAGTGAATAGGAGCCGCGCTTCGTTGATATTCGCTGTAAATTCCTGGCTGCACATGTGCCTCTCGACCAGCGATGTTCTTTCGTACTCCAGAAGATCCCCCATGGCCACCACATTGCTGCCACTGAGGATCGGGCACTTCGCCAATGCATCGATGCACATATCTGCAATCATGCGCAAGTCACTTTTGCAGGCATATTTGACGAATTTCGCATCCGCCAAATTGCGGGCAAGCCTTATGCGAGAGCTAACAACAACGGGAATCGCATCCACCACTGATTTGGAGTTTTGGAAAAGTTTTTTCGCAAAATCGTTCATGCTTTGCCTCCACCCTACTTTTTCAGCTTTCTTATTTCGTCACGCAGCGCCGCTGCCTCTTCGTAGCGCTCATCCCTTATCGCCTCGTCGAGCATTTTCTGCAAATCCCCTACCCTACCTTTCACCGAGCCCCTTTTGCCGACTTTGCGTCCGGTAGAACCAACGCCGTCGCCACACTTCACCTTGTCTGCCGCCAATGCTTTTTCTACTTCGACCGTCGTGCGGCTCTTGGGAACTTTTCCACTGTGCACCATTCCCTTTTGCGAGGACTCCACTATGCCGTCGACCAGCGGCTTCAGGTCTTTGTAGCAATTCGGACATCCGAGACGACCTGTTTCCTTGAAGGACATCGGCGTGCACCCGCACTTGGAGCATATCAACCCATTCATTGATGCGCTCTTTTTGATGCCGGCAAATAGCGCCTCGCCTATGGTTGACAGCATCGCGAACGGCAGCCCCTCTTTGTCAAATAGCCCGTGCTTGGCTGCGCATTCGCCGCACATGTGCACCGCCGTCATCTTCCCGTTCACTATTTGCGTCATATGGACGGTTGCCTGTTTCCCACAAAATTGACATTTGTCCATCACTTCACCTTTCCCAAACGCTCACAAATGTATTTTTCGGCGGCAATGGCGGCCATCGCGCCCGTGCCAGCTGCTACTATCGCCTGCCTATACACCCCATCGGAGCAGTCACCGGCGGCGAAAACCCCCGGGACATTGGTCTCGACGAACGAATTTTCCCTGCACACTATGTAGCCATTTTCGTCGAGATTTAAAAATTTTGCGAATTGCTTCGTGTTTGGTTCGTGTCCTATGGCCACGAACACTCCTGCGCACGCAATTTCACTTCCGGTGCCGTCCATGGCGTTTTTCACCCTGACGCCCTCCACTTTTTCCTTGCCAAAAATCTCACTGACCACACTGTTCAGAACTAGAACGATCTTTCCGTTTCCAAGCACGCGCTCTCTCATCAGCTGTACCGCCCTAAGCGTGTCGCGGCGGTGGATAAGGTATACCCTTTGGCAAAAATTTGTCAAAAATAGCGCCTCCTCGCAGGCCGCATCACCGCCGCCGACTACCGCCACATCCTTTCCCTTGTAAAACGCACCGTCACAGGTCGCGCAGACGCTTACGCCGCGCCCGCCAAAAAATTCCTTCTCGCCGGGCACCCCGAGCAATTTCGGCGCCGCGCCAGTTGCGACGATCACCGCTTCTGCCCGAAATTTCTCACTTGCGCACATTACTCCTTTTACGTCGCTGTAAAAATCAACGTCCTCAACGCTGTCGTCGGTGAACTGCGCCCCAAACCGCTCCGCCTGCAGCCTCATGTTGCTTGTTAGCTCAAATCCGTTTATTCCACATGGGAACCCGGGGAAATTTTCGACATTATTTGTTGTGGTCAGTTGCCCTCCGGGCTGCAATCCACTTATCACCAGCGGAGACAAATTCGCCCGCGCGGCGTACGTGGCCGCTGTCAGCCCAGCGCAACCACTGCCAACTATGACAATTCTTCTAGCATCATCCACTCCCCTGCGAATTCTACGGCAAAAATTTTTTTTTAAAAGAAAAATCAAAATGGCTACCGATAAAATGTTTCAAAAAAACCTTGATTTTCCGGTCGCAGTATGTTTATTGCCAATCATCACATGAAGGCAGTTATTAGGACGCAGGGCAAGCAATTCACCGTGCATGGTGGTGATATTATCTTCGTCGATAGATATGCCGGTTCGTCTGCCGGAGATGAGATTTCCATAGGAGAGGTCCTGCTGCTTGAATCCGAGAACGCCACGAAAGTCGGAGCACCGCTCGTCGAAGGTGCTAGCGTTCGCGTTAAAATACTCGAAAATAAACGGGCGAAAAAGGTCATGGTTTTCAAGAAAAAACGGCGCAAGGGGTATCAGCGTAAGCGTGGCCACCGCCAGGAAATATCCGTCATTAGGATAGAATCAATCCAGGAATAGGAGAAGTTTGCTATGGCGCATAAAAAGGGGCAGGGAACATCAAGGAATGGTCGCGACAGCGTAGGCAAAAGACTCGGCGTCAAAAAGTATGACGGCGAAGTTGTACGAGCCGGAAACATTCTCGTGCGCCAGCGCGGAACGAAGGTGCACCCAGGAAACAACGTTGGCTGCGGCCGTGATCACACGCTGTTTGCCCTCATCGACGGCACTGTCAAGTGGGATGGCTTGCACGGCAAAGTCGCCGTGAATGGGATCAAAATCGCCTAATTTTTTCCCAGAGCCTAGAAAACTCTTCGCAGCAGAAGGACTGCGATGGCTATGCACGTCGCGATCACGCAGTTACTCACCAGCCTTTCCAAAAATTCGTAGCGGCTTTCCATTGCATGAATGGAATACGCCTCATCGATCGCCCTTTTGGTCTCCTTGCACGATAGTGCTTCCAAGTTTGCCCTCCTCCTCGCTAATTTCACCACCTGCGTCCGCATAACTTCAATTTCTTCGAGCGTCACTACTTGGGCGTACTTCTTTTCCGCCTCATCGGGCCCTCCATGTATGGCGATCGCGACGTCCAGAGCAGCATTGGCAACGTCGCCTGTTTTGATGCGCCCAACGTAGAGCATCACCTGTTCGATATCCCGCAGCTTTTCCGAAATTTCCGCTATTTCTCCGCGGGTACGCGAAATTTTGTCCAGGCGCGAGTGGTGAGCCTTTGCGATGGAACGGCATCCGCCGCAGATGCACGGCAAAATCAGCGCTGCAATCGCAAAAAATCGAAACTTTGAAGCCATTTTATTGTAAAATTTCAAGCATTCACTGAGAACTAGCACAGAATCGGAAAAATATCCATTCGCAAAAGTGACTTCCACGCTGCCTACCAAATTTACCAAAATGGCCCAACGCTACACACCACCATTCGCCGTTTTAGCCGAGCTCGAAAATCTGTCCTTCGCATTCTCCGTCCGACGCAGCGGCTGATATTGCTCGCAACGGACCGGGCATAATTGCTCATCCGCTAAGATCGGCAATCGAATTATCGAAGCGACGATTCTCATGGAAGACATCAGTGCCATGGTACCGCAAATGCCTTGCCCTAAAAATCGTCATTTATGTGTTGACAACCACATGTGACGAGCTATTCAAAAATATTTGATCGCAGGGTGGAGCAGCTCGGTAGCTCGTCAGGCTCATAACCTGAAGGTCGTTGGTTCAAATCCAACCCCTGCACCCAATTCTTGTGGCTGACGAATAAAGGAATTGGAGGAAATGGTGCCAGCGTGATTTACAAAAAAATATGAAAATAGCGACCTTTGACCCAATATTTTTCGATAGCGTGGAGGGACAGGGTGGTATTCCAACTGGTAAAACCGGATAGGTAGGAAATAGAAGGAACATTTGGGAAAGATTTGAGAAGCTTGATCAGCGACAGGGAACTGTGGAGGCATGTGTGCACGCATCCCCACAAGCTGCCAAGTGGTACCTACAAAATTTTGTCAACCATTCAGGAGTTTGGGAAAGAACGCTTTCGGAATGACATAGTGTCGCTATTTGAACGCAGTGGTGTCCCCGTAAATGCTGGGAAGAAGCTGCCAATATCTTGTAGCTGAGATGCTGCTGGCGTGCCCCGGGAACATGAAAATTTTGGAAGCAAGGAAATTGTCCATGCACAGGAGGAGGTCTTACAGATTTTCTTTGACTGACGAATATCCACAGAAATACGAAATGTAAGATTTACAAAGTATTATCCAGACCGCAGGCGTTCGGATCACGGATAAAAGAACATCACTGGGGGAATCCGTGGATGTTTTCGCGGAAAACATGGAGAATGAGTGCTGCTGGCAGTTCATCATAAAATGGTGTGACAAAATACAGCACACCGACACCTATGACCGGGAGAAGAAACGAAACAACCTGGTAGTTTTACCAGTTCTCGGGGACGTATTGGTGAGATGCTACGAAACCACGGGAGAAATAGAAATCAATATCGATTCGAGATTTCTTGCCCGACAGCTCGTGAGAGCAATGGAAGAGATTATATGGAAAGATGGCGAGCACCACTTCGAAGAAGTTGCAATCTACGATTTGAACCCCCTGGCTGACATCGGATAAGAAGTTTTGAAGATTTCAAACAGCACGATTGACAAAATCATTCTCAACATGGTGGAATTTCGCAATGGAGGGGAAGAGTTTGCTACGCGGTTTGGAGAGAATTCGAAAACCTCGGATGTTACGTCCTGCATCGGAAGATTGAGGGATAGTGAGAGCATAGATAGTGCCTATTTTACCGTATTTCTAGGGAATGGAGAGACGGTAAAATTTGGGATAAAACCACCGGACAATCTTGACTTGATCGCCATCCACAGGCCATTCATCAGTGGCACCATAGGAGAAATTGGATTGTTGCATGGCGACGAGTAAAAACACAATTTCCATATGCGAAATAATTGGGAAAGTGTGGCATTCAAAATTAACACGGCAAGAGTTGGAACTAATTGGAGTGGACATTCGCGAAAGAAAATTGTAGCGGATGTTTGGAAAATGTAGCGAATCAGCAAATTACTTGTTCTGCCGGAGTTGTGGGAAACGGCACGTTGCGGTAGCGATCGGGGAGGATAAGTTCCTGGGAGTTGATGAGAGTGGGGAGTGCTGTGAAGTTTATGAAATTTCCGGCGATGACTTGCAACTCTACGCATTCAAGAGACATATATTTTTTAATGATTTGCAGCGCAATGCCTTCGATTTGATGGAGGAAAAAATCGAAGAAATTGTCCCAGACACCTGCTGGCGAATTGGAACATTTTTAATGAAATTTGGAATATATTTTATTCACGGGGCGCAGCCAATAGGAATGGAAGACGCAATTCACAGAGCCATTGTGGCTGTTCGGAGGGAAGGGCGGATGTTCTACTTTCCAAAAAAGCAGCTGCGAAGATTCTTGGTGTTAGCCGTGCAACTCTCTGGCGAATGGTAAAATCGAATGCCATCCCTAGCGTCGATGTTTTACTAACTGCAAACAATCACCGGATCAGCTGGATTTATTACTATCCTGGCTTTCTGTTCAGATTAAGGATTTATACGCAATATACCGCGATGTGATAGCAATCTCTGCTACGAAGGCAGTTGGGCAGGAATTGTTTTTGATAGGGCCGTCTGGTGGTGGAAAATCATTTGTCCTTACTCCCGAGGACTTCGAACACCGTTCTATTGGTAGCATTCGCATTAAATTCCACAGAATCCATATTATTTATATGTACTTTTTTAAAAAATCACTTGCAAAAAAAAACTAGAATGTTTACGGGGTAGAGTATGGGTAGCAAATTTAATAGATCATGGGCAGGCTTATGCGATGCCGTGGAAACAGGCAAGAATATTTCTCAATTAATAACACTTGATTCTAGCAATAAGAAGCATACGCCAAATAGTGCTGGGAAAGGTGATTTCGATCAATTCAATAATAGGGAAAAATATTCTGCAAAGGGATTAAACTGCGGGATCTGTGAACATTCTCGATCGCAGAGCAAAAATAAATTTCATCGTGATTTGTCATCATTCCCAATAGGGGAAAATTTTTCAGACGCAAATGCAATTACCAATGATACAAGGGAATCTGTAGCATTAACACTAAGTGCGACTTCCATAAGTAATGAATCATCTCTTGCCGAGACCCTCAATATCAAAGATAGAGCATATAAATTTTTCGAATGTATTTGCAATTTCGTTAATCAAACTTCATCTATTCCAGATTCTTTCTATGACGAATTAATTGGAGCAAATGATAAAATTCTTCCTGGGCATTCTCCGGGTTCATTGCTTGGGGAAATACGCGACTTTACAAAATATGAAAACAAAAGAGATTGTTGTCTTGAACAACTCAGATACATATTGAGTCTTATTCCAAATTCATTTAATGGAGCCTGTCCAGCGGCAGAGGAAATACGCGCTTCCCAAGTACTACAACGCTTCGCTTGGTTTTCGGAGGTAATTAAACCATCTAGAGCGGAATTGTATGTTAAACAATTAGCTGATGATATGGGCGACATCAAAAACAATGTTTGGGGAAATGGAATTTTTCAAATGCGCACAGAATTACGTAATGAAATGCTGCGCCATGAATTTAATTTAGACACGCTTAGCCAAGCATTAGTTGAGCAAGTTAAAATCTTTCTTCAAAATAAAACTAGCGTCCCTGAATTGGATTTGGCCTGGATTCTTTTAGCGTTTTCATCGAAGATGAAAGCTGTATCTATTTCTACAACTGCCGGATATCGCGGTCGCTATGGAGGTGGATTGGCAAAAACTCAGCTTAAGGATGCCAGCAATATTATACGCACGCAATTTCTTGATCGTGCAATCGATCGAGGAGGAACCCGCACAGATATCTGCCAGCCCAGATGCTCAGACATTTCTCAGAATATTTCTGAGACAACAATCGCCACAATTGGCCAAAAAACACCTGTTAAAGCTCTTCTGGAAGCATTGAAAAACGAAAAAGTTTGTGAAAACGATGAAGTAGTTGACGTTTTTCCAAGCCATGGAGAATTACCTGCGACGGTAATTAATTTGATCAATAATCCAATTTTATTTTTACAAGATGCCATAAAAGAATGCCCAGGTTTTCCTCCTGAAATCGCTCAAGAATTCAACGAATCTATGAAAAGAAACAGAGCTAAGTTGGAGAAAATAATGCAAAATTGTTTGCTTAATACTCATTTTTTGGACAACAGAAACGAAGAGTTATCGATATGGAAAATGGTACAACTCGATGGAACTGAAACAAAATATGAAGCACGACCCACTTCGGGAGATATAATTCGATCGACGGGGCTACGTACTGTTTCGAGTACCTCCGGTACAACATGCGACATTTTGGCCGCCTATCACTCATTATTTGGTCCTGAGAAAATGAATGAAATATTTTCACCATTGGTCGATTTCGTTAACAATGGCTGTAATCCTGAAGAGATTTTTCTGAATGACGACTTCAAAAAAATTTTCCTACAAACGGCTTTGCAGTTTAAAGCCGGCAATTTTCATTCAACTGGGGAAATTCTAGCGGCACTCTATTTTTCAACGCTTAAAATGTTTCCGAATTTGGAACCAAAACGCAATGAATTTACGTCAGATCAAGACTACCCTGCAGCAGTTTACGAAAATTTAAAAAAATTGCTCATTGTTTTTCTAGATCATCCGGAGGATTTTTTCCCGATGAGTAACGATTATAAGAAATTATTTCGCGAAAATATCGAGCAAATTATAAGCACAGCGCAAGCAGAACATATGAAAAACATCAAGGAACGAATTAACCCTGCAACAGTTTATCACGAAGCTCCATTTTAGAAAAAATTTTTCACATGAACCCGGAAAACTGAAAAAATACTGGCTGTTTGTTTTCAACTTTCAAATTTTCGTTCGTGGCTCAGCCTTTACTTGTTTTTTGTTAGTTTGTTTAATGATTTGTTTGTTGATTACATTTTGTATGTCATTCAACTGTTGAATCACTTATTTCAAATGACATTGAGGAGTTTGAGATGTGTGAGATCAAACAAGGTTTTTCTTCTCCATGGACTGTGTCTGAGTAGCTATTATTACTGGAGAAGAATCCTAATTTGAAGTCCATAAAAAGTGAACTAAAAGCAATACAACAAGCATACGCTTTTCTGGGAACCATTTGAATGATAGTTTCTATGCGGAATTGTTCAATATAAGTTTGAAGAGATTTTCTTCCAATGGAAACGGATTCAAATTTCCAAGGCGGACTTACCGCGAGCGATTGAAATTTTCACTAGAAAATTGCCTTCCAAGGAAATATTTAACTGGCGCAAAACATTGACCACCTCTTCGCTGCTGCTGGTAGATGCAGAAACTAAGAAACAAAAAGACACCGGGCGCGATCCGCAGGGACGCTGCCGCCGCTGAATACGATGGCAGCAACGGACGAAAACTAATCTTAGCGACCGCGAGACTTCACTTTCTTTTTTTCTTTGTAGTCAGGCTGCTGTCAGAACTGCTAGATTCGGACGTACTCCGAGTGGAAGAATCCGAATCTTTGCGTTTGAATTTCGATTTTTTGGTTTTCACACTCCTCTTGCTTAGCTCTTTCCATTTTGTTTTTTTATGGGGCTTCGGGGCAATGTCTTGATTTTCGTACGCTTGCAACTGCTGCTGTAGATTAGTGACCTGCTGTCTTAGCTGTGCATTTTCATTAATAACCGTCAGATCATGCGGATAGACTTTCCCGTATATTGCTTCTATGTCACTTATGTTATTCATAATACTTTCCTCCTTTATTTTCATGCATTCGTAATCACCTTTTAAATCGTTATCATCCAAAGCATTAACATCCGCCTGGGACATCAGATGGCCGTACTTGAAAAATCCTATCCTGTTTACCAATTTCTTTTCCTCGGCTGTCCAGTTCTTGAATGCTGTACGCCCTTTATTAAACAAAATCCTCATCTGCTCTATGAGAGCTGTTCTCTGGGCGTCCTTCGCCGCAGAGATTGCCCGCACGGCCGCTGCTTCATCATTCGCGCTAATGGTCCAATTGTCTTCATCTGTGTGATTATTTTGCAAAGCTCGCAAAACCACGTCCATGGCCTTCACCGCTGCATCCAGGAAAATGTGTGCACAGCAGAGAGGTGTGCCGTTGACAAGGGTCTCTGAAACAGCAGCATCGCACATTTCGGCTTTTACACCAGAACAGGATAGAATTTTATTTGGAGAATGTTCTACTCCCCAGCGAACCAGCGCTAATTCATAGGTTTTCAGGTAGCCCACGTTAGCGTCGTCTTTCTTGTATTTAAAAATGCGAGCGCCGTAGTCACTGATGCGGGCGGCCATGTTGCCTTCGTTTGCCACCTGCATTTCTATGCCGATTTTGAATTTTGTGGGAGCATCATCGTTGCAAGCTGCAATGAATCCGGAATCAATCCTTGGGTGCTGCGGCAATCCGGTCTGGGCTGCGCCGCCCCTGCCACCTCTACCTCTTCCCCTTCCTCCTCCCCTATTGACATTTTGGCTGTCATTGGGAACGTTGGCAACACCGATGTAATCCAACGATTCCGGAATCTTTTCCATGCTCTGAATTTGACGCCCATTCAATATGCACCCATCGCCTAGCATGCGGCAGGATGGATCGGTTGATTTGTCTAGAAGCTTGCAGAATGACGAAACGAAGCGAATTGCCCTGGCCTTGTCTTCATTTGCATCTCCGTTCATGACGTTCTTGAATCCAACGTCCGTGCAGGGGGAAAGGTACCACAATCCGAGACCGTTCAGCGTATTTGCAACATTCGCTTTGTTGCGAGAAATGTAATCGTGCAGTGTAGTTGCCATTTTAAAACGGCGGCGAGTTAATACCAAGCGACAAATAAAATCAAGGAATTTTCCCTCGAAATCATTCTTATTTTTGAAATTTACAAAATATTAGCACTCAATGGACTCACTGGCACCAGTCGAGCTTGGAAAATGCCAGAAAACATCGCACGAATGAACACAGAATCGACTTCGTTTCAAGGGACAAGTGGAAATTTCTAGCGGCCATGAGCGATTCTTGCGGCGATTTCCAGAGTGATGTACTTGCCACGGCTTTGCCGGTGCTTTTTTGCTGCTCACGGGCTGCCAGCTCTTCAGCGGTCAGCCGCTTTTCAATTCTTAGCGGTTGCGGGTTGTTCTTGACATCGGAAGTTCCACCAGGAGCTTTTCCACGCATGGCAAAAACTTCCGTCTGCGCAAGCGGCTCCTCCACTGGCACTTTCACCCGCAGACCTGTGCCGGCGAGTTCCACTTCGCGGGAAGCGAGTGGTTTCGATGCCTTTGTAGCGGTTAATACATTCGATTTAAGGACATTCCAAACGGAATTTGTTTATTTTATCTAACAAATTTTCAACTTTTAGCCCATATTCATTTGGTTCGGAATTTTCTGAAAACCCATATTCCATTAACTCATCACTTATAACATCAATAACACCGGTAATATTATCGCGGCTAACTTCAGCAAAATTTTTTATTTTGTTTAACAAGGTCATGTCTACTTTTTTTTGATTTTTGAAAATTTTTTCCAAAAATTCCATATCACTACTTTTTAATTTTACTATGCATACCTGCATCTGCCTTTATTTTCTGCACAACAAGAAATAATTTCGCCTCGTGGATTTACTACCATCGTTGCACTACTACCGTTGAATCGCGCCTTTCAATTATTTTGGCATAGTTTATGTTATTTGCCAATAAAGCTCGACCGCATTGCGTTTATTTTATCCATTAGATCCTCAACCCTTGCGCCATATTGGGTAGGTTCATAGCCAGACTTAGTCCCTCTATCGATGAATTCACTCAAAAGGACGCTGGATAAAGCATCTATATCTTTGTCATCAAACACTATTTCCCGACTGATGACTTTCGGCAATAATTTCATCTGCGATCGCCCGTTTAATATGTCCACTAGTAAATTAAAGTCATCTTCGTTTATTTTTTGTTTTTTGTTCATAGCCACCTTTCTATTTGATGTTTCTATAGCCACCTTTCTTTATAGGCCATGTTGTAATAATTTACCCATCTTTGTTGATGCTTATCACTGAAGTTTCACCAAATATACTGAAATGGCCTCCATATTTGTCCGTTTCAAATTCTATTTTCGTCGGATTTTTCCAAGTATCAATAATCGACTGTGGAGAAACTCCTACTTCATTTTTAGACAAAGCCCTGTCTAGGCCATGTTTGGTGTACCCCGCAAGATTATCTGGCATTTTCACACCACAGTCCCTTTCAACTTTGGCCCTCATGGTGGGGTTAACCTTATTCGGAATTGCCAGTTCACGCGGTAGGGCCTTTGGCTTTGGCATTTCACCAGAACTGTGATTTTCCATTTTTCTGCTAACAGGTGGTGTTTTGCCGTGTCCCACAAGAGGCACTTTCATGCCAGTGCCTGCGACTTCGATCTCGCGGGCGGCGACGGAGGACGGCTTCACTACTTTTGCAGTGCCCTGGATCTTCGGTTTAGGGCCTCGGAGAGCCCCTTTTGCCATGCCTGCGGCGGATGCTCCCGTGAGAACGACGGAAAATACGAACCGAGCAGTTTCTTCGAATTCCGCCTTTTGCTCATCTCCAACGGCGCACTTGGCGGCAAGATTGGCAAAGCTTTCCTCGCAGCCACTCAACCGGATTTATATTCTACGTTATCATCCAAACGATCTGGGAATTTCGCTCCGCAAAAGGGGCAATAGTCCATGGGCTCGAACCCGCCGTATTCTTTTTTATTTAGAATGGCATATGTACGAACACTAGGAATGTGAATGACTGGGCTCTCTCCTTCCCTATCTCCTTTTTTTAGCAAATCTAATAAACTGTCACAACAATCCTTTTCGAGGTGTTGCTCTCGCGATTGTTCAATTTTATGATCCCAGTATTTTCTATTCATTTTTGAATTCACGGGACCATAGGCTTTCAAAAATTCCTCAAGGTTATCCTGTGCAGATTTCAGTTCATTTAGGTATAGCTCTTTTCCGAACGCCTCTAGAAGTTCTTCATTTTTTAAAAGCCGCTTGGCGTGTTCCACGCTATCCTCATAGCTATCCAGGTAATCATAGTCATAGATGCGCCACAACTCCTTGCCTGTCCAGGGATCAAAAAATAAATAGTATCCCCCTAATCCATGATAATACCAAGGAAGTACAAAGCAATCATCCTCGGGATCATAGCGCAGCTGCAATTTACAGTCACCATTTATGCAATTTGTCAAACTTAAGCTGAGTTCTTCCTTCACCATTTTATCGCAGGCCTTTCTTTCACTTTTTCTTCGCTTCCCTTAATTTTCGTACCAGTTTCAGGATCACACTCTTCGTAGGGCTTCCACCCCTTGGCAGTTTTTTTGTACTTTTCAAGGTGCACTTTGCTGCTCTGGTGAGCTTTGTCAAATTTATAGACAAAAGTCCCATCAGACCTTATTTGACCGCCACCGAAGGCTTGTTTATTAACATATCCTATATTCTTTTTGACGCTTGGATCATTGACATCTTTTAAATTATCCCAAAATTCGCCTTTGCCATGCCGGCGGCGGACGCTCCAAGTACAGCGGTGGAATATACGAAGCGTGCCGTCTCTTCAAATTCCGCCCTTTGTTCCTCCCCAACGGCACATTGTGCTGCAAGGTCGGCAAAACTCTCTTCGTTGAATCGGCGCCGTTTTCGTCGGTATTCCTGCTACCAGCTCTTCATGTCTTCCTCCAGCGCGCATCTGTACTTCTTACTTTCATTTGGGAGGGAGATACAGCTCATCAAGGTATTTTTCCAATTCCTCGTTAAAATACAATATATTCACAAATTCCTCAAAGTTGCTAGCGATGAATATCACTCTATGTTCAAAATCTATCTCGTGGTACCAAATAACAATTGGTGGATCATTCGTCGTCCTGTCCTCTCGATAATCGAAGCAAATCAGATCTCCTCCTCCATTTCTTCCAAACGGAACCAGGCCGTCTTTAAATGCTTTTCCATACCCTGGAAAATTTTCATCTGCTTTCTTTAATCTATTTATTTTATTCTCTATTTCTTCGAAGTTTACGAACGCTATGCTATAGGAATTTTTCCTCCCTCCCATGTTCGGATCCAAGTAATCAAAATCACTTCTCTGTAACCTTGCTCCATCGTGTTTTACGATAAAGTTTACATACATTGCTGGTAAAGAAATTCCAAATCGCTTTTCAAATATTTCTATTTTCAACTTATCTATATTTCCATCATCATATTCTACATTGCTGTCCAAGTTCTTCATTTTTTCCCTCCCCACATTTTAAATCCTCCAACATGTCTAACGTCTTCGTGTATATTTTCAGGAACTAGCTGCATGCGACCGACGTCCTGGTGGTGATGCCAGGTATAATCTTTAATTGTATCTTTCCCGGACATTATATCCTTTAATTGTGCTTCAGTGAACATATTTTTATCGACTATTCCAGCCTTAATGTCACCCCGCAGTTGCCTAGTGGCAGCGCGCATGTGGCCTTCTGATGTCATATTTTTCAAATTTCCACTTATTCTCGTTTCGTATTTAACATACTTATCAAAAATCGGGAATCCGCGGTTGTCGAACACTATTCCGGATTCGGGATGTCTTGTGCCGGCCGATTTAACATTTGGATGACTTTCCTTTGGCAAAGTGGTGCTTGTAATCTCAGCACCTGAATTGTTTGTCTTCAACATGCTTTCCGCGGTTCTTGGGGTATATGGAGCTTTATCAAGATGTGGTGCTTGTTTTGCCAACTCTTCACGAGTAAGTTGCTTTTCAATTCTTGGTGCTTGCGGCTTACTTTTTTCGCCGGCAGTGCCGCGTGCAGCGCTAACTTCCGTCTGCGCAAGAGGTTCCTTAACAGGAACTTTCACTTTCGTGCCCGTGCCTGCGAGTTCCACTTCGCGGACGGCGACAGAGGAAGGCTTTACAACCTTTGTGGCACTTGGCATCTCCGGCTTCGGACCTTGGAGTGCACCCTTTGCCATGCCGGCGGCGGACGCTCCAAGTACAGCGGTGGAATATACGAAGCGTGCGGTCTCTTAAAATTCCGCCCTTTGTTCCTCCCCAACGGCACATTGTGCTGCGAGGTCCGCAAAACTTTCCTCGCTGAATCGGTGTCGTTTTCGTTGGTATTCCTGTTACCAGTTTTTCATGTCTTCTTCCAGGGTATATATCATTTCCTTTGAGTCTTCTTCCCAGTCGTATTCCAGTGCTGATTTTTTGAGATTTTCCACAATTTCCTTCGAGTGTTTTGATCTTACTGTGTTAAACATCTGTCGAAATTTATCTCTACAGTCATTGCGCACGCACCACATGCTCATTTCGGAGCATATGCTCAGATCATTTTCCGCAAGTGTATTAAACTTCTTGTAAAATGCTTGCAGCAGTTGGTCCAGAGTGAAATTTACTCCTATTTGAGATTTCAATGTTTCGCATACTCCGCCGTATTGCTCGTTTTCATGGGTGAAAAAATCTAGCAAAGCCTCCAAAACATCTTGGGCTTTGCTCTCACAAAGAAAATCCACAGCAGCAAAGTATTTTTTTCCGTTTTCTTTGTTTTCTCGTTCTCCAAGCTGTGGATCCCAACGCATGTATTGGCGCATTATTTTCAAATTTTCTATGTGTTCTATTTTCATTTTTTAGGTTCTTTTTTAAATATATCCGGATATCTAGACTCATACCTTTTTACATCCTCGAGTAAACCACTGTTTACATCGGGCGTATATTCGTTATCTCCTTTCAAAATTTCTCTGACGTCAACTATATCCCTGGCAAATTCATCCCTGGGCGTATTATTGGTAGGAAGTTTTCTCATTGTTCGAGTCTTATTATGCTGTTCCTTCGTCAAAATGACAGCCAAGCCATCGTCTTTTTTTACACCATGTTTCTCCATGAATGCCTTGGAAGGTATGTGATGGGCATCTTTGCCGTCTTTGAATCCGCCTGGGCCAGTTCCATCTCTAAGTTCTTTGTATGACCCAGTATTGCCGATCTCCCTCTGTCCAGGAACTCTCTCCTGTCTCAGTGAGGCTTCCGCCTGCGCAAGCGGTTCCTCCACGGGAATTTTGAGCTTTATGCCAGTGCCTGCGAGTTCCACTTCGCGGGCGGCGACGGAGGACGGCTTCACTACTTTTGCAGTGCCCTGGATCTTCGGTTTAGGGCCTCGGAGTGCACCCTTTGCCATGCCTGCGGCGGATGCTCCAAGTACAGCGGTGGAATATACGAAGCGTGCCGTCTCTTCAAATTCCGCCCTTTGTTCCTCCCCAACGGCGCATTGTGTTGCAAGGTCGGCAAAACTCTCTTCGTTGAATCGGCGCCGTTTTCGTCGGTATTCCTGCTACCAGCTCTTCATGTCTTCTTCAAGTGTGTATACCATTTTTCTCTCTTCGTCGGTCCATCTATATTGTCTTCCTGCACAACCTTCTCGAGCTACCAGATCTCTATATCTTCCTACAGTACCTACATCTATATCAACTCCGTCTTCATCAAATTGCGCTCCGTCTTCGAACATGTCCTTTAATTTTTCCAAAATTTTGGCCGAATGTTTCGACTTCACAGCGTTAAACATTTCACGGAACCTATCCCAATGGTAATCGTCGATCTGTCGGTTGCGTACGCACCACATGCTCATTTCTGCGCATTTCCCCAAATATTTTCCTGCAAACTTGTCAAACCTTTTGTAGAATGCTTCGATTAGCTGGTCCAGGGTAAAATTTGCACCGATTCGGGCCTTAATTGATCCGCATACACCCTCTACGCTATAGTCAAAATCTTCATCGAAAAAGTCCATCAGATATTCCAGCACTTCTTGATCTTTTGTTGCTGTCAATTCTTCCAAATTGACTTCAAACTCCCTGCGCCTTTGACAAAAATCCTCATCGGAAATGTTGTCATAATTTTCAGAAAAATCACGCATTATTGCTAGTTTTTTCTCATATTCTTCTTTCATTTTTTATCATCCTTTTTGTACCATTCTGGATGCGCTTCTTTATGCTCATCCAAGCCTTTGATCAAATTTTCTCTTCCAGGATTTTCGTATACCCCATGCTCTTTTTCGACTTTGATCAGGTCCTTGACACCCTCAGCTGTAGCGTCTCGAAACGACTGATCAAGATCGAAATTTTTTGCTTTGCCGCTATGCGTGCCAGTTTCCTTATGCATCTCTTTTGGTAAAACAACGGACAATCCCTTTTCCTCAGGAATGCCGTGTTTTTTTAGGTACCTTTGCGGAACTACGTGGTGAACATCTTTATTGTCTTGGAATCCACCTGAACCTTTGCCAGCTTTGAGATTTTCGCTTGCTCCGACCTTAGTTGTGTCCCTTTGTCCAGGAACTTTCTCCTGTTTCAGTGAGGCTTCCGTCTGCGTGAGCGGTTCCTTCAGGGGAATTTTGAGCTTCATGCCCGTGCCTGCGAGTTCCACTTCGCGGACGGCGATAGAGGAAGGCTTTGCAACCTTTGTAGCACTTGGCATCCCCGGCTTCGGACCTTGGAGTGCACCCTTTGCCATGCCTGCGGCGGATGCTCCAAGTACAGCGGTGGAATATACGAAGCGTGCGGTCTCTTCAAATTCCGCCCTTTGTTCCTCCCCAACGGCACATTGTGCTGCAAAATTCGTGAAACTTTCCTCGCCTTTTTCTATAGCTTTTCCGAAAAGATATCGTGTGGCTGCGACTTTTCCATAAGCGATGGTGCCGCCGGCAGCAGCTCCTATCGCAGCTCCTGCCGCAACTCCAATGAGATTAGCAGAAGTGCTTCCCGCCCGCGCGCCTACTGCCGCGCCGGCACCTGCCCCAGCAACGATCTGTGCTGCGTCCATGGCTACTCCGATCTTGGACAGCAGTTGTTCGGCATTTTGTAGATTGGCGCACACATTTTGATGGGCCTTTCGATAATCATTTGCAGAGGTAAAGAAATTGCTCCACAGTCGCTGTTGCCATTTGGGCAATCTTGTGCCGCTTTCGGATGCCATAGGCGCTGGTGGTGGATAGTCAGCAATGTTAAAAGGATTGCCCAACTGCGGCAGCACTGGAAATAAGCTTGCGTAACGTGGGGCATCCGGCGGGATCAAATCTTTCGACTCTAGGGCCATGAACCTTTCTATTTCAGGATCGTTCTCATCTTCAATTTCATTGAGCACCTGGATGGCCGCTTCCAGTCGCTGTTCCGCCACTTTCAGCTTTTCGATGCTGTCCTTGACATCCGGCTGTTCCAGGAATTTTTCTACTTCCATGTCGACTTTGTCGACCTCCGTTGGCTTCAACTTTTGTGCAATGGCCGCTTCCTTTACCCTCGACCGTATGCGCTTGAATTCGTCGATCTGTCCAATCATTGCGACGATTTCACCGATGGCGGGATTGATCACGCTTTCCGATTGGCGGTGTACTTCCTTTATTCGTTCGTTTAATACTTTTCCCGCCTCAATTTTTTCTTCACCGGACCTGGTTACCGTACCGTCGGGACGCAATCCAATCTCTGCTCCACTGTTGTAGAGCAACTCTCCCACTTTCAGGAAAAACTTTTCACTTCCCACAAGGTCAGCTACCTTATCCACCTGCTTGCTTACCTCTTCCCGGTTGGCAATTCGGATAGTGGGAACGGCACCAAGGGAATGGTCCATGATTGACCTGTCGATGGACACGTCGTGCACCATCCCGGCGAGAGCGGATAGACTGACTCCTACCACCGATTGTTTACCATGGGAAGAGAACAGGTTGCCAATGGATTGCACAGTCAACTTACCGGACACAATGGCATCTACCGCCTTTGCACTTATTTGGGATCCGGAAAAAACTGCGTCGTTGCACCGTATAAATATCGCACTTGCCGATAATTTCATCGGCATGGTTTTTACGGAAGTACCATCCCGTTCCCCGCTTTGAACTGCTACCGTCGGCAAAGCTGCCATAACCGTGGAAGCAGTGACTGGCAATACTAGCGCTCCAAGTATCGCAGCCGGGGAAAACGATACACTCCATCCTTCCACACTTTCACTTTGTGAAACGCTGTGCTTGGGAGCGGATGTGGTAAATGTTCCACTATCGATGGATGCACGGTCAACATTCCATATCCCTTCCAAATGAGTTTTGTCATTGGCGACAGTGAATACCCCTAATTCCACATTTGATTGTACTGGAATGCGCTCATTGCGCGTTATTTTCTGCGTAATGTCGCTATATACCGCACCCGTGGTAAATCTGCTGAGAAGGATCTGTGCAACCGATAGCATGGGATTTGGCATGGCAGCAAGGTTGGCAAGCGTTGTGATGTGGGACAGCGTTTGCGCACCCGCTCCCACAACATTGGCAACGTTTGGCAAAACATCACCTGGGATTGTTGTTTGTAGCATTGCCCTAACGGCATCACCTGCCGGATCTCCTCGCAACCGCGGAGCAAACCACCCTTCCCTACGGTTAACCACTCGAACGCTAATGTCGTTGTATGCCGTTGTTTCCGACAGCTGCTTGCTAACGTGCATGTCAGCTTCTTTTATTATTACACTTTGCAAATCCGCAGTGCCAACACCGGTTAGCTCGATGTCCTTTGCTCTAATCTTCGTCGCTATCACCGTAGACTTACGCTCAAAGTACTCGCTCGATGCCTCCCCGAATAGCCAGCCGTACTTTACCGTTTTGCTGTGCGTCGTTTGATAGTTTCTTCCGGGAAGTAATTTTATACTTCCATCGATGTCATTTGTCACTTTTCGTGCACGAATTTCTCCATTCCTAATCGTCGTGTCTTTTCCTCGCAGCATCACTTCCCCGGTAGTTTCAATGGTAGCAGGCTTCTCTACCATTGACCGTACCTCCGTGGCCGATGCGGTACGGCCTTCATTTTTCACATGTATGATAACAGATTCTTCCACCGACGGCTTCACAATGTGCTTCTGGGCTTCAAACCCTATACCATCTTCCCCTGCCTTCATGCGCGCACCTTGCTGTTCGATTACACCATTGTTTGCTGTGATCGTTATTCCTTTTCCGGCGGCTAATGAAGTAGTTGCTGCCATCGACTTTCCAATGGCAGTGTCTTTGTTTATGCGTGTGAAATGCATGTCAGTGACCATCTGATGGTCGGAAACATTGCCATGTGCACTTGTGACATTTATGCGCCCTCCAGCTTCTATCTTCGGTGCTCGAAAATCTACTCCTCTATCTCCGCACATGGTAGCATCCCCTGGTACACCTATCTTGGCAGTATCAACTGCTATCCTTTCCCCACTTGGAGAATACACAAATTGGGATAGTGCCGATATTTTCCCATTTGCCATCAAATCGATGTCCCTGGTGTTTACATTGATCTCCCCTGGATCGATCCGTATATTACCCAAACTATTTATTGATGTCTTTTCACTCGCCGCAATGATGTTTGCTATTTTACTGGCAGCATCAAACAGCAGCATGGGGTTATAGAGTGGAATGAGTGTGCTTTCACCATCGACAATTGCATTTACATCCTCCTGATCGCTCCGACTGTACAGAATTACTGGATTGGAAGAAGAACTATCCCCACGCGACCTCTCCTCTCCAGCACGTTCCAACGCTGTGACTAAATCCTTTTGTACCAATGTTTCCCTACCATATATTGGAGCCAGTGCTAAATTTACAACGGTACGGCACGTGCTGTCCGGTACTGTGGAAGCAATGAGCCTTTCCTCCGGTCGTTCATCGGTAAATCCACACGTATCAGCGCTGCGCATTGCCATCAATTGCGTGTTTTCATCCTTGGCTGACAGGACACTTTGTAGCGTATCCCGTGATCCATCGGTTAGCATACCGATAGCGTGTGCAAACTTGCGGATATCGAACATGTGAATAATCGTTCCGTCCGGCAATACCGTTGGGCGAATAACACCATTTACTATGAAATCCTCTATAACTTTTATGGAAATGTTTTTCGCTTGTATGGCCACCTGGTCCGTCGCAGCTCGTTCCATTTCAGCATCGACATCGCCGTACGCAATGACCGTTCCCCGATCCTTGAAACTGATATTGCCTATCGATTCTCCTCCTAGTCTAATGTTGCTCTCCGACACTATGGTACCCAAGTAAGCCGCTAACCCTGTGTTAACTACTATATTTCCCGTAGAAAATATGTATCCGGGGTATGCCGATGCGGTACTTGCCTGCGGCATGCTTTCATATCCAGTAGTGACAAATTCTTTTATATTAGGTAATTTTTTCTTCACTGAGGCAGTGTAATATCTCCTGTGCCCATGATTAAATATCCTACATAAGTCATTGTCGAATACCCACTCACTTCTCCTCTCAGGAACCATGTGCCAGCGTCCAGTTATTGTTTGCTCAGTCCTAATTGGACGACTGGGGTTGGCGCTGTCGTATATCTGTGACGCCTTGCGGTACCCATTGCGCAGTTGTTTACCGTTAATTGATGTATCGCCACCTGACCGAATTAGGCCACTTTCGTTGACTATTTCTCCGCGGGACGACAAGTCAATACCTCCATGGGCATTTAGTACTCCGAAACTATTATCAACAATCCCTGCAGTTACTTTGATCCGTCCTCCACCGGTAGTTATTACACCCGCCTTTTCCAAGTTGGGATGGTAGATGTCCCTCTTCACCTTGATTTTACGCTCTTTAAGCTTAACTCGCTCATACTTTCCACTACCAGCATTAGGTTTCAGCGGTACCGCCACCGGCTCAAATACAGTAATTTCTTCCTCCACATCTTTTTCCAACCGACCTCCTCCTGTGTTTTTTACCCCGTCGGCAACATTAAATGTGATATCTCCGCGAGATTCTACCCTTCCGCCGTCATTTAAAAATGACTTCGACAGCACTTCAATTTTTCCCGATGATGACAGCGTGCCATAGTTGACCACTGGGCCGCTGGGAACGTCCTTGCCATTTACTAGCGAATGCGATTTGGCACCTATGGACAATGCGGTTACCGTCGACCTGTTCGCTATGCCCTTTGGGGCATGCATTTCCAACCGAACGGCACCGTTAAACGGAGTGGTTACTGTGATATCTTTGTCTGCCAGTACTATAAATCGTTTCTCGCTTTCATCTATGCATGGCGTAATTACATGCCCTCCAAAATTTGGAATGGCACCGTGCACGTGATATTCTATGGTATTCCGAGCGGCCACATGGCCATAGGAATTTTTGCCACCATGTTCCCCTATGGTTAACCGACTGTGGGAAAATGACGCACCTCCATTGTTGTACGTCCCTGCCGCAACGGTCGCTCCGTTGCCATACTCCAATATCGCATCCTTTGTACCGACGTATGCTTTTTTTATATTGACTGTGTTGCTGTGCGATTCCTTACCAATTATTAGCAGATTATTTTCATCGGCTTCCTTGCCTCCGTGAACAAAAATATGGCCGTCATTCAATATTCCATCGGCTCCGGTAACGCTAGCATGATTAAGTAGTCGCAACTTTCCGGTGGAAGTATTGTGAAGTTGCCCAACGTCGTTCAGATCAGCACGGAACGTTGCAGTACCTTCGTTGATAAGTTTTCCAATTTTACCGAACCGTGCCTGTGTGCCCGCCAGGAAATCATCGGATGTTGACAGTGTCATCTCCTCAACATCATCCATGCGAACGCTATCCAATAGCGCCGTAGTACCACCGAATGACACTTTTTGTACGCGTAACTTACCCGACAGCTCCGCTACTCGAGAATTTATGGATACACTACTACCATTTAGTTTACCGTCACCATATTGGCGAAATCGGGTACCAGTTACGTATGCATTCGCACAATTTTCTCCGATTATTCCATGATTGTGCATATCCCCATCGCCGTATATGTTTACTTCCTGCGATGGACGAATGGTACCGAAGTTTGATAGTAAACATTCAGATATTATGTTTATTTGGGGAGCAATGATGTTTCCCATGTTCGATATGCTAGCGCCACTGATAACGAGATTGTTCAATGATCGTATTATGCCACTTGAACAATTCCACAGGTGGGAAATCCCACTAAGCGTATGTACAGTTCCCATTTCTCCAGCATTTAGTATTGATATTCCATTTAGTGCATTTGTACCGTTGAGAAAAATTTTCCCACTATTAACTAGCAACGCATTGGCAAGGGATAGCTCTCCAATGGCAAGGTCGCTACCATTATCGACATACACTCCTGCCACATTCCCGTCATTCGATTGAAATTCCAAAGAGTTGATGGTTTTATGCTGGTCAATCAAAACCATACTGGACGACTCGATGGTAAGTTTCCCAATATCCACATCCTTTATCACCGCGCTTGATGGGTTGGCTATGTGCAGTGGGCTGATTGTTTTTATTCCGTCGAGGACAACGTCTCCGCCGTGGGAAATTAGCACATCCCCAATGTCTGGAATGGTTACGCAATAGCCCATGGAAATGTCACTTTCCTTGGGAAAAGACGCCGCCAATGGCACAGCGGAAGATTGTTTTGTATCAAAATTATTTTCTGCAACTTTCCGAATGAGTTCCCTGGCACAGGCAAGCGCATTGGTGGACACCATCGCCGCTGCCAAGCTGTTACCGCTCTGTGCCATAAATGGAGATAGAACAGTATGCAGTATGACCTTGCGCGTATCTGCAAATTGTTGTACCACACGCACTGCCAACGATTCGGATGCTTCCCCATGTGTAACTTCCATGGCATATTCCGGCACATCGACTGGTGGCAAGGAGATCGGTTCCACTTTCGCCGGAAATAATTGTCCAATCTGCTTTTCCAGTTCCTGTGAAATGGTACCATAGTTTACCATGTAGCTTGGCAACAACCGGAGAAATATGTCGCTCGCAGATCCGGGATCACCGTTCTTCCATGGGTAACCGGAAGGTACGATGAAACATCGCTTGTCACTGCTACCTATGTGTCGAATTAATCGTTGCCCAACTCCCCCATCGAATGCTTTTACTACACTAGATTTTAGTTTTTTAGATATGCTAAACACGCCACGTTTTTCGTAGGATGTCTCATCATTCGTAGGTGCTTTCGGGACAACGGGTTTAGGAAGTTGTTTGCGAGCACGGGCGAGTGCATATACCTTGGCTATGTTCATACTATCCTGGGCAAAAGGTCATTCCCATTCCAAAGCCCACTAAACTACCGTCCGTCTCACAACCGCGGCATGATGGTGGACCTATCCTTTGTTCTGTCAATGACATTCTCTCCATCCGGCTATTTTCTTCATAGAAACTACCCTGCAGCACGCTGCAACCATGTCACTCCACACATCAAAGTTTTTTATATTTGCTGGCAATTCATTCGGATCTGCGTTTGCCGCCGCTGTTCCAGTGGGCGTTGCAATCAGAAGATATCTCTGCATTCATGCGGGCTAGATGGCGATTTTTTGCTCTCTTGGAGGTTTTTTATTAAATAACTTTCCTAGACACATCAAAATCAAGTGCTATGCTGTAGGGATACTAGAGAACATTGTCACGGTGACAGTTTGTGACAACGGGTGACAGACACTGAATTTTCCTATTGACTGAACCTGGATCTGTTTTTTTGCCCTACAATTTTCCCAATCTCTGCGGCCTGTTCCTTGGGAAACAGCATGTAATCCGATTGGGTACGGCCAATGGGAGTTAGTTTCCCGCAGGAAATCCAGTGGCGCAGTGTGGAAACCGGAACTCCGGACAGCTTCGCCAATTTTCCGATTGTTATCAATTTTTCTGAAATCTGAACATCACTCCCAATTAAATCGATGGCTGTTCCATGGGATCTGTCCAGTGCTCTCAACATAAATGGCAAGTACCGTTTATTTTCCAAGCTGTCAATGTAGCGCTTGCGATCCCTCACCCGAACAATCAAAGGTGCGTAGCCGTCCGACAGCAGTATCAGGTTCATTAGCAGCCTGGCAGTCCGCCCATTGCCATCGGTAAATGGGTGAATTGCGACCAGTGAATAGTGGGCCTCTATTGCTTTTATCGGTGTACTTTCCCGAGACTTTGACAATTTTTCGACAAACTCGGTCATCAATTCCGGAACTTTCAGCGGATTCGGCAGTGTGGTCCGCGAACCGGATATGCGAACCCGCACGCTGCGATATCCGCCAGCATTGGAATTATCTATGCCCTGCAAAATCTTTCGGTGAACGTCAAGGATGAGATTTTCGGAGATCTTTTCCGTTTTGCCGGCGCATTCGACGACGAATCGAAATGCTTCTCCGTGATTTTTTGCTTCGATGTAGTCAACGAGCGGCTTGGCCCCGGATGTGATGTTTTCCTCAAGAGTCAGGGCTGTCTCCCTACGCGTGAGAGTATTTCCTTCGATCGCGTTGCTCGTATATGTCAATTCGGTGAGCATCCATTTCATCAATTCGGACCTGTTGTCCGGATTTTTCATAAGACCGGCAAATATTTCCTTTTTTTCTTCTATCCTTTCCAAAATTCCATCCATGGACTGTGCTCCGCGCTGTGGGTTATAATACTTCATAGTTTCAATATTTATAAACTATAAAGTGTGCAAGATCGCCTTGCAAGGAAATTTGCTGCACACGCACGCAGATCTGATAATCTACCTCACACAGTTGCTTACAGTTGCAAATGAGCCGTGCCACCAGGATCGCTAGGACCATATTTACAAATTTTTCCAGTTGGCTATGGGAAACGGCGTAGCCGCCATTTCCCGCGAAAGATCTTTCCCAAGAATTCTGCAACTTCCGAAATGAACGCTTTCGCGTTGCGTTTCACTTGATGCTTGCTTCCCGTTCGAGCTGCATCTCTTTTCCGGCTTCGAAGTGTTCGCCTCCCAGGTCGTTGCATGCCTTAATAAATCGCTTCACAAGCTTAATAACATTCGGACTGTTAGTAACACAATACGCTGGCTTGCAATGGGGAGAAATTGCCTTTGGCGGGATGGAATGCTTCAACACCTCTACGTCGCGTTTGGTTCTCCAGTACAGCCTTTTCTCTGTTCTAAGTACCTTTATTAACTTTATTAAGTTGCGGTTCACCTATGCCAACGAGGGCAAACACCTTTCCATTGATATTGTCAAAAGATCTCGATACGCTGCGGCTGATTTTTCCGACTTTTTCATATCCCTGATAGGCAACTCCGACGACCGATCGCGGGATTTCATCGCCATCACGCTTACCCATTCGTGTGTCGTCTTTGCCTTTGCTTTCATCTTTTTTTCCCAATCTCTGATATAAGGTCAGGGAATTGGCATGTGCCTGCGAGTGGGGCATTGGATATTTGGATCAGCACTACGACACACTGCATTGGGATTTTTCAGCCATCGATACCATCGGCGAAGGTTGTCCCAACGTGGTCTCCGGAGGAGATACGAATGCACGACCACCATTGCCTGGATTGGTCCACCTAATTATTTCTAGGTCGTGCATGAAGCGCATGCGCAATGACTGGTGATTCTGGTGGATAGCATGGCTCTTCCCAGTATGAATTCCCAAATTTCCCGCAATTAGGACGTAGCGTGCCTTTGGTGAATGAAAGGAAGATGGAAGTCTTTTTCACGCTATGGTCGGGCCCATAAAAGATAATTGACAAAAAATGAAAAAAGAAAGTCGGAATACAATTAACCATAGAATTGATATGCAAGGAAGTAATTAGGCGAATGAGCCTGCATTTGTTATCACTTTTTTGTGGTAACTACTGTTAGTATTTCATTTACTTTTTTTACCAGATCAGTCAGTGCTTTTTTGTCTGTGGATTACCGCTGATAGGCCACGTTTTCTGGCTGTTAGAAACGGAGCTCAGCGGAAATTTCGCATTAATAATTTTGTTGTTGCTTTTTTAATAGCTTATTAACAACTAGTTTTTATTAAGTTTTAACAGAAAGTGAAAAAATGAATAGTCCATGTCGTGTGATTTTAACAACGTCCAGTCCCTATGTGAAACCTTCGCCCGAAGAAGCTAATAGGCAAAAGGCGTTATTGTGCAAAGGAAAGGCTTGTCTAAATCCTTTGCCCATTGAGGGCGGAAACGGCAATGGGTTCTGCTCTAACGTCTGCCAGGATCGTAATGGCATGCCCAAAACGCCCCCTCGTCTAATGTCATGGCAGCGGCGCCTAGAACTGGAAAACGATATTGAAGAAGGGAGAAAAGTCGTAGTGTCTCCAACCCCTGTCCAAAATTTGGCGCCAAAGCCTACAACTTTCAATTTTCCCAGGCCCACGAGTTCAAGTTCAAGTTCGAAACAGGTTGTTCAGTTCCCTTGCTTCACCAGTGCTGTAAAATTCCACAGGCCCGCGAGTTCAAGTTCAAGTTCGAAACAGGTTGTTCAGTTCCCTTGCTTCTCCAATGCTGTAAAATTCTCCAGCTCCATGAGTTTTAGTTCAAGTTCGAAACAGGTTGCTTTCTCCAGTCCCGTGACAGAAGACACTGACAAAACGCTAAAGATTATCCCCCTCGACCCCCCCTACAAAACACTGGCTGAAGAGGATTTCGAGAAGCAAAAGAAATTTCTCTGCAAAAACCCAGAATGTCCTAAAACCATTAGTTTCTCAGGCAAAAAAAAATATTTGAATTACTGCTCGAAATCATGTCAATATCGCACTAACAATTTAAGAAGAGGAGAAATGAAATTCAGAGAAGAACATGTTGGCGAGCGCAATAAACTGGAATTAGATATTAGGAATGGGAGAATACGCGTACTCACTCCTGCACACAAAACAAGTGATATGCGATTTCTTTAAATTTGATGAAATCTAGCATTTTGCTAGGGGCTGCTTCAGCGGCAAAGATGGAAGATGGTAGTTAGAAAAAAAGGCAGGCTATGTTAGCCATGCCTAAATTTTCCAAAGTACTCGTTTCCATAGTTGCCGGCGCCCAAAATCCAGCAACCCCATCCTAGCCTCTCCACTGGCACCATCCATTTGATCCCGTTTTCGATGCACATTCCAGGATACTTGTTCTAGGCACTTTTCCCTCTGCAAAATCTAGGGAATGGAATATGGATTCTACTATGGCCATCCGCGGAATAGGTTTTGGCAAATCATCGCATACATCACCAAAACAAATCACACATTCCAACTGACGTAGGCGATAAAAAACAGATGCTTCTCGCAGGTGGAATTGCCCTGTGGGATATTAGGTGAAATGCTCCGATGAAATGGATATTGAAATTGGGAAACTCACGGCCTGTGCAGAATGTTTCGAATTAATAGAACCGAGCCCAATACTGCAGCAAGTGGAGAGAGTCGACGGATGAGCTTGACGAACTACTTGAAGCACTAGACGAGCTCGCTTTTGGTAAGCTGTGGGTGAAGTAAATGATTGCGCCACTTGTGAAGGTAAAACACGGGACGCGCTACGCATTTCCTGGTATCTTGTAATGCATTGACTTTAGCTCAAATGTCTCTTGAAATGGGAGCCAATAAAACGTGAAAAAAATAGCCCTAATAGAACAAATACGAGATGTTTTGAAAGATGACTGGGGAAAGGTGTATTACTCACCCGAGGAAATGCAAATAAATACGTCGTGGCCAGAGCCTTCGGCGGAAGATGATTACGATATTTACGCTAGGGAGATTTGGAGATGGTATAAAACACATGAAGATGTGCCACAGGAAAAATTTGTAACATCAATAGCCGATTTTTTAACCGCAGTCGAATCCGGTTACATCGAATCTGAGAACATACAGCCGGATATATTATTGGCTGAGTCTATTTCTGAGAGAATTTACAGACTCTGCGAAAAGGATCCACGAAACAAAAATGACAGAAAAAATATCCAAAAGGTTAAATTGGAATTAAAACAAAGGTATTGCACACATTGCTGCCAAACTCTGTCAGAAACAATCAATGGGGACATAAGGTATTCTTCCAGTCTCGTTTACGTTCCGTCCATTGATGCCTATGTTCTGGTTAACAGAAGACGCTATGTCTATGCTCCAGAAATAGAAACATACATGCTGGAGCAATCGCTGAAATACAAGCTTTTGGACTACTGCCCTTTTTGCGGAGAAGACTTAAAAAAAGATCGCAAGAGTAATAACACGGAAGCCATAATAAATGCAGTGGAGAAGTGGCAAAACCACATAGTACGGACGGCTGCAAAACTTAAATTCGGTGGCTACGATTACTCTAGGCCTATGGCTAAGATTTTGGCGTCCGAGTGGGTAAAATTTAATGATAAAATAGGGGCCGATTACCTTGGAAATATATACAATGGGGCCGATTTTATAACCATCAACAAGATCTTCGACATAATCCTGAAAACTGGCACACATTATTGTTATGAAGGTGAGCGCGACAATTTCATAGAATTTTATAGGGATAATTTTAAAAACCACTTGGAAACTTTGGAAGAGGACGAATTGGATCTAGTCAATCTCATTGAATCATTTCTATGGTCCGCTATTAACGACGAGCATAATGTATACAATGAAATTATGGAGATGAGCTATGAAGCGTAAAAGCTTAAAACTAGATGATACTAGGGAGCAAAAGGATAGGAGGGACGAAAGTGAGTACTGCTGCAGCCGGATGAAAGATGTTATGCGTGATGCGTCATTTGCTATGCTTTACTACCCACAACACGATGAAATCTACTTAGATAGTAGAGAAGGAGATGACTTTCGCTGGCATTTTGAATTTTGCCCATTCTGCGGGAAAGACATAGAAGGCAAAAGCGAGATTTTAAGAAAAGTCATTGGTGAAGAATTCGGCATAAATACTGAACTCGACGACTTTGATTGGGATTTGTTGGATCAACTGCCACCAGAATTCCAAACCGACGAGTGGTGGAAGAAGCGGGGGTTATAACTACTCCAACGGATTTTTTGCCATTCCACAAGTTTTTCCCAGGCGACAATGCCTCGGCAACAGTGATCACCCCGGTCGCAGCGCCTTCGATGGCACCAACTCCAACTGCTGCGGGCGCGGCTTCCAGGACGCCCGTCACCGTTGCGCCGCTAGGTGTGGCCAGCGTCAACCCGCCGGGAGAATTTTTGGTAGCGCAATCAATGCTTTGGCCACATCAACTATGTGGATCATTAAAATTGGCAAAAACGACAAATTTGACCACCCGCAAAACGGAACCTCTTTTGCCATGGCGTTTACGAAAAATCGCGACGATAGTGGCAGCTGCGAAGGCAGCAGTGCGGATCGGGACTGTCGACGAACTCACAGTCACCTCGTACACCACATTGGTGGACGTTCCGCGAAGGACACCAAGCACTACATGGGTGCGGCCGTCACAGCGACTGGCTAATGAATTCCACGCGCGCAATGTACGGCTGTTTGAAATTTCTTATGCGGTATGAAAGCACGTTTCCATTGTCGTCATGCTTATACTGGAAGAATAGATTATTTCCAGCCTCATCGTCCAAATTAGCGCATACAACGGTACTCTTATCCCACTGTGAATCATTTGGTATGTACAATATGCCAATCAAATCGAGTGGTATGGAATCCACAGGAATTCCACTACGTCCATTCAT
>JAIRXR010000011.1 GCA_031268175.1 Puniceicoccales bacterium | reverse complement strand
TTCCTCTTCGGATTTTTCTTGCTCCGCGTTTGTGAAAAAAATAGGACCGACCCATGTACATACTTACCATACCGTTGTTTTTATGCCACAATCACTGTTTGCTCAGCTCGCAAGCCGCGAACTCGAAAAACGCGCGAAAATTGCAGCAAGAGGTGCGACGGTGTGGATAATTTGGGAGGCGGAATTATATGGCGAATTGCTCGCACGGGTTCATATCGAAAACCTTTGTTTTCGAAGAATGCTCGATAATTGCATCCATGAACCAATTGCGCGAATCTTCTTCGCCGTGAACTAGTACAATGGCGCGTGGGGATAGGCGCAGGACGCGCTTTAAAATTTCATCCCTGTCCGCGTGCCCGCTCATGTTGAATTTGTCTACTTTCGCTGCGATCTTCGCGGTGTAATTTTGCGCCTTGAAAAGAAAAGAATCTCCGCTGGAGCATTTTTGCAACTCACCTCCGGGGGTCGATTCGTCGCAAAAGCCAACGAAGCATATGGCATTTTTGTGGTCGTCGATGAGTGCGGACGCGACGTTGTACGCGGATGTGTTTTCCACCAGCATGCCGCTGCTGAGGACAAAAATCGACGGCCGCTGCAGCTGTTTTTTAATTTCCTTCGGGTTGTTTAATCGGAAAATTTTTATATTCAGCTCCTTGGCGATTTTCTTTCGAAAATCCACTGCCGAAAGCTTTTTCGCTGCAATGTCAAAGTCTTCTATTAGGCCGTACCCCAATCCGGAGCAGAAAATTGGCGTATCCCGTTGCAGCCTATTTTCCTTTCTGGCGGAATTTATAATCTTCAAAATTTCCTGCATGCGGCCGAACGCAAACGCCGGTATCAGCGCGGACCCTCCGCCGTCGATCGTATTTCGAATCGTTTCTATCAGGCGTTCCGTTTCTCCATCCGCTGATAATTCCGGGTGGCTTACCGTTGCACCGCGCGTAGTTTCGGTGATCATTGTATCAACGCGGCACGATGGCCACTTGGCTCCCTTGAGCGTTTTAAGATTGCGAAATAGGACATCGCCGGTGTAAAACACCTTTCTGTGTTTGTGCTCAACGAGGATTGAGCTCGCGCCGAGGACGTGTCCCGCCTCGAAGAACGTTATTTCGATCTCATCACTTCCCTTGCGGATTGTGCGCGCCTTGCCGAATTGCATGGGCAAAATGTGTTCTTCCAGCGCCTCAATGTCCGCTGCGGTGTAGAACGGATATTCAGTGATACCCAACTCGTCGCGTCGCAATTTCATGACTGTCACCGAATTGTTCAAAATTCTCGGAAAAACGATTTGCGACGGCCGCGACATTAGAATGCGCGCCTGCTGCTGCTTCTTCATTGCATAGGGAAGAGATCCTATGTGGTCCAGGTGGCAGTGGGAAATTAGAATCAGATCGATGGCCTCCGTTCCCAGCTTGTCAAACGCTGGCAGTGAATCGTGCCCAACGCGCTTTGGGCTTATGCCACAGTCAAACAGGACATTGAAATTTCCAATTTTCGCGAACAGAGAGGAGGCGCCTATCTCCCTCGTCCTATTTAAGTCGATTAGTTGCATGCACGAAGCCCATTTTTCTCAAAACAAAACACAACTTGAACGGACCTACGGCAGTAAACCAAACATATTTTCGATCAAAAAGCAAGAAAAATAATTTTTGCGGCGCAAGTTTTGGTAATTTGGCATGCTAGCTGGATTTTGTGGTGCGCAAACGTGGCTGTGTAACGTGGGAGTTACCTCGGTGCGCTTTCGTCAAAGTACCCCTGATCGATGTCGAAAGTATAGGTGCTGTTAAAATCGGACGAATTACTGCTGTCGTTGGATGAATGCGCTTCTTCATTCCAGTGATTAATGATCCCATATTTGTTAATGCTTCTGATGGCATCGTCTACGCTTTCAGTTAGGATTCTGGAATCAAATGTGTTGGTGTTGCCATCGGAATTCGAAGCTTTGCTTTTCGATGACTTGTGCCCCGATTTAGCATTCTCCGCGGCCTGCTGTGCGGCTACGATTAGCGTACATAGCCACTTTTTTTTGATTGCTGTCAGTTGTGTTTTTGCGTGGTTATTTATTCTTTTCACCAGATCTCTCGCATCGAGACTTCCCATCGTGGACGATTTTTTAGCGCTTTACACGAGTGAGGAATACATTTCGAGAAGGTGATTTTGCGTTGCAAGTGCCTCGCTGAGCTCGCCGCAGGCAATGTGCATTTTTATTTCCTCGACTAACGCATTCGTAGCCTTTAGGCGTTCATTTGTGGCCATTGAGCTGTCCATAACAACATCTGCGACCGCATTCATCTCATCTTCGCCATTCAGTGGATTTTGCTTCCGTTGCTGCGATTCTTTGGGTCTGGCCCAGACACCGTTGGCGAGTTGCAAATGCGCCTCGGCCTCCAGTGCACGCATCCTCGCCGCTAGTGTGTATTGTCCGTTTTTTTCGCTCGCTTCCGCTACCTGCCCAATTCTTTCTATGAAGCTCAATCCCGTTTGAGCGCCGGCTTTTCCCGTTGGCGCTGAGTGAATTGCTTTGACCATGTCTCCGCACTTCGAAGCGTCCAGTTTACTGCTTTTGAGGAAGCCTGCTACGAGCTTGAATTCGTCTCCGCCGAAGTATTTCTTGATCTTTCTCTCAGCGAGTGTCTTTGTCCATTTGGGAATCTTTTTACATGGGCGGTTGTTAACCTCCGCTTTTGCCACCGTCACGTTTGCGGCGGGCGTGTGGCCCGACGTATTTCCGGTTTTGATCTTTTGAACATCAAATGGCATAATAGCACCATTGTATGCGGCGGATGCAATTTGTCAAATTTTTAACATTCGCCGCTAGTTGCCTCGTTTGCACTGCGACGGGACTAGGCATATCAGGCTAAGAGGCGGCAAGTAGAGAGAGAGGGAAAATTCCCTGCCGTGAAACGGAACATCCTCGGCAAATTTTCCACCGAAGTTACCGCGATTCATCCCGCCATAGCGCTCGCAGTCGCCGTTGAAGACTTCCTCCCAGAAACATTTCTCTGGGACGCCGATGCGGTAATTGGTGCGTTCGACGGGCGTGAAATTGCATGCGACAGCCATCCGAGCGTTGCCGTCTCCGCGGCGAATGAACGCAATTACCGAATTGTCGCAGTCGTCGCAGGAAATCCACTCAAAGCCGCGTGAGTCGACGTCGTACTCCGCCAGAAAATCGTAGCTCCGGTAAATTTTATTCAGGTCGACTACTAAATTTTGCACGCGCCGGTGATCGGGGTACTGCAGCAGGTGCCAATCCAGGCTTTTGTCGCACTGCCATTCGTTGCTCTGCCCAAATTCGCAGCCCATGAACAGCGTTTTTTTGCCGGGCCACATCCACATGTACGAATACAGTGCCATCAGGTGGCGCGTTTTTTCCGCAATGGTGGCGCCTGGCATTTTACGCAGCATGGAGCGCTTCCCGTGGACAACTTCGTCGTGGGAAATTGCGGCGATGAAATTTTCCGAATACTGGTACAGCATGGCGAACGTCAGCTGGTTGTGGTGGTGCTTGCGGTAGATCGGATCCTTTGAAAAGTAGTGCAGCGTATCGTGCATCCAGCCCATGTTCCATTTGAAGTCGAACCCGATGCCGTGGGATTTGATATCCCGCGTGATGCCGCTGAATGAAGTGGATTCCTCCGCGATGGTCAGCGCTCCGGGAAACATTTCGTGGATTGTGTCGTTCATCTCACGGAGAAATTCGATGGCTTCAATGTTTTCCTTGCCGCCGTAGCGATTTGGCAACCAATCGCCGCTTTGCCTGGAATAGTCCAGATACAGCATGGAAGCGACGGCGTCCACGCGAATGCCATCGATGTGAAACCTTTCGAACCAGTTGACGGCGCTGCCAATTAGGAAATTTCGCACCTCGTGGCGTCCGTAGTTGAATACCAGCGTCCCCCACTCGCCGTGGCAGCCCTGCCGCGTGTCTTCGTGCTCATAGAGCTTTGTTCCATCGAATTCGGCTAGGGCGAAGGCATCCTTCGGAAAGTGCGCCGGGACAAAGTCGACGATGACACCTATGCTGTCCGCGTGCAGCCTGTCAACCAGACGCATGAAATCGGTTGGCGTGCCGTAGCGGTGCGTCGGTGCGAAAAATCCCGTAACCTGGTATCCCCAGGATCCGGGAAACGGATATTCCGCCACTGGCAAAAATTCGACGTGGGTAAATCCCATTTTTTTCACGTAGGCCGATAATTTCTCACCCAACTCGGCGTAGGTCAGCACTCTGTCGCCTTCCTCAGGTACGCGCATCCACGAATCCAGATGCACCTCATATGCGGAAATGCAGCTTCGGTGCCAGTCCGTCTCAGCGCGCTTGGCCAGCCAGTCCCAATCGTGCCATTCGTATGCCGAGGAATCAAAGACCACCGATGCATTGTGCGGCGGCCCTTCGAAGTAGCTGCCGAAGGGATCGCTTTTTAGCGTGAGATTACCGCGGGCATCGGTAAGTTCGTATTTGTATTTTTCGCCATTGCCAATCTCGGGAATGAATAACTCCCAAATGCCGGACACTCCGAGCATGCGCATGGGGTGATACCTCCCATCCCAGCCGTTGAAATCTCCCACCGCGGAGACGCGCTTGGCATTGGGAGCCCACACGGCGAATGCCGTGCCGCGAATGCCGTTTATCGTGCGAACGTTTGCCCCGAGGCGCTTGGAAATTTGACGGTGCTTTCCGTGCCCAAACAGATAGCAATCGAATTGACTCACAGTCGGAAGGAATGAGTATGGATCGCATTTGATAGTTTCCGCGCCTCCATGGGTTTTGGCCAGAAATTTGTAGGGAAATACTTCGCCAACGTTTTTTATGAACCCTTCGAAAAATCCGCTACTGTCCAGCTTTGCCATGGAAAATTTCTCCCCTGTCACGTTGGACACGGTGCAGCAACTTTCGGCGTCCCGCAAATAGGCGCGGACAACGACACCGGCAATTTTTCCGTTTTTTCCAACTCTGTGCATGCCCAATCTGTCATGGGGGCACGCATGCCTTGCGCTGAGAAAATTTCCCAACTCTTCCCCGGATATTATCATCTCACATCGCTAGGGAATTGTCGTCGCTAAATTCGCAGTCGCTTTCTGATTTTTGATCGTCGCGGCAGTTCGCATCGATGACCTCCACCGGAATCCTAAGCTCTTCGAAGCCTCCCGCTGTCAGATAGAGCATCCCCGATCCGGAGATGCCGCCGCGGACTACGGCCGTCGCTGACCGTGCCCCAGCCGGGATGAAAATATCCCTCATGATTACGCTATCGGGAATAGTTGTGGTCACATCTATGGCAATTCCGCCTTCCGGCGCTGGAAAATCCGTGCATATTACGAGGGCCTGCTTTTCACCTGACGCGAGATCTATGCGGGATAAATTCGCGCAAAAATTCATCGGATCAATGGTGAAATTTCCAAGTCCGATGTCGCCGTTGTCGCTGACCAATCTGGCGTGGTGTTTGCCACTGGCCGACAGCATGGGGACGGTGAAAGATAGCGAATTTTGCGAATTAAAAGTCGTGCGGCAGCGCACACTGCCGATCTCCACGCAGTCACCCTCTTCAAATCCGCGCCCAATGAGCGTGCACTGTGACCCGGGAATGCCGCGATTACTCTCAAATCCAATGGCATACCTGTTTGCAATTACCAGGTCGTAGAGCTTCGATCGCTCAAATTTTGATCGCGCGTGGCCGTGCTGCTTTTCGACGTAGTCTAGTTCGTAGTAGTAGCTGGCTTTGTGCGGTCCTGTCCCCCTCTTGTAGTTGTAAACATATTCCCGCGGGCCACTCCTATTCATCCTATGAACTTCGCCGTTGATGACAATTCGTGCGGAACAATCATCCGTTACGAGTTCCCTGCCACTGGGGGCTATGGACATAACGATCGGGTAAATCTCTGATCCGTTCTGTGGAATTTGTGTCGGTGTATCATTTCTGACGATCGAGCTGCATCCAGTTAGCCACAAAACGCACGTACACAAAACAAACCACAATGGCCATTTTCCAACTTTCATAGCGAATTTCCGACATGCTAAAAACGGAGTGGACGCACGCAAGTAAAAGATTGAGTCGTTTTACGCATAAATCGGCAAAAATCCGAGGATCATCCCCTGGTTCCGGCGTCCACGGCGGCGGCTATTTTGGCCGCGATTTCATCCGCTGTCAGCCCATTTTCGGCCCGCAAAATGTCAATGGACGAACCGTGTTTGATGAATCTATCAGGCCAGCCGAAGCGCATTACCCTAGCGGTTTTTCCGATGCCTTCGTAAAACTCCATTACCGCACTGCCAAAACCTCCGGCCAGTGCGTTGTCTTCCAGCGTTGCGATGATTTCGTACTCTTCGGCTACGCGCGCCAGCATTCTACCGTCGAGTGGTTTGGCAAATCTGGCATTGATGATGCCGGGCGTGATCCCACTGCCACGCAATTCGGAGGCAACGTCGCTCGCCAGGTCGACCATGTTTCCGATGGCGACCAGGCAAACTTTTTCGCCGGCGACAATCTCTTCGCCCACACCGATGTCTAAAAATTGGGAAAATTTCAGCGAATCAACTTTCCCATTCAGCCGGCAAAATCGCTGGTAGCGAATGAATGTTGGCCGGCGCCAGACAAGCGCCGAATGCAACATATTTATAAACTCCTGCCCGTCCTTCGGTTGTAAAATCACGGCGTTGGGAATCATGCGCAAATAGGATAGGTCGAATATGCCGTGATGTGTCGCGCCGTCGCGCGCGGAAACCCCGGCGCGGTCCAGGCAAAATACCACGGGCAAATTTTGCACGCAGACATCGTGCAGAATTTGATCGAATGCGCGCTGTAGAAATGTGGAATATATGGCGCAAACCGGGCGCATGCCGGCCTTTGCTAACGCCGCCGAAAATGTCACGGCGTGCTCCTCGGCTATGCCAACGTCAACGTATTGCTCAGGCAAGTTGTCGCGCAGGTATGCCAATCCAGTGCCGTATCCCATGGCTGCAACGACGACGACGATGCGTTTGTCGCTTCTAGCCAGCGCCAAGAGTTCCCTGCCGAGAATTTCGCCGTGGGAAATTCGCTCCTCCTGCGCGCGGAAATTTTTCGCAGTGGTTGCGTTCGGGTCAATGCCGTGGAATTTTTCCGGCCAGTTAGTCGCGTCGGCGTATCCCTGCCCCTTGGTTGTTTTTACGTGAATCAGCACCGGGCCATCGGCGCATTTGCAAAACTCAAAAATTTCTTCCAATTGGGCAATGCTGTGGCCGTCGATGGGCCCAAAATAGCGCAAGCCATAGTATTCGAAGTAGGATGTTGGCAAGAATAATCCCTTGATGGCTCGCTTCAAATTTCGCACGTTTCGCACGATTGCTTTCCCCGCACTGCCATTGCCTAGCATCTTCTTGATCGCCGCCGTGAGCGCTCTATAGAGCCCGCTCCTGAGGATTTTGCTCAGGTGCGCCGAGATCGCCCCAACGCTCCCGCCTATGGAAAATTTGTTGTCATTGACGATGACTATTAACCTTTTGGTACAGGACGGAAGGTTGTTCAGCGCCTCCAGCGTCATTCCGCAGGACATGGCCGCGTCGCCCAGCACGGCGACGACGTGGCTCCCTCCGCCATCGCCCATTCTATCCCTGGAATACGCAAATCCAAGTGCCACGGATAGCGCCGTCCCAGCGTGGCCGGCCACGAATGCGTCGTGTTCGCTTTCGTTCGGGTCAGAAAAGCCGCCGTAGCCACCAGTCAGCCTCAGTTTTTCAAATTTTGCACCGTTCCTCCCGGTCAATAGCTTGTGCGTATAGGTTTGGTGAGAAACGTCAAAGATGATTTTGTCCTCCGGCGAGTCAAAGACTCTGTGCAGCGCTACGGTGAGCTCAACGATCCCGAGATTGGACGCCATGTGCCCACCATTTTTTACGGTTATGCGCACCAGCACTTCGCGAATTTCCGCCGCAAGTGCATCCAATTGATTTTTCCCCAATTTTTTTACATCAGCTGGGCCGCGTATGCTATCGAGTAGGCTTATCACTCCCAAAGTACGATCTCAGAACTCTGCTCAGAAGTCAATGAAATATCGCCAAACCTTTGCGGATGTAAAATTTTCTCCCAGTCGGCAATGATGCGTAGACATTCCCTCAGATTCGTGTCGAAAATGGCTATGCCATCGACGGATTCCTTCGAATTTTCGTAGCCTGCCAAATCGTCTTCGTCGCGGTTAATGTCTGGGAGCTCGACGCTTTCGCTTGCGTAGTCTTGTTTTTCCACCAAGGCCTTGACTCGGTAGTTCATCTCGCGCTTAAAATCGTCGTCGAGTTTTTTTTCGGCCAACCGCACGGAGATTTTTAGTGGAAAAATTTCCCTATTCACCGCGGTGTCGAAATGGTCGATCCTTTCGCGCAAAATCGCAAACTCTTCCATGGTTTCCTGGCGCATGGCGGATTGCCCTCCGAGCGCTGCGATCAAGTCGTCGGTTACTCGGCATTCCACGCCCCGCATTGCATCACAGTCGTTGAAATCGGCCGGCGGAATCGTGTCCCAATCGAGTGCGTGTGGGTAGTCCGCTTCGCGCCTGTGGAAACACTCGTCCAAGCCTGCGAGTTTTATATCTGCCGGCACTCCCCTCAGCTGGGTTGACGTGCCCGTCGGCAGGTACCACTTTTGAGTGGTTATGTAGGCCGCTCCTAAATCCTTATTCCAGCCGAGATGTGGTGAAAATTTATTCATGTCGAAGGCAAACTGAACGCTGCCTTTGCCATAGGTTGCTTTCGCGCCAACGATTACCGCACGCTTGTGGTCGCGCAGGGCACCGATCAAAATTTCCGATGCGGACGCGCTCAGCGACGACGACAAAACGACCAGCGGCCCTTTCCATGCGATGCTCGCATCGTCGTCGAACAATTTTTCTATTTTTCCATCGGAATCCTTTACCTGCACAACGAGTCCGGTTTTTATGAAGAGGCCAGTGATTGCTACCGCCTGGTGCAGCAATCCGCCACCATTTTGCCTAAGGTCGAGGACAAGGCCGTCTATTTTCTTTTCTTTCAGCATGGCCAGCAGCGTTCGCACATCTCCAATGGCCTGCACGCCCTTGTCATTGTCCCCGTCTCCGTAGAACGAAGGCAATTCTATCACGCCGATTCTTACAATTTCACCATCCTTCTCCAATTCAAAGTACTCCCCGCGAGCTCTCATTTCGTTTAGCTTTATGTGATCGCGCACCAGCCTGACGGTTTTCGTGTCCCCGGCCACGGTTTCCAATTTTACACGCACAACGGTGTCCTTTGGGCCGCGCAGGAGCCTCACTAGCTTATGCAGCCTGAGTCCGACCACGTCCGCAAATTCCCCGCCGTCGCCTTGGGCGATGGCAACGATTTTATCCCCGTCCTTTATTTCTCCGGATCGTTTTGCCGGCCCCCCTGGTGTCAGTTTGTTAACCGTGCACACGCCATTTTCATAGCGGAGCTCGACGCCTATGCCAGTGAGCGAGTTGCGTATGTGTATGTCAATGAAATTGTCGAAGGAATCCTTTGAAAGAAAGCTCGAATGTGGGTCATACATGCGGGAAATGCTCGTCAAAAACATCTCCTGTACCAGCCAGGGGTCAATGTCTCTGCATGACCTGCGCCAACTTTCGTATCTGCGGCGGATGGTTCCGACGGCTTCGTCCAACGCATTCGCGATGTCCTCTTCTCCGCACGAGATATCCTCGGCGCAAGCGCAAGCGGAGAATTTCACTTCAGCCGAACCTTCGCCTTCGCAGCTGTTTTCACAGCCGCAGCGACAATTTGCGAACTCCTTTTTTTTCGCCTTGCACAGACTGATTACCTCGTTTGAAATTTCAAATTTTAACCGTTTTTCCCATAGAGCGTCGGCTTCTTCGGCCGTTGTTGGCCAGTAGTAGTTCTTCCTATTCGAGCAAAAGGTCTCGTCCTTTGAGAAATCGAATGGGCGGTCTAGCCGCGCGAGAATCCAGTCTATGCGAGCGCTGGCGGATACGCGGAACCTTTCGAAAATGGCAAACGCCGAATTCAGATTTCCACCGCTAACGAGAATGTCCAGGACTGGGCTGAATTTTTGGAGAAATTCATCGATGTCCTTGCGTAAAAATATCATCTTCGCGGGATCTATTTCCTCGAAAAAGTCCATCAAAACGGCCCTGTTGTCCAGCAGTGAAATTTCCTTGTGCTCAAGGTGAAGCTCTTCCATGCACCGCACCATGCATATGGTTTCCAGCCGCATTTCGCGGGTTGGTACCAGCCCCGGCAAGTCTTCGTTTTCCGCGGATACGGGGGAATTTATTCCAGCAGAAACGAAAACGCAGATGGCGAAAAAAGCTTTGCGAAGCACATGCATCGACTTCTTGTACACACATGTCATGTTTTCGCAATATTCAAGAAAATGTTATTTTTACAAGTATAAACTTGAATCACCATCGTTTGCCAATGGGCGCGAACGCCAATTACCTACGGACAAATAATTGCATTTACCCGCATCGCGCCACACGACGGCAGACGCACATCCATGCCACGGCTAAGATAAGACATCTGGTGGAGCCGATCGGGATCGAACCGACGACCTCCACAATGCCATTGTGGCGCTCTGCCAATTGAGCTACGGCCCCGAATGATTGGATAGGAAATGGCACACCACACAGGAGTCGAACCCGTAACCTTCTGGTCCGTAGCCAGACGCTCTATCCAATTGAGCTAGTGGTGCATCCCCAACTGGTCGCCCAGTCTGAAATTTAAAATGGCGTAGGCAAGTATTTTATGATGAAATGTGCCCCTGCGCCTTTTGTCTACGCCAATCGTGAATTTTCGTGCGTTTTTCGCCTTCGGCACCGTGTTCAAAAATTTTTGCTGACAGAAGCGCGCAAGTTCTTAGCTCTCCATAAAAAACCAAGGATTAAAAATGATTCTCGTCTGTATTTCCGTCGGCATATCCCTCGTGGGATCATTTTACAATGCTACGCTGCGCCTAAAATTGAGCTATGTTCTCTGGCTGATCAGCAACGTATGTCTTTGCGCCCACAATTTTGCCATAGGCGAATACGCACAGGCGTTCATGTTCGGAGCACTCCTAATTATGACGTTCATTGGTCTCAGGAGTACCATCAGAGATAAATATTGGTTCAGGCCGAACAAATAGCGGCTGATTTGCGGATGTCCATTCCGCGTTTTTTACGGCCAGAAGGGCCCAAGGCCAAACGATTTATCCAGGCTCCGCCGGGTTTTTACACTCGAAGGCATGGCGGCAGGTGGATGTTTTTGTAATTGTGCTTGACTTCGCTGCGTTACCATATACAAGCGGCACCCTACACATAAATCAGTAAAGGAAGAGTACCATGAGTAACGAGATATCACCGCAAAGAATTGAAGCCTGCGCCAAACAATATGGCATCTCCGCGCTAAGTGTTGCGGCTCAAAAGTCCAATATATACAGCATACAAGTTTCAAAAAGTGGGCTTGCGAATCTTATCGCGAATTTTACGCGCGCGGAAAGCGGGTCGGCAATCGGTCAGAGCGAACTTAGAAGCAGAAGTGCCTGGTGTTCAGAGGGGCGGCAAAAAATTGAAGCCTGCGCCAAACAATATGACATCTCCGCGCTAAGTGTTGCGATTCAACGGGGCAAGATGTCCAGCATACAAGTTCCAAAAAGTGCGCTTGTGAATCTTATCGCGGACTTTATGCGCAGCGAGGCGTCAATCGATCAGATCCAGAAAAGGGGAAATAGAATCCAGAAAAATGAAGAGGAAGCACAGAGGATAAAGGAAAAGTTGGCGCAAGCGGAGATGGAGCGAGCGGCCAGGGATTCCGAAATCCAGGAAAAGGCAGAGAAAATACAGAGGATAAAGGAAAAGTTGGCGCAAGTGGAGAGGGAGCGAGCGGAGAGGGAGCAAGCGGCCAGGGATTCCGAAATCCAGAAAGTGAAAGAGGCCAGGGATTCCGAAATCAAGGAAAAGGAAGGGGAAACACAGAAGCTGATTGCCCAGTTGGCGCAAAAGGAGAGGGAGAAAGAGGAGATAGAAAAGAGAGCGAAGAGTGAGCAAGCGGCCAAGGATTCCGAAATCAAGGAAAAGGAAGTGGAATTACAGAGGATAAAGGAAGAGTTGGCGCAAGCGAAGAGTGATCAAGTGTCCAAGAATTCCGAAATCCAGAAAGTGAAAGAGGCCAGGGATTCCGAAATCCAGGAAAAGGAAGGGGAAACACAGAAGCTGAGAGCCAAGTTGGCGCAAATGGAGATTGATCAAGCGGCCAGGGATTCCGAAATCAAGAAATTGAAAGTGGCCAAGAATTTCGAAATCAAGGAAGTGAAAGAGGCCAAGGATTCCGAAATCAAGGAAAAGGCAGGGGAAACACAGAAGCTGATTGCCCAGTTGGCGCAAAAGGAAAAGGAATTACAGAGGATAAAGGAAGAGTCTGATCAAGCGAAGAAGAAGCTAGAAGTCAAGTATTCCAAAGAAAAAGTGTCGCTGGATAGAAAGGTGTTGAAAGCTAAGAACACGCTAAAAATGAAGGATGTCAAAATAAAAGTGATTCTGAAGGAAAATGATGAGTTGCTGAAGGAAAATAAAGGGTTGCTGGAGGAAAATAAAGGGTTGCTGAAGGAAAAGAAAGGGTTGCTGAATGAAAAAGCAGAGACCCTGAAGGGTTCCGGAAATAGAAGGGGGGTTTTCAAGCTCGGGGAAGCGAAAAGTAAACTACGGCAGCAAGAGAAAGAGTTGCGAGAAGATGAGAATGTCCAGGAGAAAAGAGAAGTGATTCTGAAGGGAATGAATGCACATAGCCAAATCACGACGCGATCAATGCAAAGAAATTATGGAAGTGCAAATTCTAGTAGCGGAGGTGTTGATAGACAAGTAAAGTAACCCTGGAAGTGATTACATTGGAGGTTAGGGCGCGGCGGCGGGTCCCGTTGCCGTGTCGCCCTTTGTGTTGCTTCGATTCGAAGTTGCTGGTGTGAGTTCGACAAAAAGCTTGCGTTGCGTGAACTAAGCGGCACCATGGGTGCTCACGTTGGCGGTGAGGTGCCTATGAATTTGTTTGGATTGCTAATTGACGATGTTTTTGCCCGTGAAATAATCGATTCGCGTGGAAATCCCACAGTGGAGGTGGAGGTTACGCTTGGCGACGGGACCGTTGGTCGCGCCGCCGTTCCTTCCGGGGCGAGTACGGGGGAGCGCGAAGCTATCGAGTTGCGTGACGGTATAGCCAGAAAGTCGCAACTGCCAAACGCTAAAAATATTAGCAAAAGGTTTGCAGGGAAGGGGGTTTTGGCGGCCGTAAATAATGTTAACACCACAATCCGCGAAAATGTGCTCGGCCTCGACGCTTCCAACCAAGTGGAGCTCGATGCCACGCTGATTTCTCTCGACGGAACAGACAACAAATCAAACCTCGGGGCAAATGCCATACTTGGCGTATCAATGGCTGCAGCGAATGCCGCTGCGAAGAGTCTTGGAGTTCCTCTTTACAGGTATCTCGGTGGCGCCAATGCAAAGATTTTGCCAGTCCCGATGATGAATGTCCTAAACGGAGGTGCCCATTCCGATGCCCCGGTGGATATCCAGGAATTCATGATAGTTCCGCACAATGCGCCAAGCATCCGCGAAGCCATAGGAATGGGTGCTGAAACGTTCCACGCACTGAAGAAAATTTTGAAAGGTCTTGGCCTGTCGTCGGCCGTTGGCGACGAGGGTGGTTTTGCCCCGAACGTTTCATCGAACGAGCATGCGCTTGAGGTCGTCGTGCAGGCGATAGAATCGGCTGGGTATGAGCCTGGCAAGGATATTTCCATAGCGCTGGACGCGGCCGCATCGGAATTTTACGATGGTAGCGCGAAGGCGTACGTATTCAGTAAATCCGATAAATCCAAGCATACCTCGGACCAAATGATAGCATTCTACGAAAAGCTCATAGGCAAATTTCCCATAGTGTCGATCGAAGATGGTCTGTCGCAGAACGACTGGGTGGGATGGGTGAAGCTCACCAAGAAGCTCGGCAAAAAAATTCAGATAGTCGGCGATGACCTATTCGTTACAAATTCCAAGTACCTCGCGCGCGGAATCATGGAGGAAGCGGCGAACGCAATTTTGATAAAAATCAATCAAATCGGTACGCTGACGGAAACGCTGGATGCCGTGGAAATGGCAAAGACCGCTGCATTCGGATCCATAATTTCACATCGCTCCGGCGAAACGGAGGATACGTCCATAGCGGATATCGCCGTTGCTACCAACGCAGGCCAGATAAAAACTGGCTCGATGAGTCGCACGGACAGAGTCTGTAAGTATAATCAGTTGCTCCGCATCGAGGAGCAATTGGGTAAGGGCGCTATCTACGCCGGACGAAGCATGGCGTTTGCTCAAAAAAAATAAATTTGAATTTTTAGCGCATTACTTTACAATGAAACGTCCCCGTTCCGTGCGCTTTGGATTCCTGTGATTGGTTTAATAATTGGTAAAAGACAACAGGCTGGAGGAGTTATGAACAAAACGCAGTGTGTCGGAGATGGCGGAAATGGATGGGAATTGCCTATCCGCGCATCCGGAAAAAAAACTAAAACCGTTCTCGACACGCCAAAGCATGGCTCGAACGTGCGAACTCCACCGCCGAACGCTGCGCAGGGTTACTCTGATTGGAGTACTCCGAGCGCCTTTGATCAATGCAGTTGCGGTGTTTCGTTTTCGACCGTGAGTGTATTTCACACGCCGCCATCAACTAGAACCATGTCGGACAGTGAGTTGGTTTCGACGTTGGATTGCGATCGCCATTCTTCGCGGCTGTCTAACAGAAAAGTCGAAAGAGAGAAGGTCGACGTGGCCATGAAGCAATGCGACGCTGAGCAAGCGAAACTGCAGTGGAAGTTTGAAGCGAAAGATGGCTCCTTCTCGATCGACTCGGAGAAAAAATAGACCGCAGACGCACTGCCTGCGAAGGAATGGCCGGCGCTCAGCTGGATCCCAACCAGCCGGTGGCTCTTCCGTATTCGCTTTCTATGAATTGATCAGCGACAATAGCATGCCTTCGATTGCTAGTTCCTTGCATTTCCGCTGTGGGATCCCGCGACTTGTCATATAGAACATCGCATCTCCGTCTATGGAACCGACGGTTGCGCCGTGGCTGCATTTGACATTGCTATTCAAAATATTCAAATCCGGCGAACTCACAGCCGTTGCGTTTTCCGATAGCAAAACGTTTCCATTGCGTTGCTGCGCATCGCTATTTTCGGCGCATTCGCCAATGGTTATATTGCCATGAAATTCGGAGGTCGCAAAGTCGTCCAATGCGGTTTGACTGAGAACTCTGGACGTGGAGTTTTTTGCGCCGTGCCTCTGCGAAGCGAAAAAAATCTGCCTGCTAAAATTCTCACCGAAGAAGAAATTTTTTACAGATGAATTCGAATTTTCGCCGTCCAAACTTGCCGCTACTTTGATTTCCAAATTTTCGCAATTTTCCGATAAAATCAAACACTTCAAACTGCTGAAATTCGCAAGCGAAAAATTTAGGCAAATCCTAATTGCCGCTGCGGCCGCCGCAAAAATTACGATGTCGAGGGAAGCGTTTACTCCGATGGTAACGTCCGCAGAAACTTCGCCTGTCGGGTGCAGGATGACGCGTGCGCCGGTTTCGATGGAAACTTTACCGCCTCGGATGCTTTTTAAAAAGTCCGAGCGCCCATCTGCCAATTCCTCAAAGTGTCTTTGAATTATGCTCATTTTATGGATTCAAACTCATCGCCGCGCTTTTTCGCAAAAGACGCTCTATGACTCGGCGGGAGCTTTGCTACGCGGATGCGAAATTTCCCTAGCTGCGATTGACGTATGCCGTGGGTCGAAGGCCATAGAAATTATCTCCGTTGCCCATCATCTCCGTGGAATTTTGCCAAAATTTTCACCATTGTATCGGCGTTGTCCAGGCATGCCGCTTCTGCGCTGCGGTCCAAATTTTTATTTTCTACGCACCTTCCCAGTGGCGCCGTTTCTGAGAAAAACCCAGCGGACTTAACATCGTAGATGCCTTTTATTCCTTTGGTCCACGCCAGAATGAACATGTTGGACAGCTTTTTTAAATTCGGGCTTCCGAGGAACAGGCGCAACGACTGCGATTGATCGATCCACTTCTGCCGGCGTGCGGCGCTTTCTATGATTAGCTCACTGTCAATCATGTAGGCCGTTGCGAACACTTCCTTTATGGAATCAGGAATTTCGTCGATAGCGGCAAGCTCACCTTCGAAGTACCTAATTTGCTTATGTATGGCTTTATTCCAAACGCCAGATTTTTTCAGAGTTTTTACGAGTTCCGGCGAAATTATCATCATTTCGTAGTTGTCGTCCAGCCGCTTTGTGAAGACATTTTTCGTGGCCGGGGACAGCTCCGGGTAGCATCCGAGCAGACGGGCAATTTTTCTGGTCGGAGAAAAAGCGTTCAAATAGGCGTTTCTCAGCCCATTTTTGCAAACTTTTCCGCGTAGCTCATCCCAATTAAGGGTTGGCGTTCCGTCGCAGCTGGAAAGGTCAAATGGCATCTTTCCGGCTTTCCACTCCGAAGACTCGAACACTTCGCAACTGCCGTATTTCGCCGCCAGTTCACACGATTCGCCTATCGTTTCATAGGCGATAATCTCTGTGCATTCCCTTCCAAATTCAATAGCTTCCGGATCCCCGAATGGCAAATTTTTGTTGTAAAACGCGTTCTGCAGTCCCATCATTCCGAGGCCGATCGCGCGGTACTTTTTCGCAAATTTTTCAGCGGCCTCGGCGGGGAAGAAATTCGCATCAATGATTGCGTCCAATGCACGCGTGGCGATCATTACCGTGTGCTTCAAGCTGTCCCTGTCGAGCTCCCCGTCGTCTTTTAAATGCTTGTTAATGTCCAGCGATCCGGTATTGCAAACGGCCGTTTCTTCGCTGGTGGTATTCATGGCGTGTTCCAGGCACAGTCCCGCGGCGTGGATGATCCCTGATTTGCACATATTCGCTCGGTTGTAGGTATCTTTGAAAGCGATCTTCGGCGATCCGCCCTCGAAGATGCGCTGCATAATTTTTTGCCAAATGTCCCGGCAGCCTATTTTAGTGCCGCGCATCCGTCCGCCATTCACGAGCTCTTCCATAGCTTCGTACTTGCCGTCGAACGCATTGCCGTACAGTTCGTGCAGTGCATAGGCGTCCTCCGAGTTGAACAGCGTCCAGTCGCCTTCCTTTTTCAGGCGGCGCATGAAGATATCCGGAACCCACAGGACCGTTCCGAGGGAATCGCTTTGAACGCCATGGGCGCCGTGCTTTTTTTTGTAATTTATGAAATCGATGACGTCGCTGTGCCAAATTTCCAAATAGGCAACGCCGCGTCCGCGACGCCTTTCGGATCCCTGGTTTGCTATCGCCAGTTGGTGCTGGTGCAGTTGCAAAAATGGGATAACTCCCGGTGCTTCTCCGCGCGTCCCGGCAATTCTAGATCCTTTGCTTCTGACGTTTGACCAGGATCCGGCTATGCCGCCGCCCCACTTGGCTATGAACGCGTTATCGGAAATTCCACGCATCATGATGCTCTGCATATCATCTTCCACGTTGAAAATGTAACTTGACATCATTTGTGCTTTCGGCGTTCCGGCGTAGTACAGGGCCGGGGTCGCCAGGCAAAATTTTCTGTCGCGCATCAATTCGTAGAACGCAATGACGTCATCTTCCGCGCTATCCTTCGCCAAAAACGCTCCCATGGCAACGCGCATCCACAGCATCTGCGGCGTTTCCAAAATCTGATTCTCGAAGCCGCGCATGAAGTAATTCTCCTTCAATCCCTGCAGCGCTATGGCGTCGAATTCCCTGTCGCATGATATATCCAACGCTTTGGAAAGCCTTTCGACGTCGTATTTGAGCATGTCCGCGTGCAGCAGGCCATCTTCCACGCCGGTTTTTACGTACTTCGCAAACGCAGCCACCTGCTTGCCAGGGAGGCTGTCGAGCGCATCGGTGGTGCAATTCCACGCCAGAATGTCCTCGTAGAGGTATAGCAGCTGCATGCGCGCCGCGAATACGGCTAAGACGGGGTCCTTTTCTATGAGCAGGCGAGCGTTTTTGATGATGCCCTCCCGGAGTTCGGATAGTGTAATGTTTGAGGAAATTCCTTCTCTGAGGGACAGAAATATTTCGTCGAAGGTCAAATGTGAATCCAGTCCGTCATTGGCGAATTCTATGCGCCTGCGCAAGTCCGTACCATCCCAGAAAAAGCCACCGTCGGGTTCGCCATTTACGAGCACGATTGTTTCTTGGGTCTCCGCGATCGATCTCTCCTTTTCGCCGCCGACTTCCCTTAATTTTGCGCGCTCCGCGCGATAGAGAATGTACGCCTCCGCGATTTTATATTCTCCCTGGCGCATTAACTCTTCCTGGACACGATCCTGTACGCTTTCTATGTGTATAAAGGATAGACCCTCGCCGATGATTCCCTTGGTCACTGCGATGGCGATCTCTTCGGCCGGTTCGGCTGTTCTATTTTGCGCGATGAACGCCAATTCAACGGCATGCCTAATCTTTTCGGCGTTCCACGGAACAATGGTGCCGTCTCTTCTAATGAGGCTCAATTTGCGTCCGTCTTTCAGCCTTTTATAGTACTCGTTTTCGAATTGGCACTTGGCGACAAAAGCGTGGGCCATTTCCATTGCTCCGATTCTAACCAGAATTTCTTCGATCGTATCATCGACGAATGCCTGGGTGATCTGCGATGGCTCGTGGCCATTGACGCGCGTGCAAATTTGCCTCGTCAGTGCGACGATTAGCTTTCTATTATCGTCGGAAAAAATATCGGCCTGTCCGCCGACCAAACTGGCGTTGACCAGGGCTTCTCCAATTTTTTCGGCGATTTCGCCGGCTGGGCAGTAGCCACAGACACAGGTGCCATCGCTCTCGATGAGTCGTTCCCAGTTGAATTTTGGTTTTTCCTCGGCCGGGGTGGCAATTACGCGTTTCAATTCTAGCTTTTTCTGCACATTCATCATTCACTCCGGGTCTATGGGGCGTCGCCGCATTCCAACGTTTCTACCCCTAATTTTGCATATTTCAAGCCCGCGGTACAAAAAATTTTACCGGGCTGCGGATGAGCCCGTGCCGGAGCCTTCCACGGCGTTTACCATAAATTGAAGCATGCGGCGACTATGGCGGTCGGCATGGCAGCACCGAAAATCAGGCGCAGTGGGGAAATACTGCCGTCGAAATACTTCGCCAGGATATTTTGCCCAGCCGGGTTTGGCGCATTGGCAATCACCGTTAGTCCGCCGCCACTGACTGCCCCTGCCAGTACGGCCTTTTGTAGCGCTGCATTGGCGGCGAATTCCGAGACCAGCGATGAGAGGTACGTTATTGCCGCGTTGTCGTTGAATGCGGTCAGCAGCGTTGCCCCGATAAACAACTGGAATTCCCTAAGGCTGCCGAGCACCGGCGATATCCACCACTCCTGCAGTCCGCCGTGGGTGACCAATCCAGCTAGAAAAAATCCGACGAGTACTGGAGACTTCAAATTTACGCAATCCTGATATTTCTTCGTTGCCTTTGCAAATGCCAAAAAGAACAGAAATCCAGCCACCACAAGCGCCGATGTATGCAAATTCACGACGGTCCATGCGAGAAACAGGCAATGGAAAGCGGTCACCGGAAATGGAATTTTGCCGGTGGCAGGGTCTTTTTCATCCACCGCAGCGCTTTTCGCCTGCAGGGAGACAAATTCCTTTCTGAAAAAGGCGTAGTATAGAAGCGTGCAGGCAGCTACTCCGATGACGGCGTGGGCCCCGAGCATGGAAAAAACTTTCCAAGTTGTCAGGTTCCACTTGTGAGCTACCATCAATATCGGTGGCGCGGCGAAGTGCGTCAGCGTTCCGCCGACGGAGACATTTACGAAGAGCAAGCCTAGGGTGGCGTAGCGCAACTTCCAGGAAGGCGCCAGTCGGTAGAATCGCTTGGCCAGCAGCATGGCTCCGATTGTCATCGCCGCCGGCTCCGTAATGAACGATCCCATGAACGGCGCAACCATCAAAATTGATAGCCACCAGGCGGCGACCGTCCCACCACCACAGCCGGCGATTTTGCCCAGAATGGCCTCTGCGAACGATAGAATCGGGCGCGTCGCTGCGATTGCCACTATGACGACGACAAAGATCGGCTCGGCAAAACTCACCGTGCCGTTGAAATAGTTTCCGACGGCATGCCATCCAAAATTGGCGGCCATGAAAATCAGCAGAGGAATGGCCCAGATGCCAAAAATTGCCTCCACTTCTCCGAGAAAATGGCAAACCGTGGCAAGAAAATATTTCCCCGGCGCATGGTCACCATTTTTTTCGGCAATTTTTTCGGCCAGACTTGCGAATTTGGACGCGAGGAACGTGTGTCCAATGGCTCCGAAGAACAGAATTGTCGCGATCAGATTAAACGGAGACAGAGCGACGCGGTGCTTCAAAATACCGAAGAGAGAGAGATTTTTCCCAGCTTCCAGGGCCTGGTATTTTTGAATGGATATGGGAAAGTCAACAGCTTGTACGGAAGCGCGGCAAAGTGTTGGCAAAATGCAGCCAATGGCGATGGCGCAGCAGACCAATGGAAACAAAATCCTCCTTCGCATGCGCTTCAAGCTATTGAATTCGGGCGTGCGTCAACGCAAAATGACCGCGCAAGATAATTTGCAAATACAGCGGGGAAGACATGTGCTAAATAATTGAAAAAATGTACGACGACCCCGTGAAGAATCGTCGCTACTTCTAACAAAAGTCGTGCTTTTGTCGTTGCTATTCCACGCTACTTGGCGTCGCGCAATTCCGGAGGTGTAACCTCATTCATTCTACCGGTGATGAAGTCTTTTACCTTGGCATTTGCGCCATTTACTGCCTTTTCAACGGCACCGGCCGAAGTTCCAGCTGGGAATCTCAAATTTTTGATTATCCCGTTCCCTTGAACTTCGAGCGAAATGTCGCCTTCTGCGTGTTTCAGAGTGTATGAAGCCAGCTCCTTTTGCATGGACTCCATGCCATCCTTCATTTTTGTCATGCTTTGCAGCAATCTTTCCATTTCTTCCATATTACCCTTTCATTGTTTTCCTGCTGGGCGGGACAACTATCCCACCGGAAATTACCAATTTCATGCCGTCTGCTACGGACATGTCCAATTCTGCCACGTCCTTTTTTGGAACGAGGAGCAGGAATCCGCTCGTCGGATTTGGCGTCGTCGGAACGAAGACGCAGACGACGATTTCGCCGGTCTTATCCTGGACTTCGTCCATCGCCTCGCTGGACAGGAATCCGACGGCATAGCACCCACTCTTTGGATATTCTATCAGTACGGTTTTGCTGAACGCGTCCTTCCCGCCTTTGACGAACGTTTCCGCTATCTGCTTGACAGTTTTGTAAACGGAGCTCACGAACGGTACGTGATTTATAAGCCTTTCCGCCGTCGATATCAGAAATTTACCGAGGAACAACTTGGACAGAATTCCGATTGCCACTATGAAAATCAGCACCAGCAGAATGGATGCCGCGTTCAGCAGGGTGCGTGCCAGGGAACTGTCTGGGATCCATGATGCGTACCATCCAAACAGAATTCTACTGGCCGGAGCTCCGATGTAGCGCAGCATCACATCCACAAAGAACACCGTGATTCCCAGAGGTAGGGTGAAAACAAGCCCCGTTATGAACGACTTTTTTAGCAACTTGAGCATGCAATCCAATCGACGATAATTTTTTCGCGGATAAGAGCAATTTAAAAACGCCGTGCGGCGAAAATTCCGCACCGAATTGGTGTCCTCGCCCGGTGGGGGTCGCAGGCCTTTCCCTTACCCGCCGATTTTCCAAACTGGAGCATTGAGCTTTCAGCGAATAAATTTGGTTGCCAGGCGTCCGAATTCGTGGAGGATTTGCCCTTTGGGTGATAGCGCGGAATTGCATAGAGAGGATTAAAAGCTTGGTCAATATCTACGACGTCGTTGCACCATACGTTGCGTTGAAGCGGTGCGGTGCGAATTGGCGCGGGCTCAGTCCATTTAACAGTGAAAGGACGCCGTCGTTTTTTGTGATGCCGGCGAAGGGGATATTCCGCTGCTTCAGCTCGGGTAACGCGGGGGACATTTTCCGCTTCGTTCAGCTCCAGGAAAACGTTGCGTTTGTCGATGCTGTCGAGATGGTTGCCAACCGATTTAACATTCCCATCGAATACGAGAAAACGGCCCGCCGCGAAGCCAGGCCGCATGCGAGGAAATCCCTCTTCGACCTGCACGAATTGGTCTGCAATTTTTTCGTGGAAAATTTCCTTGCGCCCGGTGAAATCGGCGAGAAAGTTCGCGAATACTGGACCGAGGAGAGGAAATTTTCACTGGATGTGGCCGCGGAAAACGGCATAGGGTTTGGCGGCGGCGGCGATTCGTCGCTGGTAAAAAAAATCCTCGCGGCCAAATTCACGCCGGAGGCCATGGCGGCGAGCGGAATTTTCTACCACAGGGAAAATGAAACGGATCCGCATCGCTACACCTCCCGCTTCCATGCCAGGCTGACCATCCCCATTCGCGACATCCAGGGGAGGATCGTGGGATTTTCGGCGAGGGTGATCCCCGGCATCGGGGGAAAAAACGAACTCTCAGACGCAAAGTACATAAATTCTCCGGAGACGGAAATTTTTCACAAGGGCAGCCTTCTGTTTGGCTTGAATAGGGCGAGGCAGCACCTTTCCCTCGGTGAGCCGGTGTGGATGGTTGAGGGACAGTTCGACGTGCTGCGATGCTGGTCCAACGGGATCGGCGCGGCCGTTGCCCCACAGGGAACGGCGATCACCGACGCCCAACTGAGTGCGCTGCGCAGATACACCGTGCACCTGCACTGCATGCTCGACGGCGACGGCGCCGGATTGAAGGCGGCGGAACGCATGCTGCCGATGGCGATGGCAGCCGGCTTGGACGTCAAATTTTTTATTTTTCCGGATGGCAGTGACCCAGACAGCTATTTCCGCGAGGACTTCGAAGCGCGGTTTAAATCGCTATTTGCCAGTGGCAAGACGGGGATTCAATTTCTAGCATGGCGATTTTTACCGAATGGCATACCCATCACAGCGCAGGAAAAGGCGGAGGCGCTGAAAAAAATCTACGAAGTGATCGCCGTGGCCGATTCTTCCGTCGCCCGGGAAAGCTATCTTACCGAACTCGTCGACGCGGCAAATCTGGACCGCAATGCAGTCTTCCAGGACTTTAAGTCATTTTTGACCAGGCGGAAATTCGCCGGCGCCCCATCCGCCATTTCAGGCGAAAAAACTGTAAAAACACAGAAAAAATTGTCCAGCGCGGAGGATCAATTGCTGGCGATAGTGCTGTCCGATAGTAAAATTGCGGCGGAAGTGGCTCAATTCTTTGAACGGCCATTTTTGCAAAATTTATCATCGAGCGGCGGAAAAATATTGCTAAAGGTACTCAACGAAGTTAAAAATGATGTGCGATTTGGGATGCACATTTTGGACGATTTGCAATTGTTTTCCGACGGAGAAAGGAACCTGGCTTGCGCGCTCGTCGCTGATCTGAGCGAGGATTGCGAATGCACAATCGTGGCGAACATGTGCTTGAAGAAGCTCCATGCTAATTTCATAGGTGGCGAAATTGACAAAACAAATGGAGAATTTAGAAAAATTTCTCTTGACGAGGATTGCAGTATAAAAAACCTCCAGAGGCGTAGGTTAGATTTGCGAGAAATGCTGAAGCATCCACCGCAAATTTTTTGTTCCGGAACGCAATGACGAAACACGAAAAGGACAGTGCAGAGGCTACGCTGGCGGCGAATGCCAACGCCGGTGTGCAATCGCTCATACGGCTGGCGCGCCAGCGTGGGTATGTGTCCCTCCAGGACATTAACGAGACGCTGCCGGGATCGCTGACAAATTCGAAAGAAGCGGAAAACATAATCAACATCCTTGAAAATCTCAACATCGAGATTCTGGACACCGATGAAATTGAGCAGTATCACAGCAAGATGGAAGAGGAGATGGCGGCGCCGACCTCGTCATCCAGCGATAACATTGAAGACCCAGTCCGAGTGTACCTGCGGCAAATGGGGCAGGTGCCGCTGCTGACCAGAGGCGAAGAAGTTGCGATTTCAAAGACGATCGAACGGGAGGAATTGCGTGCCCAGGATGAGTTGTTTTCCATCCATTTGACCGCAGAATTTCAAATCGACTTGGCTGAGAAATTACTGCGCCGCGACGAAAGGTTCGATCGCATAGTCTTGGATAAAAAAATAGAGAGCCGCGAGGCCTACTACACGATGCTGGCGAGGGCCGTTCAGGATAGCAAAATGCTGTTTGCCAAGGTCAAGGAGTCGTGGAAAAGCTACCAGGACTCTAAAAAAATCGACGATGAGGAAAAAATTAAGGCTGCCAACACGCGCCTGAAGCAGTTTCAAAATCAGTTGAAAACGGTTTTGAAGCGCTTCTGCTTCAAGATGAAAATTTTCGAAGAGCCACTGGCAAAATTGCGCCCCGATATCCGCCAAATATCCCAGTTGTACGCCGATTTGGACCGCGCGAGCAAGGGTCTCGAAAACGGTGATAAATCGCAATTGGAGGTAATCGACAGGATAAACAAAGCGCTGGTAAAATTTGAGCTCAGGCACGAGGCTCCACCGGATAGGCTCGTGGAGATCGCCAACGCGTTTAAGTTCCACATGAACGAAGCCTACAAGGCTAAGCGAGAAATGGTCGAAGCGAATTTGCGACTCGTCATAAGCATAGCCAAAAAGTACACGAACCGCGGACTTTCATTTTTGGACTCAATTCAGGAAGGAAACATGGGGCTTATGAAGGCGGTGGAAAAATTTGAATACCGCCGCGGGTACAAATTTTCGACCTACGCGACGTGGTGGATAAGACAGGCGATTACCCGTTCCATCGCCGACCAGGCAAGGACGATCCGCATACCAGTGCACATGATTGACGCATTGAACCGTGTCATGCAGACGCAGAAGCAATTGACGCAGGAATTGGGTCACGCCCCAACGGCGGAAGACGTGGCGAAGGAAGTGAAAATGCCGATAGAACGCGTCCAGGCCATAATGAAAATGGCACAGCAGCCGATTTCCCTGCAAAATCCCGTTGGTGACAGCGAAGATTCCAGCTTCGGTGATTTCATAGAGGACAAGAACGCGGAGAATCCCTACGACATGACGGCGTTTAGTCTGCTGCGTGACAAGATAGGGAACGTTCTCAGCAGTCTAACTCCGCGGGAAAGGGAGGTGCTTACGCTGCGCTTCGGCTTGAACGACGGCTATAGCAGGACGCTCGAGGAAGTTGGCCAGATGTTCAGCGTCACCAGGGAAAGAATCAGACAGATAGAGGCGAAGGCACTGCGAAAGATGAGACATCCCACGAGGATTCGCCAGTTGCATGGGTTTTTCGACAACGAGCTGCAATCGGATGGCCCTGGCTTTGAAAATTTCGTCAGCGACGAAGATTGATTCCCTTTGCATATCAAGCGCAGACCTTTGGTATTGCAATTCCCGCGCGGCTGACTAGCGTGAGGCCACGATGCCAGCCGTGAAAGGAGTCGATGTTGCCGGGAGCTTCTACCCATCCGATCCGCGTGAAATATTGAAGGCAATTGCTGCCTTCGAAGAATCAATGCCGCTGGAGTACGCGTGCCAGTCGCGTGCGGTAATCGTTCCGCACGCCGGATGGGCCTATTCCGGCTGTCTCGCCGCGAATACGCTGCAATATTTGGATGCCGGAGCGAAGAACATTTTCATTTTCGCCCCTGCGCATCGCACTAGCTTCGAGGGCATCGCCGTTGGCGACTATGACGGCTTTGAAACTCCGCTTGGGACGCTTGCCACCAACGGGGACATTTGCGCCGAGCTAGTTGGAGCGTGCGGCTGCAGAGTGTTCAACGGTGCCTTTGCCTGTGAGCACGCCATAGAGGTGCAACTGCCACTGTTGCACGGACGATTTGCAAACGCGAAGATCATCCCGCTTGTGGTCGGCGATGCCACCCCTAGGCGTGTGGAGGATATCATCGAAAAATTTTGGTCCGAAGAAAACGCCTTCGTCATTTCATCGGACCTGAGCCATTTCCATTCCAGCGAAGAAGCTGAGAAAATCGACGGAGAAACCAGCGCCATGATAGAAGACTGCGCCGCCGAAAATTTTTCGAATGAGCGGGCATGCGGTGCGACTTCCATTTGTGGCCTCATCGGCTTTGCGGCGCGAAAAAATTTTGCTCCCATAAGGGTTGGCACGCGCAATTCCAGAGACGCCACGTGCGAGAGAAAAAGTGTGGTCGGATACGGCGCGTGGATGCTGGCTGAAAAGACAAAAAATAGGTTCATCGCAGACAACTTCGCGGAACTTACCACCGCCATTTGCCGCGGCGCAATCGAGGAAAAATTCGATTCAAAGGATTCAGTATCGCCGGCCGTGCCGGAGGTTTTGAAGCAGCATGGGGCAAGCTTTGTTACGCTGGAAATTGGTGATGAGCTACGCGGGTGCATTGGGTCCATTCACGCCCATCGGCGCTTGGTCGATGATCTGGTGTCCAATGCCAAGGGAGCGGCGTTCCGTGATTCTAGATTTTCACCGCTCACAGCCGAAGAATTCAAAAAAGTTACCGTGAAAATATCACTCCTTTCTCCCATGCGCAGGATCGCATTCTGCGGTGAACGGGATTTGCTGGACAATATTGTTCCGAAGGTTGACGGAATTGTCATCCGCGATGGCCCGTTTCAGGCCATATACTTGCCGAGCGTGTGGCAACAATTGCCGGATCCGGAGCAATTTTTGGCATCGCTGAAGGTGAAAGCCGGACTGTCCGCAGCGCATTTCTCGAGTACATTCGAAGCGTTCAAATTTTCCAGCGAATGCATCCAGGCCTCGCGATAATTAGGAAATGCGGTGTTATAATCCAAAGAGTTGGCCAGCACGTATTGGCACTACCACAGCTTGCGTCCTGTTTGGCATTAAATGCGAAATATGCATGGGCGCCTCAGACGTTAAAAGGTAAAAGCTCATTCGACTATCCAGGGGTTGGTCCGGAAATTGCGTACTTGCACAGCGCAGGAAGGACACACATATTTGCGGTCACAGACGCAGAAGTGGTGTAGGCCTCCCACCGCCTATTTCCGTGCTTGGAGGGGATAATTCCCGCCATTGAAAGTTCGCACGCTTTGGCCCTCTTGCCCAAAATAATTCCGAACGCGAAAAGTGACGGAATCGATGTCGTCAGTCTTTTCGGACGAGGCGATAAGGATTTGAGCAGAAAGGATATGCTTTAGATTAGCAAAAGATTGACTTTTTTTAAAAAAAAATAAGGTTGTATTGATGGCAGACGTAGTGATTGGGCAGGTAGGTGGCGCTGATGCGAAGCTGCTGGAGCAAATTCAGCAGATAACCGCCGATGATGGTTTTGATTTCCAGAAAATTCCGGGGCTATCGTCGCAGGCTGTGAACATGGATGCTGTCAAGACCTTTGATGGCGCGTTTGATATGTCGGGATTCGACGCAAAGGCCGTTTCTCAAAATTTTAACCAGGCAGCGGCAAACTTTGACACTGGGGCACCTCAGCTATCGAAGGAGGTCATTGCGACGATCAGGGAGTCCTCCGATAGAATTCCAGGGATCACTGACTCATTGGATAGGCAGACTGCGAATTCAACTGGGACGACCTACGAAAATAAACTGTCGAATTTTTTCTCCTCCGTTAAAAAGAATTTGGAGGATGTGGCCAGAGTAACAAACAGATTGTCGAAAAAGGATGCTCTGTCGCAGCAGGACCTGATGCTAATCCAATACGAAGTTTCGAAGATGTCCATCACGCTGGACGTCGCATCAAAGGTTGGCGACAAGGGGTCCCAAGCCCTGCAAACATTATTCAGGGACAAGTGAGCGCGCTTCCGACATTCCCTACAGCGTATTTTTCGCGTGCCCTCCGCGGAAAATGTTGCAAGTTTTTCCAGCGGCGATAAATTTTGTTGCAAATTGATGGTGGAGTTACAACTTCCCGCCCCTGAGTGTAGATGAATCTCGAAGGATATTTTTCCCAGGATGAAAGCGATGAGGGATACTTTCTGTCGCTTAGCGAAAGGGGTTGGCATTCCTATTTGGATGCGGTGGATAGTGAAGCAGGGAAATTTTTTAGGTTGTTTATCGAAAGTAGAAGCATCTCCAATCACCTCGACATGATCTTCGCCGAGATGAAATGGAAGAAGGTCATTTTCGATGGCTGCGATTGCCCGAACGAGGACGGCGTGGAAGTTGTGACGTTTCACAAGAACCCTGTCCTCATAGCGTCGAAGGCGATATTCTTTTTCATTGAAAGAATATGGGACGTTTTGGTTGCCGAGGAAAAAGGCCTGTCGGCTGGCACGTGTTGGCGCTTCGCCAAGATCATCGCTTCCATGCGGGAAGAGATGTTGAGCGGCATTGCCAGCGTTGATTCCTGCGAATACATCCTCGGAATCTGCCATTTTAAGAACGTCGTGGCGGCGGTGAATGATGTACTGTCTTCGATGTGGAAATTGCCGAAGCCTGGCGCCAAGGTAAATGGATTTACCAATGATTTCACCGTGTCCCTGTTTGACATACGCGAGCTCGCGTGGCAGAGCATCGTGATGTGCAACATCTCCGAAAAACGCTACAACGAAGGGTCTTAATTTTAATTGACATCGGTACCTCGGTTGCCATTCCAGGTGCGATGCTGCAAGCTGGGATAGTCGGCCTTCCGAATGTGGGAAAGAGTACGTTGTTTAATGCACTGACGCGATCAAGGAAGGCGGACGCGCAAAATTATCCGTTTTGTACGATCGAACCGAATGTCGGCATTGTGGAAGTCCCGGATGTCAGATTGCAAAAATTGGCGGCACTGTCGAAGAGTAAAAAAATCGTTCCAGCGGCCGTTGAAATCGTCGACATAGCCGGCCTGGTCGCCGGGGCGAGCAGAGGCGAAGGCCTTGGCAACAAGTTTTTGGCAAACATACGGGAAGTCGATGCCATAATTCACGTCGTTCGCTGCTTCGAGGACCCAAACATTGTGCACAGCGCCGGTTCCGTCAATCCGGTGAACGACATGGAAATAATCAATACTGAGTTGCTGCTAGCAGATTTACAATCCGTCGAAGGACAGCTCGACAGAAATTTAAAAAAAGCGAAGGGAAACGACAAAGAAGCCGTTGGAAACGTCGAGTTGCTGCGCCTTTTGCTGGAACATTTGAACGGCGGAAGGCCTGCGCTATCCATCGATGTTTCAGAGGATATCCGTCCACGTGTGAGGTCATTTAATCTGCTGACGTCGAAGCCGGTGATTTTCGCCTGCAACGTCGATGAATCCGGGTTGGCATCAGGAGATGCCGGCAATCGGTACGTTTCATCCGCCATGGAGCGCGCAGCTGCCTATGGCAATTCGGCAGTTTGCGTGATCTGTGCGCAGGTTGAAGCCGATATTTGCGATTTCGCGTCGGATGAGGCCGATGCGTTTTTGAAGGAGCTCGGCGTCGCGGACAGCGGAGTTTCCAGGCTGATAGAAAATGTCTATTCTCTGCTTGGCCTGGCATCGTTTTTCACGACCGGCGAGGACGAGACCAGGGCATGGACGTTTCGCAGTGGTATGAAAGCTCCGCAGTGCGCCGGACTAATACACGGTGACTTTGAGTCAGGATTCATAAAAGCTGAGGTCATTGGCTGCGATGAGTTGATGGCGAACCGCGGCTGGAACGGCTCCCGCGATGCGGGAAAGGTCAGATTGGAGGGAAAAGACTACGCATTCAAGGACGGTGATGTCGCCGTCTTTCGCTTCGCCTGAAGCATTCCGCTGCCTAATTGGAATTGCCTTGGTCCGCGGCATCGGCGTTGGCATTTTGTGCTACGCGTTGCTCAGTTCTTACGCTTTCGTACGCGCGGTAAATGTAGCTGGCCATGTCAACGGCCAATCTTGTAAATTGAATGGCTGCAATGATTCCAAGGGCGTGGCTATTAAAAAATTTGAAGGTCTTTTGCAAAAACTTACCGAGTATGGGCAGAATAATGGTTTTGTTCGCCAACGCTGCTGTCCTATCGGCTAAACCTCTGCCGAATGCCGATAGCGGATGCAAAATGGTGCAAAATATCCAGCCGGCTGCCTGTGGTACTTGTACGATCGGCACGGTCTCCGTGGCACCAACGACTGCTTTGGCCAAAGTTCCGGGACCATCCACTGCCACCTCCGGCGAGTAGAGGTGTGAGCCTACACCGACTTCAGTGGTTGGGTTTTCCATAGCAAAGCCAGCAGCCTAGGTCGGGCTATTTTACTGTCAAGTAAAATTCCTGCGATTTTGCGCAGCGATGGTAAAAACAGTCCGATTCACCAAGGGCCAATCAATTACCCCACAACCTCTTTTTGTGCCTATTTGCCTTCGAGCGTTTGCTGCGTTTGTGCTTGTTCATTTTGAGGCGACGCTTTTTCTTCAAATTTCCCATATGGCCTAACGATTTCCGTGGATGCGCCCACGATTAAAAATACGCTGTATAAGTAAAGATTTTTTTCAGAATTTTCCGCTTTACCGGTTCGATGAAAGTGCATATACAAGTGGCATGCGTGTTTTAGTAAACGGAAAGGCTCCGAGTTTTTCAGCAACGGCTATCGTAGGTGGCTGTGAGATTGCAAAAAATTTTTCGCTGGATCAATTTCTCGGCGAAAAATACGTCGTCCTATTTTTTTATCCAAAGGATTTTACCTTTGTTTGTCCGACGGAGATATGGGCATTCCAGGAGAGGCTGGCCGATTTTGAAAAAAGAAACGTAGCGCTGGTCGGCTGTTCGACTGATTCGGAATTTACACACCTCGCCTGGCTCGAAACCCCGAGGGAAAGGGGAGGAATTAGGGGCGTCACGTTTCCGCTCATTTCAGACGCCAATCGCACGATTGCGTTTAACTACGGAGTCATAGCCGGATCTTGGAGCGAAGACGCCAGCGGAAATGCGAGTGTTGTCGGGGAAATGGTGGCCTACCGCGGGCTCTTTTTGATAGATAGGGATGGAATCGTGCAGCACTGTGTGATAAATAACATGCAACTCGGGAGGAATGTTGACGAGACGCTGCGCATGGTTGACGCACTGCAGCACGCTGAAAAATTTGGCGATGTCTGTCCCGCGAACTGGCACAGTGGTCAAAAATCCATGAAACCGACGCTGGAAGGCCTGGGAGAATTTTTTGAGTAGGGGGGTTAATGGCTCTGGTATTTTCAGCGGTAAAAACGCGCGTTCTGCTCCCGCCAAAGGACGATGTTTTCTCGCTGTTCGACTCCGCCGGTTTTGAGTTGTCCGACGGCGATGTATTGTGCATAGCGTCGAAGTGCTTGGCCATACACCAGGGCAGGTGCGTACCAGTTGGGGTCGCCGATAGGAAAAAATTGATGGTCGACGAGGCGGATGAAGTAATTCGCGACGACTGCGATTTAACGGTGAAGGATGGCGCCATTATCGCCTATTCCGGCATAGACGAGAGCAATGGCAACGGACACTACATTTTGTGGCCTGCGAATGTTGGCGAGCTGCTGGGAGACATCCATAGATTTTTATGCGCCAAATTTTCCGTCGATAGGCTCGGAATTATCTCCGTAGACAGTAGACTCGAGCCGATGCGCTGGGGAACCGTCGGAATTTCGCAGGGAATTTTTGGGTTCAATCCGGTGCGCGATTGCCGCGGAAATTTGGATATTTTCGGCCGTCCGCTGCAGATTACTACGATGAACATAGCCGATTCCATCGCCTGCACAGCGTGCCATTTGATGGGAGAGGGAGCGGAATGCCGGCCGTTGGTCGTGGTAAGTGGCTTGGAAGGCATTGAGTTTGGCAGCGATTTTTCCATGGAAAATTTAAAAATTTCGCGAAAAGCTGACCTTTTTTCGCCAATTTTTGCATTCCAAAATCAGTTTTAAGTATTCGATTATTTCGTTGACTTGCAATGCGTAGCGCGTACCGTCCCGACGTCTTAGATTAGCTTAGGAAAGTGGAAAATAGTATGAAATCGCATAGCATAAGTAAAAGGGAAGTAGATGGGCTGAATAAGAACTGGGGAGCCGGGCACACGCCAATTGGTGTTTCGAGGCAAAATGGCGCTGGCCGTCTGTCCAGGTGGGAAGTCAGGCAGGCTCCGGCAGATTTTGCCATGATTAGAGTGGAAGTCCAAATTGGAAGCGAGAAGCATGTGGCGCGAATTCTCACGAATGAGAATGCAAGCGTGTTTTTTCTGGCATCAACGATGATCCAGTCCATTGATGACGAGCGATGTGCGCTTCTTGATAGCAATAGGATCATAGGCGACAAAGAGTTTGGAAGCTGGCTTGGGGCGATCGAAAAGTTGCGTCCTTCGACGGTTGTGCAAGCGCTGAAAGTTCTTGAGGACAGGCAAAGGAGCGTTCTCGACACGCTCGGAATTGTTGTTGAAGCTGAGCCACATGCATACTCGAACATGGGGTGCTCACCAGAGTATATTGCGGATCTTGATGCGCAGAGTGGCAACGAAGATTTCGCGGCAGATGAGTAGCAATTGCCGGGTTCTGCGGAAATTTGCTGCGTGAAATTTTACACCGCCAGTGTCCCGCCGCTGAACGAAAATACACCCTGGTCCGCACATTTTTCTATGAGGTCGTCGATTTGCTTGCTGTGAATTTTTATGCCAGGTGCGATCTCCCTTAGCGGTATTAGGACGAAATTTCGCAGGTGCATGCGCGGATGGGGGACCGTCAGCTCATCTGTGCAAATTTCACTGCCGCAAAACGTTAAAATGTCGATGTCGATGTTCCTTGGGCCGGAGGCGATGGTTTTGTTTTTCCCTATGCTCTTTTCGACTCTTTGGCACGCAGCGAGCAACTGAAATACGTCCATGTCGGTTGTCACGAGTAAGGCGCAATTCAGAAACTTCGGCTGCTCTTTCAGATCCTGTGGATCTGTTTCGTAGATGCTCGAACACCTTTCAATGCGCAGATTTTCCAGCGCAAGCTCCGCCACCGCCATTTGCAAAAATTTCAGCCGATCCGCAAGATTGCTGCCGAGCGATAGGTATGCTTCATTTTTCATCTCTTAGGAACGTTGAGGAAAATCCAATGGCTGAAAAATTGTTCTCCGGCAACTCGCTCGGAAATTTTTTAATGGTGACAGAAAGTGCGGTAATTCGATTGAATTTCGAAAACACGCTGTCTGCCACGTGTTGTGCCAGCCGTTCGATCAGGTGAAATGACGAATTTTTAACGGCTTCGACTGCTGTATTGAGAAGATGAATGTAGTCGACGGTGTGTGAAATTTCATCGGAAACTTTTGCAGTCGCTGCGTCAAGTTCCGCGCAGATTGTCAGCAAAAATCGCTGCAGTCTGCACCTTTCGCCGGCAAATACGCCGTGACTTGCGAAGATTTCGATATCGTCTATGAAAATTCTATCATTCATTCAATTGTTGAGCAAATTTTAATGCCGCGAGATTTCCCGCAACGTCGTGTACGCGGAAAATTTTACAGCCGCGGCGAAAGCCTTCGCAAGTCGTGGCGATCGTTGCCGCAGCCAGTGCCGGCCGGGCGTCAGTGTCCAGCGCTTCGCGCAAAAAAGACTTTTTCGATGTTCCACAGACGACGGGATTTTGGAATTTTGCACACAGCCGGTCAATGTTTTTGAAAATTTCGAGATTTTGTCCGGTAGTTTTCCCAAAGCCTATGCCTGGATCGAGAATTATCCTTCCGACGTCGAAGTCCATGGCCGTGGCTGCCGCGAAAATTTTCTCGAATGCGGAGATTATCGCCGCCATCGGATCCCGAATTTTGTGGAAATTTTCATCGTTCCGCGCGTTGTGTACCACGATCAGGTGAGCGTCGAAATCGCGCATTACGCTTGCCATTTCCAGGAAGTGCCACGTTCCGCACACGTCATTCACAATGTTCGCTCCATGGACGAGCGCACGCTTTGCCGTTTCCAAGTGGTAGGTGTCGACGGACACACATATTTTACCGTCGACCGTGGCGACTTCGAGGATGCGCGCGATGCGCCCCCATTCTTCTTCATGGCCTATGCTCTGCGCATTTGGCTTCGTAGATTCACCGCCAACGTCGACAATCGCAGCGCCGTCGCCGATGAGTTTTCTCAGGTGCTGCTCCATCTTGGCGTGCGAAGAATCGTCCAGCGTGCCGGAATTGCTGCCGAAAAACATTCCACCGTCTGAAAACGAATCCGGTGTGGCGTTCAGGATCCCCATGACGCACGGCAGCGAAACGGATTTGAAATTCTTACTCACTCGCTCCGAAAATCAGTTGCTGCGCCTCCGCCACGAGGCCATTGTCCGTGGAAAATCTTCCCGAAGTTGCGCGGGTTATCGTTTCGCTATCCGGCTGCAGGACGCCGCGCGCCGCTACGCACATGTGCCGCGCACAGACTATTACTAAAACGCCACCATTGGCCGTACCTTCGGCGATGGCATTGAGAATTTGCTGGCTCAATCGCTCCTGCAGCTGCAATCGCTTGGAAAACTTGTCCACCACGCGTATCAGCTTGCTTATGCCTACAACAGTCCCGCCTTGCGGCACGTAGGCCACGTGCACTCTGCCGAAAAATGGCAGCAAGTGGTGCTCGCAGAACGACGAAAATCGAATGTTTCTCACTATGACGAAGTCGCCGTAGTTTTCTGCTAAAAATGAGCGATTTAGTAGCTCTCCGTCGGAAATTTCCACGGGCACGAGGAAATTTTTCCACATCATCGCCACTCTCTCCGGCGTGTCAACCAAGCCGTCGCTGCTGGCATCTCCGCCGATCCCTTCGATTAGCATCCTCGCACCGGCAACAATCTTGTCAAAATCCACCGCAAATTATATGGCACACGTTGTTCAAGTTTGCAAGAATATCTTCCGCGCTTTCCGGCTCGGCCAGTGATCTCAATTTTTGCCGGTGTTTTTCGCCTGTAAAGATTTTTTTAATTTTGTAAATCCTTCAAGATTTTTAATTTGTTTCTCGATGTTTTTTAGTCTGAGGTTAGGCTGCATATTCTCAGGCTTTCGCTCCAGACTCTGGTTTGCTTTTTCATGTTTCTTGATTTGCTCGTGGCACTGTTTTAAAATCTCAGGCTGCGAAGTACCCGAATCTAGTATCTTTTCATATTGTTCAATGAAATAACTTTTCAAAGCTATCATAATGCTATCTTCAAGTTGCTGTAAATTCATCGTAGGCGGCATTCGCATCGTTTCTTTTACTGCAATCTTGGCTTTTCGAAGCTCGGCAAGTCTCTTATCGGTCATCGTGAAAAACTCATTAGGATTTTCATGAACTTTTAGGAGGGCCTCGGGCCCCATTTTGACTTGGAATAGTAGTTTGCCGTCAGCGCTTTGCTGCTTTTCGTTTGTCTTGAAAATTTTAATATAATTTTCGTCCAGCGTATCCGGTGCAAAGTGTGGGAGCGTGCCCGCCGGAAGCGCCTCGCCGTCGGGGCCTTCGATGTCAACCTCGAATTTTGAATGCTCTTCGCAGAAAAATGGGAGATTGGAGTTAGAAACCTTGGAACCTGATGATTTAAATGGACCGCCAGAAGATGCGTCAAAGATTATTTTGTTACTATCGACTACAATGTTTGTTGTACGCTTTTCATAGCTAGGAAACGCACTTTTCTCTGCCAATGGTTTTGTTAAAAAGGAAGCAGTCCCAAAGGCGGATCCCTGCCCCCCCCACTTGTGTAGTCCTTGTATGCAGTGCAGCACAAATTTTCTTTGCTTTGCGTCGTCATTTGGATACTTCGATTTGGCTAGGTTCTTGATCGCCTGCAGTATTCCACTGCGATTGGCGCCATTTGCTCTGTAAATGCATCCGTCGATTGTTAGCGTTAAATTTTCTCCTTCTCTTTTGACATCCGCTGCCGTAAGCGTATTAAAAATTTGCCTATCGAAGATATCGACGTTACTATTCTCATTGAAAACACCCCTTTCCTCAAGAAAATTCACATCCCACGCGTCGATTGTTTCCAGGTTTTTGTGCGTTTGGTCATTTTGTTTCCACGCTTTCTTTTCATTCTGGTATTCCCACTTGCTGACGGTGTGGCGCATAAACTCGGCGTATTTTTCTGGAGTAATATCAGTGCCAATGCTTTCGATTGCCAGCTCCACATTTTTTGTTGTTTCCGCTATGATTTTTTTCAGCTTTTCCGGGTCATTTTTTGTAGCTTTTAAAAACGAACCAGGATTTATTTTGATGCCTTTGAGTGTTGAATTGACAGTGCTTTCGGTGTTGTTCTGGGGGTTGGCCGATTCGTTGATGGGTTTTTGTTGCGCCACGGTTTCTTCCACTTTTCGAGAGAACAGCGATTTGAAGAATGTCGCAACTCGCGAAAGGAAACCCCTTCCAGCCGTCGAAGGGTCTTTTTTTTGCGAGATATTACGTTCGTTGGGCGCGGCGGGTTGAGAGCTGGATAAAGGTTCGGCGCCATTGCCGCTTGCAGGGGTAGTAGACACGCGTGCTATTGTAAAAATGTTTTCAATTTTGTCAAATCATTTTCGCATTTCGTTAAAAATTGCATTGCCATTGACAATGGTGGCATTCGCTGTACACTCCCCGCCCATGCACCTGTCTAGGAGGAGAAGGGCCTTTTCGCTAATAGAGTTGCTGGCAGTGATTTCAATAATCGGCATACTGGCGACCGTCCTGATGCCGGTTGTCAGCAGTGCCGTGGACGGCGCAAAAAAGCTGAAGGTGTCAAAGGGGCTGCAGCAGATCGCCATGGCATACGCAAGTTTTTCGTTGAAAGGGTTGACAAGGGAATTGAATGTTTGTAAAAATGCGGCGGAATGGGCGGGCGTCCTTGCGAAGCACGAAGAAATGAATGTTGCCTCCATATTCATCGTCGGAAATGACTATCTGGTCGAAGCGGAACATCGTCCGGTACCGAAGACGATCGGTTTGCTAAGAAACGGGCAGTGGCGCATAAATCCGGATTTCGAAAATTTTCCACTGGGTGTTGTGGTTATTTCCGGCATTTCCAGCCGCGCACCGGCAGCGACCACGCCAATCGCGTATACCAGGGGCCTCGATGCCGGTAGCGGCAGATGGCGCCCGGCGGATGGACCAGACGGCGGTATCTACGGAGAGGAAGGTGGTTTCATCGTTTTTTTGGACGGGCACGTCGAGTTCTACGCAAATCTGACCGACGAGGCGAATGCGCTTGTAGACTATTACACCGGCGAAAAGACCTCTAGGATTTCCGAGGCCGTTAATTGCGGTGCTCGTGCACTGTCATGGACAGGAGTGGAGTGGGAGGCATCAAAGAGGTAGACGGCCAAAACACAGCCATTTTAGCGGCATCTTGCGTGTTTTAAATATGAAATTTTGCGGAAGCATTTGACATATAGTTGCGTTTTTGCCAATTGAAGCCATGAATAATACTATGAAATCTTCTTCCGTTGGTGGTGGTTCGGCGAACGACCATCCGTCCGCACTGGCTGTTCCGCAAATCAGCGTATCAGGCTATGATATGAATTCCGCCACGGCGCTTTTCAAAATGGTGAATGACGGCCAACCGGCCAAATCTAAAATGATCCCCATATTTCCTGGATGCAGGCCGGTGTCGATATTTAGCGCCGGGCTTGGCAAAACCGAGCCACTGAATAGGGTAATTTCCACACCCATGGTTCAAAGAAACGGGCAGACGATTTTTGAAACGGCCACTCCCAATCGGCGTGGAAATGCGCATTCCAATGCGCTTAATACCCATGCTGGAAAGTCGAATGTCCGCTGCGCCGTTGAAATTCCTGTCGTGTCCCCCAATGGGATGCGGATCGTAGAAAAATACGTGATTTGCGTTGCAACCGATGGCATCGGCAAAAAAGAGCCGCCAAAGAATGAAATTGCTATTTTTCAGAACCCTGAATGCATCAAGAAAGTGAAATCTGCCATCAACACCGCCGTTTTGGCCGTATTTAATGGGGTTCGCACGAGAATTTCCCAGGCAATGGGCAAGCTTTTTGAGGCATTCGTCGCCAGGCTCGGCGAAGCCATCACCTTTGACCCTCTGGACGCGCTAATTGTTGGCGGCAGGCAGCTTATCGCCATGTTGGCTGCGATGAAAATGGCTGGCAAAGGGGAAATTTCGCCCGAAGAGGCAGTTGGCGATCTATGCGAAAGAATTGAAAAAAATCCATGGCCGGAGCAAAGTTTTACAAACGAACCGCCGTCGTTTAGGCAAGTAGCCTTCATGCCATTACTGGCGATTTATGGTTCAAAGTTACTCACATTGGGCCGGATCATCGGCAAAATAATCTCCGCGATTTACCCGGATTTGCCGAAAAATGCCGCCGGTAGATCCGAAGCGGACCATCTCATTGGCAAAATTCTTTCAACGATTTTTCCGAAAATTTTTGCACCGTCCGAGGGCGAGCGCAACGCATTCGCCGAAAAATTTGCCAACTTTGTCGCAAAAATTCAATCGGATGTCGCCAGAATTCTGTCGGAGGGTGGCGAAATAATGCGCTTCTTCGAAGAGCAATTCGACGCAGAATTTCAAGATGCCCCGAGTGGTGAATCGGAAAATGGTGCTGCGAGCCATGGCAACAGTTCGGTGATGGAAGACTGATCCCTGAGGCAAATGGCTGATGGGGCACCGGTGAATGGAGGCGGACGGTGGCGAAAGTGCGCTTCCGCCTTAGCCAAGATCGTGTAAATTCTTTAAAAAGCTTGATTTTCCCAGAGTAAAACACAGGTAATTTGCCATGGCAAATCCGACGGACATACGCAAAGGGAAAGTGATAGATTACAATGGCGTCCCGCATGTCGTGCTGGATGTGCAGCACAGAACCCAGGGCAGGCAAGCTGGTTTTGTTCAAGTAGTTATGAGGAATTTGACCACCGGAGCGTCAACGGCCGTGAAGTTTCTGTCGTCGGACAACGTGACATTTCTGTCGGTTAGCACGGTGGAGCTGGAGTATTCCTATGTTGATGACATGGGGCACCACTTTTTGAATACGGAGACCTACGAGGACGTTTGCCTGCCGGATGCATTGGTTGAAAGCAAGAAAAAATTTTTAGCGATCGGAAAAAACTATGACATTTCATATGTGAGCGACAAACCAGTCGAGATCGTATTGCCGGCCTCGGTCCCGATGAAGGTCATCGAGGCGCCGGAGGGTGTGCGCGGGGACACGGCATCAAGTGTTCAAAAGCCCGCTACCACGGAAACCGGCCTTGTCGTGCAAGTGCCGCTATTTATCAAGCCCGGCGAAATGATTCGCATCAATTCGGATGATGGCTCCTACATCGGACGGGCGTAGCGCATGGGAATTTTCGCCGCAATTTTTAGATATTCCCGTTGAATTTCGGAGAGATGACAGAGTGGACGATTGTGTTCGACTCGAAATCGAATGTGCCGCAAGGCACCGGGGGTTCGAATCCCTCTCTCTCCGCCATTTATCAGAGATTTGCATCGTAGTAGCTGTGGAAGCAGCTAACAACACACAGTGCCGTAGGCGTAATTTTTAGATTGATCTGCCAATTTTCCACGCCGCTGGCGTTCGCTTCGGCGATGGTGTCGATTATTTTTGCGTTCCATTTGTCCCTTGCGACCGGAACAAAGGGCTGGGCATCGTACATGAAGCAGAGGGCAACGATGGTGCGATCTCCTCCCTGCGCCAATTTGGCCAGCGTTTTGAAATGGCGCAGTCCGCGGTCGAAATATGCCTGGGATGGCGGTCGTGTGAAAGTATCCCCTGGCGCGAGGAGTAGATCGCGCGTCGGCGTCTTAATTTCCAAAAATGTGCGCCTATCGCCACCTTCTATGACGAGATCTATGCGAGAATCGTCGACCCGTACCTCGTGGCGAATGGCGCATCCACCGCTGTCCACCATGGCAGGCAGCGCGTTCTTTTGCAAAAGTTTTTCGACCCACCCGTTGATGCGATTTTGGTTGATCCCAATCCAATTTTGTCCGCCGTCGAGGGAGATGGCTTCGACCGTTCCCTGCGTCGTGCGATTACTGCCGCTAGCGGCCGGAGTAAAAAGGCATGGAATGCCGCGAAAATCTCCAATGAGTCCGATGCTGCCAGTAACCGGACAATGCCAGCGCCGGTGGTGGCCGTCGGCGATTCCATCGAATATGAATCGATTTGGTCGCGCAACCAGTTCTCCAACGCTCAAATTTAGTGGAATATTCACGGCCAGCATCGTTGGAAAATGCGCGAAATTGGCAATGGGAAATTGCCCAAATCGGATGCGCAACGGCGGCGAAATTTCGCCCAATTGCGTGGAATTTGGTGCTCGAGGCGGGATTCGAACCCGCACGCCATTGCTGGCAAAGGATTTTAAGTCCTCAGCGTCTACCATTCCGCCACTCGAGCCGGAACAAACGAAGTTCTGTTCCTTTGACGTGAAAAATCAACGATTTTCACCTAAAATTGCATTTCGCGGCCGTAATTTTGATTATGTGCCGTGGCGCGGCTAGTGTGGATGGCGGAGAGAATTTTTGCCGCGTCGGACGCCGGCGCATATTTTTACACTTGAAAGTTGACAACATTCATTCTCTGGTACATTTTTTGCTAGTCTTGTTTTCATGCTATGACAGGTAAGGTTAAATCACAAAACGGTAAAATTTCGCCGACGGCAACCAGCGGCGCAGGCGGGGAGCCGCCGGAGTGCGAAAATTTCGCCGGTTGCAGCGAAGGTGATTTTGGCGGGTCGGAAGGTGACGATGCACAGATGCCGACCGATGGCGAAGCGTATCTGAAAAAGCAGTTGGAGGAGAAGCAAATGGAGGTCGATGGCTGTAGAGATGCCATGCTGCGTGCCATGGCTGATTTGGAAAACTGCAAAAAGCGCTTCCAACGGGAACGCCTCGAAATAAGGAACAGTGCGACCGCCGAGATCGTGGAAAGCCTACTGCCGGTTTTGGACAATTTCGAGTTCGGCTTAGCCGCCTGTGAGCAGCACGGGGACGGGAAAGTATGCGATGGCTTTAGGATGATTTTTTCAAGCTTTAAAAATCTGCTGGCATCCTACGGCCTGCGGGAAATTTACCCACTGAACGAGAAATTTGACATTCACGCTCACGACTGCGTGCGGCGTGCCGTGGACGATGGCAAAGAAAACGACCTTGTTACTGCCGTCGACAGGAAGGGCTATAAACTCAACGACAGATTACTTCGCCCGGCCACTGTAGTTGTTTCATGCCACAGTGACACGGTCGAAAGTTCAGAGCGGGCGTAAGATGAGCCAATTCGACTATTACGACGTTCTTGGAGTGGCGAAGGATGCTTCCGATGGGGACATTAAGAAGGCCTACCGCAGGATGGCGGTAAAATACCATCCGGACAAAAATCCCGGCGACAAGGCCGCCGAGGAAAAATTCAAGAAAGTTGCGGAGGCCTATGAAGTTTTGAAGGATGCCGATAAGCGTGCCGCCTACGACCGGTACGGCCACGACGCATTCCAGCAGGGCGGCATGCGCTCCAGCGGTGGCGGGCGAAGTTCCGGAGATTTTCACGACCCCTTTGACGTGTTCCGCGATGTATTCGGCGGAGAAGGCTTCGGTGATTTTTTCGGCTTCGGCGGTGGAGGTGCCAGCCATTCCGGCAAGCAGGCCGGCAAGGATTTGCGCTACAATTTAAATATAACGCTCGATGAGGCTTTCAAGGGCGTTGAAAAAACGATAGAATACTCGAGGTACGTTACCTGTAGCAAGTGCGGCGGCAGCGGCGCCTCCCCGGGATCAAAAAAAGTTACCTGTAAAACCTGTGGCGGAACGGGGATTTTTTCCATGCGCCAGGGATTTTTTAGCATGCAGCAAACATGCCCGGATTGCCACGGCGTCGGGACGAAAATCGATGTGCCATGCGCCAATTGCAAGGGGTCTGGCCGCGTGCGGGAGCAGTGCACGACAAAGATAAAAATACCAGCTGGAGTATTTGAAGGTGCGAACCTGCGGATGAGCGGCGCCGGAGGAGCCGGAACAAATGGCGGCCCGGGCGGAGATCTGTACGTGACCATCTACGTCGAAGAGGATGGCAGATTCGTTCGCCAGGGCGATGACCTGCACTGCACGCAAAAGGTATCGTTCGCGACAGCGGCCCTGGGCGGCGAAATTCAAATTGAGACCATGGATGGCCATGCAAATCTCAAGATTCCACCGGGAACACAGCCTGGGACAAGCTTTCGCATCAGGGGGCACGGCATGCCAATTTTGAACCAGCGCGACGCCCGCGGCAATCAATATGTAAAAATTACCGTCGACGTGCCGACGAAGCTGTCAAAGGAGGAAAAAGAAAAATTGCAAGAGTTTGAAAATTTGCATAGATCTGGCGGCGGTGGATTTTTTCAGAAACTCAAAAGAAGGTTCGAATGAACTATGATAGCGAAAGAATTTTTTTCCGTCGAGTCGCCGTGGATATTTGCCGAACATTTTTCTCTGGAAGAGAACCCCGTTCAATGGCTGAGTGGCATAGGTGCCGCGATCGCATGGGCAATCGGAATATTTCCGCAAGCCAAGCGGGATAGACCGGCGGGCTGCCACATCGGCAAGGATGCTTTCATCCACGAGTCTGTCCAGCTGCCGCCTGTGTGTGTCATAGACGGCCCTGCGTACATCGGTGAAGGGACCACTATTCGCCCGTTCGCCTACATACGGGGGAACGCCATCATTGGAAAAAATTGTTTGGTGGGCAATTCCTGCGAATTGAAAAATTCCATCCTCCTAGATGGCGTGCAGATTCCGCACTTTAACTACGTTGGCGACTCCGTTCTTGGAAATTTCGTGCACCTAGGTGCTGGCGTAATTTTGGCGAATTTGCGCCTGGACAAGATGGAAATCACCGCGCGCTACGGAGAAAAGCGAATTCCAACGGGACTTAGAAAAATGGGTGCGATAGTCGGCGACTATTCGGAAATTTCTTGCAATTCAGTGATCAATCCCGGCACAATTTTACCTAAAAAATCGATGATTTTCGGCGGAATTGCTAGAAAAATGGGCGAATTTCGATAGTAAAAATTCACCGCGTTTTCGCGAAAAAGCAAAGGCATAATTTTTCTTGCAAGACGGCATCGCTTTGCTACTTTCCGCCGCAATACGTGGGAATGGCGTTCACTTTCAAAAATGCGATAACGAATTTTTTTGCCAATCTTTTCGGGGTTTGGTCCCATGACATTGGCATCGACCTGGGGACGGCGAATACGTTGGTTTTTGTCCGCGACAGGGGGATCGTCCTCAGAGAACCGAGCGTTGTTGCCGTATACACGACGTCCCGCCGCATACGGGCCGTCGGCGCCGAAGCAAAGAAAATGCTTGGCCGAACGCCGGGAAGCATAGTCGCTTTGCGACCAATGAAGGATGGAGTAATCGCCGACTTCGAGGTTACCGAGGCGATGCTGCGCTATTTCATCGGCAAGGTGTCGAAGTCAATGCGACTGGTCCCGCCACGCGTAATAATCGCCGTTCCGTCCGGCATAACCGAGGTGGAAAAGCGTGCCGTCAGGGAGGCAACGATCCACGCCGGTGCCCGCGATGTGCTGCTGATTCAGGAACCGATGGCTGCGGCCATAGGTGCCGGATTGCCCATCGACGAGCCGGCCGCGAACATGATAGTCGACATCGGCGGTGGCACGACGGAGGTCGCGATTCTGTCCCTCAATGGCGTGGTGTTTTCTCGGAGCATACGCGTCGGCGGCGACGAGATGGACCACAGCATAATAAATTACGTCAAGCGTGAATATAATCTGATAATTGGGGAGCGTACGGCGGAGGAACTGAAAATTCGAATTGGTTCGGCGACACCATTGGATGAAGAACTTTCCGTGTCGATAAAAGGACGTGATGCGATGGTCGGCTTGCCGAGGACGATAACGATTGCGTCGAGCGAAATCAGGGAGGCGCTGAAGGATTCCTTCGCCTCGATCGTAAATATCGTCAAAATAGCGCTCGAACAGTGCCCTCCGGAGCTGTCGTCAGACCTGGTTGACCGCGGCATAGTTCTAGCCGGCGGCGGTGCAATGGTGAGAAATTTGGATATTTTGATTGCGGCGGAAACAGGGCTTCCGGTTGTCATGGCAAGCGATCCGCTTAGTGCGGTGGCAAACGGAACAGGTACGGTTTTGCAGGATTTATCCGTCTGGTTCGACAATGAATGATAGTTGCAAATTGGCGTGTTTCTTTATAACCGCACGGCGAGTTTCGCATCCATGAAAATTATAAAAAATTTTGCACTTCCGCTGATTCTGTTTTTGCCATTGTTTTTTGCAGGGTGTTCGTGTCACTGCCTCCGTGGAACCAAGAAACCTTCGCGCAAACCCATCGGAGGCAATTACAGCCTCATAGGCAGAGGAAGGGCGACGGAGCGAATGATGATTGACTATATCAGACAGCACAACGACAGATTGAGCTCGACTAGGTTGCAGTACATAGTCAAGGTGTATGTCTTTGAATCCAGTTACGAGGGCATAAATCACGACATAGCTTTTGCTCAGATGTGCCACGAGACTAATTTTTTGAAATTTGGTGGGGCCATTAACAAAAGGCAAAATAACTTTTGCAGCCTTGGTACCATGGGGTATGACGTTTACGGAGCGTGCTTTTTCAGCATACGGGACGGGATTCGCGCACACGTGCAACACCTGAAGGCCTATGGATCTCGGCTATCCCTCATAAACAATTGCATCGATCCGAGGTTTGATCTCATAGAGCGTGGGTGCGCGAGGACTATTGATGGTTTGACAACGAAGTGGTCGCCTGGCGGAAATTACGGAAAGGCGCTGTGCGAGAAAATTAATTCGTTGCTGCTGATGTGATGGCAAAGTTGGGATCGGTAGTGCGCGACGCTATGCGAATAATCATAGGAGGTTGCGGGGAGATTGGTGATTTCCTTTGCATGACCTTCAGCAGGCGCGGCGATTCCGTCGTCGTCATCGAAAAGGACCCGAGGGTAATCGATGCGCTGCAGAATAAGTACAACGTGGCGATTGTAAACGGAGACATGAGGGACATAGATGCGATGCGCAGCGCCGGTGCCGGCGAATGTGATTTTTTCCTGTCCGTGGGCAATGACGCATCGGCGAACATGATCTCAGCGTCCGTGGCAAAGGCCTTGGGTGCCAAAAATACCGTCGCCAGCACGAATTCCGCAATGTTCATGTCAAATTTTTCGAGCTGTGGTGGGTATTACCAGAGGCATTTCGCCATCGACATGATCGTGGACCCGAGCAGGATATGTGCCGCTGAATTTGCAAAAGTCATAAGGACTCCCAGGAACGTAACCGTTGAAAATATCGCCTTCAATCAAATTGAAATTCAGAGGTGTGCCGTAACTCCAAAGTCAAAGTGCCTGGGCCGTGCGCTGCGCGACATAGACGCTCTGGCCAATGTGAGAATTGTGTTCATTACGCGTGACGGCGTCGACGCAGTTCCAACGCCGGAGACCATAGTTTCGGATGGCGACGTGGTAACGGTTGTTGGGAAGCACGACGACATAGCGTCGCTGCTCGAAAAATTGAGCATGCACGGGGCAACCTCGGCCATCGGCGTGGCAATTTTTGGCACGTCTGGCATCGCGCGCGCGCTAATCAGATATCTGAATTCCTCGAAGTATAGAGTCGTTGCCATAGAAGAATCACTTGATGTCTGCGAAAGGCTGGCTGCCGAGTTCCCAAATATTACAGTAATCAACGGCGATGCGGCCGCGCCTGATCTTCTCAATGAGGAACATGTGCCGAACGGTTCCCATTTTGTTGCCTGCTCCGACGATGATGAAAAAAACACAATGGTCGCTATGCAGGCGAAGCACCTCGGCGTAAAATGCGTCATGCTGGCGCTGAACGATGGTAAATACGAATCCGTGCTGTCGAATATAAGCGGCCTTCTCGGCATAGAGAAGATCGTTTCCAAGCGCGTAGCAACGGCTAGAGAATTAATCAACTACGTATCTCCGAAGAGTCACCATGTCCTTTCGGATGTTTCGGATTGCCATTGCTCCTTCGTGGAATTTAGGATCGAAAAATCATGCGGCCTCGTTGGAAAGGAAATTAGGGAGCTCGGATTGCCGCGTGGCTGCGTTTTGGTTTCTCTCATGCGCAATTTCGATGCCAGGGTGCCGTCGGCTTCGGACGTTATCCTAGAAAACGACCGCATAGTTGCAGCCATGGGAAATGGTGTGATGGACTGCGTCATCCAAATGTTTACCGAAGGCGCCACCTAGTACTTGTGATTCTAGTGGGCCGTCTGGTATAAAATTTTCCTGTAAATCGCTGCGTTTTTTCTGCTTTTAAAAAGAGCCTGTGGAATGTCTAGAAACTCGATCACAACGGAGTAGTTCGCTGCGAGGCATTCGGATATTTGCCCAGGATTGTTCTTCGTTAGTTTGAACGTGTGATTCGGTTTTACGGAAATCTGGCGAAAAATAACCGGAATGTTGTTAGTGTATAATTTTTTTAGAAAATTCCTAAATGAATCGGTGAATGCGGTAAAATTTATCCTGTAAAGATGCGATACGGTTTCGTCGATTTGCCTGATATCCGGCTGAAACACATCGTCGTTGTCGAAGTATGCCGATCGCGAATCGTCACCGCGCTCCACGGAAACTATTTTCAAGTAGGAAGATCGCGACTCCATCAGATAGGAAAGCAGCAATTGGAGTTGCTCCTTTTGCCGGTGTACGTCGAAAATTTCCGAGGCAAGTGGCTGCTCATTTCTTTCGAATATGTCTTTGAATCCGAACGAACAGGTTGGTTCGAATTCTACGCCGAGCGCATCGCAGGATTCTCTCGCCCATAGTAGGTAATTTGATATGTCGAAGAACGCGGCAACGTGGTTCGGTGGAACGGTATCCGGATTGTTGATCGCCGCCATTTCAATCATCGTTGGCCATGTTTCTGCGATGAATTTCTTGTACTTTTCCAATTCGATTACCATTTCTCTTTCCGCCTCCAGGTGATTTTTCGGCAGCTGTTCCCTCTTGATGCGCAGGGTGTCTGTCAGGGCGGCAATGCCGTCCCTTTGCAGAATCTTATTGCCGTATGCCCTGAAGCAGTGCCTAAGAATCAATATTTGGCACATGACCAGAATGATCAGCGTGGTAAAAAACAGGCAGTGGCGTCTGAAAAAAAATTTTTTCATTTCATGAAAATTTCCGATTGCTTTCTCAGTGCTAGGTCGAACGCGAATGATAGGGAGTGGCCATTGCGCGCCAGCGTGCGGATATTGCCTACGTGTTCCACGCCTTTCATTTCAGCCAGAGAAGAGATGAATTTTTCAATTTTTCCGTTGGCGAATTTACTTGCGTCGTCTACGAACAGCATTTTCGCCACAATTTCCACATTGGTTGCGCCTGTGCCATCAGTTTTGTCAACCCAAGTAAACGATTCTATCCATGCCGTTTGCAGCGCTTGTAGCCCTAGCTGCAAATCGTTTAGAAAGTCCACCCACGCCGCCTGTGAATCGAGTGCCGCTTTGGTATTTTCTATGAACGCTTTCACTTCGTCCCGCGCCTCGCGTGCGGCGGAATATCTCGCGATGTCGATGTTCGTCTCGAATAATTTCGCTTCCATGGCGGCCTTCGCCGATCCCAGGTTTATGGCATCCTTCGTGAGAACTTTTAGCCCTGTCAACGCGGCCAATGTTAGCAGGACCATGACCAGTAGATAGCCGAGATGCTGCCGCTGAAACTCTACCTGGTCGGAGAAATCAGCGGAGAACAAATTTAGCGGCTTTGCTTGCCCATTTTTTAGGCAGTAAGCCGCCCCAACAAATGCCCCGATGTTGCGCTTTATGAGGTCAATTTCAGCTTCGCCGATGCACGTTCCAATGCTATTTTTCAGGGCTTCGAACATGTCCACGACTTCGGCGCCTTCCTCGGCTTTGAAAAATTCATATAACTTGCCCCTGCTGCCGGTGATGTACAATTTCGCCGTTGGATTCTGTTTGAACGTTCTGCAGTAGAACAATTCGGATTTTTTTAGCTCCTGGCGCAGCTTCTGGGAAAATTGCTTGGCGTAATATGCCATGAATGTGCGGTTTTCATTGGCTGGATTTTCCAAAAATTCGACCTGCAGCGATTCGGCTCTTGCCTCGGAAAGCTTCTGGGCTTCCGCGATCGTCTTGGTTAGGTGCGATCCGGCGATCGGAAGCACCCTGAAATACTCCACGTTCGAGCCGATGCATGTCAGGTAGGCAGATGCATTGCCAATGTGCACAACCATAGAATTTTGCGGGGAGTCGGTGTAGTTTTGGATGGCCACAGTGTTCAGAAATATTTCCGGGCAAATGTACGAAAATTGTATTTTGTTGGAAATCAGGATGTCGATGATGCGCTCCGATACCACCCGGCGAATGGCGACCCCGAATGCGTGTGTCGTTTGTTCTCCGGTCTGGTATATGTCCCAGCTCCATTCCTCCGACCCGCCTGGGAACGCGTGTTCACACTCGAATCGAAATGCCTCCCTTGCACTTTTTTCACCGAGCTCCGGAATTTTCAGATGCTTGATAAAAATCTCACTGTTCGGTGGAATAATCAGCGCTATTTTCTGCCGCGTTTCCTTCGCTATGCCAGTAACGGTTTTGGCAAAGGCCTGCAGCCAATCCTCTGTGTTTCCGCGCTCCCTGTCGAATGCGACGGCGTAGCTTTGGACATTCGAAAGGCCCCCACTCCCATCTACCTCGGCAAGGACGACGGAGTCCATGCCACAGCGCATTACGACATTGCCACCCATCTTGTGGGATTCTGCGAAGCCAGACTGATTTTGCAAGACATCAATCGCCGTAATTTTGTTCGCGGTGAAAGCGGTGTGCGAAGGTCACTTGGCTTTCGGAGGTCCTTCGGCCGTGAAATCTAGCCAATTCGCACGGCAATGGCCTCGCTTGCGTAAATTTTCTGAAGCTCGGCGAAGGTTAGAATTGGTGACTCCGCACCTTTGCCTCGCCCTTGGCCGATTTGCCATTTCCGCATTTTCCGGTTAGGAGAATTGACCGTGTGCCGAAGAGAACGGCCAGCAGCGGAATTAGGTATTTTCCCATGTCTGTCCCGACGTCGCCGTGCCACCCAGCCAAAATAAAAGCATAGGCAACGGGAATGATTGTGTCCAGTGCGAATCTGATCCTTTGCCCGATTGGACAAAAATTTTTTAAAAGGTTCGATTGTGTGAATTCATCCGCCACTGCTTCCAATTTTTTCGCCGTTTTTTGCGCGCCGTTGATAAGCATGAGCGCGACGAAGATCGGGCCAACTAGGGCAATGGCGAGAAATTTTTCGTTGGCAAAAGCCATGGTTTAGGAAATCCTGTGAAAAAAGGTGCTTTTTAAAAATACTTCCGCGAAAAAGCAGCAGAGGCTTGCCAGAACGAGCGACGTTTTACAAGCAACCACCGCAGTTTCCACGGCGAACATTGGCTCGGAGTAGGCAACAATCAACGTAAAAATGGATAGGTTTTCGCAGATGGCCGGCCAGTTCGCACCTCGCTTCGCAGCCGCCTTGCCGATGATTTTTTTCACAATCGCCGCATTGGGAAACACGATTGTTGGCTGTCGTACCCACCTGCGGCGAAGAACGCACAGCGCCGGAAAAATTAGCAGCATCCACAGTGCGGACGCGCGCAAAACAACAATTTTCATTCATCCATCCTCGCGCCAGCAGAGACCAAACTATGCGCCGCAAGCCGGGCATTGCAACGAAAAATCATGCCAAAACGAAGATTGACTTGTGGCTGCGAGTTTCGAAAATGCGCATCTTGCGCGTGATAATTTCAAGTGTTTCCGGCTTTTGCGGAGGCGTGGAGCGAGCTGTGGCCTTCGCCATTTCCGCAGCGAAGCAATGCCGTGGCAAAACGTATATCGATGGCGCGCTCGTACACAACTGGCGAGTCATGGACAGCTTGAAAAGTGCAGGCGTAAAATTGCTTGGCGAGGACGATCTGGAGCATGCCACGCCGCTGGATTGCATCGTGATCCGCGCCCACGGAATTTCGAAGGCCAGGCGTGCGCAGCTGGAGTATCATTTTAAAAGTGTGATCGACGGCACATGCCCCCACATTGCAAAAATTACGCAAATGGTAGAACGCGCTGCGAATGGCAATCGCCCAGTTCTAATCATTGGCAATCGTAGCCATCCGGAGGTGCTAGCGTTGGCGAGTGCGGCGGCGATTGGAAAATGTTTCGCGGTGAATTCGATGGAGGAGATTCATTCGCTTCCCCGCGATTTGAGCGAAATTTTGGTGATCTCACAGTCCACAATTGGCGAAGAATTTTTCGCTAGTCTAGCGGGGGAAATTGCCAAAATTTTCCCCGGTGCCGAGATCCAAAACACAATTTGCGGATCTTCCATCGGGAGGCAGAGGGCGATTGTGGGGCTGCAAAAAAGCGGAGCGCAGGCGATCGTCGTCGTTGGTGGAAGGCATTCGAATAATACGGCAACGCTGGTGGCGGCGGCGAAGGCCACGACACTGCCGGTATTCCCTGTCGAGACGGTTTCCGATCTGTTCCATTTGCCGCTGAAAAAATTTTCCGCTATGGGAGTTGCGTCCGGTGCTTCCACTGACGGAGCCAGCATCGCCGAGGTTGTGAGCTACCTCGCGCAACTGAAGTGATGAGCATGGCGAAAAAAAATTTGCGCATCCCGCGTCGGCCGCCATCGATGCGGTAGCAGATGGGCAATGCGACGCCACGAACTGAATTTTTGTCGAATTTATTTTAGGCGGCTTTGCCAAAATATTTGACAATCAATTGCCGTTGGCTTGTCCATGTTTCCCAATGGGCGAATGCGTGATTACTATGCTGTTGGATCTGTGTTTGATCTTTTCATTTAACCCGTGCGCTACAAACGCCGATGGCCTCGGTGCGAAGCCGCCGCTTCCAGAGTGTGCATTGCAAAGGTACGATTGGAACGAGCACGTTGTGATGCCTCCCAATGCGAAGAGCCGATCGCTGGACCACACATCTCCGTGCGGGGCACAGGTAAACAAATTCGGTACGCGGGACAGCGACTACATGAAAAATTCGCAGTCCGTTCAATTCGTAGCTTCCTTCATGCCGAACGCGCTGCCAGTCACGGCCGACACCCACGCGCTGCTGTATGGTGCGCTGGTGGCACTCGCAAATTTTCCCGCTGGCGTTGCCGTCGATCTCGGTGCCGGCGTTTTGAAATCAAGCAATCTGCTCGGTTCTGTTTTTGCGCACGGTACGGTTTTCGCCTGCGACACATTCTCAGGGTTACCGGAGGCGTGGGAGCGCGGCGATGTGAATTTTCCAGCTGGGACGTTTGCGCCGAAGATCGCACCAGTTGGTCTTCAACCGCCATTTCCAACGCTGGACAACGTCATTGCCATACGTGGAAAATTCATTGACACAATCCCGCAACTTTTGCCGGTTTTGAAAAACTACCAGCTGGCACTGGTTCACATCGACTCAGATACCTATCAGAGCGCCGTGGACGGGCTCGAGCCGCTGCTTCCGCTGCTCAGGGTGGGAACAATCCTAGTGTTCGATGAGTTCTACAACTACGATGACTTTGAGAACGGAGAATTTCGTGCATTCATGGATCTAATTGACGGAAATGGATTCAAATACACGCCGCTGGCGTTTAACGCACACCACCAGCAAGTTGTGATACAAATAGTCGGTCTGCCACAATCGGAGCAATGCACCGGCGCTAGTCGTCCGTAAGCAACTGATCTAGGGCACACAGCGCGTAGATCGCCGCCGTTTCGGAGCGCAGAATATTCCGCGAGAGGCGGCATTCGACAAAGCGATTTTTCCTCAAAAAATTGTACTCATGCGTGGAAAAATCGCCTTCGGGGCCGATTGCCACACCGATGCTTCCTCCGCTAAAATTGTCGGCGATGGCAACTTTGAGTGGCCTGGCACCGGCGCTCAATCCTCCAAAAATTCCCGTGACAAAGTCATCCAATGCGACTATTTCAAGTTTTTCATGATATGAGATTTTCGGCAGGAATGGATTGCCGGACTGCTTGCACGCTTCGATGGCGATCGTTTCCCAGCGTGTGAGCCGATCGGCGACTTTTCCCCTCAATCTACACTCCGTATTTTGCGCTTCGAAAAACACTATTTCCGAAACACCGATCGCCGTCGCTTCGCGCACAATATGGTCGCAGTGCGCATTTTTCAAAATTGCCTGCAGTAGGGAAACAACGCGTGCCGGACGTTCCACTTTGGTCACCGTTTCAATTTCTATGAGAGCATGCCCATTTGCTATCTCAACCAATTTGCCGTGCGCGACAGTGCCTTTGCCGTTCAATGCGACGACCTTTTCCCCGACGTGCGTGCGCATAACGTTGCGCAGATGGTGACTTTCCCTTGCGGAAAGTTCAACGATTCCGATTGAAATATTTCCGCGGAGGAAGCACTTTTGCATAAATATTTTGTTTGCTACCTTTGTGTGGAATATTTTCGTGTTTTCAACAATTTGTGTGGCTTGACTATGAGTGATAGCGGTAGTGATGTGGACGAAGCCTTTGTGGCGGCCAGCATTGGTGAGCGGGTGTGGCTTTTTTTCCACAGGCGGCGGATACTGTCGTTGATTGCCGCGACCATTGCGCTAGTCATGGCAATTTGGCTTGCCGGTCGATTGCACTCAGGCCGCGAAGCATCGAAAATGCGGAGGGAGTATGCGTCGCTGGCAACACCGGAGGAAAAGGCGAAATTTATCGTTAAGCATAGGATGGAGAAATTGGCAGGTGTCGCGTCTCTGGCACTAGCCGATGACTATCTGGCAAATGGAAATTACGCTGCCGCGGAGGCGGAGTACGAGCGGGCGTGTAAAATTTTAAGGGCAACGGCGCTGCTGCCGCGCGCCATGGCGAGTCGTGCGGTGGCCATGCACAGGCTCGGTAATTTTGAGGAAGCTGAGAAACTTCTGAATGCCGTCGTCTACGGCAAAAAGTATGGCAAATCTTTCAGGGGAAGTGCCGCCTACGCGCTGGCGGAGATGCTCAGGGATAGGGAAAGCGCAGAAAAGCTGGAAATTTTGGCCAAGGACGTCGGTGGCCTCGAGCTTTCGGCGAGCTTTGAAGAATTGATCCGAGCGGCTGCGTCACGGAGGTAGCTGCCGGCGAACTGTGCCTAGAAACGGCAAATGGAGGAAAGTGACATTTGCGAAATTTTCCATTCTTGACATTTGATGTCATATATAAAAAAACGTGCCATGGAATGCGAAATTTACACATGTGGCGGACTTGGCCCTACAAAGAGGCGTAGGGATGAGTCCGAGAATGTCTGCGAGCTTTTGCCGGGCACAAAGAGGTTCAGGCATGAAGGTACGGGTACAATGGAGCCACCAAATCGCGGAGCTTTCCCGCACACCATTGCCAGTGGAGATAATTCGCGGAACGTTTGCCAAGCTGTGACTAGCGGTCAAAATTTTTCCACAGTTGCAGAAATTGCAGCGGTTGGTGGCGATGGGCGCACGGTGCGGGCATCTTCCGCTAGCTGGCTAACTTGCGCGAAGTAACACATGGCGAATTTCGCTGTGAAATTTTCAGCCTTCAGCGTGGAATTGTTGACTTTTTACCGCAAAAATGCACACAAGCCACTGCTTATCCGTTGAAATCCGCGTGATTTTTTCGCTTTTGCATTCGCTGCGGCGCGATAGCCAAGTGGTAAGGCTGAGGTCTGCAAAACCTCCATTCATCGGTTCGATTCCGATTCGCGCCTCCAGCTCCGGTTTTTGCTTTGTTCCTTCGCCGCGAACAGAGTGTTGCGCATGAGCATGGCGACCGTCATCGGGCCGACGCCGCCTGGAACTGGGGTTATGGCCTGGCAAATATCTTTTACATTTTCAAAGTCGATGTCGCCGCATATTTTATATTTTCCGGAAGCTCCATTGCAGGCCTCACGGTTTATCCCAACATCTATGGCAACGGCGCCGGGCTTTACCATGTCCCTCTTCAGAAAAAATTTTCTGCCGATGGCGACCACCACGATATCCGCAAGCCTGGTTATGTTCACTAGGTTTTCCGTCCCCGAATGGCACAGCGTTACCGTTGCGTTAAATTCCTTCGATTTTCGCGATAGCAGGATGGAAAGCGGCCTGCCGACGAGGCTGCCGCGGCCGATGATAACGATGTGTTTTCCGCCGATGGCGATGCCGTAGGCTTCCAAAAGGGCGCAGATTCCGAGCGGCGTGCATGGAACGAAGCCGTTGCCAGCTCCTCTCACCAGGTTTGCGATGCTGCGATCGCTGAATCCATCGACGTCCTTTGCGATGCATATGTCGTTGAATGCGACATTCTGCATCGATCCGTCCGGCAGCGGCGACTGCACGATTATTCCGTTGATCGCTGAATCCTCATTTAGCGTACGGATATTTGCCAAAATCGTCTCCAGAGGCGAATCAGCCGGCAGTTTTACCAGTTGCGCGCCGATTCCAACGTCCTTCGCCTGAATCAGCTTGTTCCTTACGTAGATCTCCGAAGCCGGGTCATCGCCGACGCATACGATTGCGAGTTGTGGTGCGATTCTAAGCGCGGCGACCTCCGCCTTCACGCTTTGCAAAACGTTCTTCGCCGTGGCCGCCCCATCTAAAATCGTCACCATTGGCGGAATGACTAGAAATTTTATGGCACAATTCAACAAAAATGCGCCGCGTGGTAGCTCTGCCACGTGGATCATCGAAAAAGTAAAAAACGTAAAATTTTATTTGACGCGGCGGCCTCCACAGCTACGGCCGCGATCGGCTGTCGTCCTTTTTAGGGGTCTACCAGTGAAGAGAAGGATGTGATGAGCGTAAAATTCAATTTTTGCCGCCGAGTGTGCGTACTGTTGGTGGCGCTTTTTTCACCATAAATTCGATACTGGCTGATGTCAAGCCGTATGTTTCCGTGGAAGGCGGCGGCGACTTCTTCGATGGGAGGGGAACGTGGGATCGCAAAGTGATAGGCCAAGTTTTCCAAATTACCTATCGAGATAGCGTTAATTTTAAAAACCGCTTACCGTCGAGAAAGGTAGCAGCCGGATTGTCCTTCGGCGAAGGAGGGCAATTTAAAGTGCGCACAGAAGTGGAATTTGGCATCTGCAAATCTTGGAAATGTGACGTATCCGTCGACGATTGATATGGAGCGTTTTACCAAGACGCATAGGCCACTCCGGCCGTTTTGAAAATGGATTTCAAGATCGTAATGCTCAATTTTTACTGCGACATCGACGTAGAAAAAAATTTATCCCACAGATTGAGGCCGGTGTTGGTGTGGCATTTATCAAAGCTGAGGTTAGCGATAAAAATGCCACCGAAGTGCCCTTCCCATGCGAAAAATTGAGATATTCTGGAACCAAATTTGCCTTGTAGACTGTGTGCGGCGTCGCATTTGCCGTTAGTGACCACCTCGCCGTTGACGTTGGATATAGAATCTCCGTGTTTCCAAGCATTTCGGGGAAAGCGGGTGGATGCCGTGTAACTACGGAGAAAATCGGAAGCATTCCATCGATTTCAGTGGAAGTATTGTCCATGAGCTGCCGTTCGGCCTGAGGTATACTTTCTAAGATTGCCACTTCGGCGCATCGCAATCGCCGCGATTCGCCCACTCGCCTATGAAAAACTCTTCGCAGGCGTCGCCGATGGCATGAAACGTTTCCGCCCTTCGAATTTTGATGGAAAAATCTCCACCATGGTCCAGGGAATCTGCAATGGGGACAAGGTACTTTTTTATTGCAGAGATGGAGCGAATTTCGGAAACGCCGGGCCTGTGCGTTGAGGCTTTCAGTTTTTCGATGTAGTTGGCGTAGTCCTCGCCAGATGGCGCGAATGGCTCTAGGCCAGATGCAATTTCATTTATTTGGCGAAATATCCACGGATTAGTGACTGCCGCCCGCCCGATCATCACGCCATCGGCGTACGTTTTTTCGACAACGGCCATCGCTTCTTCTGCGCTTTTTATGTCGCCATTGGCAATTACCGGGCAGCGCAGGACCGCCTTTGCCTTTGAAATGCACGCAAAATCAACGGGCTCAGAGTACAATCCCATGACCGTGCGCCCATGCAGGTACAGAGCTGCAATGCCGTGTTGCGCCAGATGCTCCAAAATTGCATCGAACTCCAACGGATCGGCATAGCCAACCCTGATTTTTACGGAGATCGGCAAGTTTGTTTCCTCCGCCAGCGCCGAAATTATCCCGTCAACGGTGTCCAGCTCTGCCAAAAGTGCGCCGCCAACCCCTTTTTTTCGGATCTTCGCCATCGGACATCCGAGGTTTACGTTGATGGCGCTGATACCGCAATTTCTGAGCAATCCAACGACTCTGACGAAATGTTTCGGATCTTTTCCTAGCAGCTGTATGCTCAGCGGCGCCATACCCCTGCGATTTTCGATCAAATCTACGATGTCCTTTGCAATCACCGATGTTTCGTGCACGCGCAAAAAACCGGAAATGCACTCGTCGGGCTCACAAAAATCCGACAAAATGTCTAGAAATTGGCGCGTTGCTAGGCCGTGCATCGGGGCAATGGCCGTTGAAAATTTTCTCCCAGCTGTGGCTTTGCCATCCATAATTAATCTTGAAATTTTGTGCCAACTCAAGAACCTACGCTGCGCATGTCAATCGCTAGAATTTTTACCCTTGTGGTCTGCGCGCTGGCGTTTCGAGTTTGCAGCATCGCAGTGGCTAGTGGCGCATCGAATGGCGATAGTGGTGAGTACGCGTTTAGGATTAAGTCCGTTGAAATCAAGCACATGGGCGATGCGAATTTTAAAACAATAGGTGAGTATTTTGGAGAAAAAAAGGAGCACCGATATTTTCGCTGCATTGCGAGGGATGCTGAAAACAAGCGCGCTGGAACGTATTTTATCATCGGATTGAATGTTCCCGTCAGCAAGTTGCCCGGAGAGCTATTCGCCAAAATCTACGCCGTGATGGCGATGGAAGATGGCGTGCGCACATTTACATGCAAGATACCAGAGGAGCGAAAGTTTCCGTTTGTCTATGAGATCTACTGCGGCGTAGTGTCAGAAAAAATAGACATTCAAAAAATTCGAGCGTGGAAGATAGAATTCGAAGACGGCGAAGGCAACGTTCTGTTTGGCAAAAAAAGCTACATGTGGGAGCTTTAGCACCCAATCAGGGCTACGAAGCGTAGGCCATTTTTTTTGCTTCGAACCTTCCGTCGTAGCGCCTCGACGCCAGTCCGCGCACCTCGAGCATTTGCAATGAATTTAGCACCTTACTCGCTGGCAATTCGGAGATGCTTACCAGTGCGTCTATGCCGGCGGATTTTTCGCTCAGCAAAATTTCGTAGACCTTCTTCTCGATGGGGCATGGAAGGCTTGGCATCTGCACTGGCGGAACGAAATTGCCAGCAAAATTTACCAGCGTTTCCTGCTTCGGGATGCCGCTGAGGTATGGAATATCCTCGAAAATATCGTCGACGCACGTTAGTACGGTCGCCCCCTCCTTTATGAGAGCTAGGCAGCCGGCGCTGGACGATTGGTCGATCCTTCCTGGCACTGCAAATACGTGCCTGCCGTATTCCACCGCAAATTTTGCCGTTATCATACTGCCGCCGAATTTGTCGGATTCGACTATGATTACGGCGTGGCACAGGCCGGCAATCAGGCGGTTGCGTATGGGAAATGTTTGCCTATCGGCACGCCTTCCGAGTGTGAACTCGGAGATGACGGCACCGTTTGAGAGAATTCTTCTGTAAAGCGCCGCATTTTCGCCGGGATACACAACGTCAACTCCGTTACCGAGAACGGCCATCGTTTTGCCTTTCGCGGCAAGCGCACCTTCGTGCGCCGCGGCATCAATCCCGCGCGCCATGCCGCTGACAATGCAAAATCCTCGCCGTGCCAGTTCCATCGCGAGCATTCGCGCTACCTCTAGCCCGTATAAAGTCGTCGTTCGTGAGCCGACGATGGCTATGTTTTTATCCCGATTATCGATCTCTCCGATGGTGTATAGCCCCGTGGGTGCATCTGGAATTTCTCTTAGCAGAGTTGGATAATCGCCATCGTTGGCGCTGAAAAACCGACCACGCAATGCGGCAAGGGCGCGCTCTTCCTTCTCCAAGTCGAAGTATTTGCTGTAATTTACTATGCAGCCGATCGTCTGCCCGTCGAGGTTCAATGCAGACTCCAATTGTGCAGCTGTTGCTGAAAAGATGCGCCTTGCGTCCCCTTGGAAATGCACCAGTAATTTTTTTACAGTACAAGGGCCGATATTCGGTAATGCATTCAACACCATGAATGCCTGATTTTCAGTAAGCCCAAACACACCTACCCTCATGGCATAGAGGTTCCTCGTTCGCAAGCAAATTTTCCAACAATTTTCCAAAAACCTCCCCGGCAAGCTGGTGCCTGCGCTAGTTCTTTCTGGCCACCCTCCAATCGATCACGTATAGGCATGTGGAGTGCGTTTCATTCCACGTTTCATGGTTGACGGTCACAAGCAGGTCAAGCGATGTGCGGATGGGCGGAATATTGTGCGCGCAATTCCACCCAATCACCAGCATTTTTTTGGAATGTCTATCCGTCAGCCAAAATTTTACGTGATTTTTCCGCGCACCAAATGTTTCCGGCAGGCAGTTGATTTTTATGGTTTTTACGAGAAAGACTGGTTCTGGATTTTTCTGCCCAAACGGCTGCAGCATCTCCAACTCCTCCATGAATCCGTTGTCTATTTCTTCCAATTTCAATTCCGAAGAAAATTCCAATTTTTCCTGTGACGGCGAAGAGGCCAAGTGCCTGCCAAGGACTTCGTTGAATTTTTTTCTGAATGCATCTATGTTCTTCGGCAGTATGGATATGCCGACGGCGTAGGGATGTCCACCCCATGTCTCGAGCAAATCGGGACAATCGCTGAGAACGTCGATTAAGTTGGTTCCGTCCGAGCTCCTGCCGGACCCCTTTGCGATGTTGCGTTCGTGTCCAAAAACTACGCACGGCCTTGCGTAGTCTCTGGCAAATTTACCGCTAATTATGCCAACCACGCCGGCGTGCCAATTCCTATCGTAGAGGACGAGCCCACTGTCGTTTGCATAGCGCGCACGAACCAATTTTTCAGCCTGCTCCGTCATGTCCTTTTCGATCAATTGCCGCTCCCTGTTCGTTTCGTCGAGCTCGTAGGCGTAGGTCATGGCCTCGTCGAAGTTGTCGCTCAGCATCATGTTTATTGGTAGCATGGCATCCGTTAGCCGCCCACACGCATTCAACCGCGGGCACAGCTTGTAGGAAATGTCAGATTGCCGTACGATTGCTCCGGCGTGGATATCAGCGGACCTGCACAGCGCCTCAATGCCAGGTCTGCGAAATTTTCCGCTGAAAATTTTCAATCCGAATTTGCACAGTATCCTGTTTTCACCGACGAGATGCACCATGTCCGCAATTGTACCGAGAGTTACCAAGTCGAGATCGTTTTTCAGCGAGTATCGCAATGCCCGCTGATCATTTTTTTTCCGCAGTGTCCTCAGCAGCCCGTGGCACAGCTTGAAAACCAGTCCGACCGTACATAGTATCTTGTATTTGCCATCGTTTTCACAATCGCTGGCGTGTGGATTGACCACGCAGCATGGCGCTATTGGCAATGCCTTCGCCTGGTGGTGGTCGACGACCAGGACCTCGATGCCATTTTTTTGCAAAAACTCTATTTCGCTGGCGGCATTTGTCCCGCAGTCCAAGACTACTACCACGTCGTATTTTCTTGCTGATAATACGCGCTTCACGATTTCCAAGGACAGGCCATAGCCTTCGTACGCGCGTCTCGGGACAAAAAGATCCGGTTTTACGGCAAAGTTTTTTAGCAGCGAGGCCAGTAGCGTTACGCTTGTCATTCCGTCAACGTCGTAGTCGCCGACGACGGCTATGCGCAGGTTATTTTCTATTATCCTGCAGAGCATGTCGACCGCGCGATCGACGTTCCTTATTTTGAAAGGATCATCGAGGTAGGTCAGCTTTGGCCACAGAAATCTTTCGGCGTCGGATTTCGCCGCAATTCCCCTCTGGGCAAGTATTACGCAGACCGGGAATCCGACGTTCAGCGATTTGTAGAGAAATTCGGCGACCGATTTTTCATAGGGAAACTGTGCCCAAATTTTCTCTGCCATCGTGCGCCGAAAGTTGTGCTAGATTGCCACCGGGATGGTTCTCCTATCGCCACCGTGCCAAATGTGGAATATGGGGCTTGCGACGAATATGGAAGAAAACGTCCCAACGGCGATGCCTATCATAAAGACTAGCGCGAAATCAACGATCACGCCGGATCCGAACAGGTAGAGTGCCAGCGCCGATAGAAATGTCGATGCGCTGGTTAGCACGGTGCGGGAGATCGTTTTTACGATGGACAGATTTATCACGTCACACAGAGACATCGCTTCGTTCGATTTCAGTTCTTCCCGTATTCTATCGAACACTATGATCGTGTCGTTGATGGAATAGCCGACAACCATGAGGATGGAGGCTACCATTGGCGCTGAAATTTGATGTCCGAGCGATAGGTATATTAGCACGGTCAAGATTACATCCAAAACCGTCGAAACAACGGCTCCAACGCCATAGCCCATTTCAAAGCGGAATGCGACGTATGCCATTATGCCAAGCATAGCCAGCGCAATGGAAATTAGTGCATTCAATTTTATTCCCTGCCCCACGGACGAGCCGATTTCGGTTTTTTTCACCAGGGACAGGTTGGCCTCTTCGAAATTGTTTTTCAAGCACGCAAAGGTTTCCGCTCCTCTGCCCTCAGCCGTTTGCACGCGTAGGATTTCTGAATTGTCAGCTGCGGATTTCTGATAGACGGAAGCAATTTCCCCGATGCCACTTTCCGCCGCCGCCCTATTAATTTCGCCAATCGGTATTTTTTTGTCAAATTTTAATGTAACTTCATCTCCGCCGGTGAAATCTATGCCATAAATTTTGGTGTTGCGCGATGCCACAGCGGCGGTGCACGCGAGAATGGCTACGGCGTATGCCGCAAATATCGATTTCCAGTGCTTTAAAAAATCAAAGGCGAGCGGTCGAACTCTGAAATTTGGGATAAGTTTTTTGTAAATGTCGCCTTCGACTAAGACCTCTAGCAAGCCCCTGCTAAGCACCAGTGCGCAGAATATGGTTGCGAAGATGCCAATGGCTAAAATCACCCCGAACCCTTTTATCGGGCCGGTGCCGAAGTGTATGAGAATCAGTGCCGCAAGTAGCGTCGTCAGATTTGCGTCGACGATGGAGGAGAACGCTTTCCCATGGCCAGCCGCCAGTGCGACGGAAACGGGCTTGCCGCAGAGCAACTCCTCCCGCATTCTTTCAAATATCAAAATGTTTGCATCTACGGCCATGCCGATCGTCAGAACCAGTGCCGCAATGCCTGGCAGCGTCAGCGTAGCACCGATGGATGCCATCACGCCCAGTGTAATTGCCATATTTGCTAGGATCGCCACCAGCGACACGGCGCCGGCTACGCGGTAGTAGGCTAGCATGAAAAGCGCAACTACGGATGCGCCAATTAGCGATGCGCGCAGCGAACTTGCCATTGCGTCCTCGGCCATGGACGGCCCAATTTCGTTCAGCTCTACAAATTTCAATGCGACTTCGAGTGGGTTGTTCAAAACATTCGCCAGCTCGAGCGCATCCCGCTGGGTAAATCTTCCGGAAATGCTCGCACGGCCACTCGGTATTGGCGAACGAATTACCGGGGCGGAATATAGTTTGCCGTCCAATACGATTCCAAGCTGGCGATTTATGTTAGCGGCCGTGATTTTTTCGAAAATTTTTGCTCCCTCGTCCGTCATTGTCAGCGAAACTTCATATTCGCCATACTGTCCGATTGCGACGCCGGCGTGCTTCACCTTGTTGCCGGTCATTTCCGGTATCTTCTTCACGAATGCGTAGCTACGTTCCGAGGTCCGATTGTCTGAGACGCGCCCGAGTTCGAAAACTTCGTAACCGATTGGTGGCTGCTCGGATTTCGATTTCGGCACCAACGTCCCATGCAGCAGTCGAAATTCTAGCTTCGCCGGCTTTTTTATAGCGTCAACAATTTCCGGGTTATCTCCAATGGAAATTCCAGGCAGTTGGACCTCTATGCAGTTGTTGCCGAAGATGCGCACCAGTGGTTCGGCTACGCCGAGCCCATCAATGCGCTGGCGAATGATGTCAACGGCCTTATCCAACTGCTTGGTTTTTTCAATGGCCGAAAAATTGTCAAATTTGGGGTCGTCCACTCTCAAAGTGAAGGAAACGCCGCCTTTGAGGTCCAGCCCTTGCTTGATCTTGCTCTTCGAATCGGCCAAAATTGAATCAAGCAGGATCTTATTTTTTTCGCGGAGATCTTTTATGTCCGCCACATTCTTCCTGCCAAAGAACCGTGCCAGATCCACGTTTTCTTCGCCCGCAATTGTCCGAATGGCCAGATATAGGCTTTTGCTTTGGCCGGAAGATAGCCGTTCGCTGGCACGCTGCAGGAGCTCGTCGAAGGTTTGTTTTTCGCGCGTGACGCAGCTGACCATGTATTTCCCAAATGGCCTGTCGCGCACCGGTAGGACGGAAAAAATCGCGGCGACAACGACTACCAGCGATAGCAAAATTCTACGGAAGGACGCCCTCATGCGCATTGGACGTCACTCCCCCTTCTCACCTTTGTCCGCCTTGTCCAATTTTGCCTGAATGTATGATCTGAAAATCTCAATTTTCGTATCGTCGGCGATTTTCAGGATGAACATCTGTCCCTTCACATTGGCAATCGTCCCGACGATTCCGGATGTTGTGACAACCCTGTCGCCGGATTTCAGCTCTTCGATCATTTTCAGCTGACTTTTTTGCTTCTTCCTCTGCGGAGCAACCAGCAAAAACCACATGCCGGCGAACAGCAGCGCATAGATCGCCAGCATCTGCCATCCAGATCCGGCGGATTGCCGCTGCGCCGCCGTAACTTCAGCCACAAAAAACACATTCATCATCTTCCTAAGCCCTTTTCAGCGGGAGACTAAAACGCGACCATGCTTAATCAAGAAATAAATCCGACAAAAGTACCGAAATGGGCAGCCGCTACAGAAAGACTTTTATGTACGCCTTTTCCTTCAATTTTTTCATGTACTTATCCTTCGCCTCGGCCTGGTACTTCGCCGCCAAAATTTTTTCAATGTCATCGCGCACTTCGTCGAGGGTGAATTTTTTCGCCGGTTTTTCATCCGCTGCGTACAGCACGTACACCTTGCTGTCCAGGGTGATTGGCGCGGTAAATTCTCCGACTTGCAGGCCGCGCAGAGCATTGGCGAACTCCGGGATCATTTGGTCGGCGGAAATCCACCCGATCTGCGTCATCGGCAAGTCGTTGAATTTCTTTACCAGAAACTGAATGTCATCGCCGGATCTGATCGCACTGGCAAGTTCCGCCAATTTTGCTTGCAGCTCGTCTTCTCCGTAGTTGCTTTTCAGCAGCGTGATTTTGCGGACGTAGATTTGCCGATCGACGATGAAATCATGGATATGTTCGTCATAGTATTCCCTAATTTTCGCCGGGCTTATTTCATTTTTTGCTCTTAGCTCCCCCATTAGGACGAAGCTAACTATGGCATGCTCACTGATGTCTCTTTTGAACTCCCTGACGGACTCTCCGCTCTCCCGCAGATGCTTCGCGAACGCCACCCTATCGTCGTTGAACCTGCTGCGGATGAACGCTTCGTACTCCTTTTTTTCGTAGGTATCCGGAATTTTGCCTCCCTTTGATTTGAAGTCCGAGACGATGAGAACCCTCTCGATGAAGGCATTGAGCACCATCTCCTGGTACTGGCGCATTTTTCTTTGAAATTCTTCCTGAGACCTCGATTCCGCACGAATGCGCGGAATGAGCGGTGCGATTTCCCTCATCAATCTGGTCATCGTTATTATTTCGTTGTTAACAATAGCCGCTATGTCATTGGCATAGACAGGCATTGAAAAATCCCTGGAGCCCTGCCCAATCGGTGCCTGTATTTCGCGAGCAGCCGGTTCTTCGCCGCCGGCGTTTGCGTTTGGGATTTCCGGGAATGAGAAAATGATAGCGACTGCCACGCCGCGTAAAAATTTCTTCAAAAAAGACATCCACCGCACTATGAAAATGGGTAAAAATTTTTCCATTCTTTTTTGGTGTACTTAGTAATATTTTGCGATAGTTCTTTCTTCCAGCAGGCAAAGACAAGTGCAATCTTCGCTGAAAGTTTTATACTTGGGAGACGTCGTCGGCCGACCGGCGCGGGAGTTCATAGCCAGCAGCCTGGCGAGCATGCGGAGGACCCATGACATTGACGTCGTCGTTGCCAACGGAGAAAATGCCACTTCCGGAGCTGGAATAACTCGCGAACACGCCGAACTGCTCCACGGTGCCGGCGTGGACGTGATAACACTCGGCGACCACATCTGGGATAGGCACGGTTTCGAACGGGACATCGATGCGCTGGAATACGTGTGCCGCCCGGCGAATTTGCCGAATGAATGCCCGGGGCGCACCTTCGTAGTTTTTGAAAGAAAGGGTGTTAAAATCGGCGTTTGCGTGGTTCTTGGTAGGCTGTTCATGAAAATAAACGCTGCCTGTCCCTTCGAAGCCGCGGAGCGAATTTTGAAAAGCAGCGGTGGAAACGTCGACGTTTTCCTGGCAGAAATACACGCCGAGGCCACATCGGAAAAGATTGCATTCGGTTGGCACTTCGACGGCAAGGTTTCCGCAGTCGTCGGAACCCACACCCATGTTCAAACCGCCGACGAGCGAGTCCTGCCAAAGGGGACAGCCTACATTTCCGATCTCGGGATGTGCGGATCCCACGAGTCGGTAATCGGGCGCGAAATTTTGCCCGTTCTTCACAGCATCAGGCTTGGGATGCCGCAGAAATTTGCTGTGGCGACCGAAGATGTCCGGCTGAATGGAGCGATCATTTACGTCGCTACCAGTTCCGGGTTGGCGAAAAAAATTTCGAGATTTTCCGAAAAAATGTCGTAATTTTTAGTAAAATCATCACCAATCAATTGAAATGCGAATTACAGGCGGAAGCGCCCGCGGCATATTGCTGGACGTGCCAAGAGGTGTGGAGTATTTGCGGCCATCCACCGATTTTTTGCGGGAGGCGATTTTTTCATCAATGTGGCAGAGAACGCAGCGGGCGTTCGCCCTGGACCTTTTTGCCGGCGTTGGGAATTACGGCCTTGAGGCCCTCAGTCGGGGGGCGGAGGCGTGCGTCTTCGTTGAGAAAAGCCGTCTGGCCGCCGATGCCATTGGAAATAACCTCGGGAAGGTCAGAAAATCCTCCGCGCGAAGCTTTACGGCGAAGATCCTGTGCCAGGATGTCCTAGTCTTTGCGCAGAGTTGCACCGCCGAATTCGACATCATTTTCATCGATCCGCCATATAACGTGGTGGAAGGCGGCGGAAGTGGGTTGCTCGCGGTATTTTCAAAATTTTTAAAGGATTCCGCTGATTCGAGGCTTATTTTCGAGGTTCCTGGATCCTACGATCCGGGCGATGTGGATGGAATCGTTGCGCTGAAGCGGCTCGGAAGGGCTGGTAACTCCAGGCAGCCGAACGCGTTGATATATGGAAAAAAGTAGCACACTGAAAAACGTGTCGATTGTGTCGAGCATGACAGTTGTCTCCCGTGTGTTTGGGTATTTGCGCGACGCGACATTCGTTTCCTTTTTCGGCATATCCGAGATCGGTGCGGCATTCCTGCTGGCGTTTAGTTTTCCAAACCTTTTACGCAGGCTGCTGGGCGAAGGGACTCTAGCATCGGCCGTGATTCCAGTCCTATCGGCGCAGTACGTTAGGTACGGAAAAAATTCGATGTTCAAACTATTCAGCCACGTGATTTGGCGATTGGCCATTATGCTGTGCTGCATTTTGGCACTAACCTACGTCGCCGTCGCCGTTGCCGATGGTGCGGTTGCAGATGCCAAGTGGTCAATGGCGCTATCGTTTGCAGCCGCGCTGTTGCCATACATGATTTTCGTGTGCTTGGCTGCCATTGTTTCGGCGGCGCTGAATGTTCTCGGTAAATTTTTCGTATCATCCATCAATCAGGTTTGGATGAACATTTCGATGATTTTATCCCTGCTGATTGGGGGCCTTTGCTTTCGACTTGAGGGATTGCCATTGGTGCACTGCCTGGTAGTCGGTGTGCTGGTCGGTGGATTTGTCCAACTGGCGATGCCCCTTGCCGCCATGTTCGCACTCGGCTGGCGCCCTTCGCTTGGTGAAACGGAAAATCTGAAGGAAGGACTGGCCGACGTTTGGAGATTATTTCTCCCAGGGACATTCGGTGCGTCCATTGAGCAGCTCAACGTGCTGGTGTCTCGATTCATCGCCTACCGATTTTTTGCCCCGGCTGTGACGTTGCTCTACGTCGCAGTTCGCCTTGTGGAATTGCCGACAGGCATTTTCGCGCTGGCCATTGGAACGGTTTTCTTCCCAGACATGGCAAAAATCGCCAGCGCAAAATCGAAGGAGACGATGGGCGCAGCGTTCGATTCATGCCTCGTGGCCCTGCTGTGGATTTTGCTGCCGTCCGCCATCGGGCTATTTATGCTGAGGCGGGAAATCCTCTCAGTATTCTTTGAACGCGGTAATTTTTCTTCGGGAAACGTCGCAAGCGTTGTCCCAATCGTCGCGGCCTACTGCTGCAGCATGGTATTTGCCGGTGCTTCGACGCTCCTGATTCGCGGATTTCACGCGTTGAAGGATATGAAAACGCCGGCCTTTGTCGGCTTCGCGGCACTGGCTACTAACGCCACGCTTGCGCTCACATTCGTCGGCCCATTTGGCGTCGTTGGGTTGGCCATGGCGATGGGTTGCGCCGCAGTCTTGCAGGCGATTTGCCTGGCTGTACTGTTCAGAAGGAAGGTGAATGGGGCGTCCTTTGCGGAAAAATTCAAGGGCTGCGCTCCCATATTATACGGCTGCGCCGCCGTGGCACTCCTTGCTGCTGGCGCAAGATTTTTCGTGAAATCATACTTGCCATGCGGTAAAAAAGTTGGCGACGTGGTCTCCGTTGCCCTGGCGGGGGCTCTGGCACCACCGGCGTATTTATTCCTGTGCCGCAGACTCATCCGTCGCGCTTTCTCGGCGCGAAAAAAAACGATTGACTAATCTGCTAGGTGCTACCCGATTTCGCCGGGAAAATTTTTAGCTGAAAGGTGGCTAGCGGTCATGCGCTTAGCTTCAGCCATTTGTCCTCCAGCTCGGACAGTTCTTTGCAACAGGCGGCGTACGAGTCGTGCGCTTCCGCTTCATTGGACCGGCAGAGAAGACTTTCCAATTTTCGCTTTTTCGATTCCGCTGCGGAGATTTTCCTTTCCAGCGCCGCAAGTTCCCTGCGCCGCCTTTGGGTGTCACTTTGTGCGCCGCTTTCGATATTTTTTCTGCCATTTGCCGACTCGGCGATTCGCTCACCGTCTTCAGTAAGCAAAGATTTTCGGTAGTAATCAATGGAGCCATTGAATGGCGTACATTTTTCTTCGGCAACTATGAAAAATTTGCTGCAAATTTTGGCCAGCGCGTAGAAATCGTGTGTGATCAAAATTACCGCCCCTTCGTATTGGCCGATGGCGTCCACTAGAGCTCCGCGGGCCTCGATGTCCAGGTGATTCGTCGGCTCATCGAGGATCATGGCATGGGGGCTAGACAGCGAATTTATCGACAGTAGCACGCGCGATTTTTCCCCGCCTGATAAATTTCCTATTGGGGTCTCGGCGCGCGCTTGCGTTATGCCGAATCTCGCCAAATGGGCCCGAGCCTGCGTCTCGGAAAATTCTCGGACGGTGCCGCGCAGGGTTGCCACGGGAGTTTTTGCCACGTCCAATTCGTCCGCTTGCTGCTGGGAAAAGTATGAAATTTTGACGCTGCGTCCGCGAATCACATCCCCGGATATTGGGAGCAGTCTTCCAGCCAGTACCTTTGCTAGCGTGGACTTGCCATTGCCGTTGGCCCCAAGCAGCGCGATTCTGTCGCCGTAGCTTACGCAGAGATCAACAGCGCTCAACACGACTTTGCGGCCGTAGCCGGCGGAAACATCCTCAAGAGTTATCAGCTTGCGGTCGACTTGCGGCTTTGGCTGTGGAAACGACAGCTTTACCGAATAGGCGGATTCCGGCATTTCGGGAATTTCCATTTTTTTTATCATTTTTGCCATGCTCTGTGCCTGCCTGGCTTTTGTCGCCTTCGCACCGAAGCGATCGATGAAACTCTGCATGTGGTCCCGCTTCTTTTGCAAATTTTCGATGTTTCTCGTGAGTGCAATCTCCCGCTTGTCCCGCGTGTCGACGTAGGTATCGTAGTTTCCCTTGAACAGCTGCAGCTGCCTGCCGTGTATGGCAACTATGTGGTTGCAAATTTTGTTGAGAAATTGCCTTTCATGGGAAATCATCAGGATCATCTTGTCCGTTTTTTCCAAGTAATTTTCCAGCCACATTGCCGTTTCGAAGTCCAGGTGATTGGTGGGTTCGTCGAGCAGCAGGCAGTCCGATGGTGCAAATAGCGTTGCGGCAAGGGAGGCCCTCACCTGCCAGCCGCCGGAAAGCTCTCCAATTTTCTTCCGCATGTCACTTTGTTTAAATCCGAGCCCCGCCAGTATGCCGGCGGCGCGCGCTTCCGCAGAATATCCTCCAATAGCGCCATATCTGTCCCATGCATTGGCCAGCTCTTCCGCCGTTGCATGCGATTCGCTATTCATAATTTTCCGCAGCCCGATAAGTTCCACGTCGGCTTCCATGACCAGGTCGAGCGGGGAAATTTCGACGTCTTCGATTTCCTGTTTCACGCACACGAGTTTGGCGGTATTTTTTATGTAGATTTCTCCGCCATCGATCTCCTCCTGCCCGAGGATAATGCGAAATAGTGTCGTTTTCCCGCATCCGTTTGGGCCGACGAGCCCAATCTTGCCGCATTGCGGAAGATGGAGCGTAGCATTTTCAAACAATATTCTGCTTCCAATTCTGTGGGTTAAATTTTCAATGTCTACCATGCGCCCGCTTCAATTGAAACAGCATAATTTTCGCAATGTTACAATAAAAAACATTTTGTTGTAAATTTTTATGAAAATATTTGTTTGACTAATTTAAGTTTTGCTATTATAGCTCGAGTGGTAGAGGGTTAAGATATGTCAAAGGGATTTTGTAGTTTGGGAGTTGGAAAAGGTAGAGCTTTTTCGCTATTCGAGGTGATTCTAGCGCTGAGCATCGTGGTAGTTGTGGTGTTTCTAGGGGGAAAGCTCGTCAATGTTTCCGCTGAAAATGCGAAATCGATGGAAGAGGCTAGGGGCGTCGACTGCGCATTGCACGCGCTGTTAAAGGGCATGAGGACCGATTTCGAGTCGGTTGTCATGCTGGACAAGAATCAGCCAATTTTTGAAATTTGCGCAAGAGACGACGGCAAAGGCATCGCCATATTCTGCTTCGCGACGGTCGCCGACAACGGCGAGCCCAGCGTGACGAGGGCTCTGTGCTACGACGTTCTCCAATTGGGAGCTGGAAAAGTTGAAGTTTCGAGGATTTTGCTCGATGCGACCACCACGCTGTCGCTGCAGGGTGCGCTGGCCAATGGATCGTCATTTAAAAAGTTTTTCGACGGCGCTGACCAATCCTGCAAACAGGTTCGCAAATTCGACACTGTACTCTCCGATTTCAAAATTCGCGCCGCCGTGAAGAAGCGTAATGGAAAAATTTTCATGACCGCCTCGAACGAACGGATGATTTTCTTCGGCGGCGCGTTGGCATATCAAAAATCTGGAAAATCACTAACAGTACCAGGAGAATTGATATTTCTGGATGTCACACTACGCGCTTTCCAGGGGAGAGATGCTCAAAAATTCGACGCCGTGGCGTCGAAGGACCGGGCGAAAGCGAAGGATTTCCTCTTTGCAAATTCCAGGAAGAGCTTCGGAAGAATCAGCTTCAACGGAACGAATTTTTGATTGTCCGACGGCCATACTTTGCGTAGCCGTCGCAGAATGACGCAATTTTTACGTGCGCCCGCGCCATTGGGCCCGAACTAAAAAACACAGCTGCCTGTGACAGTGCCGCCGTTGCCAAAAATTTGCTCACGGGAAAAGGTCCACTTCCGAGGGCAAATAGAAAAAATACGTACAAAATATTTGCGAGCTGCTCGCAGGCAATGCGATGGCGGATCGCTTTGTCGGCTGCGGCGTTTGCCAGTAGCTTTCGCGCACAGTGAAAGAAGAGGCAAAAAATTACGCTGAATCCAAATGGCAAAAACCAGAATGTTGCATCGAGCAGCAACCCAATCGCTAGGCACAGAATTGTCCCGCCGATTGGTCCCAAATAATCTCCGTGGTCGTGGATGAGTAGCCCAACCGGAACGATCAATGCGCTCGGGTATTGGGTCGCGTTGTTGAAAAATTGGCAGAAAATTAGCGTGGAGTAGTGCAGAGTGGCGAAGAAAAAAGCTGACATGGTTAGTCTCCGTCGTTTGCTAGAACCGCAACTTCGCGTATCTTCGATAGCGCTTCGCCGTTCAAGATCACGCCAATGGAACAATTTCCTTCGCTATGTCCCGGGTAGTCTATCACACCAACGGCGATGTTTTTTGGAAAAATTCCTGAAAGTTCCGATGTGACGAGCGCTATTTTTTCGCCGTTTCGCGAAAAATTTGGCGGGACGTTGGTCACCGTGCCATTCGATTTTCCAAAGATATTCCCACTGCCGCCTGTGAAGATTATGGGCGACATTTCCGAATCCACGGCTGCGTGGACGACCATTCTGAACTGTGGAGATGTGAGCAATTCGACGGTGGCCGTTTTGGAGTTCACTGATTTTACGCGGCCTACCACGCGATTTTGCGAAATTACGCCCATGCCAGCGCGAATTCCATCGGCCGATCCGCTGTTGATCAGCAATTCACTGGCCCAAGTGGCGATGTCACGGCGGATTACCTTCGCCGGTATCACGGTAAAATTGCCGATTTTGCGCGCCTCCGCGGCGGCATTTGCACTGCGTTTTTCATCGGCAGCTGCCAATTGCAATCTGAGCAGTTCGTTTTCCCTGAGAAGATCTTCGCAAAACGCCACCAGTTTTGCCCTTGGAATGGCACTGGTCCTGAGCGTGTTCACCAGCCTTTCCCACTGTATTGTCGCTGCGTAGACGGGGGCTTGGGCATGCTTAAACGCTTCGGCGATGCAATTTTTTGAAGAGGTCGGCATGGAGAGAAGCAGCAGTCCAACGGCAAGCAGTGGGACGAATGTAGCGATTGTGCTGCGCTTTCCGAATTTTACCGGGATGCAATTTTCCGCAAATCTTTTCCTTGCTTTCATCGTCAATCGTAGCACCGCATGGCTTTTTGCAAGTATGCCAGCCCACTCGAAAGATCAACAAATTCGCAATTCAACTGGGCCTCGAAACACTCGTCCAGTATTCTGGAAAATTTTTCCGACGGTGCCACCCCAAATTCGACCAGGTGGCGACCCTGGATTAGTGGGGCCGGTTTGCTTGAAAATACGCCGAGTCTACGGGCCGTACTCCCAAGCCACTCCTCCATGCCTGGATCATACCTTTCCCGCCAATTCGCACGGCCCGCGAAGTCGGCGAAGCACAGGCGCAGCAGGCGGTCTATGCGACCAACGCGGTTCGCCAGACGCAGCACATCACCATCGGAGCGACTTTTCCCGTAGAGGAATCTGGGCACCATGTGCCACAAAATCAGCGGAGAAACGGCTTCAATAAGGTACTTTGGAGCGTTGATCGATTGTAGGAATTGCGTCGCCGGTTCCACGCCGGCTTTGTCGTGGTCATAGTGGTGAATGCCGCGGCTGTCGTGCGTCGTCACATAGGGCTTGCCGAAGTCGTGGCACAGCGTGGCGAATCCGAGAATAAGATCCTCCAGTTCATCCCCAATCCTCGCCTTAGCGAACGCGTCAAGCGCCATGCAGGTATGCACGAAGACGGACCCTTCGGGGTGAGCATCACTATCCTGCATGCACTGCGCGAGTGCTCCAATCTCTGGGAAAAATTTCAGCCAGCCGGAGTCCTCCAAAAACTTTAAACCGAGCGATGGCGTTTCCGCCTGGAGTATTAGTTTTTTCCATTCGAAGAAGATGCGTTCACTTGAGATGGAACGAATGGAAAGCCCTCGGCATAGTGCGATGGTTTCCCTGTCCGCCACCAGATTAAACCTTCCGGCAAGTTGCATGCCGCGCAGCACGCGCAGCGGATCTTCGGAGAATTTTTCGCCAACGTGTCGCAGCGTGCGCGATGCCATGTCCCCGATGCCATCAAATGCATCGATGATTTTTTCGCCTTTGACGTCGAAGTACGTGGCGTTTATTGTAAAATCGCGCCGTTCGGCGGCGATTTTTACGTTGCATTCGCCGAGTTGGTCGACGGAAAAATCCCTGTGCCCGCTTCCGGACTTTACCTCCAAGCGCGGCACGGAGACGTCGATGGGGAATTCGCGTAACTTAAGCACGCAGAATGCCTTGCCGGTCTTTTCGATGGTAAATTTTTTCGACAAAATTTTTTCAACTTCGCCGAATGGCATGGAAAAAACCTCCACGTCGAAATCGGTCAACGCCGCTCCAAGAATCGCGTCACGCACACATCCGCCGACGAGGTATGGCCTAGCTCCGGCGCCGATGAGCTCATTGCAGATCCACAGAACAACATCGAACACGCGGCGCTCCGCAAGCCCTTTGAATTTTTGAATTGTTAAGCGCGCATCCAATGCCACGGAATTAATGCTATTTGAAGCGCGTTTCGCAAGACAAGATCACACGCCTATGAACTTACCTTCGCCGGCTTCCCTTTTTATGGATAGGGCGAGCATCATGCCGACGAACGTCAATATTGGCATCGTGAGTAGGGCATTGCGAAATGCTTCGTGGGATACGCCATGCGCGGTGTGCGAAAAATTCAGCTCCATAAGCCACCCAACTATCGGCTGAAACAGTCCGCCGACAAGCATGACGATCATGTTTACAACGGCGACGGCGCTACCCTTTGCCTCGGCAGCATTCGATTCCAGGCTTGCCACAAAGCAAATAACCTCCGGACTGGAGCACACTCCGGCCAAGAATAGAAACACTCCGAATGTGAATATGGTCTTTATCGGTAGCAGCAGCGCGGCAGCGAATAAAATTGTGCTCAGGAAGCACCCGCCTATGAGAAGTTTTCTTCGGCATTTTACAATGTCCGACAGCAGGCCAACCAGCGGCCCACCAACGAGCCATCCGATGTAAAGCATGGCGACTGCTTCAGCCGCCTTGGCCTTGGACGCCGCGAAGGATGTTTCCACGTATCGCACGCCCCAGAGATCACCGAATATCACGAGCGGGGCATACAGACACGCGCCAACTGCGCCAATTATCCACGTTTGCCTGTTTTTGCACACGGAAATTAATCCGGAGAGAAAATTTTTAATGGATGGAGCGTCGGAGATGGCGGCCCTTTTTTCCAGCTCCCAATGCGGAGTGTCAGGAATGTGCGACGAGAGCAGCATCGTTACGATCACTCCGACGATGGCCATGAGAACGAAGGACATTTTCCATCCGATGTGATCGACGAAAAAGGAAAGCGGCCTCTGCCCAAGGAGCGCGCCAAAGATGCCGAATGACGTGGCGAGTCCGGACAGGAACGCCAACCTGTGGTCGTAGAACCAGACGGAGGCCAGGTACATGACGCCGATGAACGCGAAGCTGGACCCAATGCCTGCCAAAGTCCTTCCGGCGGCCACACAGATAAGCGAATTCGACGGTATTATTGGAACTAGGCATCCGACCACGACGATGATGGAAGCTGGAACGAGAATCGTCCTGCCGCCAAACTTATCGAACATTATTCCGGCGAAAAGCTGCAGCGGTGCGTAGATGAAGTAGTAGGTTGCGACGCCCATTCCCATCGTCGCAGCGGACGCGGAAAATTGCTTGGCCAATTCACTCTCCATTACGCTCGGTGCGACGCGAACCAAATATTCGTAAAGGTAAAAAACAACCGCGGCTATCCACGCAAACCATGCCAATTTTCCGCCTTTTTTCTCGAAAACCAGTTTCATTGTGACACAATGTGCATATTTTGACCAAGCAAGACAATAGAAAATTTTTAGGCGCGGCGTTTAAAAAATGCAAGAAGAAATTTTGCAATTGAATCCCCGGTGTTGGCTTGAAAAACTCCCACGCCGATGGCCCTTGCGTCTTCCAAAATCATTTTCTCGTAGGTGGCGTATTTTTCCCGCACCTTTGCGATTAGATCGACATCGTCCGTGTCGATTTCGAACGCGTCTCCGCTCTCGGCGTCTTCGATGGTGATTTTTCCGATTTGCGGGCACGGCATGTCATTGCCATCGCCGATGGCCAGCAGTGTAACTGCGTGCTTCGTTTGCAGAAGATGCAAATACCCGAGCCCCAATTTTCTATGGGAGGCCAGGCAGAAGGTGTCGCAAATCAAAATTATCGCCGATCGCTTTTTTACTATCTTGTCCAAAAATTTCAGTGTGACCGGTAGATTCGTTCGCAGCCGCCGATCGGAATTGGCGATTTCCTCTACGGCATTTCTAAATGCCTGTCCGCTGCGCCTGGGTGGCAAATACTTTTCCACGCTGTCCGAAAACAAAACTAGGCCAACTCTGTCGCTGTTTGCCTTTGCGAGCTGGGATAGCGCTTCGACGATGTCGATGGCCAGTGCCATTTTCGATCGCTTTCGCGTACCAAATTTCATCGATGCGCTGACGTCCACGGCGAATACTATGTCTGCGCCACTGTCGCTGCGAATGCCGTCGACGAAAGGAACGCCTGCTTTGGCCGTGGCGTACCAATTTATGAATCTCGTGTCGTCTCCTGGAACGTACTCCCTTGCGTCTCCGAGCACGACGCCATTCGGGCGAAACGTTCTCCGGTACAGCTGCGGCAGTATGTTTTTTTCATGCATGGCGCAAATTATTGCAGTGACAACAGTAGCCACTGGGCCGCCGAGACGTCAATTCCGGCGGATAGTATTTTTCTCAGCTCCGCCGAAGCGGCCTCGAAGGAGCGCTTGATTTTTTCGCTGCCAATGCACTGTAAAATGTATTTCGCCACGGATTTCGGGCGCAATTGCGCCTGCAAAAATTCATGCCAAACGCACCTATTTAGCAAAATGTTCGCCATGCCCAGGAATTTTATCTTTACGAGAATTTTCCCGGCTATGAACGTTAGCGGATGCGTTTTGTATACGATCGCTCCCGGAATTCCAGCCAGGCAGCAGCGAAGGGACATCGTTCCGGAGCTCATTATGGCGGCACTCGCTTCGACGCTTTCACCGTCCGCTATGAATGTTACTTTATCCAGCAATTTTGGAAATTTTTTGTTTAGAATTTTCCTAAGAATTGCCAAAATTTGTTCGTCCGGGTAAACGACGATCGCCATGCGCTCCAAGTCCTCTTTCAAAATTTCGCGAAAGCTCTTCAACAGCATGGGGAAAATTTTTGCAACGGCGGATTTCCTGCTGCCGGGAAGCAGCAGTATGGGGCCATCCGCATTGTAGAAAATATTCAAGTTGTGGTTCGGCGAAGCGAACGGATGTCCGACGAAATGGACAGTCAGTGGCGTGTCGGCGAAGCATTTCTTTTCGAACGGCAAAATCGTCGCCATCGCGTCGACGAATTTCGCCATTTGGTGGCGTCTATTCGCTTTCCATGCCCAAATTTGAGGCGAGATGTAGTAGAAGACTTTTATCGTGCCACCGCCCTTCTGCGAAAGTTTTTTTGCCCACAGCATTTTGGCTAGCTTCAGGTTGAATCCGGGGAAATCTACGAGACATACGGCGCGCGGGCTGTGCGATTCTATCCACAGAAATACCTGCTCTAGAAGATTTGAAAAAAAGAACGCATTAGCAATAACTTCGCACACGCCAACCACGGCAAATTTCGTCATGTCTACGATGAGATCGGCTCCCGCCTCCCTGAGGGCACGCCCACCAAATGCAACAACGCCAATGTCCGGCCTAATTTTTTTTAGTTCCTTCAGCATGACTGCGGCATGCTGATCTCCGGAGTGTTCGCCCGCTACGATGACTAAATCCACTCGCTTTCCCGCGTGTGACTTGTGGTCAACATTCAACTTTTTCACCTACCGTGGGAAGTGAAAAAAGGGGATAGGTTTTGTCAAATAATATGAACTCCGATTCGCGGCTCGCCGCCGCTAGGAATTTAGTAATTCGCGTAGCGTTTTGTCTACGATGGCCGTGCTGGCTTTACCCTTTGTTGCTCGCATTACGATCCCTTTGATCGCGTTAATCGCTGCGTCCTTGCCTCTGCGAAATTCGTCGGCGGCCCTTGCGTTTTCGGCGATGGCCCCCTTGCAAATTTCCAGGAGGACGTCCGAATCAGCATTTTGCCTGAGCCCCTTCTCTTCAACTATTTCCAGGGCAGTTTTCCCCGTTTGGAACATTTCGACGAATGCGACCTGTGCAATTTGCTTGGAAATTACGCCATCATCCGCCAGCTTCACCAGCTCCGCCAGATTTTTTGGAGAAATTTTAAAATTTTTTTGCGATTGATCCTCGCCCTGCGTGTGCCGGGAGTTTGCACTTGATATTTCCCTGAGCATGTCATTGGCAACCATGTTCGCAATGGCGCGCGGATTGTTGTGAATGGCGACCGACGCTTCGAAGAAATTGCTCAAGTCCGCCCTCGGGCAAATAACGGATGTTATGGTATAGGGCAAATCGTACTGCGCTGCGAAGCGTTCCTGCTTCCGGAACGGCAATTCAGGTATTTCATTCCCAATTCTTTCCCTAACCTCGGAGGAAATTTTTACCGGCATCAGGTCCGGATCCGCAAAATACCTGTAGTCGAAGGCTGTTTCCTTCGATCGCAGGGCAGTCGTCGTGCATAAATTCGCGTCCCAGCGGCGCGTCTCCTGGGAAATTTCTCCCCCGGCTTCCACAGCCTCGATTTGCCTTCGGATTTCAAATTCCAGGCTATTTTTTACTCCAGAAATGGAGTTTAGATTTTTAATTTCCACTTTCGTTCCGAGTTCCTTCTCACCGACCGGGCGGATGCTGACGTTTGCATCGCATCGCATCTCCCCCTTTTCCATGTCGCAGCTGGAAATGCCGGCGCAAATCATGTGCATGCGCAGGGAATTCAGGTAGGCGAAGGCTTCGTCGGCGGAGCGCATGTCAGGCTTTGACACGATTTCCATCAGAGGCACTCCGGCGCGATTGAAATCCACGCCGGAATCATCTGCGAAGTGCGTCAGCTTGCCAACGTCCTCCTCTAGGTGGATGCGATCAAGTGCGATTTTTTTGTGCCAGCCCATGGCGCTGCGTGACGGTCCAGGCAGCTCGATTTCCACGCATCCACCGCGGCAGATCGGATTACTGTTTTGCGAAATTTGATAATTTTTTGGACAATCCGGGTAAAAGTAATTTTTTCTATCCCACTTTGCGACAGCTGCGATGTCGCAGCCAAAAATTAAGCCGGCCTTTACGGTCTTTTCCACGGCTTCTCCGTTAATTACTGGTAGCGTCCCAGGTAATCCCATGGTAACGGCGTCGGTCAGCGTGTTTGGTTCCGCCCCGAATTCGTAGGGGCAGCTGGAAAGCAGCTTGGATCGCGTTTTTATCTGGACGTGAACCTCGAGACCTATGACAGCTTCATATTCCATAGCGTAGCACTAGCAAATGCCGGCGCGCAATCAATAAAAATTGCTGTGTCTCTAGAATGCTGAGGATGCTTCGTTCATGGCAGCTATCAGTTTGTCTACGAGAACTGGATCGATTGAGTCTTCGGTTGAGTAAATTACACCGGAGTACCCCCGCAAGGCGTTGGAGCCTTTCGCTATCGGCGTTGGGCTTGACCGCAGAGAATCTAGGATATACCATTGGCCGCGTCCATCCTTTCGCACGGTGACGAAATGGCCGCGGATGCTAACAATGCCGCGGTTCGCGTGCTTGGCATCGAGGGTCTCGAAAATATTGCCGCCGTTGGGCAGCTTGTAGTAGGGTTCGGAGACGACATTTGGATCAACTTGTCGCAGTGCTTCCAATACGAAGGCAGGGTCGCTTCCGCCAACTGATACGTCGAGGCAGTCGCTGCGTATCCTGTAAATTTGCTTTTGCATGGACGCGTAGGCCTTTGATTGCCCGAGTCCAGCCGCGTTGAGCGCCGGAAGAACGGCGTTGATGGCGTCGATAACTTTTTCCCCATCCTGGACAGTTGCGGTTGCCAGGCGGGACAATTCCGCCAGCAATTCCATTGAATTTTTTGGAGCTTTTGAAAGTTTGCCTTCGGTCACTATTTTTTTCATCTGCGGCATGAGTATCGCAAGCGCGTTGTTGATGTGGTCGCACGCCGTGGCCAGTACGGCTTTCCCGGCGAAGTGATTTCTCTTTATATTGTTTAAAGTTTTCAGCGAGACACACGGTGCGCCGACGTAGTTGCGTGCGGCGCACAGACCGCAAATGCTGCCATTTCTCTGCTGTTCGAAGTAAAAATCCTTGCCATGTTCCGGTGCGCTAATTGACAATTTCGGATTTTTAATCGAAAGTAGTCTATTGGTGATTTCGGCGTCCGATGGTTTTCGTTTGTCGTTCGGCGTGGCTGGCGTTTGCGGTGGGTTCGAAAGTGGTGCCTTTCCCGGGAGCTTTGCAATTGGATTGAGCGGTAAAATATTTGATTTGTCCGACTTTGCAGCGGTCGATTTAGGTGTGATCGGCGCAGTCGCTAATCTGCACGCCAATGGTTTCGTTTCTTGCAGCAACTGTTCAGGCGCGGTGAAAATTTGCTGCGGCTTCGCAGGAACGATGCTCCTGGCCTCAGCCGCCTTTGGTGCTTTTACCTGGCCCGGTGTGCCAGCGCTACTTATAATCGCTCTGCCATCAATTTTTCGAGATGGATTTTTTCCCGAAAGGGATGCCATATGAATAGCTTTAATGTTCATGCCAATCTCCGTTCAGTTGACAAGCTTGCCAATTTATGAAAATATTGCAATCTTTTTTTTGTAAAATTTAATTTCAAATTTGTGATTTGTGCAAATATTTCGCCATTGCCGCCGTTCAAAAAATTAGGCCGGATCTAAAAACCCGGCGGATGCGCAAATTTCGACGACAGGCAGGTATATTTCTAATTTATTTCAAAATTTTTGTTGAGTTTTTAATTGGTAAAATTTACCTAGTTGTTAATAACTGATGCCATGCCAAGAGAGTACATAATTTTAGAGTGCACGGAGGCCAAAAAAGAGGGAAAGCCGGTTTCCCGTTACATGTCAACGCGCAATAAGAAGGTTCAGACGGAGCGCGTTGAGAAGATGAAGTTTAATAAATTTCTCAGGCGCCACACGCTGCACCGGGAAATAAAGGGATAGGTCGCTCGCTAAAAGCACAGTGCCGCGGTATGCAAGTCGGCGCATTTTTTCATCCCGCAAGCCATGAAGACGGCCGTAGTGTTTCCGGGACAGGGTGCCCAGTATGTGGGGATGGGGCGGTCCCTCTGCGAAGGGAGCCGGGCAGCGAGGGAGATTTTCTTGGCGGCTGGAAGGATACTGGGCGATGGGTTTTTGCAAACCTGCTTTTCCGGTCCAGATGGTGTTCTGGCGGAAACAAGCATCTGCCAGCCAGCACTGTTCGTGCACGGTTGTGCGGCTGTCTCCGCTCTGCTGGAAAAGTTCCCAGAGGAAAAATATGCCGTCGCCTACGGCCTAAGCCTGGGGGAGTTGACGGCCCTGTGGGCGGCTGGCGTTTTCGACTTCGAGACCGGGCTTAAAGTCGTCGCCGAACGTGGCAGACTCATGGAAAAGGCGTGCCTGAAAACGGATGGAGCCATGCTGTGCTTGATAGGCGGAACTCCGGATGCCGTTGGCGAAGTGTGCTGCAGCGCCTCCGTTGAACCGGCTAACGTGAACTGTCCAGGGCAAATCGTTGTTTCCGGTGAGACGAAAAACATTGAAAAAGCCATGTCCATTGCGGAAAAGATGCCGTTTAGGCGTGCGCTGCGCCTAAATGTCTCCGGAGCCTACCACAGCAAATTGATGGAAAGCGCCAGTGTGGGTTTTGAAAAATTTCTGCGAAATGTTGATTTCCAGGTTCCCCGCATCGAAGTTTTGACAAATGTTACGGGAATGGCCGTTTCATTGCCCGACGAAATTAGGGCAATGCTCTGCAGGCAAATAGTGTCGCCGGTTTTGTTTGAAAAGTGTTGCCGCACGGCGATGGAAAGCGGCGTTGGAAAGTTTTTCGAATGCGGACCTGGGCGCACGCTAAGTGGCATGCTTAGGAAAATAGACGATTCCGTTTCCGTAAGAAATTTTGATAGAATCGAAGATTTTGACGCCTAGCGCTGCTGCCATTTTCCTTCCACGTAAATTTTTTTTAAAAGGCAAGTCGCCCGTGTGAGATCCAGTGAAAACACGTGTTAAATCTGTCTTCCAGTGGATCCGACGGGAGAGGTTCCGTGGAATGAAGTTGTAAACTGTTTCCCCATTCCTAGGTTGCTGCGCCATGCCCGATGATCAGTTCTTGACAAGACAAGTTGCTGCAATTTTGGAATCCTGCCAATCGATTCGCCCAGGCTGGGACGATTATTTTATGGCTACCGCATTGCTAATTGCTGCCAGGTCAAACTGCGGACGCCTGCACGTCGGCTGCGTTTTGGTCTCACAGGGAAAGCACAAAAATCGCATAGTCGCCGCCGGGTATAATGGCTTCATCGCTGGTGCCCCTCACAATTCAAAGGTGCGGGATGGGCACGAGCAGGCAACTGTCCACGCGGAGCAAAACGCCATCACGGACGCAGCCCGCCGCGGCATCAGCGTCTACGGCACAATCGCCTACGTGTCGCACTTTCCGTGCATACACTGCGCGAAATTATTGGCCTCATCCGGCGTCGCCGCCATAAAATATCACTTCGACTACAACAACGATCCGCTGGCCGTGGAATTGCTTGGCGAGTGGGGAGTAGGCGTCACGCAACTGTAGGTTGGCGATAGCCGGAACTACGGCACGCGCACGGTGTTCAAAATTCTGGCGGCAATGACTTCGCCGGTGACACCTTCGGCATCCGCCAGATAGGTGATTGCTATGCGGTGGCGCAGCACGTCCATGCCAATCGCTTTCACGTCCTGCGGTGTGACGTAGCTGCGCCCATGCAGAAATGCCCAGGATTTCGCCGCCAAGACTAGCGCGATCGTAGCGCGCGGTGAGGCGCCGAACCGGACGAAGTGGTCCATGTCGATTCCGTAGTCACTCGGCTTCCTGGTCGCAGAAATTATGTCGACGGCGTATTCCCGCACGCTTTCGCCGATGAAAATTTCGTCGACCAACAGGCGGGAGTCTAAAATTTGGTCGATGGAAACGACGGCGCTGGCGGAGATTTTTCTATCCACCTTCGCCGCCTCGTCTAAAATTTTCAGTTCTTCGATTCTAGTTGGATATTCGATTTTCAGCTTCAGCAAGAATCTGTCAATCTGCGACTCAGGCAATGGGTATGTCCCTTCGTGTTCAACCGGATTTTCGGTGGCGAATACTACGAACGGCTGCGGCAGTTTATTGCTTTCGCCGCCAATCGTCACCTGCAATTCCTGCATGCATTCCAGTAGCGCGCTCTGCACCTTGGCTGGAGCGCGGTTGATTTCGTCGGCGAGGATCACATTTGCGAAAATCGGACCATTTTTTCTGTAAAAATCTCCAGTTTTGGGATTGTAAATTTGCGTTCCGATAATGTCCGCTGGAAGCATGTCAGGTGTGAACTGGATGCGCTGGAACGTCGCGCAAATTGCCTGCGCCATCACTTTGACCGCCAGTGTTTTTCCGAGTCCGGGAGCCCCTTCCAGCAAGATATGTCCGCCGGTGAGCAACCCGATTATCATGCGATCGACCATGTATTTTTGCCCGACGATCACCCTGCCAATTTCGTCCCTGAGGGCGTGCACCCATTCCGCCGACTGGCGCATGGCGGCGTTCATTGCTGCGGCATCATCGATCATTGTTCGTAGGGATTATTTCTACGGCGAAGAATTTTTCAATTATAATTCTGCGAAAAAGGAGTTGACTGGCGCGCTATCCATCCGCGCATACCACGCTAGCCAACGGCAGATTTGTGTAAATATTGTTTGACACGGGAAAATGTTGTGTTTTGCTGAACGTAGTAAGGGTTTCATGAAAAAAACAACGTCGCTGAGGTCGATAAAGTTGCGGCACCCGGATTGCCAGGTTGTGCGTCGCAAGGGACGCGTTTACGTAATTTGTAAAACAAACCCGAGATACAAGGCGAGGCAGGGTTAGGAGGCTCGAAAGATGAAAAAAGGCATACATCCCGAGAGAGAGCCGGTTTGTTTCATTGACATTTCTACCGGTAGGAAGTTTGTTACGGTGTCTTCGCTTCATTCGAAAAAGAAAGATATCGTGGATGGTGTGGAGTGTAACATCGTCCACTGCGACGTGACGTCCGATTCGCACCCGGCATACACCGGCGGAAAACACTTGGTTGATACGGCTGGGAGAGTTGAGCGATTCAAGCAAAAGTTTACACGCTGTCGGTGAACTTGCTTGCAAAAATATTTTCGCCGACTTAGCTCAGCTGGTAGAGCACCCGCCTTGTAAGCGGACGGTCATCAGTTCGAATCTGATAGTCGGCTCCACTTCACTGCGGAATAGGTCGTTTCCATCTGGCGCGCCGAGGTAGCTCAGCTGGTAGAGCAACGCATTCGTAATGCGTGGGTCGTGAGTTCGAATCTCATCCTCGGCTCCATTTTGCGTCGGAGATTGCATGAATTGGCCTGGGTTTGTTGCCGGAAAAGTCGCAGCAGCTGGCTTCCATTGCCAGCGAATCTTCAAAGGTTTTGAAATTTTGCGAATGGTGGCGAAATATGCTGCTTGACTACCAAATTCTGCCCGCCATAACTGCGCCGACTATGGCGGAATTTGCCCTTCTTAAAACGTTTGAAAATAGGTTACGCATCTGCGATTTCAAGCTGAGTTGCGTGCTTTTGAACAACACGAAGTTGCCCTGGGTGTTCCTGATTCCAATGCGTCCGGACGTCGTCCAAATTAATCAGCTTGCCGATGTCGACCAATTGCAGTTGATGCGTGAAATGACCGCCGTGAGCGACGCGATGGAGGCGCTTTTCCCATGTGATCGGCTCAACGTTGCTGCCATAGGGAATAGGACACCGCAGTTACACGTTCACGTGATTTGCAGGACCGAAGATGATGGCTGCTGGCCGGAAACTGTTTGGCAGTATTCCTGCGAAAAAATTAGCGGCGAAGAATACGAATTTCGCTGTGAAAAAATCAGGAAGGCGCTGGAGAGCAGCCCATGCCTTTGATTCTTTCCTTTTACCTGCTTGCTAGCGCCGGTCGCGTTCGCGGTTGCCCTAGCGTATTTTTGGATGGCCCTCAGTTTTTTATAGAAAATCTATGTTCCGTTCCGCTGGCGAGTCGCGCGATGTTTTCTCCGTGACTCCAAAAAATGATTAGATTCAAAACAAGTGCGAAAATAATGCATTCGCGGGGATAGGCGAACAGGTAGGCGGTGAGTGGAATGCTGGCCGCGAAGCACAGCGATGCCACTGACACAATGCGCGTAGCATGAAAAAGAACCAACCAGACAAGCACGCCTATTACCAAAGTCTTCGGCATGATTATGAAAATTCCGCCCATGGTCGATGCGATCCCTTTACCACCGTGGAATTTGCAAAAGAGTGAAAAATTGTGTCCGAGCAGCACGCCAACCAGCGCGAGCATTGCCATTCGCATGCCGGGAATATTTCCGTGGAACGCCATTTTCAGTCCAAGCAAGCTCGGAACCAATCCCTTGAAAAAGTCCAATAAAAAAACAGCGTATCCGGCGCGGCTTCCGACCGACCGCTTTACGTTCGTGGCTCCGGAAGATCCACTGCCGCACGAAAGGATGTTCACCCCGTGCATTCGCGCCACAATGACACCGGACGGTAGGGATCCAACAACATAGGACGCTAGAAGAACGACTGTGCAATAAGCCCAACTCATTTGCCAATAGAGGTATGTCGCCGATGGTAATTTTGCAATATAAAACTGGTGTGAAAATTATTTCTCCGGGGTGTCGCCCGCCATCGATTCGCGCGAAATTCGCCGCAAATATCTTTGCCGGCCAATGGCACAGTTGTGTGAATTTTACAATTTGCCGGAAATCGTGCGCAAAAACATGGCAATTTTGGTGAATTTCTGGGAAAACATTATCCTTGAGGGGGGTGGCTTTTTCGCCACAACGTTTTTCAATTTGAATGCCAAAGAAAAGTATGCGCGCCACTGGGCTGTGGTCGCCATTGTTTTTTCACTATTTGGTGTAATAGTGTGGAGACTGGTGGATCTGTCCCACATCAGCCGCGATAAATATTACCAGTCAATGGAACGCACCAGACGGTCAATCACGACGACGGCAGCGAGGCGGGGTACCATATTCGACAGAAATTTCGAAGTGCTGGCATCCAACGAAGCGATAGTCGTCCTAGGCGTTGACCCGTACGCCGCGGACGCGGAAAAGGATTTGGCAAAAATTTGCACGCTCGGAGAAATTCTTGGCATTGATGCAAGGGACGTACTGGAAAAATTTACCAAGAGGAAAAAAATAGTGAGAGGAAAGGTTAAAAAAATCCACTGGGTCCCAATTTGCGAAATGGAGAGCGAGTCGCTGCATGCGGCGATAAAGGCCATGAAAATTCGCGGTGTGTACGGCGTACAAGCGCGCCGCCGCCTATACCCATTCGGCCGCATGATGGCCCATGTAACTGGCTTTGTGAACAGGGCCGGCGTGGCTTCCTGCGGCGTCGAAAGGTATATGAACTTTTACCTGGGGGGACAGGACGGATACATCGAATCGGAAAGAGACGGCAGTGCCCGCGAGCTAGTTCACTACAGGAAGAAAGAATTTCAAAGTAGGGATGGTTGCAGTGTCGTGCTGACCATAGATAAAAATATCCAGAAGATCGTCAGCGATGAAATTGATGCGTTGGTGGAAAATTTTTCCCCGAAGTCAGTTTCGATCATCGTCAGCGAAGTTACAACCGGTGAAATTTTGGCGCTGGCAAACTACCCGGACTACGATCCAAACGAATTCTGGCGCTTCCCTCAGGAGTCGATGAAAAATTTGGCCGTTTGCAGTATCTACGAGCCAGCATCGATTTTTGGGATAGTTGCCATGTCATTTGGGTTGGAAAGGGGTCTGGTGGACGAGGAAACGGTATTCGATTGCACGCAGGCAACGAACACGAACCGCGGCAAAGTCATTCCCATGCCGAAGGATCAGGGATACCACGGCAAGCTGACATTCACCGAGGCAGTTAGAAAATCCAATAGCAGAGCGGTGGCGCAAGTGGCGCTCAAAATTGGGGAACAAAATTTCTACGACTGCGTGTGCGCCTATGGCTTCGGCGAGAAAGCCGGCTATGGGTTCGACGGTGAGTCCAAGGGCATAGTGCATCCAGTGGCCGACTGGGATTTGCTTGCGGTGATACACGTGGCAACGGGGCGTGCCATCGGCGTCGTCCCCCTGCAGGTACACTGTGCCATGGCGACGATTGCCAACGACGGACTTTTGCTAAAACCAAACCTGTTCAAATGCGTTAGCGATGAAGATGCCGAGATTTTGACCGTTGGGCCAGTAATAAGGCGGCGCGTGATATCGCGGCAGACAGCGGCGCGCATGCGAAGTGTTCTCCACAATCCGGACGCTGACCAACTAAAAAATGGAATCGAATTTGCTGGCAAGGCTGGTCTAAGCAAAAAAATTGGTTCCGATGGCGCATACATTTCATCCCACAGTGGATTTTTCCCGGTCAACGCACCGAAAATTGCCATCACAGTGGTGATAGATGGCGCAGAAGTGGAGGATGCGATGACGCCGGGCTCTGCAATTTCGCTGGTAGTATTTAGGAGCATTGCGGAAAGGATTTCGCGATATCTTAGCCTGTAATCCTTGACTTGGGTGGCATTTTGAAGAGCATGTCGCGCCATGGCGCGCATCCATGGCAGTGCGATAGTGGGCGGGGGTGTTTCCTTCGGCAGTGGCGTTACAATCGGTCCCTATGCTGTAATTGGCGATGGCGTTACAATCGGCGATGGCACGACAATTGGAAGTCACGCCGAGGTAAAAACTGGAACGACCATTGGGAGCAACTGCCTAGTCGATAGTTTTGCGGCGATCGGGGGCCTTCCGCAGGATGAAAGTTTCGATGAAAAAATTAGAAGCGGCGTTACGATCGGTGACAATGCGTGCATCCGCGAACATGTCACGGTACACAGGGCCTCGGAGGAGTCCTCATCAACGAAGATCGGAAGCGGCTGCATGCTGCAATCCGGTTCACACGTTGCCCACGATTGCACCGTTGGCGATGGGTCAATTTTAGCTAGTGGCTCCATGTTGGGTGGCCATGCGGTGGTTGGGAAAAAATGCTTCATCGGCGGCGGATCCGCCGTGCACCAGTGGGTCACGATCGGAGATTGCGTCATACTCGGCGGAGCAAGCGCCACAGCTCTCAATATACCACCCTATGCCATGGCATTCGAAGTTTCGACGGTGATCGGTCTCAACCTCGTCGGCCTCCGCCGCGCGAAAATTTCCAGCGAGAGTATTGTGGCCCTGAAAAATTGCTTTCGCGAGTTCTATGCTAGAGTTGGTAATTTTGCTGACCGTGCGAAGCGCATGATGGGTGAAGGCTTCGCATCGACGGAGGAAACGAAAAATTTTCTAAATTTCTTTTTGATCGAAACGAAGCGTGGGTTCGCCCCAAAGCGCCGAAGGATTAGGCAGCGCAGAACGGAATGCTAAATGGACTCGCACGAACAGGACGAATTTACGTTCGATTGGGTGGCGAGTGACAGTGATTCGAGCGCCACGCCGCGCTACGTCCCTCTGGCGATAAAGATGCGTCCAAAAACGCTGGACGAAATCGTGGGGCAGGGGCACATCCTCGGCCCCAAATGCCTGCTTCCAAAGTTGGTAAAATCTGGAACATTTTCCAGCATAATCTTCTACGGCGTTCCCGGGTGCGGTAAAACTACACTCGCGGAAGTTATTGCCGGTGAGACGAAGTCGAAATTTGTAAAAATCAACGCCGTGCTGTCGAACGTTGCCGAGTTGCGTGAAATTTTAGCATTCGCCAGGAAGCACATCGAGCGCAATGTTCTGCTGTTCATCGACGAAATTCATCGATTTAACAAGGCGCAGCAGGACCTGCTGCTGCCGGATGTGGAAAATGCTAGCATTCGCCTGATAGGCGCGACGACGCACAACCCCGGGTTCTACGTTATTTCGCCGCTGCTGAGCAGGAGCCACCTCTTCAGGTTGAATCCAATTAGTGTCGATGCGATCGCCGCCATTTTGGGGCTGGCGCTTGGTGACTGCGAACGCGGGCTCGGTTCCGCGAAATGCCACTGCAAAAGGGAGGTGATTGCGAGCATCGCAACCATGGCCAACGGGGACCTGCGCTGGGCGCTGAATGCCCTCGAGACGATTGTGGCGAGCCTTCCCATGGGATCTGAGATCACTGCCGATGCCGTGGAAAACTTTTCCATCGAGCGAGCTCTCAGATACGATGCGGATGAAGACGAGCACTACGACACCATTTCAGCGTACATAAAGAGCATGCGCGGGTGCGACCCGGACGCTGCGATTTTCTGGCTCAACAAAATGTTGGACGGCGGAGAAGATCCGCGGTTTATCGCTCGGCGAATGGTAATTTTCGCATCCGAAGACGTTGCGCTTGCCGATCCAATGGCTCTCCCTCTGGCAATTGCCTGCTTCGAGGCCTGCGAAAAAATTGGAATGCCGGAGTGCGCGATAAATTTGGCCCACGTTACCGTATTTTTGGCGGCGACTCCCAAGAGCAACTCAACCTACATGGCGCTTTCCCGGTGCCGCGCTTCGGTGGTAAAAAATGGATCACAGAACGTCCCTCTGTGGCTGCGCGATAGCCACGGCAAGGCAAATGAGCGCGCTGGCAATCAGAAGGATTATCTCTACAGCCATAATTTTGACAGCAACGTATCGGGGCAGTACTACATGGAACACCCGGAAAAATTCTGGGTTCCGAATGACTCGGGTGCGGAAAAGCAGATCGCCGAGCGGATGACTCTGCTGGAAGAGTTGCGAAAGGAGTTGAATGAGTTGCGCAAATCACCATAGTATACGGCGTGGTTTCTGGCGTAGTTCCGACTGTTCTAATCATCCGCGATGGATGGGGATGCAACCATAGGGGCGAGGAAGATTTTTGCAATGCCGTCCTGCAGGCAAGGACTCCATTTTCCAGCTCGCTATCGGAAAATTGGCCGCGCACGGAGATTGAGGCCTCTGGGTTGGCCGTTGGATTGCCCGATGGCGTGATTGGAAATAGCGAGGTGGGGCACCAAAACATCGGTGCCGGGCGTGTGGTTGACCAGGAAATCGTACGCATAGACAAAGCGATGGTGAACGGCGAATTCGAGCGAAATATCGCATTCCAGGGTGCCGTGCAAAGTGCGAAATTCAACGGCTCGAAGCTGCACCTGGTCGGGCTGTGCTCCGACGGCGGCGTGCACTCAGCCATAAGGCATCTGGTTTCAATTTTGCGCTTTGCCAAAAAAGCCGCACTGGAAAGCGTTTTCATTCACTTTATTTCCGATGGGCGGGACACGCCCAGGAATAGCGGCGCGAAGTACTGCGAAGAAATAGAAAGTCACTGCGAAAAAATTGGAGTTGGCAAAATTGCGACGGTGATTGGCAGATTTTGGGCAATGGATCGGGACAGTCGATGGAATCGAATCAGAGAGGCGTACGACTGCATGGTCGGAGGAAATGATTTTCGAAAATTTCGGTCGGCGAGGGAGGCGATTGCGCACTACTACGACAATCCAGCATCCGAAACGCAAATTGGGGATGAGTTCATTGTTCCAGCACAGATTGTGGACGGTGGTGGAAATTTTGCCGGCCGCATTGGCGATGGCGACAGCGTCCTGTTTTTCAATTTTCGCGGTGACCGTCCCAGGGAAATAACCAGGGCGTTTACGCACGCCGAGTTTCCGCATTTCAAGAGGGAAAAATTGCTGAAATTGCACTATGTGACACTGACGGAATACGAGGAAGGCCTCTGCGAAAATGTAATTTTTAGGCGCCCGAAGAAGATGAAAAATATTCTCGGTGCCCACATCAGTGATCTCGGCCTGAAGCAGTTTAGGTGTGCCGAAACGGAAAAGTATGCCCACGTTACGTTTTTTTTCAACGACTATCGCGAGGAACCATTTGCCGGTGAAGATCGCAAGCTGATAGCGAGTCCGGTGGATGTAGAAACCTACGACCAGAAGCCGGAAATGAGCGCATTTGCCGTTGAAAATGAGGTAAAGTGCGCAATTTTGAGTGGAGAGTATACCCTGATCGCCGTGAATTTTGCAAATCCGGACATGGTAGGCCACACGGGAAACATGGCTGCGGCGGTGAAGGCCGCGGAGACAGTGGACACGTGCATTGGAGGATTGCTGTCCGCCGTTGACGCGGTCGGAGGTAGCGCCATCATCACCGCAGACCATGGTAATTTGGAAAAAATGGTCGATTTGGAAACTGGGTTGCCATTTACGCAGCACACTACCAACCCCGTTGAGGTGGTTGTCTATGGCAAAAGGTTTAAAAATGCGCAGCTGCGGCGATCCGGTGCACTGTGCGACATCGCGCCAACGCTACTGCGGATGATGAAGCTTCCACAGCCGGAAGAAATGACTGGCGCTTCGCTAATTGCATAGCTCGCTGCCAGGGCTATGCTGCGGTGCGTTACTTTCCACCAGTAAATTTATCGGCGAATACTGTTTCGCGAATTTGCTCGCTGACGTCTTTCAAATTGCCCGGAGAATGCGGAACGAAAACGACGCTCGCCCGCGCATTGCCGCCGATCTCCTTCAGCGTGTCGATGTACTGGATAAGCATCACCATTTCCATGACGGTCGACGCCTGGGCGTCGGGGATTTGTTTGACAAATTCTTCGACGGAGTGGCCAAGACCTTCGATGATGGCTGCGCGCTGGCCGGCAATTCCACGGCCGTGCAAAATGTTGGATTCCGCCTCGGCTTCCGCTTGCTTCACGCGGATGATTTTTTCACTTTCTCCGCGCTCGGTGGCGGCTACGCGCAGGCGCTGGGCCGTGTTGATTTCATTCATGGCGGCTTTGACGTTGGCATCGGGGTTGATGTCGGTTATCAGCGCCTCCACGATTTCGTAGCCAAAGGTTTCCATGGTCCCAAGCAGATTGGATTTCACAGCATTGGCAATGTCGTCCTTTTTCGAAAAAACGTCGTCGAGAATCAGCAGCGGCACCTGGGCGCGCACCAGGTCAAAGACGAAGGATTTGATTTGCGCCTGGTGATCCTGCAAAGTGTAGTATGCCTGAAAGACTTTATCACTCAGCACGCGGTATTGCACGGCGACGGCGACGTTTACGAACACATTGTCCTGCGTTTTCGTCTCAACTTCGACGTACAGTTGGTGGATGCGAAACGATAACCTGCTAGCTATGGAGTCTATGAACGGGATCCTCCAAGATAGCCCAGGCTGCGCCACGCGGAAAAATTTGCCCAATCTTTCGACGATCGCGCACGTTTGCTGCTTCACTATGAAAAAACCGAACAGCGCAACTGCAAAGAACGTAGTAACTATAACACAAATTACCTCTACGATCATGCGGCGCATGCTGCGAAGAAAATCGTTTTTGTCAACAAAAGACTAATTTTGAATTCTGTTTGCCCTAAATGAATAGCAGCATTTCCAGAGAAACATTAGTGAAATATTTCCGTAAATTTTGGGGCAGCAGTGAAGTTGCAAGGGAATCGAACAGCGCACTGTGGAATTTCGCGCCCCGCGGATTGCGAAAATAGGCGAAATCTGCGATGAAAAAATTAGGTATCGCCTAGTATTTTTGACGACGATGGTCGAACCAGCTATAACTTTGTCCTTTGCCATCGTCGCCGCTGCCGTTATTGTGATATTTTTGCTAGTGATAAATCTCATGGAAAACATTTACCATTGGCACGGTAAAAACTAGCCATGATAACTCATTAGTCTTCTAAGCGGTCTAGTAAGGCATCCAGTTCGTCGAGCCAAATCTCTTCTAATTGTTTTTCAGCTTCTTTCTGTGGGACATTAAAGAATTTCGATATTTCGCGTGAAATTTTTTTACCAGTTGTTACAGTGCTAAGAACGGCATTCATACAGTTTTTCATAGAGTGGTTTGCGTAGCAGCTGAACACAAGTCCAAGTATTCTAGCTTTTTCATAAAAAATACCGACATCTGCGACATAAATTACATCTCCATCTTTCGTATATTCTGTAAGTAAATCAAAGTACGCATTATAGGCAATACTGGCGATCTTTGTGTCAGTCTCGATTACAGTATTTCCGTTTCCATTATTCTCATCGAAAGCTTTTTTACACTCAATGAGTCTTTTATCTATTTCCTCATCGATCAACAATCGCCGCGCCGCTGGTAAATTTGTGGGTTCTTGTCTTACGACTTGAACCGTAGAGGGATTGTTGTTTGGCCTCGGTGGAATGCCCTTGTTTAAAGGTACATTGGAATTGGAAACGGACGTTCGCGCTGTTGCGGGTGTTTCACGTGTTTTAGATACAGACGGAGAAAGACCATTTCCCTTTTTTTCAGCAGAAAATTCCTTTCCTAAACTATCGATTTTGTGCAATCTACCTTGGATGCTGTTAATCATTTTGTTAACGGCGTTTGACATATCGTTACTTAGTGTTCTAATATCATTTGACATAACTAATCTTTCTTTGGCTGTGTAAAACGACAAACATCGTCAAAATTAAATTGTCAATAAAAAATAAGTTTTGTTTTTTATATACGATAAAAGCTCAACGGTATTTCTTTTGCTTGGAACAACTGCGAAGCTAAGATTTTTGCAATATGCAACGCCGTTTAGCATGTAAAATTGGAAACACGTACCGGTTCGCCACGACATGTGCTCACAGCGCTATTTGCGTTTCCAATTGTTAGATAAATTTGTTGTTACACTGGCGACCATGCGACGCATGCAGTGCGATGGTCGGTTCTTGGCAATGAAAACTAGTTTTTGCCATTATTTTTCGCAAATTGCCAGCAGCGTTTCCAGGGAAACATTGGCGAAATTCTTTTGTAAGTTTTGAAGCAGCAATGAAGTTGCGAGGGCATCGAATAGGGCACTGTGAAATTTCGTGCCGCCTGGGCAGCAGTATTTTTTTGCCAATTTTTCCAATTCCGGGAACAGCGCAAATGAGGCTACCAAATCCTCCAATTCGTAGGATTGTAGCTGCGGAAATAGCTTTCTATGGATCAATTTCGTGTCCGCCCACGGCCCCCATGACGGCACCATTTGGCCGCCGGCAAAAGTTGGAACCAGCCCGGGAGATGCCCAGTAATGGCGCAGCAAACCATCCTCCGTCTGGGCGGAGTGTGCGCCCAGCAGGCCGGTTCTACGCAGTGAAAGAAAATATTCCAAATGCTCGTGAAAAGTGCCCTGGCAAAATTCCGTACGCGTGGAAATTATTTCAAAATCCAGCAGCGTCACCACGCCAAATTCGAAAATTCCCAGCCCCTTGTTTCCCTCGAAATCTATGACGCTGATGCTGTGCATTTTTGCGGCGGTTTTACATGGCTGTGCGGAGTAATCCCGCGATGGGAAGTAGGATCACGGCGTTCGCCGCCCAGGCGGCAACCGCTGGGGACAATACGCCTCCGTTGCCAAGCAGCGCGAATAGCGTGTCCAGCACGAGGAACAGCAGCAAAAACACGCACGCCTTTGCCGTACGGATGAGTGGTTTGATTTTTGCACCGGTTACGGCGAATGGAATTGCCAAAAACATAACGATTATGCAGTTTGCAGCATTGGCGAATGTGCCGTGGAATCTCACGCGGAAGGCGTTCGCCACGGAATCCGTTCCGGCGTATTCCAGCAGAGTTTTCACATCGTGAAAGGACAGGTCCCTCGTTTTTTTCAGCGATGATATGATCATTTTTGGGTGTTCGCGGAAATTTTCGAAATCCTTTTCCGTAAATAGGTCAACGCTTTTTGGCGATCCTGTTCCAGTGTCGAACGCCGTTAGGCTGCAATTTTGAAAGTGCCAAAAGTTTTCCACGGGAAGAAACTTTGCCGCCTGCGCATGTATGCGCAACTCCTCTTGGCCGCTTTCGTTGTAGCAGCTGATGAGGACATCCTTTGCTTCGTAGGACAGTTTGTCCAAGCTTTTCATACACCATATTCGGTTGTCCCGGTGATTGTAGAACCCAATTTTCTTGGCAACCGTTGCGTAGCCGATTTTTGCGTCGGTGCGTGTTCTAAATGCCGCTACGTAGTCGGTGGCTGCTGGCATCACAGCGGCTTCGAAAATTAAATTGATCGCCGCGAGCACCGCGGTGCTCACGGCAAGCGGTTTGCACACTTCTAGAATGTGTATGCCGACGGATTTCATCGCCGTAATTTCATTCCTTCCATACAGCTGGCCGAGGGACAACAGAACTGACACGAAGATTGCCACTGGAGTAATCAGTGGAAAAAACGACGCCGCCAGAAACGCATGGTACGTCGCCAGTGCCGCCAGTGTTACCTTGGCTTTCAGAAAGTATTCGAGATTTTTGTACACATCCTCCAGCAGCAGGAGGCATGTCAACACGGCGTGCGTACACAGAAACGTAGCCAGCCACTGTCGCAGCACGTATCGGTGCAGCAGTCTCATCGGCCGCTAGTATAGACCATTTTTTTTCATGGCAAGATATTCGTCGTGCAGCATGCTATATGTTGCAACGTTTTCAAATTTGCCGAAGCGCTTCAGCGAGTCCCGCAGGATACCCTCTAGGACAAATCCACATTTTTTAATCACCGTCTTCGACGCCAGGCCGTTTTCGCGGTGCGTAATGAATACCCTGTGCATTCCGATATCTTCAAAGGCGTGCACGATTGTGCGCTTGGCGGCCTCAGTGCAATAGCCCTTGTTCCACTGGTCGGCGTTCACCCAGTAGTGCATTTCGCAACCGTCCTGTTCATTGTGTATGCTCAGACCCATCGATCCAATGAATTCTTCGGTTTTTTGGTCGCATATCGTCCAGTAGCAGCAGGACCCATTGGCCATCCCGAAGTTTACGTTGCGCGTCCAGGTTTCCGCCATTTCCACTGTGTATGGGTGTGGCACATAGGACAGATTGTCGCACACGCGCTTGTCGTCTATGCTGCTCTGAATGTGCACAACGTCGCCGACGCACACCGGGCGTAGCAACAGCCGCGCGGAATGCAAGATAGGAGCCCTCTTCAAGCCGACCAACCACGAATCAACCAACGCACACATGAAAATTTGGACGCCTATGCGCTCATCATGCCGAAGTCAGAGATGCTCACCTGCGGAGCTGCCACCGCCACACCACCGCCCTGGCTCAATTTTGGATATTCAGTGCTCCAATATTCGACCGCGTTCACAAAATCTTCCATGCGCTCGTAGAGCCGCTCCTCGTCGAACATTGCGACGGGAATGGTTTCCTTTATTGTGATTGTGTCCGGTTCGTCGCCGCTCCCGGGATCGAGGAACAGGCGCGACCCCGCCGTGCCAGCCCAGAAAAAATTGTCATTGAGTAGCTTTTTGTAGGCCTCAATCGAGTTTTTTGCCAAATCTCCGACGATGGATGTGAGAATGAATTCGTCCTTTTCTTCGTCAAACACACACGTCACGTGAAATTTTTGATCAAATAGCAAATAGGTTTCGTCGCGATCGTTGAGTTTCAACGACTCCAGCTTCAACCGCAACGCCAGATTGCTCAACGCATCTTCAACTTTTGTTTTACTGCTGCTCATTTACGTCCTTAAATTATTAAACTGCTCCAACTAATCTATAAATTTCTGTAAAAAATAGCAAAAAACTTATGCCTATGCAAGGATTAAAATATGCCCAACTGCATTTTTCCTTCGGTTGTTATCATGTCGATGTGCCAGGGAGGGTCGAAGACAAAGCTTACGGCCACATTTGAACATTTTCCCGTGTTCCCAATCGCGGCTTTTACCTCGTCCGCTATGGTGTCTGCAAGTGGGCACCATGGTGAAGTCAGCGTCATTTCGATGGTCACGTCGAATTTTTCGCCGTCAGCACTCTTCAAATCCACGGCGTAAACCATCCCCAAGTCTACTATGTTTACGCCGATTTCCGGATCGTAGACACCCTTTAGAATATCCCAAAAATATTCAGTGGCGCACGCGATGCTGCCTTCGGAGTCTGTCATTGGGAAATCACTTCCGCGAGTTTGCTGATTTCAACGGGCTTCTCTTCGCCGCTTAGCATGTTTTTGATCTTTACGCCGTTGGCCTTCACCTCTTCGTCTCCGAAAATTATGGCAAATTTCGCACCGACTTGGGAAGCGGCTTTCAGCTGTTTGCCAAAGCTTGTGGGGCTTAGGCAATAGTCAACGTCAACGTTGCGTTCGCGGAGAGCAATCACTTTCGCCATGGCAATTTTTTCCGTCTGCTCGGTGTAGACTATGAAGCAGCGTACTTCCCTTGGCAGTGGCGGGATGAGATTTTTTTCGCCTAGGAGGTTGCCCAGGGTGACATCACCGATTGCAAATCCAACGGCAGGCAGGCCGGAATAGCCGAGCTTCCCAAACAGATTGTCGTATCTTCCACCTCCGGCCAGCGCGCGCGATTGGCCGGAATTTTCGAATATTTCGAAGACGAACCCCGTGTAATACGCCAGGCCGCGGACTACGCCGAAATCAATGGTCACAAAGTCCGACAGGCCAAACTCATCCATGCGCTTCAGCAGTGCAAAAAACTCGGCGCATCCGCTGGCAGCGTCGGCTAAATTTTCACAAGTTGCGCAGAATTTTTCCAGGTCCCGCGGCGAATGCACATTTTTGAGCCTTTGAATTCCTTCGAAAATTTTCCCGGCGTTGGATGGGCAAATTTTTTCCACGGCTTCCAGCGTCTTTGCCTCGCCTTCGCGTTCGCTTTTGTCAATTGCGACCAGCGCGGCCTGGGTATCGGTGCCATCTAAGCCGTGAGACTCGAAAAATGCCGCCCATAGCTTGCGATCGCTAAGGCGTACGCGAAAATCGCTCCGCGTCAGCGCAAAATTTCGCAGCGTTTGAATGGCAAGGGCGACGATTTCAGCGTCCGCGCCCGGCGAATCGTCTCCTATGATATCGGCATTAAATTGGTAAAATGAGCGGAGCCTTCCCTTCTGCGGCCGCTCGTAGCGGAATTGTTCTCCGATGTTGAACCATTTTATCGGCTTTTTCATAGCATTCGCCCTATTGCCGATCATTTTGACAAGCGACGGCGTCAGCTCCGGCCGCATTGAAATTTGTCGCCCGCCCCTGTCCTCGAAATTGAACAGCTGGGAGACGATTTCATCGCCGGATTTTGCGGTGAACAGTTCCATGGGCTCGATGATGGGGGCATCGTATTCCTCGAAGGCAAACGATTTCGCCGTTCGCCGAAAGTGGTCGAAGATGAAATTTCTGACGGCACAGTCTCCTGGATAGAACTCTCTAAATCCCGGCAGTGTCTGAAATGTGGACATGGGTAAACTCATGGACCAAAGGGCAAAATTTTCAACGCCAAAGTGATCCGACGCCGGCGAGAACGCTCCAAAACCCGATGGTCGGGGCGACTGGATTTGAACCAGCGACCTTTACGTCCCTAACGTAACGCTCTGCCAGGCTAAGCTACGCCCCGAATGGCCATCGCCACGGGGTAGATCGGATTGAAAATTTCACACATTGCAAGCCGATTTTAGACGTGTGTGGCGAAGAGCGGTGGCCGAAATCTAGTAGCTCCTTGCCAGGATGACCCTTTGCTCACTCGACTTTCCGGTGAAAATGCAAGTGCCGGATTCCGTTTCTTCGAACGGTAGGCAGCGAATGGTCGCTCCAAAATCCTTCTTCACGCGTTCCTCGGTGGCGCCGTCGCAGTGCAAGTGCGCGTAGGCAAAGCCCGGATTACAGCCATTGAAAAATTCAAATAATTCATCCGCGGAGTTCACGCGCTGCGAATTTTCATCGCGGTATTTTTTTGCGCGCTGGAACAGCGTACTTTGCATGGCGCCCAACACTTCGCCGATGGAATTTGCAAACTCCTTCCTGCCGACGAATTCCTTTTCGCTCGGAGATCTATCGCGCCTACACACGCAGAGCGTCCCGCTTTGAATGTCGCGTGGGCCGATTTCGATGCGCATGGGAACGCCCTTTTTTATGAATTCCCATGATTTTTCACCGCCGCGGATGTCGCGATCGTCGATTTTCACACGTAGTTTTTCGCCGCCGAATGCGATTTCCGATAGCTCAGAGAATAGATTTTTGCAGTAATCCAGGACCTCCGCTTTGGAGTCTTCCCTGTAAATGGGCAAGATCACAATCTGCAGCGGCGCCAGCTGCGGCGGAAGTACTAGGCCGTCGTCATCGGAGTGCGTCATAATCAGACCACCGATCAGGCGCGTTGTAACGCCCCAGGACGTCGTCCATCCGAATTCCTCGCGTCCACTTTCGCTGACAAATTTTATGCCAGAAGATTTGGCAAAATTTTGCCCCAAAAAGTGGGAAGTGCCAGCCTGCAAAGCTTTGCCATCCTGCATCATTGCTTCGATCGTGAACGTTGAGACAGCTCCGGGAAACTTTTCCGATTCCGATTTTTGCCCGCAGATCACTGGCATCGCCATGTAATTCTCCGCGAAAGTTCTATAGCATTCGAGCATGTCCAGCGCCTCCTTTTGGGCTTCTTCGCCGATTGCATGCACAGTATGCCCCTCCTGCCATAGAAATTCTGTGGTGCGCAAAAACATTCGCGGGCGCATTTCCCAGCGCACGACGTTCGCCCATTGGTTAATTTTCAGCGGCAGATCGCGGTACGAGTGCACCCACTTTGAAAACATTTCTCCGATTATGGTTTCGGAAGTCGGGCGAACGATCAGCGGTTCTTCCAGCGCTGCGGCTGGCTTCAAGCCACCTTTGCCGTCTGGCTGCAAGCGCGTATGGGTAACGATGGCGCATTCCTTGGCAAATCCTTCCACGTGCCTTGCTTCCCTTTCGAAGTACCCAAGCGGTATGAACAGTGGAAAATAGGCGTTTTGGTGCCCCATTGCCTTGAACATTGCGTCGAGGCGCTTTTGCACCAGCTCCCAGATGGCGTACCCCCAGGGGCGAATGACCATGCATCCGCGCACCGGGCTATTGTCTGCCAGGTCAGCGGCTTTGATTACTTGCTGATACCACTCGGGAAAATTCTCCGCGCGGGCCGGAGAGATGGCGTTTTTTTTTGACGCATTTGCCGATGCCTGTTGACTCGTGGCCATTGAAACGGCGGTATTTATGAGGGAACGGCGCGAAATTTCAATGGAAAAATAAAATTTTAAAAATCTCGAAAATTTCGGAGCGAAAATTTTCGAATTTATCATTGCCTTAGCCCTCCACACTCATTCCTTTTAATCATCACTTTGGACCCGAAGACACACATGGCATGCGGCAGCTGTGCGCTGAAAAAAAGGTACAAAATAGTGCTCGTCGGCAACCCAAATGTTGGAAAAACTTCAATTTTTAACATGTTTTCCAGGAAATACGCGGAAATCAGCAATTATCCTGGGACGAGCGTTGCCTTCGCGAGCACCAAGCTGCATTTCGGGGAACTCATAGATAGCCCTGGAATCTACGACATCTCCGAAGATTCTCCGGCCGCTAAAATAACAAAAGAATGCATAGAAGAGGCGGATGTGATAGTGAACGTCGTCAATGCCTTGACGTTGGACAGGGACTTGACTCTTACGCTGCAACTATTGAACACGCGCAAGAAAATGGTCTTCGTCGTTAACCAGGTTGATGAGGCAAAAAAACGCGGAATTTCCATCGACCTCGAAGAGCTTACCAGGTCGCTCAATCTCGACGTTGTGGAGGCAGTGGCGGTCAAAAATATCGGCAGGTATGAAATCATGCGCGCGATTATTTCCGCCGTGCACAGGCACTGCCATTGCCCACTGCTTGCGAATTGCTGCAGCGCCGCTAGGGTGGAGGACATCACCGCCAGATGCATGTCGTCGAATGTAGTCGTGCCGCCTCCGTATCAAAAAATAGACAGGCTTCTGATAAACCCGATTGTGGGATGGCCCATCGCGATCATGATCCTGTTCGCGCTGTTCAAGATATTGGGCGTATTCATTTCCGGTGTTGTCGTCGACCACCTGCTTGCGTCCATCGACAGGTGGTACGTGCCGTTTGTTTCAAAGATTGTAATGGCCGGTTTCGGCGATGGTATGATTTCAGAAATACTCGTTGGTGAGTTCGGCGTGCTGACTATGGTCGTGCAGATGGTGTTCGGCATATTGTTCCCTCTGATCGTGGGATTTTACGTATTCATGTCCGCGCTGGAGGACTCCGGATATATCCCGCGATTGGCCACTTTGGCCAACAAGGGCTACAATTTTCTTGGACTAAATGGCTCGGCGATAATTCCAACGCTGCTCGGATTTGGATGCGGGGCCATGGGGACCATGGCGACGAGGATTTTGGGCTCGCGAAAGGAGAGAATCATCGTGACGGCGATGATAGGAATATGCGTTCCATGCGCGGCGCAGCAGGGAATTATCGTTGCCATGTTGGCATCCGTGGGAAACGTCGCTGTGTGGTTCATCTACCTCGGGACGATGCTGACTTTGATGGTGGCCAGTGGAAAAATATTGGGCTATTTTTTCAAGGGCAGTCCCTCGAAGTTCGTTGAAAGTTTGCCCCCGCTTCGCATCCCTTCGCTAAAAAATTGCTGCAGAAAGACGTTCCATAAGGCGAAGCATTTTCTGCTGGAGTCACTGCCCATATTTGCTGTAAGTTCCATTGTCATCGCCGTTTTGCATAGGATCGGGATGCTCGGACGATTGCAATCGGCACTCGCTCCGATTGTGGAAAATCTTTTGCACTTACCGAAGGAATTCGCCGATGTTTTCGTGATGGGCATCATAAGGAGGGATTTCGCATCCGTTGGGGTTCTGAACATGGCGAAGGAAGTTTTAACAAATGTTCAAATCGTAACTGCGACTGTCGTTGTGAGCCTATTCGTTCCCTGCATCAACGCCATAATTGTCATCCTAAAGGAAATGGGATGGAAGGTAGCGCTTTCGCTGTGGTGCGGGACATTCATTCTCTCCATAGCGGTTGGAGCTGCACTGACGAGAATTTTGGAGGTGTGCTGGCCCTACATCGGCTGATGGCGACTTTCGAAAGAAGTGTAACAAGGCTGCCTGCCTTTTTGTTTTTGGGGCTCTCATCTTCATCTGCGAATTAATCCTTGCCCGTTGTCCGCTGAACAATTCGCGTTCCCGTCGGATGCGATGTGGGCGAGAACGATGTCCTCTGTCCGCCGGAGCTCTAAATATCTTCCGTCGGAGATTTTAGGTCCTTATCGGTCAATTTTCAAAGTACGCGTTGGGACGATGCGTAGCGGAACTTCATACTTTATTCTGTGCCGGTTCAAGCCACTGTGTGCGGAACCCCTGATGATCAAATCAGCGGCGAATTTCGCGTATTCCAATTTTTCCTGCAAATCATGGTTTTTCACGAAATAGGCCGGAGAGTGTTCTCCGATTGTTGAAAAAACATTTCAATGGCATCCGCGTCGCCCTTTTTTCGGCGATCTTCTTTGTATCCGCCAACAAACAAGGCCACGAAGACTGCAATGAATATTCCTATGAAGATGCACTGGAAAATAGTCGAAAAAATATTGCGAGGCTGTGAATTTTTACCTGGTGCTGCGGTGGTCATAGTGCCGCGAATTTTAAAAATTCTTTGCCGACGTAGGGGCGGAGGGCGGAGGGCACGGCGACTGAAAGATCGCTTTGTAGGTTATTTTCCAAAATCGCCGCCAATACGCGGGGAATGGCTAACCCGGATCCATTCAGCGTGTGCACGTGGCGGACTTTACCACCAGCCTTTGATCGAAATTTTATTCCACCGCGGCGTGCCTGAAAATCGGTAAAATTGCTGCAGCTGGAAACTTCGAGCCAGCGTTTTTGCCCGCCGGCCCAGGCCTCTATGTCGTATTGCTTCGAGTGTGCGAATCCGATGTCACCAGCGCAAATGGATAGCACGCGGTATGGAATTTCGAGCTTTTGAAGAATCCTTTCCGCGTCCGCCCTCAATTTTTCCAGTTCTCCTAAGCTTTCGTCCGGATGGACAAACTTCACCAGCTCGACCTTGTCGAACTGGTGCAGGCGATTTAATCCGCGAACATCCCTTCCCCAACTTCCTGCTTCGCGGCGGAAACACGGCGTGTAGCCGCAGCGGAAAATAGGCAAATCTTTTTCATCGAAAATTTCACCGCGAAAGAAGTTCGTCAGCGGAACTTCGGCGGTTGGGATGCAGTACAAATCGTCGAGCGCGGCGCGGTACATCATGCCTTCCTTGTCCGGCAGCTGACCAGTGGCCGTGGCGCTCGCCGGATTCACGAGAATCGGGCACAGGCATTCGACGTAGCCGTTGCTTTTCGCCTCGTCGAGAAAAAAATTCAGTAGTGCACGCACGAAGCGTGCCATGTTTCCGACGTAGAAAGGAAACCCGGCGCCGGATACCTTTGTGCCGCGTTGAAAATCTATGGCATTGGAAAACCACGGGATGTCATAGTGTGCCACCGCGAATTTGGAAATTTCTCCGCTCGGATTCCATTCCGAAACGGTAACGTTGTCCTTTTCCGTTCTACCGTCAGGTACGGATTCGTGTGGGACATTGGGAATTGTCAAGTAGAGCGCCTGCCATTCGTCTCCGATTGCCCTGACTTTTGCTTCCGCATCCTTCACCTTTGCGGACAGCTCCCCTAACTCGGAAGTGGCGCGCAAAAACTCCGGAGAACCCTTTGGAAAGGATGCCACGCCGCCGCTGGCAGCGTTTTGCTTCGCACGCAATTCCTCAAACTCCGCGATACAACCTCTGCGCCTTGAGTCGACTGCTAGGAAGCCGTCGATGTCACACCGAAACTTTTTCCTTTGGACGCCGTTCTTTATGGCATCGGTGTTACTGCGCAGATCTTCAAGTGATAGCATGCATTCCTCTCGAGTGTTGAACAGGCAACGAACAGCTATCCACCCGCTAGGCTATCCTAGGACACAACTTTTTGGACCAGTCCCGCCTTGATTGCCTTCACGGAAACCCAAACGCGCTTGACCTGCCCGCTGGGAAGCATCACGCGTATGCGCTGTAAATTTGGCTTAAATAGGCGCTTCGTCCGCTTTACGACGTGCGTTCCTATGCCGCCACTTTTCTTGGATTGCCCCTTCCTTATTATGCGGCAACCCACCGATCGGACCTTTCCGGTCACTATGCAAATTCTGGCCATGACCATTTCAGGAGATAGGATGTGAGCGGTAAAAATCAAGAATTTTCCCAAGAAATTTTACACATACTGCTCCACTGCGAATTCCATGCGCTTGGATTCGCAGCTTTGGATAAATTTATGCCAGCGCATTGCACAGAATTGCGATCGCTAAAACTATTCTATATGCGGCAAAAACGTAGGTGCCGTGGCGCGCGACGAATGCGGTGAAAATTTTGATTGTGGCGGCCGATACGGCGAAGGCTATTGCAATTCCCATGAAAAATGTTCCAGCGCCCAGGCAGAGGAATATTGCGTCGAAGTCTCTGGCGCACTTGTACATAACCGTTGCAGCCAGCGTCAATGCGCCCAGTAGGAAACTGTATTCCACGGCGTCGGATCTGCGCAGTCCGCATCCGTAGCCACCGACGATTGTCGCCATGGATCTGCTCATCCCAGGGATGAGGGCCAGGCATTGCCAGCAGCCTATGGCGAAGCTCTTCCGTGCGGTCAGATCCTCGATGGAAACAAAGTTCGCTTCGGATTTTTTATTGTGTGCCATCTCTGCGAGGAGCATGATCGCGCTACCGATCAGCAGTGCCATTGAAATGGCAATTTCGCCGTACAGCTTTTTCTGGATCCATCCGTCGGCGGCGAGGCCAACCAGTGCGGCTGGCAAAAACGAAACGATCAAATTGATTGCTAGCTTGCGCCCGCGGCAATCTTTACCGAGCACGCTGAGGGCCATTTGGAGGAAGCGGTTCCTGTACAGAAGCAATACTGCCAAAATTGACCCGCACTGAATTATGCAGAAATAGGAACTTTTGCCCCGCGCCCTCAGTGCGGACGCCGCCACATCTTCTCCATCGCCGAATTCTTCCAGCCGATGGTTAAGTAAAAACTTATCCACCAGTATCAAATGTCCCGTGGACGAAATTGGCAGAAATTCCGTCGCTCCCTGGGTGATACCCAGCGCGACGGCCTCGCCGGCCGTAAAAATGTCGCCGCCACTGGCGTTCGCGCAGGAAATTGAAAGGATGCAAATGGCCATGGAAAATATTTTCACGCTAATTCGCCTTTCCGGAGATTGCGCATAGCTTTTCCACGATTTTGCGCAGAGCAACGGTCTCGTCGCCGGTTGCCCAGGCTTCGTATTGGGCGAGCAAATTTGCAATTTGCAACAGCCAGTAGATGTCGTTGTGGCTCAGTTCCCTTTCGCTGGAAACCGTCGCCAGCAAGGTTTCCCAGGCGATCCTTTTCATTTCTTCGACTTTGGAATTTTCATCCAGGACAAAGCAGTAGGTCGCGGCAATTTCCATGTGCAGCGATCTGTCGAATGTGGCCGTTGCATACAGCCGCTCGAGCGCTACCTGGGCCCGTTCGGCGAAAATTTCTCCGCGTGCCTTCTGGGCGAAGATCGTTTTTGCGAGGCAAAATTCCGTGAAGTGGTATCTCTGGTCGAACGGAAAATCCTTCAGCAGCTCCTCGTATACCAGCTCCGCGTCACCGAATCTGCCGCTCATGCGCAGTAAATCCGCGATGTCCAACCGCGCTGCATAGGCAATTTCGTGGTCGCCATATTTCGCGATCAAGTCCGACAGGCACGCCATCGCATCGCCGTAGCTCTGCAGTCCGAGGGATTTGTAATACTCGGCGCACTTGTAGTAGGCGAATGGCGAATATTTGCATTCGGCCTTCGCGCATTCAAGTAGAGTTTGGCATGCTCCCGAAACATCACCGCCGCGATAAAAATATTCCGCCTCTTCGAAGTGTGACAGCATCGCCGGATCCAATTTTGCATAGGTTTTTCTGAGCAGCGCGAAGGTTTGCAGGCCATCGCGTTCATTCCTAAGCTTCAATTCGCAGGTCCCCTTGATGAACAGCGCCCTGGCGACGATTTCGGCGATTTCGGCTGAATTGCTCCTGTGGGGGAAGTGTTCGCAAATGCGCGAGGCCATGATGTGCGCTTGCTGGTATTTTCCATTTGAAAACATCGAATGCGCCTGTAGCAAATAGAATTTTACAAGATAGAATGGCTGAATGCTGGGCGAGTACGAATCCAACAGCAGCGACAGATAGTCAGTGGCTTTGTCGGCTTCACCTGCGTGAATTAGCGCATTTATGTAGGATAATTCGGCGTGCCATCGGTATTCCGTGAGTAGGTTGTGATTTTTTTTGAAAGCTTGCAGATGCCGTTCCGCGGCGGCCAAATTTTCCGATTTGATGTCAGCTTGGATAAGTAGGCACAGCAATCTGTCAAGTTGCACGCCGTCCAGTTTCAAATGTGTTTTGAGGACCTCTTCATAGGCCTGGGCAGCGATATCATAGGCCTCGCTGAGGTAAAAAGCGTTGCCCATTTGTATGGTGGTCGGGATTTTTTCCTCCTCGCTCTGCGCAAGGTCACGCACTTTGCCGAAGTAATGCGCCGCCATGCGGTAGTCCTTCGGGTCTCGCTGCCACGCCAGGTATGCGATGGCTTCCCATGCATTTTTCACCAAAGTATCCCCGGGAAACTGGGATGTGAACTCTTCGCATGCCTTCTGCGCCGTAGCCATGTCGCCAGCGTCGACGGCGAGGCTCATCTTGGTCAGCATTATCTGCCGGCTAATGCGCTGCGGCAATTTTTGAAATCTTTGGTCTGACAGCATGCCTATGGCTTCCAGCCGCTGATTTTTGTTTTCCGCCGCCATAGTCAATAATTTCAGAGCCTGCTGCTTCAGTTCGTCGCTGGCCTCTGACAGCAGTAGATTGCCTACTATGGCGTAGCCATCGGGAGAGTGGATACCACCGGCAATTGCCTCACACAGGCGGAATGATTGCAAATTCTGCACATCGGAATCGCCCACGTGCGCCGCGTGTTCTGCAAGCACGGCCTTTGCCCCCTTGCCGTTTCCGGAACGGATTAGCAGAAGCGCGTAGGCTCGCACAAATGGGTATCCATTTTTTTGCCATCCGTATTTTTTACACAGGGCATTGAGCGCGCTCAGTACGCCGCTGAATTCACTGGATTTCGCCGGTGTTTGCAGCATGAATTGGACGGCAAATGCTTGAATTTGAGCGATTTGATCAGTTGAGGTGGAGTGCTTTTCAGCCTCTTCCAAATTGTGCCCCATTTCTTCAAAGTTCATGGCCGCGGCGAAAATGGCGCTCCTGGCGGCATAGTACCAGGCGAGCTCGAAATCGCCGAAGCTTTTTATGTCCGATTTTAACAAAATCCTGTTCGCCATCGAGAAATCGTTCTTTAGGCACGCGGCAATGGCTGCGTCCACCAAAAATCGGCCGTGTGCCTTCGGGTGCACCTCGGCATTTGCCAACTTCGAAATTGCGTCAAATTTGTTCGCCATCTCGGAAAAATCTCCGGTTGCAAGGCATGATTCGATTAGCCCGGAAAAGGCCATGCACCTTTGCTCATTGGACAGCGGTTTTATGGCCAGTGCATCGGTGAAAAATTTTTTCGCCAGGGAAAAGAATCCAACTTTATACGCCCCATTGCCGCTGTTTAACAGGGACGCAAATTTTCCGCTTGCCAAATTTTCGACGGCAACAAGATCACCATCGATGGCGAAATTTTGCGCCTCATCGGGACCGGCGAAACACTGCGCGCCACCAAAAATTAGTGCAAGCAGTAGAATTTGCCTGTGAAAATCCTTCATTTACTTATTCCACGGTCACCGATTTGGCAAGGTTCCTCGGCTTGTCTATGTCGCAGCCACGTGCCCTGGCGATGTAGTAGGCGAACAGTTGCAACGGCACCGTCGCGAGGATCGGTTTCAGGGCATCGTGCGTGCGTGGAATTTGTATTAGGTCATCGACGAATCCACTGGAAAGGTCGCTGCCTTCGGACACTACGGCGACGACTCTGGCGTTCCGCGCCTTTACCTCTTGGATGTTGGACATCGTTTTCTGCAGAATGTCATTCTGCGTTGCCAAAAACACGCACGGGCATTTTTCGGAGACCAGCGCGATTGGCCCGTGCTTCATCTCCGCGGCCGGGTACCCTTCGGCGTGAATGTAGGAAATTTCCTTTAGTTTTAGCGCGCCTTCGAGGGCGACGGGAAACATGGATTGGCGCCCGAGAAACAGCATGTCCTCGCAGTGGGCGTATTTTTCAGCGATTAGCCGAATTTCCTCCCTGCTTTCAACGATTTGGGCGACTTTTGCCGGCAATTCGTGCAGCGCCTGCACAAATGCGAACCCCTCGTCGAATCCCATGTCCCGTAGCCGGCCGAAGAGCAGGGCTAGCATTGCCGCCACGCAAACCTGTGCCGTAAATGCTTTCGTCGATGCGACGCCGATTTCCGGCCCAGAATGCTGGTAGATTCCACCATCGGATTCCCTTGCTATGGTCGATCCAACGGCGTTGGTTATCGCCAGGGTTCGGTAGCCTTTGCGCTTGGCTTCCTGCATGGCCGCAAAGGAATCGAGCGTTTCTCCGGATTGGCTGATGACGAAGACGAGGGTGTTTTTTTCGAGGGGGATGTTGCCGTAGCGAAATTCGGAGGCGTATTCCACTTCCGTCGGTATTCTCGCATACTTTTTCATCAGATATTCGGCGACTAGGCATGCGTGCCAGGCCGTGCCACAGGCGCAAAACAGAATTCTATCGACTTGGCGCAGTTCCATGGGCGACAGGCGCAGTCCGCCAAATTTTGCCGTGCTGAGGTCATCGGAAAATCTCCCGCGCATGGCGTTTTGCAAGGCCATCGGCTGTTCGCAAATTTCCTTCAGCATGAAGTGCTCGTATGCGCCCCGCGACACATCTTCGATTTCCCAGTCGAGTTGGCATTTCACGGCGTCAATTTTCTCGTTTCTCATCGTGATTATGGAGAAGTCGGAATGTGCGATGTGGGCCAGTTCCCCGTCATTCAGGTAGACGACATTTTTTGTGTATGCGACTATGGCGCAGGCGTCGCTTGCCACGAACATTTCATTGTCCCCTATGCCGAGCAGCAGCGGAGAGCTTTTTCTAGCCACCACCATCTCCTTCGGATTGCGCTTGCAGAGAACGGCGATGCCGTAGGTTCCTCTCACGTGCAGCAATGCCTTTTGCACGCTCCTCAAAAATTTGTTGCCAGAGTCTTTCTCTTTGTTGAAGTGGTATTCTATGAGGTTTACCAAGACTTCCGTGTCCGTCTCCGAGTAAAATTTGTAGCCGCTATCGCTGAGAAAATTTTTTATGGATTCGTAGTTTTCTATGACACCGTTGTGCACGATGGTGAAAAGACCGCCGAAGCTCACGTGTGGATGGGCGTTTTTTACTGAAACCTTGCCGTGCGTCGACCACCGCGTATGCCCGATGCCGATGCCTTCAAAGTGAATAGATGGATCGATGGCATCGGACAAATTTTTGACCCTTCCCAGGCGCTTGACGATTGTGAAATCGTCGCCCTGGATGCCGGCGATGCCGGCGGAATCGTAGCCTCTGTATTCCATACGTTCCAACCCATCGAGCAGAATTTGAGCCACATCCCTGTCCCCGACATACCCTACTATGCTGCACATGACCGGCCCATACTTATCGGGAAATAGTTTTTTGCGAGAAAATTTTCGCCAACGTCGATGGCGTTTGTCGTGTGCGCATGCGAGGTTAGCGCGTGCAGGTGCAATTAAAAATATTGGCAAATTTTCTAACTCTTTATTTGATCTTTCCGAAACTTTTAATTCTCAGGACACAGCAATGGGCGAAATGGTGAAATTTACCACGGACCGCGTGGGAGAAAATTTTGTGGTCATAGCGATCGACGGTACGGCGGCGTCCGGCAAGACGTCGACGTCACTGCGCCTGGCGGAAAAATATAACCTGCTCGCCGTGTCTACGGGAGCTCACTACCGAGCCATCACGCTAGGACTAATGCGCGCAGGCATTGGAAGCGGCGACATGGATGGCATCCGAAATTTTTTGGCCAAAACCACCGTCGGTTCCGAAATTTCAAAAAACGTTGCCTGCGTTACGATTAGCGGCGAGACCTTTGGCGACAAAGAGCTGCGGGCTCGCGAAGTCAACGACTCAGTCTCGGCGTATTCATCTGTAGATGAGGTGAGGAAATTTCTGCTGCCGTATCAGAGATTGCAGGTGGAAATCGCCCGCACTCGCGGATTCAACGGCGTAGTGATGGAGGGGCGGGACATAGCAAGCGTCGTACTTCCAGGTGCCGACCTAAAGATTTTCCTAGAAGCTGATGCCGGCAAGCGTTTCCTACGCCGAGAGAAGGACAATGAGGACGATTCAATCGGCAAACGCGACAAAATGGACGGCAAGAGAACCATTTGCGGCGAAGGCGTTTGCAAAATAGATACGGTGGCCAACGGACTGGACTCGGTTATTGCAATAATTTCGTCAAAAATCGACGAGTTTTTGCTAAAAAAATAGCGAGAATTTAGCGCAGAGTGAGCATGAAAATTCCGAAAATCGCTATGTTCCACAGTGCGATGTAGACCGCAGCGCTGGCCGTGTCCTTCGCCTTTTTTGCGAGCGGAAGTTTTTTGTTTTGAGCGGAGAGATTCACTACGGACTCGATGGCAGTGTTCAGGCATTCCGCGATTAGCAACACGAAAAAATTGAGTACGAGCAACCAAAGCTTCCAACTCCACCCAAAGAACCAAAAGCACACGGGAAGAACCACTATGCCGCAAACCAATTCCACGCGAAATGGCCGTTCGTGGCGCATGAAACGTATGCCGCTGATCGAATAGCTCAGCGGGTTGATTACGTACCTCAGCGCCAGAATTATGGACATTTTGAGCAATTTCCTGCAGATTTTCCTTTGCGCGTATAAAATTTTCATTAGCTCTTCGCGTAACCCATCTGCGAAGATCACACATGTTGGAACAAAGACAAGAGAAAAATTATTGGGTGATTTTGCTGTGCAAATTCGCCGCGCTAATGGCTATTTTTTCGGCCGCACGTTTGCTGTTTTTCCTGTGCAATCGTGAATTTTTGTCAGGCGAAACCTCTGCCAGCGTCGCGCTGGCATTTCTCGTCGGCCTGAGGTTTGATGCGTCAACGATTGCGATTTTCAACGCGCCGATCTGGGTATTTTGGTCTTTGCCTTCCAAATTACGGTCGTGGAAATTTTTTAATGCACTGGCGCAGACGTGGTTTTTTGCTGTCAATTTCTTAATCATCCTGGTAAACGTCGTTGACGCCAAGTTGTTTTCGTTCACGTTCAAGCGCATGGGCGGCGAAATATTTGCCCAAGCGGCCATGCTGATTGAAGATTCGTCGGTGTACATTAACATGCTTACGCGCTACTGGTACGTTGCGTTGGTGGGCGTATTTTTGATCTGTGCGCTCGCCATGTGCATGCTTAAATTTAGGCAAACGGGAAAATTTGCAAACATTGGAAGGCGTGATTTTGCGTACTTTTTAGTGTCTATGGTTGCTTTGGTAATTGGCATTCGCGGTGGGTTGCAGGGCAAACCGCTAAAGCCCGTTGATGTAAACATCTATGCGCCGACCAGCGGCACTGTGTGCCTTGTGAAAAACACGGCGTTTGACGTTTTCCACACGAGAAAAAAGGCAAACATGCCACGTCGCGGATACTTTGCAGCGGATGATATCCGATTGGTGAAATTTTCTCCGAGACACGCAAGTGCGAAACCATGCGCCTTGAGTGAGCATTTCAAGGGAAAAAACGTATTCATAATAATCTTGGAAAGTTTTTCGGCGGAGCACGTGGGCGCCCTCGATAGGCAGTTTAAGGAGCTCCCAGATGGGCATTTTACTCCATTTTTAGATTCGCTGATCGAAAGGAGTTACGTTTTTGACGGCTTTGCCAATGGGGCAACGTCCATAGATGGGTTAACTTCCGTCATGTTGGGCGTTCCGAGACTGTTCAATTCGTCCTACATAACCAGCGCTTACGGCGAGAATGCAATCGTATCTTTGCCTTTGCTCCTGCAAAGAGATGGGTACAAGACCATGTTTTTTTACGGAGGAAAAAGAAATTCGTGCAACTTTGATAGCCTGCGCACCAAGGCCCAAATCGAGGAATACTATTGCGAATGCGACTACGATGGCTCTCCTTTGGACATTAGCGGCTGGGGCGTTTACGACGAAGAATTTTTCCAATTCGTGGCGAAGAAAGTTAATGAGGCCAAAAAACCATTTTTCTCGGTCTTGTTCACGCTGTCGTCGCACCATCCATTTCTATATCCCAAAAGATTGCACGGCAAATTTCCGAAAGGTAGTGGGAAGGAACCGATGCAGGAGCTGATCGCGTACACTGACTATTCGCTGCGGAGATTTTTCGAAACCGCCGAAAAAATGGACTGGTATAAAAATACCATATTCGTGTTGGTCGCAGACCACATATCCTGTCCGCAGCAAGGGTACTACAAAAACACACTGGGAGGCTATTCGATTCCTCTGATGTTCTTCGATCCGAGCGGGAAGCTGGTCGGAAAATCCGATGAAGTCGCACAGCAAATAGACCTTATGCCATCAATTTTGGATCTCATAGGAATTTCGCACGACTACTTTTCGTTCGGCTCAAGTTTGTTCGATGTGGACGCCCCTCGGTTTGCAGTGAGTTACGTCGATGGCATCTACCAGTTGATAGTGAAGGATTTTGTACTAAGGTTTGACGGGATGAAAGTCGTTGGATTTTACGAGAGATCGGATTTCCTTTTGAAAAACAACTTGGCCAATAGCGAATCTCGCAGGGTATGCATGGAACAGCTCGAGGAATTTATGAAGGTATTTCTGCAGCGGTACAGCAAGAGCATTCGGAACAACGACATGCTCGTCGTTGAGTAGGGGAAAAAGCAAAAATTCGTCCCTGGCAATGCCCTGCCGTCCGCATGCGTGCGGTGATACAACTCGAATGAAAGCTAAAAGTTCTGGCGCGCGGAGCGTATCGCCTGGCGAAACCGCCGCTGCATTTTTCCGCTGGGACTGATCGGCGCACGCTAAAACGCACACCATGGTGCATGACATTCGTCACAGAGAGACGTAATTTACAGCGAAACAATCCCTTTAGATCAAAACGGGTCGTTAGCAGTCGCTTTCAGGTTGTGCCTAATGAAGATCGACTTGTCCACCTTTTCGAAGAAATTCGTATAAAACCTCCCGTCAGTTATGGCAAAGCTACTTTCGCTCGAAGACCCATACTCGTAGGAAGCTTTTTTGTGCCTGACGAAGCTAACGCGCACCGACACGATATTATGTCCGACTTCTTCGACATGCGCCGTCCCGACGTCCCACGTTGCCTTAGTTTCCGGTTTGAATGTCGAAAATCCGAGCGACTCGCGACTTTGCACGTTGCTTTTCGCTATGACTAACCCGGTTGTAAAATCAGAGGATTGTATGACAAATCCCAAATCCTGGAATACATCGACAACGGCGGCAAACGCCACTTTGTACGAGCATTCGAACTGGCGCGTTTGCAGCGCCTGTATGTCCACGCTGGTACGCTGTTGACGGTTCGCGCTGTCATCTCCATCGGAATAGCATCCGCCGAGGCAACACAGCGCCGACAGCATCGACAACGCAAAAAACTTTTCAAGCCTAATTTTGAGCATACGCCTCCAGGTCAGAAAGATGTAGTTCTGTATGAAAAGTCAACAACTTTGGCCTCGGAGTCGAAGTGTATGACTATGGTCAGGGTGCGCTCGCTCGATGAGCCGGATCCCTTCGACGAATGCCCGCCGACGCCCACACCACCACCGAGGAGTCCCGTTCCGATTAGCCCGACGCCGCCGATTCCAAGGGAAATACCTCCGTCGGACTGCTTAACAACATACTCCGATCGAATCTTATCGTAGACCCAGGTCTCGTTTCCTTCGGCATTCTTCGTCACCATATTTGGCGACCCGAGCGCTTCCACAACCTCGTAGGAGTACATGCCCTTCCTGATGAAGCGCTGCACAGTTCCAGCGGAGATGCGCTCCGGTTCCTCGACTGGCTCCTGTCTTCTTGCAGATCTAGACCTCGCCCTGGCGTCGGATTGCGTTGTAGCACCGAAAAGAATCACAGTCGAAACCGCGAGAACCGCAAAACATCTGACGAACCGCCTCATAGTGGGAACACATGTAAATGCCATGGTGATTGTCAAGTAGATTTCTTTGTGCAAATTGCACTCACGAAATTTGCACGCGCAAAGCCGCACGGCGGACGGCTTTCGCAGTGAAAGTGCCGTAAAGAATTTAAGGCGCCGCCAGCGGTCTTTAGCATTTGAAAAATTTAAAAAATTGTTGCTTATTTTGGTTTTAAAAACAGGTTTCCGATAAAGTTAGGTTCTATGAAAGAGTTGAGCGGGAATGTTTTAATCTTACAAATGGGGAGGCCGGCGGCGGTTACGAATGTAATTTTAGCGGCGCTGATCAGAAGAGCCTTGAATTACGATTGCATCGGGGAGGTTTATGGTTGCGTCGGAGGTCTTCAGAACCTGCTGAGTGGGCAACTAATTGATTTGGCTGGGCAACCGCAGAAAAGCATAGCAAATTTGATCGGAACCCCTGGAGCGGCGCTGAAAGTCCTGCCGCACGATGCCGTCGAGATGGCCAAGGTTTCGGAAATTTTACGAAAATACGACATCCGCTACCTGTTTGCCATAGGCGACAGTTCCGTCGTTGGTCAGTGTAAAAATTTGGACGAGGCTGCAAAAAGGATCGGCTATGAGGTGCGCGTAATGCTTATACCAACGTCCGCCACAAACGCGATGCAGCTTACGGACCACTGCCTTGGGTACGGCTCCATGGCGAAGCATCTGGCGGTGATGGCGAAGAGTGTTGTGGCGGACCTTCAGTCGATCCAGCCGAATGGAGCGATAACGATCCTCGAACTCAGGGGATGCACCAACGAGTGGCTGATCAGCGGTCCGACGCTGGCACGGCTTCGCAGGGACAGTTCCGAGGCTCCACATTTGACGATTCTATCGAAATTCGACGAAGGGATGTTCGTAAAAAATACGCACCAAACGGTAAAGGATGTGGGAAATTGCGTGATTGTCGTTGGGGATAGGCTGGTAAATGTGAAGGGGGAAAATTTGGCTTCCCAGCGGAGCGCTGCGGAGCACGTTGAATTCATTGCCAGGGCAAATTTTGACGTGCAGATAGACAAAATAGCGCTGTGCGACTGGGAAGTGACGTCCTGCATGACTCTGTCCGGGACCGACGTAGCCGAGGCGGAATTGTGCTCGCAGAAGGCACTGGAGCTTGCCGTTTCCGTTGGTGCGAGCGGCAAAATGGTTACGCTGCTGCGCACCGATAGCAGCAAGTACACCTCGGAAGTGAGCTGCGTGGACCTTGCCAATGTTTCGAACAATAGGAAGGAATTTCCGGATGCGTGGTATTCCGCCGAGACCATGTCACTTGACGTTCCATTTTTCAAATACGCCTCTCCGCTAATCATCGGCGAAGTTAGATGTTACTACGAGGGTGGCGTGCCGAGCTTTTCACAGATGAAGTGACATCAAAGCGGCTGGGCCATGCCAGGGAAGGCATTTGCGATGTGGGCGGCGAAGGCTATCATCGCAGCGTTGTCACCGCTGTGCCGGCGAAGCGGTGATAGAAATTTTTTGCCGAATTTTTCCGCTAGCGCACGAATTGCATTGCGCAGAAAGCCGTTGTTAGAGACGCCACCGCTGATGCCTAGGCTTTTGCAATCCGGAAATTTGACGATGGCGTGTCCGACCTTCGTCGCGAGCGCGCCGACGATTGCAGCCTGGTAGGACGCGCAAATATCGCCCATGTGTTCCCGCACGTCTCCGTCAAATTTTTCCAAAAAGTAGCGCAGGCTGGTTTTCAGGCCGGAGAAGCTGAATTTCATGGTATCTGGGTCGGCGAACGCCCTGGGAAACGGGTATTTTTCTCCATTTCCAAGCTCGGCGAATTTTTCCACCAGCGCGCCACCGGGGTATGGCAATCCAAGCAATTTTGCACCCTTGTCGAAAGCTTCCCCCGCAGCGTCGTCCTGCGTTTCTGCGACGGTCGTAATTTCCATGCCTTCGGATATTTTGAACAGAATCGTATTGCCACCGGAAGCGAGCAGTCCGATGTGCGGCAGGTGGGAAGTTAAATTTGCAAAAAAGTGTCCCGGATCGTCCTCGTGGATGCCTATGAACGGCGAGAACAGGTGGCCATGCAGGTGATTGATTCCGACGACCGGTGTGCCAAAAATGAGCGCCAGCGCCTTTGCCGCTGCGATCCCGATGTTTACGCATCCCGGCAATCCGGGGCTTCCGGTGACGGCAACCAGCCTAACACCACCGACGTCGAAATTTTTCAAATTTTCGAATAGGGGTATGAAATTTTTCACATGCTCCCTGGCAGCTAATTCCGGTACGACGCCGCCGTATGCACCGTGCAAATCAATTTGGGAGGCGATTTCCTCGTGGATGATGCCGAGCGCTCCATCGAACAGAGCGACGGCGGATTCATCGCAGGAGCTTTCTATGCCGACTATCATGTACTCTGTGAAAAATTTTCAAAAAAATCTTGTCAATGTCGATTTTATATGCAGCGTCCAAACTAATTATTAGTTTTACTAGAAAATCCAAGGATGCTCGTGCGGCGAATGGTTCGCGGCCCCGCTGAACGGAGAAAGGCACTATGAGAACCTCGCCGCAGGAATTGTTCGAGGCGGGTGTCCATATCGGACACCAGAAGAAGCGTTGGAACCCAAAAACGCGGCCCTATATTTTTGATCATCGCAATGGCATAACAATCATCGACCTTGCGAAGACGTGCGAACAGGTCGAAGGGGCGTGCGAAATGGCAAAAAATGCAGTTGCCGGCGGTGGCAATGTTTGGTTCGTTGGAACGAAAAAACAGGCGAAGGACGTTGTGAAAGAGGGGGCGATTTCGGTGGAAATGCCATTTTGCGTAAACCGCTGGTTGGGCGGCACACTGACGAATTTTCAAACGATCGAGCGCAGCCTGAACAAGTACAGAAAATTTTTAAAAATGGATGAGGATGGTGAGATCGCCAAGATGCACAAGAAGGAGGGCGCATCCGTTCGCCGCGAAATGAACCGCATGCGCAACGGATTTGAAGGATTGATGCAGATCGAAGGATTGCCCGATGCGCTGTTCGTTGTCGACGTGATGCACGAGGGCATAGCAGTCGCCGAGGCGAAAAAGATTGGAATTCCGGTTGTGGGCATCGTTGATACCAATTCCGATCCGACGCAGGTGAATCATCCGATTATGTGCAACGACGACTCCGCCAAGGCCATAAGGATGATAGTTGGGTTGTTTTTGGAAGGCGTCCAGGAGGGCATAGCCATCAGGGGTGAGCGCAAGTCATCGCGCAAAAAACTACTGTCAGCCGATGATTTGATAACGGTCGTCCCAGATGTCTCAATGTCGCGCGAGATCGTGGATGAAATGTCTGTAATTGCTGACGTGGGCGTGGCTGCTGCCAGCGCGGCGGACGGCGCAAATTGATGGAGGTTGTCATGGTAGAGATTAGCGCAAAGATTGTCAACGACCTGCGGCAACGCTCCGGTGCCGGCATGATGGAGTGCAAAAAGGCCTTGGTTGAGGCTGGCGGCGACATGGAAGAGGCCATTGTGATTTTGAGGAAAAAGGGCGTTGCCAGCGCTGCGAAGAAGGCCGGCCGCGACGTTTCGAAGGGTACGATACAATCCTACATCCACGGTGGTGGCCGCATCGGAGTCCTTTTGGAGCTCAATTGCGAAACGGATTTCGTAGCGAGAAACGAAGAATTTCAACGGCTTGCAAAAGACATTTGCATGCACATAGCCGCAATGTCTCCGGCATACGTTTCCGCCGACGAGATTCCACCGGAGGTTGTGGGTAGTGAGCGTGCCATAGCGGCTGCCCAGTGTGTCGGCAAGCCAGAAGATGTCGTCGAGAAGATCGTCGCAGGAAAATTGGTCAAATGGCATAGCGAGGTTTGCTTGCTCGACCAGCCATTCGTGAAGGATCAGCAGCACTCAGTTGGGGCACACATAGCACAAATGATCGCAAAAATCGGCGAAAACATCAAGGTAAAGCAGTTTGTGCGCTACCAAATTTGGTGATTTTAGCCCGCAAATTCTGTGCTCCGGTGCTTTTTAGGTCTCGGCGTGCGCCATTTGCCTACTTTCGCCCGTGAAAAAACGCCGCCGGTACTTTTGTTCTTTGCTTGTGCCATTTTTTTTGTAGAATTGCCCAAGCTATGGAAGTTAAAGAGAAGAAGTCGTTGGATGGGCCAAGTGGAGCAGGCGAGCAGAGCAAGCGTGTAAGGTTCTTGGATAGGGAAATTGGACAGGGAAAAGGGAATAAGACCTTTGCCAAGGGCGAGGTTATGAGCGCAAAGGACAAGCAGAAAGCCTAGCCCGATGATTTTCCAGAAAGGATCCGCGGGGCGGATTTCCAATTGCCGGGAAATTTTTTCTTGCCAAGCGGGCGTTTATGGCCATTTTGGCTCGAAAATGCGTTCGCCATGGTGATATTTTTGACCTTTTTCCTGGTTTGCACGAGTGTTTTCACCGTCTTGGTCATCCTTATGCAAAAGCCGTCGGCCAATGCCGGAATGGGTTTTTCCCTGGGAGGCGGGGCTGCTGAATTCGCCTTTGGCAGCGATACGGCGAAGGTGTTGACGAAGTGGACCGTGAGCGGCATCGCCACGTTTTTTATCGTAGCATTCGTGCTGTCCATGCTGCACATCCGTGCAAATGCGCACAGGCAGAGCTATGCCGAGGGCATAAACCTTGAGAACATTGTTCCAGACGCGAAAGCTCCTGATAAATGAAAGCGCCGAGGTCAGCACGTTTTGCCATAGCCACTGCGTGCTTTGCGCTGATCTGCTCTCCGGTGTGTGGACGCGACCTGCATGTTCTGAGCTACATGTCCGACGCGCGCGCGCAGGAATTTTTGGAAAATGTGCGCAAGAATTCCGCCCAGATCAGTTCGCAGTGGAGGTGCAAGGTTAAGTTGTATGATCCGCTGAATGCAAGTAGCAAAAAATTTGGCGAACTGATTTTCGCCCCAACCAAAGGTCAAAAAACTTTCTCCATAAATTTTGGTGGTGCACGCTGCATCATGAGCGATGGAGAGCTGGAAAATATTGAGCCAAGTGCCTTCGAAGTCGATGAACCATTTTTCGAAAATTTGATCCTGTCGCCCCGCGACCTGTTGTTCATCTTTGCCGACGATGAGCAATATTCCTATGTCGGACCGATGAAGGTAGCCAGTCGATCGATGCAGCAATTCTCCAGGCAGATAGACCTTCGCATCGGAGGCGTGAAATTTTCCAGTATGAAGATTTTCATCGATGAAAAATTAATGATCATTTTGCGGGTGGATTTAATGGTGGACAGGCGGCAGGTAGGCAGGCGAATCTCCATCGGCTCGTTCAAAAATTTTGACGGTGTCTGGATTCCAAAAATAATAGAAATTTCCGATATAATTAATCACCGTCGTACAAAGTTGGAAATTCTTTCTGCCGAACTCGATAGCTAGCGAATTCGCGCACAATCTCCGCCGAAAACTATCGCCAAAATTTTCGCGAAGCTTGGGAAAGTTGGCCAAGCGACGCGCACGGTATCGAAGGCCATTTGGAGGCGCCGCACAAAATAGTTGCGCCAGTCATGAATAATCCTATCGCTCTGTGACAGTAACCATGAAAGAGCTTGATGCGACAAATTTCTTTGAAACCGTGAATAGTGGCGATGCTGCCGTTGTCGATTTTTGGGCGCCGTGGTGCGGGCCATGCCGGGCTATGGCCCAGCTTATCGAACAAGTTTCCGATGAAGTTAGAGGTTTCGCAGTGGTCGCAAAGGTCAACATCGACGAATGTCCGGAGCTTGCCGAAAAATTCGGCATACAATCAATTCCGACGATCATATATTTCCGCAACGGCGTCGAAGTTAGTCGCTCCGTCGGGATGGTGGCAAAGGCGGACATCATCGCATCCATAAATGCACTGTGACCGCCGGCCAGTGGGCTACTAGGCGCGCTTGCACCTGGCTATGCATGCTCCAGCGAGGACGGATAGAGTGTCGATTATCGGCTTCCCCGTGTGGGTTTTGTCCCTCATGGCCAGTGGAATTTCCGTGCACCCAAGCACGATGACGTCTGCACCCTGCGCGGTGAGATCGTCGGCAGCTCCCGTGAAAAATGCCCGTGCCTTCGCAGGTGAAGCGTAGGGTAGTCCACTTTTCACCGCGGCTATTCCTCCATCGACTGTTCGCTGCAATTCCTCACTTGGAAACAGAAATTCGTGGGTAAGTTTCATCTCTGCGGCGTGCGTTTGGTAAATTTTTGAAAATTTCGTCCCGGAGCTGCCCAGTATGCCGATCTTCCTTGCTGCTGGATACTCCGCTACGATGAACGCCATGGTTTCGCCTATGATGTTTACGAATGGCAGCCCAACACCTCGCTCAATTTCGCCAATGGAGCAGTGGGCGGTGTTGCACGGAATGCAGCAGATCGTCGCACCGCACGCCTTCAATTTTTTTCCGACTTCGATGAAGCGTGGGACGAAGGAGACGGTGCTTTTGCCGGCTGCGAAGGCGATTCTGTTCGGTGCGAGTGTTGCCTGAAACAGTATTATCTCCGGCTGCTGGCTGTCATCGGTGCATCCCAATCCCGTTAATTTTCTTTCGATGCGGCACATCAGCTCGTTGGCGGCAGCCACTCCGCATCCGCCGATGACGCCGATGGTTTCTTTGGTATAGTTAGGCATAGAAATTACTTTGATTCCGGGATGTCGGCCTTATTTTCTATCACGGCATCCACTATTCCGTACTCCTTTGCCTCGGCGGCCGTCATAAAGAAGTCGCGGTCGGAATCCCTTTCGATTTGCTCGATGCTGCGCGAGCTATGCTTGGCGAGAATTTCGTTTATCACCTTGCGCCAGCGCAAAATCTCTTTTGCGGCAATGGATATGTCCGAGGCCTGTCCACTGGCCCCTCCGGTGGGCTGGTGTATCATGATTCTGCTATTCGGCAGAGCGTAGCGCTTGCCCCTCGTGCCGGCGGCGAGTAAAATTGTGCCCATGCTTGCCGCTTGCCCAATGCAGTAGGTGACGACGTCGCAGCGCATGAACTGCATGGTATCGTAGATTGCCATGCCGGACGTTACACTGCCGCCCGGGGAATTCACGTAGACGTGGATGTCCTTTTTCGGGTCCTCCATCTGCAGGAACAGCAGCTGCGCGACCACGGCATTTGCAACGAAATCATCGATCTGCGTGCCTATGAAGACGATTCTATCCTTCAGCAACCTGCTGTAAATGTCCCACGACCGTTCGTTGCGGCCATCCTTTTCGTATATGTACGGTAGCGGTAAATAACTTCCCATTGCACCCTTCTAGCAACACTCCCCGCGGAGTCTAGCCAAAATTACCACAAATGCAAGGATGCTGTGGAGAATGATTAATTAATCGATTTTTTTACTTCCAACTATTACCTGTCTGGGTCTTCAGGCTTCGCATGCGGTCGAACATTTCTTGTCGCTTTTTCTCTGCCTGCTTTTCTTTTGTCTTGTTCAGTAATTCTAGCAGTATTTTTTCTGCGTCATGGATCAAACCTAAAAGAGTTTCTTGCGTACCTTTCGCGATTTTCATTTTTCCCACGGTTTTTTCAAGTTTTTTAATACTGGCAGTGTTTTCCAAAATTTTTTCCTTGGAAATTTCGATGCTGGTTCCTTTATTCAGTTCCTTTAGCGTATCATGCAATGTACGAAGGTTTTTTTCTGCCTTTGCCAACAGTGAATTGCGCATATTGGATGCGGCGTTGACGCCATCGCCACACGTATAACGCATATTTTTTGTATTATCGATTTGATTTTGTATCATTTCGATCATCGTATCGAGCGGTTCAGTTCCTCGTAAGATATCTGTCGATACCGGTTCGCCTGAAATCAGCGTTTGTACATTTTTGAGTGGCGCATGTACGTCTGCCGATGCAATTTGTTCCTGTACACCTTGGAGTGGGAGATGCGTGTCGGTTATAGCACCAGGCGTTTCATTTTCTCGTGAGATATCTGTCGATACCGAGTCGGTTGAGCTAGAATTTTGTTCAATTGGGGTTTGTTGGCTGGCAACTTCTTGCTCTACACTACTCGCGGATTCACTTCCTGCGTTCAATTTCCCTTGGATAGTTGCTTTGTTGTCTAGCTGCTCATGTTGTTCCAGCTTCGTCTGTTTCGCCCCGCGTTCTTTCAGTTTTTTCCCCGAGAGTCGTTCGTATATGAACTTGAACGGCTTCGTTATACACCCTATGATGTAGCTGAAAAACGAACCAACTTTGCTTTGGCTTTTATTCACGCCGCCGCCCGGTCCCTCGCTAATTCTACTGTGATTGTTTTCCATAGCGGAAGCATTGTAGTCGTTTTGCGGCGGTTTGCAAGAAAATTTGCAACTTTGTCAATCGGCTGGAAAATCACCGGCATCGACGTCCTTTGCCCCGCTGCATACCCACTTCCAAGCGTCGCTGCGGTATTTTTCGTGAAAATACTTAACGTTGCTTCCGAGTGCCCGGCCGAACGGTCGATCGACTAAAATTGCCAGTTTGTCCTGCTGCACGTGCACGAGAAACGCCATGCGCTCTATGTGGACGGAGTACCTGAACACGAACGCTATGTCGTCGAGGGTCGCCACGCCGGCCCACCCCTCAAAGTTGTCCAACTCGATCAGGATGCGAATTTTTTTGTATTTTTTGATAAGTTTGGAGAGAAAGGGAACTATTTCACCGTAGTCGCCGTGCGTCAATTTTCCGGAGAGCGTCATTGCCACCACATTGCCCGATGATAATTTTTTAATTTCATGCATAGAAGCCTCGCACGCCACAACGAACTGGATTAGTCTAGGGAATGGGCCGCGCTAGAAAAGCCCAAAGTGGCGGAAATCAAAAATCTTCGCCGGAGTTGATTTTTGTTGACTTTTAATTGGAGCGTGCATCTTGCGCGTGGAGATGCAAAATTTACTTAAAATGTCATGTTTGGTGGCGGCGGTTGCGTGTTCCGGATGCCAATCCGTTGGGCCGAAGGTAATAGAGAAGTCGCATCCGAGCTACAACGATGTGCTGATGAGTACGATCGATCGTCAGTTGCTTGCGAATATTGTGCGATTGAAGTACCGGGAGAATCCGACCTTCTTGGAGATCAGCAATGTTACGGAAAATTGGCGCCTCGGATTCGACGTTGGCCTAGACAGATCGGAGCTTTTGACGAATGACATGCGTAATGTGCGCTCTTCCTGGTATGGGCCTAAGGCCATGCTCGGAGTGGCACAATCGCCGACGATCTCCTACCGTCCTGTGAAGGGCAAGGAATTCATAAAGCACATGATGACGCCGATCCCGCTGGGTGTAGCGCTTGGCATGTCGTCATCCGGGTGGAAGTTGCAGCGCGTGTTCAATGCGTGCATTGAAAAAATAAACGACGTTGAAAATGCTCCAAGTGCCTCGGGTCCGACGCCATGGCAGAAGCCGAACTATGAAAAGTTCTATGCTATGACCGAGTTACTGAAGAAGCTGGAGGATGCCAATTGCGTCACCGTCGGCATAGACCCAGAGAACGATCATCAGCTCCTCATGCGCATCAGAGCGGATGCCGCCGATGCCAGGGACGTCATCGAATTTAAGAAAATTCTCGGCCTGAATTTGAATAAAAATGAATTTCGCTTCGAGGGAAATTTTTTGAAGTCATCCACGGATGGTCTCGTCGTTCGCACCAGATCGCTGATGGGCGTTCTGTTTTACCTGTCGCACGCCGTTGAAGTGCCACAGGAAGACATAGAGCGCGGTGTCGTGCAGACGACCGTTGGCGACGACGGATCGACCTTCAACTGGTCAGAAAATGCCAGCGGTACGCTGCTGCGTGTGCACTGTTCAAAGTCGAAGCCGGATAACGCGTTTGTTTCCACATGCCACCGCGGACACTGGTTCTACATAGATGACAGCGATTTGCACTCCAAGTCAACGTTCATGTTCATCTCGACGCTGTTCAATTTGCAAGCCGGCGAAGCATCGGCGGCGGATGTTGCGCCAATGCTGACAATTCCGGTGCACTGAGTGTGTGCTGCGTTTTGCGGGTGTGCCCGAACAAAGTGTTTCTGTGCACCCGAACTGGCGAAGGCGCGCGCGAAGCTAGCGGTGTGATTTTCGAAAAATGTCAGCGAAAGACATTCCGAGCTTTCCACCGCATGGCAAATTGTCGCTTTTGCACGGATAGCCTCCGGAAAGTTTTCGGCGATTTTTATTATTGCCATGTGGCGCGCATAACGTTTCCTTGCGATTGGATATGCTGAAGTTTTCGTCAAAAATTTCGTCGCGGGAGCGTGCGAACGCCATCGGCGAATTTTTGAGCGAAAAGTGCCTAATTCGTTGGACCATCGAAGCGGACGCGGCAAGCGGCGAATGTTACTTGTGCGGCTACGTGGAGGACGAAGCCTCTGGCAAATCAGATTTTGTGCGCATAAAAGAGGAATGCGGCGGCGGCGAAGAGCCAAGCGTGGCATCGATTGACGCCACTGATTGGGAAAATGCCTACAAAAGATTTGCCAAGCCGTGGCGCTGCGAAAATCTCCACTGGATCCCGGCGTTCATGGAAGGTGAAGTTGATATACCCGATGGGGATGTGGCCGTATGCATAGATCCCGGCATGGCCTTTGGCTCGGGGTCCCATGAAACGACGCGTCTGTGCGCGAAGGCAATGGTTATGTTCAAAAATTTGTACGAAAAAACTGGAGATTTGGGCATAAAGGATTGCATCGACGTCGGGTGCGGCTCCGGCATACTGGGAATTTCCGCAATCAAGCTCGGTCTGGCGCACGTCACATTCATCGACATCGATGAAAGTGCGCTGAGAATCAGCCGCGAAAACGCTGAGCAAAACGGCCTTTTCCCTGATCAGATGGATTTTGCCGCTGGGGATCTGAGAATATCTATTCTGGGGCGACAAACTGACCTATTGGTGGCTAATATTTTGACCGATGTGCTGGTTCAAAATGCGGATTTGCTGGTGAGTTCTGTACGGTCCGGTGGTTTGCTGTGCCTGAGCGGAATTTTGAAAAAAGAGAAGGCCGAAGTGGTGTCTATCTTCGGTAAATTGGTGAAAAAAAAATGGGAATCCGCGATGGAAAATTTTATTGAAGACGGTGAATGGGTGGCGCTAGCGTATTTTCGCGGATAAATTTACTTGCCTTTGCGAAGAAAATTGAATTTTAATAATCAAATTATGAAGAGGAAAGAGGAGAGTATGAATCCGTTGCGCTGTTTTCTCATGCTTCTCATGCTTTCGCTGCTTACTCTTGTCTCGGGCTGTTCGGAAACAGCTGGAACTTTGGGTGGTGCGGCCGTTGGGACTGGGGCCGGTGCCGGATTGGGCTACGCTCTAGGTGGCAGGGGCGGAGCAATTGCTGGAGGTGTGATTGGCGGATTGGCCGGCGGCGCCGTCGGCAACAGCATCGCCGAAAAAAAAGAGCGGGATGACTACGATGACTACCGGCCGACTGGCAATTCGAGGAGTGCGGAGGCGGAACTTGAGCGGCAGAGGAGAGATTTGGAGCGGCAAAGGTTGGACCTGGAGAGGGAAAGATTGGAAATTGAAAGGCAGAAACGCCGCAACGACTGATGCCACTTCAACCTAGAAAAAATTATGTCTAACAGCGCGGAAGAAACTAGTGGCGGTGTGACCGTCGATCTGAGTGAGTTGAAAAATTTTTCCTTTCACGCTGATTTTCACGGCGCGAGTTTTCACGGCGCGAGTCGTAGCCGCCAATTTTCCGGTGGAGAGCGAACTGGGAGAAGGGATCGCCGATTCGAAGAGCCGAGGAGCAACGCCGCGCGCGGTGGATTTTCGAGGAATTTCGATGGCCGTGGCGGCACAAAAGGGGCGAATGTCAACCGAATTGGCGAAAGGGGGCGGCAAAATTTCGACGATCGCAGTGCGAAGCGCGATGGCAGCGACTTCCGTGGACGCCGCGATTTTCGTGGGCAGGCTGCTAATTTTCAGCGCTTCGAGCCGATGGTTGACGTCGAATTTTACCCGAATGACGAAGTGTTTGGTGCGGTGATTTCCGCACTAAAAGCCAAGTGCAATACCTACGAACTGTTTGCCACCGCCCGGCTGTTTTTGGAAAAGCCGGAGCGCTTTGCCGTCGTAGTCAAAAAAAATGGCACGCCGGCCGATAGAAATTTATACCTTGTGAATGACGATGGTTTTGTCTTTGAAACGGAAAATGAGGCTATTGCCCATGTTTTGGAGCAGCACATTGAAAAATATTTCACAGTGGAGGAGAGGGAAATGACGCCGCCAACCGGCAGTTTCACCTGCCTGTGCAAGTGCGGCCTGACCGGAAAGATCCTGTGCCCGCCGAATTACCACAGGTACCAGGAAATTTTGGCCAACCACCACGAAAAGTTTTTGCCAAATGTCCCGCTTAGGAAGTTCATGGACGGCGTGGAAAAAACCACCGACCCACAGGAAATAGAAAATTGGAGGATCGCCTCGGCGAAAATGCGTGTTTTTACGCCGAAGGAACAGTCGGACTCCGGAAAGGCCGTGGAACTGAAATCGGAGAGCGAGGTCCGGAGGTTTTTCTGCGAAAACTTGAAGGAGCGGGCCATCACACCGTACAATTCCGTGCGCATTTCCGGAGCGACGTTTTCCAAGATGCCGAGAAATTTGCTGAGCAAGTCCATATTCGTGTCCATCGAGAGAGAGAAGACATTCCCCCTAAAATTTTCGAACAATCTCCGCGGACGGTTACGCCGTGCCGGGTTCACGATCTACAAAATTGGAGGCAAATCGGGGATTAGTTACATTTCCGCCATCAGGCGCAAATTTAGGAATGTCGGGGATGTTTTCGCCGACGGCGTGCAGAGGATAATTTCCTGCATAGATGCCAATCGGAAGATTTCCATCGCCTCATTGCGCCTGCAGTGCCTGCCGCGGGATGGTTCCGCTGCCGGCAAAATCGGGGCTGTAGAGGGTGCGACACCTTCTGCCGAAGTGCCAGTGGAAAGTTCTGGGACAGCTCAGGAGAGCGGGGCTGAAAGCGCCGAGGCGCAGGAATTTTTGAAAAATTTGCTTTGGCTCATTCGCGAGGGATACGTGGCGGAGTTTGAGGATGGGACGTTGCTGGCCACGGAAATCATGCAGACGCGGAGAAATGCCGAGGGTGATGTGAATTGTGCAGATGGTTCGCCAACCCAGGTGAGGGTAGGGCCGCTCTAGTTTACCACTTCGTAGGATACGATGTAGATTTTTTTTCTAAGCCCGGGGTAATCGGAAATGGTAACTATTGAATAGTCCAATGCCGCGGTGATATGCCAGCTGGTCTTCGAAACTTTAAACGTATTGTTTTTGTCAAACATGGAATGCACGGTTGAAATGTAGCCATGTGTTGGCTGTGGGTTTGCCCGCGTCCCGACGGTACTTATTCCAGCTGGCAGATGTGCTGCATCAGAATCCTTTATGTTGCTAACGTTCGTTATGCAGTTGTCGATGTCGGCCATCAGTGCAGCTTCGCCGCCGGCTTTCGGCATTGCTATGCCAGAAAGGAAGCAATTTACTATCACAGGCATGGCGACGGCGAAAATCATAATTGCGAAGAGAACTTCGAGCAGCGTAAATGCTTTTTTTTTCGCTTTCATAGCTTCTTTACCACTGAATACTCGTTGACGACAAATGTTTTCGGTTGCCCGTAGAATGAAAATTGTAGGCGAAAGGGCTGATGGAATTTTGAGTAGAATTTAACAACACCCTGCGCACTCACTTCCCCTAAAAATTTGCAATTCGTTACTCCACTTGTCCCGAACGGAATGAACGTTTCATTGTGGTTATCCGATATGACAAACCGTGAACGCTGTGCGTCATAGCGCAAATAGATTATGTACTCGGATTTCATAGCCATGTGTCTGCACGCGAAGACGGCCTCGGAAAAATTGTGCCTGAACTGCTCCAGCTCCCTCAGCCCCCTTTTCGTCGGGTTATAGGATGCGAAACACGCCGCCGCCGCGGCCATCACACACAGGACGAGAATCATTTCCAAGATGGTAAATCCGCGGCGATGTGTTCTACGTTTCACGGCTGTTTTCCGATGGCAAATGGCGCCCGATATTTTCGAGCGCCACCGCTAGTAAAAATCTTTTTAGCTCAATTGATAGTATAGTCGGACACTTTGAATTTGTGTGAGGCTAAACTCGCCGGTAAAGCATTACCAAATTTTCCTGAAGTATTTCGGTCGACAGCAATCGTTATTTCGTTTCCGTTAAGAGTGACGCTGAATGCATTCTTCCACGCATCTGTCATTTGTTTTGGTCCATTTGTATTGTAGGCCGTTACTGCGGCTACGGTGTTGGCGTACGTACCAGCGAGAAGGTCCTCCTTTATGGAGGTTTCGAGCAGGCCCATTGACGTTTCCGTCTGCCTTATTTTGGCCTTTTCCGCGCCTTCGCCGGTGCCCTTCGCCAGCATTACGACGACGCCGGCGAGAATCGCCAGCACGACGAGTATTTCTATCAAAGTGAAACCGCGATTACGTTTGTGTGAATTATCCATAGCGTATCGAATTGTATGCGAAGAATGTGACACGTCAAGGATTATTTTTCACATTTGCGTATTTTTTAAAAATTCTTTGCCGACTTTATCGGGCGCTAGGCGAGTTGCGACGCACTTTCCGCCTCCGCAGATAGCCAGCATGCCGCCGGAATCACCGACTATGGCAAAATCCGCATCCCCGCTTCGCCGATGCCGCTAATCGCGCATCCCACAGCCGCGACCTTGAAATTTTTTGTTACTTTTGCGGTCTCGAGCGCCGCCTGTTTCCGAACCCGTTCCTAGCTTACTAGATAATGTACTTGGACAGGTCGATCGTTCTCGGCTTGAGGACATCCGGAAGTGTGTCAAATTTGCCTTTGGTTAATTTGCCTTTGGTTGTATACCTGAATTCAATTGTTAAAATGGTGCGCTGCTGTGTACCATTTGGAGCTACAGTGAAAAGGTACGGATTCCCCCACGGATCCTTGCGTGATTTTGTGCTATTATAGTCCGCTGCAATCTTGTCGACGTCTCTGTACTTGCCAGAGAGAAGTTCCTGCTTTATGCTTGTTTCAAGCAGCGCCATGTCAATTTCCGCCTGCTTTAATTTGGCCTTTTGCGCGCCTTCGCCGGTGCCATTCGCCAGCATTACGACGACACCGGCGAGAATCGCCAGCACGACGAGTATTTCTATCAAAGTGAAACCGCGATTACGCTTGTGTGAACCATCCATAGGGGGATGGATTGTGTGCGAAGAATGTGACACGTCAAGGATTATTTCTACGCCCGCCGGCGCATTTTTGTAAAAATTCTTCGCATATTTTATCGGGCGCTATGCGAGTTGCGATGCACTTTCCGCCTTCGTAGATAGCCAACATGCCGCCGGGACCACCGACTATGGCAAAATCCGCATCCCCCGCTTCGCCGATGCCGTTGATTGCGCATCCCATGACTGCGACCTTGAAATTTTTTGCTCCACCCATGCGCGCGAGCGCATCCCGAACCTCTCCGAGGACCTTCTGAATATCGTATGTGGTGCGCCCGCAGGATGGGCAGGCAACCAGCTCAACGCCGTAGCGGCGGAGCCCGCAGGCCTGCAGAATGTTTTTTGCCACTGCGATTTCCTCCGTTGGGTCTTCCGTCAGTGACACGCGGATGGTGTCGCCAATCCCCTCCTGCAGTAGGGTTCCGATGCCAACGGCGGATTTCACGCGCGCATAGTCACCGCTTGCCGCCTCGGTGACTCCGAGGTGTACTGGAAAATTCCAGCCGCGTTCGTCCATGTGCGAACACGCCAGCCGGTTGGCTCGCACAATTTTTTGCACGTCGCTGGCTTTGAACGACAGAATGATGGCTTCGAAATTCACTTCCTCCGCCGCCAGCAGACATTCCTCGGCGCTTGCCCACATGGCCTCCTCGCCGTGCCCGAATTTGTATACAATTCTCGGCGCCAGCGACCCGTAATTTATCCCGATGCGCACCGGCTTTTTCAAATCTTTTGCTCGGTTGAAAAATACTTTTAACTTGCTCCGCAACTTTTCCCTGCCAGTGGCAAACTCGCCATCGGAAAATGCCTTTTGTCCGAGAATTTTGTCGGAAAAATTCCCGGCATTGATTCGCACCTTGTCGGCGACTTCGAGGCAATCGGAGGCGATGAGCGGCGAAAAATGCACATCGGCAACGAGTGGCACGGCGACGCCCTTCCTCCGCAGGGTGCTTTTTATTTCCGCCAGCGATTTTACATCTTCGGCGTTGGATACCGCCAATCTGACGATTTCGCAGCCGCACTCCGCGAGGCCGCATATTTGCTTGACGGTTCCGAAAATATTCGCGGTCGGAATGCTAGTCATCGACTGGATGCTTATAGCGCTTGATCCGCCAATGGCAATGCCGCCGACGGCAACCTCCCTAGTCTTCCTCCGTGCCATTGTCATAGCGTATGAGCAACCGCGAATGCCTCTGCTCCTCAAAAGTTGAATGCATTTCCCCCCAGATGCGACGAAAATCGAAGAACGTCACGTAGGCGATTAGGCCTATGAGCAGTGAGAAAAAGACGACCTGAACCTTTGAAAAAATTTTACCGATGCACTTCCACCCGGTGATTTTTTCCGCGGTGGAGATGGCTATTATCCCGCCATCGAAGACGGGAAACGGCAGTAGGTTCAAAATTGCCAGATTCACATTTATTAGGACTACGAACCACAGCAGCCTGGCAAAGTTGTCTTTGGCAAAGGAGTACAGAACGTCCATTAGTCCGACCGGCCCCATCAAATGCTTGGCCGAGATGTTTGAACTGCGGTGAAACAGGCTGTGCAATGTCTTGAAGGTTACGGTGACAGTGTCGCGGATCTGCTGCAGCGGAGACGGATAGTCAACTATTTCGCCGTTGATCAGCGGAATTCCCAAAATTTTTACGAAAGCCGTCGGATGCAGCGCAAAGGACGAGATATCACCGATGGCGATAGCTCTTTCGCCGGATTTCGTCGCCACTGCCACGGAAATTTCGTTTCTGCCAGCCATGCCGTCCCTGATTTCCTCCAGCGAGGTAACCGGGTTTCCTCCAACGGAAACTATGCAATCGCCATTTGCAACGCCGCTCTTTTTGAGCAACCTTTTGTCGCTGCAGAAAATTTGAAACTGTGAAAATTTTTGCCCTTCTCCATTGAAACCATTCGCATCATAGTCCGATGGAATGGCGTCCAATGTTGCATTTCCGCCGGAAAACGCCACCGTAAAAAATGGCTTTTCGATTGCCAATTTCCTGGTTGGGATGTCGAAAATTTTGCGCTCACCGCCGCGCTCGATTTCCAGTGCAACACCTTTGCTTCGCTCGGTTATTTTGCGCAAGGCGGCCGCGTGAAAAATTGGTGTGCCATTGGCAGAAACTATGCGATCTCCTCCGTGCAGTCCGCAATTTTTCGCTGCCATGGCATCGGAAAATTTTCCAATTTTCAGCGTTTGCTTCGGTAAAATGCCTATCATACGCAATTCGTCGCAATTTGGTGCGGACGTGGGCACTACCTCAGGGCGCACAGCCAGCTTAAACTGCCTGCCATCGCGCTCAATTTCCAAGGATGAGAGAGGTTTTCCGTCCGCATCTCTTCCGATGCCGAGCGCTATGAGCTGCACGATTTCGTCAAATTTTTTGACAGCGGTGCCGTCAACGGATAGAATCTTGTCGTTTGGCAAAATTCCAGCCTTACTGGCCGGCGATGAAATTTCCTTCCCATCGGAAAGCGCCAACGCATCCAGCACGTAGCCAACGCGCGTATCCAGCATTTCTTCCGGCGTTGGAACGCCGATAAAATAGATAATAACCGTCAAAATAAGTGCAAGTATAACGTTTGCCAGCGGCCCGGCAAATGCCGTGATAATTTTGGCCAGATAGCTAGCTTCTTCCAGGCCCTTAGGTAGATCGAATTCGCCTTCGATAGCCTTTAGATCCGCCAACTGTGGAACGGCCGCGTAGCCACCGAGCGGAAACAAGGAAACAACGAATTCTGTCCCATTGCACCTGAACCCAAAGAGCTTTGGCCCAAACCCTATGGAAAATTTCGGCACCAGTAGCCCAAATTTCCTCGCCGCGGCGTAGTGGCCGAGTTCGTGTACCAGAATGGATCCGCCAAGAAATATGATCACGTAGGCGACCGGCAGCAGGTTGGCGAAGAACGTTTTCATCGAACGTGGTCAAGCTACTTCCGCCTAGGCAACAGTCAAGCAAATCAACAGCAGTGCAGCGTTTGTGTAAATCGCAGCCGCAATGTCGTCGGCGACGATGCCGATGCCGCCGGATAGGCGCTCTATTTTTTTTATGCCAAACGGCTTCAAGATGTCGAATGTGCGAAAAATAACAAACCCAGTCAGCAGTAGAACAAACGTTGAAATTTTTCGCGGCGCAAATCCGCCAACGCCCAGAAAGCAGACTGGCATGGCGACAAACTCGTCGAAAATTATGCAAGGTGGGTCCTCTTCTCCGATTTCCCTTGCGGCAACGTCGCAGACCATGATGGCTGCCAGGACCATAAAACACACCGTAAAAATTGCAGATAGTGGCCGCAAATTTCGTACGACGACGGCGTAGAACAGCGTCCCGAAGAGCGCTCCGATAGTACCTGGCATAACCGAAGACCAGCCGAGCCCGAACAGCGTTGCCACACGCACGGTGAATTTTTCAGACACCATCGGCGCAGCGTAGCATTTTTTTAGGAGCTTTGAAAGAAGATTTTGTGGCGAAATTTTCTCACCCCGCGCACCGAGACTCTTCGCCTTCCGCGTGGCGCGGCGCTGAGACACGCGGCAACTTCTTTGCCGCATGCGAAATTTCGCGAAATATTTCCCCATTGGATTTGGCAGCGATCCCTCGGAGCGCGATGAATAGGTAATCATGGCCCTTCCCAAAGGCCTCCGGGTTTAGCCTAAACCATTCGCGTACGATGCGGCGAATGCGATTTCTCTTCACCGCATTGCCAACCTTTTTTGCCGTTACGATTCCGATCCTTGGCAACCAGTCGCGGTGGCAATCTCCGTTCGCTCTGCAGAGAACGGTTTTAAAAATGAACACTTCGGAGCGCACACTGCGGGCATCTCCGGAGCGAAATCTCGCGAAATCCGACGATTTTCGGACGCGTTGGCTCTTCAGAAGCCTGTGCATTTGCTGCTAGAATCTTACGCAGACGCACATTCGCTTGCGACCGACACGCCTCCGCGATGACAGCACTTTGCGTCCGCCGCGCGTCGCCATCCTGGCCCGAAATCCGCATTTTCTGATTCTTTTCAATTTTGATGGATGATACGTCGGATGCATAACCTCTTCCTACTGCCAGTCAGCAAAAAGTAAAGTTGCCACAAGTCAAGATCTTACTTGCGAATTTTACGCTTTGAAAATTTCGAAGGCGAAATTTTGATTGCCAAGCCATCCGTAAAAGTTTGAAAATTAGCGCAAGTGCAAACGAAAATTGGAGGGAAAAATCGTGTTGGGCGCGACAGTGATGTGGTCCTGCCTGGAGTGCTATTCATTTTGTCCGGTCCATCCGGTGTTGGCAAAAATACCATAGCTGTTCGGCTGCTCTCCACAGTCGGATCCGAAAATTTGAAAAAGGTCGTTACGATTACCACGCGACCTCCGAGAGTTTTCGAAAGGGACGGCATCGATTACCACTTTGTAAGCTGGGAAAAATTCGCCGAAGGCATCCGCCAGTCGGAATTCCTTGAGTATGCCAATGTGCACGGTGGGGCCTACTACGGTTCTCCGCGCACAGACGTGGAAAATATTTTGTCATCCGGCGCAAACGCGCTGCTACTGATCGATACCGCCGGTGTTGCACAAATTTTATCACGGAAAAATAATTTCCGCACGGCCACTGTTTTCGTTGCCCCGAAGAGTTTGGATGATCTCAGAGAGCGCATCATCGGTCGCGGAACGGAGACGAAAGCCGCCATCGCGCAGCGCATTAAAACGGCGGAAAACGAAGTAAAAATGGCAAAGATCTACGACCACGTTGTGGTGAGCGGATCCCGCGATGAAGACTTCGCCGCCGTCCTGAAAATATACCAAATGGAAACGCAGAACTAGTGCGAAGTGCGTCACATTTTTTCGATGGAATAGTTGTCTTTTGTGTCATTGATAACCCAGCCGCTGTCCAGTAGTTGCCGGCGCAGGAGGTCCGCCTCTTGAAAATTTTTCGATTGCTTCGCATTCCACCTGTCAGCAGCCACCTTTTGGATTTTCTCTGGAATTTCAATGCTCGCTTCTGCGTCATCCAACTGCAGGCCAAGGCAGTACATCAGCGTCGAAAATTCTCCGGCGAGCTTTGATTTTTGCATCCCGTCGAGTGCTTCCACAGTGCTTTCATTGATGACTTTGAAAATGCTGCCCAGACACGCCGGCGTGTTTATGTCATCGAGTAGCGCAGCAAATGCGTCGCCGAAAAATTCCCACTCCGCGATTGCAAATCTTTGCACAGGCGCCCCATTTGAAATTTTATTAAAAAAATTCCGCAGCCTACCGGTAGCATTTTTCGCGGCTTCCAGGTTGTTAAATGTGAAGTTAAGCTGCTGGCTGTAGTGTGCAGCTATGAGAGCATAGCGCAGGCACTGCGCCGAGTATCCCTTCGCCAAAATGTCACTCAGCGTGTACAAATTTCCCAAACTTTTCGACATTTTGGCCCCGCCAACGAGCAGGTGATTTATGTGCATCCAATACCGTGAGAATCGCTTGCCGTTAGCGCACTCGGATTGGGCGATCTCGTTTTCGTGGTGTGGAAATTTCAAATCTACGCCACCGGAGTGCAGATCTATGGTCTCGCCGAGATATTTTTTGGCCATTGCGCTGCACTCTATGTGCCATCCCGGGCGGCCGTTGCCCCATGGACTCGGCCAAAAATTTTCACCATCCGCAGCTTTGGCGGATTTCCAAAGGGCGAAGTCGGAGACGCTGTCCCTGTCGTATTCGTCCGCTAAATTTTTTTTGCCGGCGCTGTCGAGTTCCTGTGTTTTCAGCGTGCGCTCCCTCAAATTCGACAGCGCGCCGTAGCCGTCGAATGCAGAAATTTTGAAATAGACCGATCCGTCGTGCGCAGCGTAGGCAAACCCTTTGTCAATGAGGGTTTTTACCATGTCTATCTGCTCGTTGATGTGTTCCGCTGCCCTGGGTTCAAAATTCGGCGATTTTATGTTCAGAGCGTCGCAGTCTCTGTGAAAGATCCTTGTCCATTTTTCGGTAAAATTCTTCAGCGAGACGTTGCTTCTCACGGACCTTCCGATTGTTTTGTCATCAACGTCGGTGATGTTCCTGGCGACGCACGGATTGTACCCATCGGCCTCCAAAGTTCGCACGAGGACATCCTGCAGCAGGTAGGTGCGAAAATTTCCGATGTGGGCATAACTGTACACCGTTGGTCCGCAGAAGTACATCGTGAATTTTCCGCTGGGCCCGGGAGTCAGCTCCTCTTTTTTTTCACTGAGTGTGTTAAAAAGTTTCATAGAAATTCCCTAGCAGGCACCGGCCGCGAAAATCGAGCGCACGAAATCAATCAACGAGCCCGCTTCTCACGAACAGTGGTTCGATGTCGGGATTGCGGCCCATGAAATCGCGGTACAGGACGTCAGCCTCCTCGCTGTCGCCCTTGGATAGAATTTTTTCTCGAAACTCCTCGCCGACTTTCCTGCTTAAAACGCCGTCGCCTTTGAATTTGTTAAATGCATCCGCGTCTAAAACTTCCGCCCACTTGTAGGAATAATACCCGGCGGAATAGCCACCGCCGAAGATGTGCTTAAAGCTCAGAATTATGGTTGGAACGTGCTCCGAAAGCGGGATGCGATACGTTTCCAGAACTTTTCCCAGCCCGTTCTCGATGCTTGCGCCGGCATAGTTGTCATATTTTTGATGTAACTCGAGGTCAAGTTTTGCAAAGCACAGCTGCCCCATCATGCCCGTCCCGGACAGGTGGTTTTTGGCTGCGATCATCTTGCTGAACAGATCCTCCGGGATTGGTTCGCCGGTTTCGAAGTGCCTGGCGAAGGCGTCGAGGCTTACACGCTCCCAGCAAAAATTTTCCATAATCTGGGATGGTAATTCCACGAAGTCCCAGGCGACGTTGGCGCCATTCATGGATTCGTATTTGACCTTGCCGAGGAGGTGGTGTAGTGTGTGTCCGAATTCGTGGAACAGCGTTTCCACTTCCCTGTGCGATAGGAGCGACGGTGCATTTTCAGTCGACGGCGTCAGGTTTGTGCAAATGGTAGCTACGGGGTGATGCCAAATGCCATTGCCGTCGAAGTAGCCGCCTTTGGTGTCGCTCATCCACCCTCCGGCGTGCTTCGATTCTCGCGGGTGGATATCAAAGTAGAGCCCGCCTATGTACTCGCCGTTTCCCTCAAATGCTTTGAAATATTTGACATCCCTGTGCCAAACTGGAATCGCCCCTTCGGGCACGGCGGCGGTTTCGTCGGTCGTGAAGAACGTTGATTGCTCCTCAAATTTTATGCCATACAGCGCGTTGGCCGTCTCAAATAACCCAGAAATTACATTTTCAAGCTTGAAATACGGGCGCAACTCTTCCTCGTCGAAGTCGAATTTTTCCCTGCGAAGTTTTTCGGCCAAATAGGCGGTTTCCCACGGCTTTAGGCGGGCTTTTTTTTCGTTGAAAAATTTTGCCCGAAAAGTTTCCAGCTCGCCGATGTCCCTTGCGAAAAACTTCGCCGTCCTTCCGTGTAAGCTTTCGACGAATGCCAAAGCCGCCGCTCCGTTTTTGGCCATTCTTCGCTTGAGCACAAGATCGGCATAGGTTTTATGCCCGAGAATTTTTGCCGTCTCGCTGCGCAATTTCAGTATGTCGGCTATGATTTTCCCGTTGGCGTAGGGGCGCTTTTCCCCGACGGTCAGTGATGCGCGGAAGATTTCCTCGCGCAGCGCTTCGCTTTCAAGGTATTGCATGCACTTCGCCGAGCTGCTCGGGTTCAGTGAGATGCGAAATCCTTCGCGGCCATGCTCCCTGGCGTCTTCGCGCAGCACGTCGACGGTTATTTTCGGCAGGCCATCCAGCGCCGATGCGTCGTCGATGTACTTTTCCCAGGCATTCCTGGAATCGAGTACGTTTTCGGCGAATTTTTGCGATTTTTGCGATATCTCTATGCGAATTGCCTTTAGCCGTTCCCTGCGATTGCGTGGCAAATCTGCGCCACTGTCCCGGAAGCTGTCGATCGTATCATCCAGAAGTTTTCTATCCACGCCGTGCAAACTTTTCGCTTCCGCTGTTTCAGCAAACGTTTTTATGCGCAGCCAAAGGTCGTCGTTCAGCAGGATATTTGCTCCGAATTCGGCGACTAGCGGCAGCATTTTGTTGTGCTCAGCGCGCAGTTCTTCGCAGTTGCACGTTGCATCCAGGTGATTTACGCATTTCCATCCCCGATCCAAAGGTGCGCCTGCCCTTTCCAGGGCGAGGATGGTATTTTCAAATGTCAGTTTATCCAATGGAAGGGCCGCGATTGCATCGATGTTTTTTTGAGCCAGCGCAATTGCGTATTTGATGTCACCTTCGATGTATTTCGGCAGCAGAGTGTGCCATTTTATTGGATCATCATCTGCTAAAAATGGATGATAATCGGGATTCATCGGAGTTGCTTCTAGAAAACTACCGGCAAAAAACAACACAATTGGTACGAGTCGTTTCATTTTGCAGCGAAGGTAGTTCAGCTCCGACGCCTTGCAATTATATTCCGCTTCGGTGGCCGTTTTCAGTCGATGTAGGCCGAATTTTTCAAGAAACTTTTTGCCCGTTCAGTGTGAGGGTTTGAAAAAAACTCTGCGGTCTTTCTATTCTCAATAATCTTTCCGTGTTCCAGAAAAAAAATTCTATGCGATACCTTGCGGGCCGTCGCTAGGTCGTGCGTGACAAGCAACGTGGGCATGCCATTGGCTGCTATGTCACTAATCGTAGCGATGACGTCGCTTGTCATTTCGGGATCGAGCGCGGACGTCGGTTCGTCGAACAGCAGAACCTTCGGATTCATGACCAGCGTGCGTGCAATGGCAACGCGCTGCTTTTGTCCGCCGGATAGGCCGCTCGGATAGGCCGCCATCTTTCCTTCGAGGCCGAATTTTGCTAGCATTTTTCGCGCGACTTCGCCGGCTTTCTTCCTGGAAAATTTTAGCACGGCCATCGGCGCATAGGAAACATTTTGCAGCGCCGTCATGTGCTCGAACAGACAGCATCCCTGGGGAACGAGGCCATAATCGCCGCGCTTTGGTTCATGGCTATCGATGCTAATCCTTCCGTTGGAGATCTTCTGCAGGCCGCACAGGGCTCGAATGATCGTCGTTTTCCCAGCCCCGGATCCGCCGATGATCGCCGCTACTTCGCCCGTTGACACGGAAAATGACACGTCCGCGAGAATTTCGTGCGCACCAATTTTGCAGTGCATGTCGCTTACCTCGAGCATGACAATTTCCTTTCTATGACCTTGGCTACGCAACTCAGCACCATAACCATGAAGTAGTAGCACGCGCCGGCGACGAGCAGTGGCTCAAGGTATAGGTAGTGCTCGCTTGCGACTACGTTTGCCCGGCGCAGAAGGTCCATTTCGCCGATTATGGAAACGATAGACGATTCCTTGAGCAGATCGATCATCTCGTTGACCAGTGACGGAAGGACATTCCTTACGCCCTGCGGCAATACGATGCTGCGCATTATTTGTCCGTTTGAACAGCCGAGTACCCTTGCGATTTCAATTTGCCCGATGCTAACGCTGCCGATGCCGGCCCTCAAAATTTCCGAGACGTAGGCGGATGAATTGAGCGAAAACGTGATTAGCCCTGCGGTGAGTGGCGAAATGGCGCAGTGCAAGATCTGTGGCAGTGCGAAATACGTGATGGACAGCTGCAGCAGCAGGGGCGTGCCGCGAAAAATCGACAGGTAGATGCCACCGAATGCGCGGAGGATTTTATACTTCGACAGCCTGGCGATGGCAAGCAGCGTCCCTCCGAAGAGGCTGAAACCCATGGTGACCACGGCGTACTTCAGCGTTACCTTTGCGCCGCCCAGAATATACGGAATTTCGCTGCCTATCTGGTGAAACCCGGAGAAAATGCCCATGTGCTAGTTCTCCGAATTGATGTCCCATTTTGTTTCAAGGTCGGAAAGCTTGCCAGTTTCCCTGAGCAGTTCGATGATTCGGTTAATTTCAGTCCTGAGAGGCGAATTTTTTGGAAGCGCTACGGCAAAGGAATCAGCGAATTGTAGGCGAAAACAGCGGAGCTTTGGATTTTTCCTCACAATGGCCCTGGCTTCGGATTCGCCGATCACCAGCGCGTATAGCGTGCCGACCCCATTCGCGGAGTTTGAAATCTCCGCAACCATCGTCCCTATGTTGTCGTATCTCTTTACTGTGGCGTTTGGAATATTTGCCTTCGCCACATCGGTTTCGTGGTGAGTCCCGAGTTGTACGCCGATTGCTTTACCTTCCAGCAGTGCGGTTGGGAAAACGGCATTCTTTCCATCGGCAAATGCCAATTCGTCCATTTTAGCCAGCACGATGGCGCTGATATTTTCCTGGTAATTTATCGAAAAGTCGACGTTTTCACGCCTGGCATCGGTTGGGGTGAGTGCTGATATGGCAAGGTCTCCGTGCTTTGCCATCAGCGATGGCACGATTGAGGCGAATGGCACGTCCTTTACGACCAATTTTTTACCGAGTTTTTCAGCGATGAGTTTCGCCAAATCCACATCGAAGCCGACGATTTCACCGGATCTTACGAATTCGTATGGCGGATTGTCAGCGCTCGTCAGTAAAACTATTTCATTCCGCTGTGACGCACACAAAGATGCCGCCATGGCGAAAAACGCGGCAATCCACAGAAATTTGTTCACCATTTCCGAGGCAAATATTTTCGCTGCCCATGTCAATTTGTTTGTTATTTGGCTGTGAAAATTTAGACGTTTGTTTCCCGTGGACACGAAAAGTGAGGATTCGAAAGCGGATGCGCCGGCGCGGAAAAGGCCAAGCGCCATCGCCTTGTTTTTGCTGTTCTACGGCGGCACATTGCTTCTGGCGGCCGTGCTCGCGCCGCTGTTTTTTTTTGCGACCAAATGCCTGGCGGAGCCATTTCCTTCGGGTCTGTTTGCCCACTTTTTGGATAGGGGATTTGGGAAATTTTTCGCCAGGGCAAAGCTAATTGCGTTTTGCGCGCTGCTTGTGCCGCTACTGAAAATCAGCGGCATTGGAAAGGCGGAGATGGGATTCGAAAAAATTTCGAAGGTGAAATTTTTTTCAATCCTCCTTGCCGGTTCAGCCGTCGTTTGGTTGGTTTTTGCCGGACTGGCGTGGAAAAATACATTTACCATGGGTGTGATTTCGATAGCAGCTTGTTTGCGTTCAATGCCGAAGTTCATTGCCGCCGCTGCCGCGATCAGTTTCATCGAAGAGGTTATATTTCGTGGAATAATTTTTAGGCTGTTTGTCCGCGACCTTGGCGCGGCGTGGGCGAGCATTTTCTCCGCACTGTTTTTTGCCCACTGCCACGTTGGTGCTGGCTCCAGTACGCCGGTCGCAGCAGCAGATGTTACGATTTTTTCCGGCTTTCAGTGCGTTGCTGCGTTCCCACTGGAATTTTTCCACAATTTTAATGCTCTGCATTTCCTAAATTTGGCCATGCTGGGGGTCTTGCTGGCGGCTTTACTGCTGAAGTTTGGCAGTTTGTTTGCCTCGATGGCATTTCATTTCGGGGCTGTTTTCGCCATAGTGACTTGGAGAAATTTTTTCAAAATAGCTAAAATCACTGGTGGCTGGCAGCGCAGCATCGGCATTTTGGATACTTGGATTACGTTTGCGGCGCAGTTGCTGGCCGTCGCTTTGCTGATTTTTCCAATGTGGCGCCAATCTCGCCGATCGAGATCCCAGATCCCAGCTGCATAGAATTTTGGTGCTCGGGGAGGGACTCGAACCCTCAAGCCTTTCGGCACCAGATCCTAAGTCTGGCGCGTTTGCCAATTTCGCCACTCGAGCATAGACTTCGGCCGCGCAGTTTTGCCAGCGGCCAGTCAAGTTTCACCGAAAAAATCTCGCCACTTCCAGTTCCGCCGCCTCTACGCTATCGGAAGCGTGGGCAATGTTGCGCATTTTATCAAGACCCAAATCCCCGCGGATCGTTCCGGCCGGTGCCTTCTGCGAATCCGTCGGCCCGAGAAGGTTGCGCACGCGTTCGACGGCGCCATTTCCTTCCAGGATGATTACCATCACCGGTACCGATTCCATGAAATCTGTAATTTCCAGGAAAAATGGCAGGTGCGTCAGGTGGGCATAGTGCTCGTTCAGCAATTTTTCGTCCAACACCATGATTTTGCAATCGGCGATGCGCAATCCGGCATCCTCAAGTCTTGAAATTACGCGGCCAGCCAACTGCCTTCGCATGCAGTCCGGCTTTAAAATAATTAGTGTGCGTTCCATAAAATTCCAATTCTACCATTCGTTTCCCGGCGGCGCAGAGCGGGCTGCAAACAGCAAAGCCTTTCAACGAAAGGCGTCAATGAGATCATTGGTGGGATTTTTTGCGCAAATGTCCACAAAATATTCGCCGCAGCGAAAACATTAGGCTTGGTCTGGAATATTATTTGCATGAAATGCACTATTTTTAGTGCAAAAATTATGCAGCGGCATACAATGTTCGGTGGTTTCTCCGGAGAAATTTGTGGAATGAATACGAAAACAATTGACCAGTATGCCGTCGGAGGACACAACCGCGGGAAGTTACCATGATAGCGGTAGTTGAGGCAATGCGTGCCGGATTATTCCGGAGGGACAATGTTCTGCGGAATGTCGTGGCCGGGGTGGTCGTGGCAATCATTGGGTTGCCGCTGGCCATGGCCTTTGCAATAGCTTCGGGGGCGAAGCCGGAGGCTGGCATATACACTTCGATTGTGGCCGGAGCGGCCGTGTCGCTGTTCGGCGGCAGCCGGGTGCAAATTTCAGGGCCGACGAGTGCGTTCATCGGCGTGCTGGTTGGCGTATCATCCGTCTATGGATTGGAAGGATTGCAGGTGGCTACAATTATGGCCGGAATCATGATGTTTTCCTTCGGCGTGTTCAAATGTGGCCGCATGATAAAGTTTATTCCGGAGCAGGTGATAACCGGATTTACAGCGGGAATCGCCGTGAACATGCTATCCAGTCAGATTCCGAATTTTTTTGGAATGCAGTGCGGCCAGTTGCCGTCGAATTTGCATGAAAAGATAGCAATTTTTTCCAAGACATTTCACACAGCCGATGTGGCTACGGCGCTCCTAGCCACCGCCTCGCTCATACTGATGCTGGTATCACAAAAAACTTTTCTGAGGAAAATACCCGGCCCACTGATCGCCCTTGGCTTTGGAATTGCGTTCCAGGCCATATTTCGTTTTGGCAGCGTTGCCACGATAGGTTCCGTTTTCGGTGGACTGCCAAGCAAGTTGCCATCGCCTACGCCGATGGCATCGCTGCCATTCGACGTCATGCAAAAATTGCTGGCACCGGCATTCGCCATAGCCATGCTCGGATCCATAGAATCGCTGCTGTGCGCCGTAATTTCCGATAGTTTGACTGGCGTAAGACATTCGTCCGATCAGGAGTTGATAGGGCACGGCATAGCAAACGTGGTGAGTCCACTGTTTGGTGGAATAGCATCAACGGGATCCATTGCGCGCACGGTTGCGAGCGTAAAAATGGGAAACAATTGCCCGATCACGGGTTTGGCGTGCGCGCTATTCCTATGCTTCGTTGTCCGATTCCTTTCTCCACTGGCAAAATTTATCCCGCTTTCCGTCCTATCGGCCATACTGTTCATCGTTGCGATTCGGATGATGAATTGCAAACATTTTTGTAATTTGCTGATCCACGCGCCGAAGAGCGACGCGATCGTGCTGGTTCTCACCTTTGCTCTGACCCTGTTCTGCGGAATCGTCATGGCCGTCAACGTCGGCATCATGCTATCCGCGCTGATGCTGATGCACAGGATGGCGGGGAGTTCGCACGTTGATCGCGTAAAAAGTATGAAGCGGACGGACTACGATTTTTCACAGCTGCCGGAGGGCATCGCTGTGTACACGATAGTCGGCCCAATATTCTTTGGAATGATGGATAAGTTTTCCAGTGCCCTTTCGTCCACGGAAAACACTGATAGGGTAATAATTTTGCGAATGTTTGACGTTCCGTTTATCGACGCCACGGGCTTGGAAAATCTAAAATTATCCTTTGACTCACTCAAAAAGCGTGGGAAAGCGATTATGCTGAGCGAAACCATGGCCCCGGTTATGGCGAAGTTGAAGCGATTCCGCGTGCTTGACGGCGCCACTCTCAAGATGGCTGGCAAATCCATCGTTGAAGTCATTGACGCGGCAAATAGGATGTTGCATGGTTAATGCGGCTTCAGCTTATGCTTTCGTGCTAGGTGCCTGCGTCGGCAGCTTTCTAAATGTGTGCATATGTCGAATTCCGGCCGGGCAATCGGTCATGTTTCCCAGATCGAGGTGCGAATGCGGAACTCCGATACCATTCTGGCTAAACATACCAATACTATCCTGGCTATTTTTGCGCGGAAGGGCGCGCTGCTGCGGCCGGAGAATTTCCGCAAGATATTTGGTCGTCGAGTTGCTGACGGCCGTCCTGTTCTCCGCCATGTTTGCTGTGGCGCAGTCGACTGTGGATTTTGCCATAGGCTGCACATTTTTCTCCCTGTTTCTTGTGGCAGCGTTCATCGACATCGATAGGATGGAAATATATGACGCGATGGTGATTGGCGGCGTGCTCGCCGGAATCATTTTGCCACTGCTTTCCCCGAGTTGGCATGGTGAGCAATCCGCGCCCATGGCACTGTTCGACAGCTTGTGTGGGATGTGCTTCGGCAGCGGATTGATGTTTTGGATCGCCGCATTCGGCGAAATGGCATTCAAAAGAGAGGCAATAGGCGGTGGCGACGTAAAGCTGATGGGCATGGTGGGCGCATTCATTGGGTGGAAGGGATGTTTGTTCGCAGTGTTCGGAGGGTGCTTACTTTCGAGCATGGCTGTGCTTCCACTGCTATTCGCGTGGAAAATTCTGCATTGGAAGGATTTTAAACTTCCAAGCGAAATTCCGTTTGTTCCGTTCCTCGCCGTCGGTGGCATCGCCTATGTTTTGCTCGGACAAAATCTATTAAACTTGCTGTTTTAGGCTCCCACTAGACGAAGCTGCGCCCACGGAAAGTGGAAGCGCTTGCCCATAAAAAATCATTTGCCGCTGGAGAGAATCACCACGCTGCGTTCGATGATCGGAGATCCAATGTTCAGTGGCCACGACGGCGTGGGATGCAGGACAGAAGCATTGCTGCTGGGGAGCTCCATGTGGATCCTTGCGCCGCTTTCGCGGTACCCGCTAACCACGTCGGTGCGTCCGATCAGTTGGTGTTTCCCAATTTCTACGCTGCGAAAAATATCGTCTTCGCCGCTGAGGCGTATGAAGTTTTTCCCAGGCGAAGGCGCAACATTTGCCGTCTGGCTCAACATTTCCGCGGATTTTGGAGATATTTCCCACGCAAAATCGATGGCGACCTCATCATCTGGCGCCGCTACGTATGCCACGGCGACCGGCAATTCTAGCGGGTTTATATCATCTATATTTTTGCAATTGATTGGAAGAAAAATAATCCCGCTGTGCATGGCGATGCTTCCGGCAAAAATTACGAAAAGTTATAAAAATCTTTGACGAAATGGAACAGCAAATGCGTCATTTTTTACATTGCCGGCGAGTGTTGCGTACTAGAACTTTTCGATTGTCTCCTTGGCGTTCCGAATGGCGGTTTTCAGCGTATCGAATCGTTCAAATAGTTTTCCATCGTTGTTGGCGCTATGCATCATGGCATTCACTTCGGATTCATATTGGAGCAGCTTATTTACCAGCTCTTTGCGATACGCTCCGGATTTATCGTCGAGAAGACTTTTTTCCATGTCGACGAAGACTTGCCGCTCCATTTTCCCACTGTCCATCTACTTGAGTTCTCCTATTCTTAGAATGATTGTTTGGTTATCCTTTGTGAGCACTATGTGATCCGGCGTTATGTCCTTGATGGAGTAGCCATTCGACAGCGTTGCCCCGACCATGTATTTAGCTCCATCCTTGAAACTTACCCAGTTCATTCCGTTTTCGCTGATGGATACGCTGTTTACCTCGCTTCCAAAATACTGATGCTTTATGACTTCCGGATCACTCACTTTAACGAAATTTTTTACCAGTACATCTCTGCCAAAGGTTTTTTCCAGCTGCGATTTAGCCAGTTTCCAATTTTCCTCCTCATCACCTGAAACAATTCCGCCAAGTACTATTCCGTCGAGTTGCGGGAGAATGCCGACCTTTCCGGCCAGTTTATACTTCGCTATTATTGGCCTTGAGAGATTGAATGCTCTCTGTGGCAGTATGACTTCGTCCTGCAGATCGGTAATTCCAACAACGTCTTCCACTATGCGCTTGCGCGTTTTGCTCCACTCATTGGCGTCGTAGGCGTAGCCAGTGAGCAGGAAAGCACCGTTTGGGGCAGGTTGTACCTTTGGATGGGATGGAATGTGCCCCAGCAGCGTGTTTATGTCGGAGAGAATTTTTTCCTCACTGTAAATTTTTTTTCTTACTAGCGGGTCTATGGCGAGAAGTCCATCGCGCAGCTTTGCCAGTTCGCTGTTCGACGTGACGTACCCGCTCGCGACGAAGCCGGTGTCGGTCCTCGAAATTATCACGTCGTTTGTCAGACCGAGTTCGCGGATCAGACTTTGCAAAAGCGCGAACGTATCCGGTTTTTTCACAACTTTTTCCGGCTCCGAAAACATCGACATGAAAAACAGCAGGGCAATTGCAAAAGTCGCCACCAGAAGGGCGCCGACACCGTATATCCACGTCTTTTTCTTCCTTATCTTTGCCACGCTGCCGCCGCTGGCGGTGATTTTGTCATCTATCTCGATGGCGCTCGGCTCGTCTTTGATGTCCCCATCCTCCTCTATTTGCGGCGCATCGCCGGCGGATATGGCGGGCCATGTTTCGTGGGCTGGTCCGATTACGATGTGCGTGGCTCCGATGGTTATGAATTGCAGTTCCTCAACCTTGAAAACCTCATCCTTGACTAGCTTTCCATCGACAAAAACTTTGCTATTCAGCGGCTTAAGAGTGACTCCAGTCTCGGCGAACGTGATTTCGACGTGCCTTGGGCTGATGAGAGAATCGGAAAGCACGACGTCGCCGCTGATGTCATTTCCTATGACGGCCGTTTCGCATCCGAAGACGATTTCAGCTCCCTGATGGTTCCCGGAAAGGATTTTTAGCAAAAACTCTGGACTATTCTTATCCGTCATAGGAATTCGGTGTATAGTTTGCGTATTTACAAAAACAACAAAATTCGGCTAGAAAGTCAAATGGGCGCCGCAGTTGCCTAAAACTGCGGTGCTATTTCGTTCATCGTAGCGATGGCCACGAAATTTTCTCCACTAGACCAACGTTCATCATTTACCAGGACCTTGAACTCGAAGCATTTTTTCCCACAGCCGCACTCGCACTCCCACAGCCAGTGACTGCCATCGACGGACTCCATTTCAACGCCCCTATCCCACGACAGCCCGCAGCCATCGCCGCGAATGTACAGGTAATTTCCAAAGCCAACATCCACGTTGGCAACGACTTTGACGGCCGTCTTCGGTGCTTTCTTTGCCTGGGGCTCCACCTCCGCATTTTTTTTCTCCGCCTTCACGTCGCCAGGCAGCGGGAAGACGGCGCTCACATTCATGTCCTTTTTTGAAACAATCTTCATCTATGATTCACCTCCACCGGGACGATACTAACATTTTCCTTAAAACATGAAAGTTTTTTTGTGGAAGAGTGAAATTGATAATCCCCTTGACAAATTTTTTGGCGAAAATCATATGCTTTGCACTATGAAGAAAATTCCCTGGTCGATGATTGTGTGCTTGTTAGTGTTACTGGTGCTGGTGCCTGCGTGCAGCACAGACAGCGGAACATCGTCGACCGACGCCGCGTCGTCGTCGCAGCTGCCGTGGGCAAAACCGACTTCATGGGAAAAAAATCCGACGCTGAGAATGGACGATTTTTCATCGCTGAGCACCAACGGTGGAAAATCCAAGCGCCGCACAAGGTAACCATGGCAAAGCTCTGGCAGTCTCGGATTTCGGAAAGAATTGTTTGCGCGGTTGCTGCGTCCCTGTTTCCCGTTTTCGCATTTGCCAGCGAAATTGAAAATTTCTACGCCTGCCACGGTGCGCATTCCAGTGAGTGTGATGGGCATTTTACACAGGAAGAGATAGACTTCATTGGCGAACCGGAAGATTGTACAGTTACGCCTGCGCAGGTAGTGGCCGATGGCGTACGCCTTTCGACTGTCGCGTGGAAAAACAGAATTAACCGCGGCAGAAATTGGACGATGCGCAAAGCAAAGGCCTCGTTGGATGGCGTGCGGAGGCTGGCCAAATTTCGAAAGTGGATGGCGTGCGGTGGATGATATGGCTTACGGTTCGCATCGCGGATGGCCAACGAATTTTGCCTGGCAGTCTCCGAATTTTGGCGATGAGGGCGGCCTCGGCACGGCAAGAAATAGGCTTATTTTGGATGGGGAAAGCGTGGGATTTTACATAGATTTGTAGCGGATGTGATGCCGCGCACGGGGAAATTTAAATTTTGCATGCGGACGCGAAATTGATAATCGTGCCGACCCCACTGGGGAACATGGGCGACATTTCCGCCAGGGCCATCGAGGCGCTGGCGCGGTGCGATGCCGTGCTCTGCGAGGATACGCGCGTGTGCGGAAAGCTGCTGGGGCACTTCGGCATCAGCAAGAAGATGATCGTCTATCGCGACGATGGCGAAGCGTACCGGGTGCCGAAAATAGTGAAGTTGCTCCTTGGTGGAAGCGCCGTTTGCCTGACAACGGATGCTGGAACGCCGACGATTAGCGATCCCGGCTATCGCATAGTAAACGCGTGCAGGCAGCATGGGATTCCGATCGAAGTAATACCGGGTCCATGCGCTGCCACAGCTGTCCTGGCGGCTTCCGGATTGCCCAGCGATGGTTTTTTGTTCCTGGGTTTTTTGCCGAGCAAATCCTCGGCGAGGATCAACGCATTCAAAAAATATACCGATTTCGACTACAGCCTGGTGTTCTACGAGTCCTGCCACAGAATATTGAAATTTCTTGATGATCTGAGGGGCGTGGTGGGCGACGACAGAGTCGTCTGCGTCGCAAAGGAGGTCACGAAATTCCACGAAAAGTTTTACGTGGGGAAGGTTGGGGAAGTTTTCGCGGATGTGTCGAAATCCTCGCCCATGGGAGAGTACGTTGCCGTGGTGGCACCGTGGAGATTTAGCTGGAAATCGGCATGAGGCAGCTTCACAGTCAAAGTTTTCCGCAATTATTCTTGACCGCCACCGCGGACGCCATAGCAATGTCCTGTGCTTGGGAATGTGTCCGGCAGGAGAAAAAATAGGGTTTTTGCCGTGCAGTTTATGTATGCCTGGGCGGTAAACGGGGGTGGCGGCTCTTGCAAAATCGAGGCAATGGTGGACGCCTTCGTGGGTTCTTATTTCAAGGAGGAGAGTGACCAGTATGCCTTTGGAAGGGAGCTGGCCAAGGGAGCAATTGAAAACGTTGAGGCCATCGACGGTTTGATAGGCAAGCATGCAACGCACTGGTCGCTGGACAGGATCGCCATGGTGGATCTGGCAATTCTAAGGGTGGCGGTGTACGAGATGCTGTTTCGCAGCGATGTGCCTCCGATAGTCGCGATGAATGAGGCCATAGATATCGGCAAAATTCTATCCACCGACGAATCTAGCAGATTTTTGAACGGTGTCCTGGACAGCGTGAAAAAGAAATTGACCAGGCCGCTGCGCGAGGCGAGCAGGTGACCTTCGCTTTTCGCCGGCCGACCGGGATGCTACGCGGACAAAGAATTGTCTTGATGTTTTATTCCGTTCGAGTTTCTTCAACGAAGGGAATGGTTTATAGCAGAGACAATCCGTTTCCGGCCAAGCTGAAGTCGCGCGTGCGCATAAGCGGGACTGGGAGCGAGAAAAATGTCCAGCATCTGGTGTTTGATATAGCCGGTAGCGATATGGTGTACAAATGCGGGGATTCGATTGCCGTATTACCAAAGAATAGCATTGTCGATGTGGCGGAAATTTTGGATTTGCTGAAAATTCAGCCCGATACCGCCGTTGAAATTCCCGGAGCAAGGAAAAGGATTTCAATTTTTTCCGCACTGTACGAGCACTTTTGCATAACGAATCTGCCGCGTAAATTCCTCGAATGGTTCGCCGCTACCATGACCGATTCGGACGAAATTTCGCACATGGACGGCAGAATACTGTGCGCCGATGATGAGTGCAAAATTGCGGCAAAGTTGCATTCATTGTTGGAAATGCTGAAAAAATTCAGGGCGCTGCGTAGAGTAGACGCGCAGGAAATCGTTGCGAATTTGAACAAATTGATGCCACGGCTGTACTCCATCGCTTCGTCGCCGCTGGCAAATAGCAACGAGGTACACATAGTCGTAAACGTCGTCAGCTACGTGAATTTCATTGGGAACACGCGCCACGGCATCGCTTCGACGTACCTGGCGAACGACATGAATATCGGCGCGGACACGGCCAACGTTTTCATAGTTAGTTCCATGTTTGCCATGCCGACGGACGTGAGTGCGAAGATTATAATGATTGGGCCGGGGACCGGCGTCGCTCCGTTCCGTGGATTTCTGCAGGAGCGGCAATGCCTGGAGCACCGCGGCGAACGAATCGGCTCCAGTTGGCTATTTTTTGGCGATAGGAATTACGAAACGGACTTTTTTTTTAGGGACGAATTTTTGAATTTCAAGGACTCCGGAATACTGACCAACCTGCACCTCGCGTTTTCCCGTGATCAGGAAAAAAAGATATATGTGCAGGATAGGATGTGGGAAAATCGGGAGGAGCTGTGGTCGTGGATTTTGGACGACGCCTATATCTACGTCTGCGGAAACGCTTCAAACATGGCCGTCGACGTTGGAAATGTTTTGAAAAAAATTGCGATGGAGGTGGGAAATTTCGACGAAGCACGCGCCGGTGAATTTTTCAAGTCACTCCGAAGGAGCAGGCATTACCAGATGGATGTCTACTGAAAACGTGGCACAGAGGTTCGATGGCGCTCGCGTCGGGACTCGAACCCGAATCTTCGGCTTCGGAGGCCAATGTTCTATCCATTGAACTACGCAAACGGACGTGACGCTAGGAAATGCCTTTTGGAGCTGCCTAGTCAATAAAAAATCTCTGCACACCGCCGATTCAGAGGTGTCTGCGCAATTTTTAGATGTGGGTTTGCCAACTAGAAGTCGCCGTGGAGCGCCGCGTGGATTGGCGAATTTGACCAATTAAAAAACGCTTGCGCCTGGAATTTGCATGGCTAGCTTCGCGCGATGCTTCGTAGCAAAATAGAGCTTTTGTCAGACAATGTCATAGATGGAATAGCGGCCGGTGAGATAGTTGAACGCCCAGCTGCCGTGGTCAAGGAGTTGGTGGAAAATAGCCTCGATGCCGGCGCGAAGCACATAGCGGTTAGTTTTTCCAGGGGAGGGCGTTTTTCCATCGCCGTTGGCGACGACGGAAGTGGAATGGCCAGAGATGAGGCGCTGCTCGCCGTGAAGCGGCACGCCACGAGCAAATTGCGCCAAATCAGCGATTTGAATTCGCTGGCAACGTTTGGTTTCCGCGGCGAGGCGCTGCCATCCGTTGCCGCCGTTTCAAAATTCAGGTTGATGACCTGCTGTGACAGTGACCAGGTCGGAACGGAAATAGTCATCGACGGCGGAAGGATGGTGGACGTTAGGGATTGCGTAAAATTTCGCGGTACGAAGGTAATCGTTGAGAATTTATTTTACAATGTTCCTGCCCGGAGAAAGTTTTTGAAATCCGACGACACGGAAGGTGCACGCATAGTTGCGACTGTGAAAGCCATGGCTTTCGCAGAAATTGGCGTCGAATTTTCCTTGTCCCAAGATGGGAGCGAAATCTTCACCTCTCCGAGTGTCCAAAATTTTGGTGACAGGATAAATGCAATTTTCAAGCACGGCGAGAGATTCATCGACTTTTCCTGTAGTGCGGACGAGATTGCGCTTAGCGGCGCCATCTGCGATCCGGCGGCTGGAAATATTTGCAAAAAAAATATAGTGTCGTTTGTGAACGGTAGGTTGGTGCGCAGCGATCTCATAGTCGCGTCGATTTGCGGAGAATTGCACCAAATTTTTCCAAATCACAGGGGAATTTTGGCCTACATTTTCATAAAAATCGATCCAGCCACGGTTGACGTGAACGTGCATCCCATGAAGAGGGAGGTGCGTTTCCGCAATGAAGTGTCCTTGAGGGCGTGCGTCAAAGATTGCATGGCGCGCGTTTTCGGAGGTACCACAGCTTCTGCGGCCTGCCCAATTCCCGCAGCCGATTCCATTACGCCGACTGCTACGACCGTGCGATCGGCGGAGAATTTTTCCAGCAATCGGCGGCCGACTGTAAATTCGAAGGCCTCGCTAGACAATACCCCCAGGCCGTCCAGTATGGCGGTTGCAAGGCAGGACACTCTTTTGTTAGGCGCCTTCGAGGGAGAACGGGGCCATTCGTGGCGCTTTATCGGAAAACTTTCGGATGAGATCGCGCTCTTTGAGAGCCACACCGGACTAATAATTTTCAATATCAGATTGGCCGTGCGGCGCGTTACCTATGAAAAAATTATTTCCGGAGATGGCACTTTCAATGGACAGCAGCAGCTAATTCCCATAGAAATTTCACTGTCGCCGGGCGAAGAGGAGCGCATTCGCCGCCTTTTGCCCGTCTTTGCCAGGTACGGATTTTCCGTTTACGCATTCGGCAAGTACGACTATAAAATTGACGCGGTCCCAGGCTGGCTGTCACAGGAAAACGCTGAAATAATTGTGCGAGAGCTGGTTTCCTCCGACGTGGATCTTCCGAATGGGGCGGATCTCGCCGGCAGCGACGAGGTGTTTGCCCGGTGCACCGTGAAGGCCATCGGGATCGAAAATTACGAGACGCAGAAAGCGATAGAGGCCCTGCGCGACGCGCTTTTGATCTGCAAAAATCCACTGCTGTGCCCATTCGGCAACGCCATATATTTCGAGCTGCCATTCTGCGAAATGGATGGCAGATTTCGCGTAAAAAATCCGAAGCGGTAAAATTTTCTCTTCTGCCGCGGCTGCTCAGGCTAGTTTTTTTCGCGTCGATTTTGCCGGGATAGATTTGACAGCGGCCCAATCCGAATTTGAATGCCATGCATAGGGTCATGGCGAAATTAAGCAAATGTTCGTTTTGCGGAGCATCGCAGTTCGAAGTTGGTAAATTGATTGCTGGCCCGGATGGCCTGTTCATTTGCGACGTCTGCATCGGCAAATGTGTCCGCGCCATTGGCCAGGAATTTTTCCAGCGTGCTGCAACTTCGGGGAATTCCGGGGAATGCGACCAAAAAAAATGTGAAAAATCCGGAGAGGATGATTCCTTGTCCGTCGTGAAGCGCGGCGACACGCCATTCAGTTTCAGCGTCGTTTCTCCGAAAAAGTTGATGAAGATCATGAGTGCTAACGTGGTCGGGCAGGAACATGCAAAAAAGGTGCTGGCCGTTGCCGTCTATAATCATTACAAGAGACTCATTACCAGCGGAGCCATTGGCGGAGAACATGTGGTAAAAAAGGTGAAGATCCCAAAAAATCTCGAGGATGTTGAAATAGAAAAAAGTAATATTTTGCTCATCGGCCCAACGGGATGCGGAAAGACGCTGCTGGCGAGTACGCTGGCTAGGGCGCTCGACGTGCCGTTTGCCATTGCCGACGCCACAACGCTGACCGAGGCTGGGTACGTCGGTGAAGATGTGGAAAATATAATACTGCGCCTGCTGCAAGCGGCGGACTACAATCTGCCAAAGGCCGAATGCGGCATCATTTACATCGATGAAATCGATAAAATTGGCAGAAAAACGGAAAACGTTTCCATATCGCGGGATGTTTCCGGAGAGGGCGTGCAGCAGGCACTGCTGAAGATTTTAGAGGGGACGACCTGTAACGTTCCACCAAAGGGCGGCCGCAAGCATCCGGAGCAGGAATACGTGTGCGTTAACACAAAAAATATTCTGTTCATATGCGGTGGGGCATTCGCCGATCTCGACAAAATAGTCAGAGAACGCATCGGCAAGGCAATTATGGGATTTAGGGTAACGCCGGATGTCCGCGGCCATGAAAAATCGGAAGAAATTCTCAAAAATGTCCACCCGGAGGACCTGATAAAATTCGGGTTGATCCCGGAGTTTATCGGCAGACTTCCGGCAATTTCGGTTCTCGATGAGTTGACTGGAAAAGATTTGTGCCACGTCCTCGTTCGTACGAAAAACGCACTCGTCAAGCAGTATCAAAGACTACTGGCCCTGGATGGCGTAAAGTTGACGGTCAAAAAAAATGCCATCGCATGGATTGCCAAGCGCGCCGTTGAGATGAAAACCGGCGCCAGGGCGCTGCGCTCCATTATGGAAGGAATGATGATCGACGTGATGTACAGAGTCCCTAAGAATGGCAAAATTATCGAAGTGGTGGTGGAAAAAGATGCCTCCGTGGAAAAAATTGAGCCGCGGTTCGTCACAGGAGAAAGGAATTCCGCCGTGAAAAAGCGAAAAAAGAATGGCAAATCGGTGAAAAGTGTCGCCGCTAGAAAGCCACGCCGAAGGAATAGTTGAAGCGCATCCCGTGCTTGTTATCCCCTTCGCCGTGCAGTGGAAATCCGAAATCCAGCCGCAGTGGCATCCCCATTATCGATATTTTCAAACCGACGCCGACGTCAGTGTTGTACCTTTTGGTGGAAAAATTCCACTGGGTTTCATTTACGAACCCGGCCTCGGCGAAGAAGTAGATTCTGACCGGATCTGCCACTTGAACGCAGTATTCCGCCGATCCATATGCAAACGTATTGCCCCCCACGCCGACATTGCGTTCCCTTGGCCCAACGTCGTGGCTCTTGAACCCCTTCATAAAGTTGGCTCCGCCCAGGTGAAATCTTTCGAAAAACGGTGTCGTCTGGCCGCCGTAGGGCGTAATCGTTCCAGTTCTACCGATCAGTGAAAATACCTGCTCGGCCGTTTCCGATACGAGCCAGTGTTTCACAGCCGCTGCGCTGACCTTTACGTACTTTGTGTTGCCAAAAAATGGTCCCCCGGCCACTTCGGTGTCGACTCCGACTCTTGATCCAGTCGTTGGGTACACGAAACTGTCTCTGGAGTCCCGTTCGATGGATAGCGTTACCTTCGAAATTGACGAATTTCCCTCCCTATCGAAGAAGCACTGCGGCGAGTTTGCGGAAATCTTGTAGATTTTTACATTTTCCAGCCCGTAGGACAGTTTACCCTCCCAGAGTTCGTAGATGTGCTTCTTGAGGTACACATCTCCGCCAATGCGATCCTCGTTGTAGTATCCGCCGGAGTACTCCCTCATTTTGTCGTCGTAGTCCGTTTTGTGGAAGTATAGATCCGTTCCGATGGCAAGCTTGCGGTCATACCACCACGGTTCTTCGAAATTTATATCTATGAATGTGGTATGTTTCCCCATTTGGAGGCGCGAGCGAAACTTCTGCCCGCCGCCCTGAAACATTTTATTTTTACTGCTCAGATCGAAATTTCTCTGTGTAAACTCGACGAATCCAACGATTTCACCGCCCGTGCTGATGCCGCCCCCGATGCTGCCTTTTCCGGTGTCAGCCTCCCTAACGTCGATGCGCAAATTTTTCCGTTCGGGAACATTCGTATCCGTTGGCGCCGCATCAACGGATGAAAAATATCCCGTGTTCATCAACCTCGCTCGACCGTTTTTCATCCTGACGATGTCGAATTGGTCGCCAGGCGCAAGCGACAGTTCCCGCAGGATCACCTTATTCTTTGTCTTCGAATTTCCTCGAATTTCGATTTCCCCAACGAAGCATCTCTCCGTCTCTTCTATTGCAAACTCAACGTCTATTTTGTCCGATTCGATGACCGGTTTTCTGCCCAGGACAACGTCCGTGTTAATGTAACCGGATTGCCCGTAGAGATCGGCTATCCGACATTTGGCGTCGTCGAGTTCGGCCGGTGAAAACACATCGTTTGGGGATATGGATGCAGTTTTTTCAAGCTTCTCCAGCGGATACAGCTTGTTGCCTTTTATGGTCACACTGCCGACGTAGTACTTATGTCCCAGCTCTACTGGTATGCATATGTGCAGAGATTTTCCGCGCCGCACGTACGTTATTTTTTCTTCGTCGATTTCAACGTCCAGAAACCCATGATTCCTGAAAACTGTTTTGAGAGCGTCGATGTCTGAGCTGAACTCAGCGGGTCTATACACTCCAAATTTTGTAAAAATTGAAAACAGCGTCCACTTCCTCGTCCGCATCACCTCAAGCAGCTTTTCTCTTTTGACATCACCGTTGCCTGCGAAGGTAATTTTTCCAACGCGGAGTTTTTCCCCTTCACTGATGTTGAAGGTTAGCGTGACATCTCCGGAATCTGGCGCTTTGGAAATGGCGGACGATATTTTAACGTAGGGATATCCCTTGTCGTAATAAAATTTGGTCAGAGTCTCAACGTCGGATTTTATGGTGCTTTCAGACACGTTTGTGCCAGGCTTCGATTCCAACTTCTTTCGCAGTGTCTTCTCCTTAATTTTTCCGTTGCCGACAAAATTGACGGCCTTTATCTGCTCCCTCGGCGTGAGGGAAAACGTCACCTTGTAGTCGTTGCTTCCACTTAATTCGTCGACTTTCACCGATACGTGGTCGAAATTTCCGCTGGCATAGAGTGATTTTATGGAGGCATCTGCCAAAAACGGGGAAAATTCTGCCCCAACCTTCAGCTGCACTCGCGAATCCACGACCTCCTGCGGAACCGGCGATTCGTCGCCTTCGTATTTATATTCGATGCTTTTTATGATTCCGCGGTTACTTCCGTCACCATCGGAAGACGCTTCTGCGCAGCGGTGAATGGGGATGAGATATGCCAGCGCAACTAATACTACTTTCACAAAAGTTGTGCATATTTTACTCATGAATTTTTTCATCGATGTAGTTTTCGAACCTAGTCAAGCCACGCACGAACGCCAGGGGCACAACACCAATAGGGCCGTTTCTGTGTTTTGCAATGATTAAATCGCGGATAATAGTGTCGCCAAAAGTTTTACTTTCTTCGTCTTCTTCGTCGGAAATTATCTGCTTCGCCAACAGCATAACCAGGTCTGCATCTTGTTCGATGGCGCCGGATTCGCGCAGATCGGACAGCTTTGGCAGACGCTTCTCCCTCTCAGAATCGCGGTTCAACTGGCTGAGCACTATCACCGGAATTTTTAATTCCTTTGCCATGGCCTTGATGCCGCGCGAAATTTCTGAAATTTGCTGCTCCCTTGGAATTCTGCCGTCTCCGCTGACGAGCTGCAGGTAGTCTATTACTATCAGTCCAATTTTTTCCTTACTGCACATGCGGCGTGACTTGGCGCGCAATTCGAGGATCGTTAGATTCGTCGACTCATCTATCCAAAGCGGGGCGGATTGTATTTCCTTCGCCACCGCGTAGAGGGCATTTTCTCCGCTGCTGGAAATGAATCCGTCGTGCAGCTTTGTCATGTTGATGCCGGCACGTCCGCATAGCATGCGCAGCGCAAGCTGCTCGGAAGTCATTTCAAGACTAAAAAACAGGACTCCCGTCGGCGAACGACCTCTGCCAGGCAGGACCGCGTTTTCCGCAATGTTCATGGCTAAGCTGGTTTTTCCCATGGATGGCCTGGCTGCTACGACGATCATCTCGCTATGCCTAAACCCGAACGTTATTCTGTCCAAATCCGCAAACCCAGACGCCAACCCGGTCAATTCTCCGCGGTTGTTTCGCATGAGTTGGATCGTATTTACTGCGGAATCCACGGCTTTTTTTACGGGGATGGCGCAATCGGAGACGCGGTCGGAACTTATGGAAAAAATTTCATTTTCTGCTTTTTCTATGAAGTCATCGAGGCTTTCCGCCTCGCCATAGGCACGTTCGATGTTCGCCAGTGATGCGGCCACGACGCGCCTGACAAGCTCCAAATCGCGCACGCGCTTGATGTAGTGCGAAATGTGCGCTGGAGTATCGATCCTGTCGCAGACCCTGTTAATGAAGTCGATGCCTCCTATGGAATCCAATTTCCCAAGCGACCTCAGCCGATCGGCGAGAAAAATTTCACTGACCGGAGTTCCGTCGTTATAGATGCCCAGAACCGCTTCCCACAGCGTCCTATGTGACGGCAAATAGAACGACGCCGGAGATATTTTGCTCTGTATGCACAGCGTCACGCTATCCTGTCCGCCCTCCATTATGCAGCAGGCGAGCAGTGCCTGCTCAAAATCAACGCTGTGCGGCTGAGTACGACCGACCAGGTGCTCCGAAATTTCGGCCTCGCCGGATTTTTTTGCCTTTCTGTCGGAGTTTCCCGCCATCAACGCCGGTTTGTATTCCTTACGCGCCCTGGAAAATTTTCCGGCTACGCCGCTATCGGATTTTCCGAAACGACATCAAGGTTTAGATCGACGAATACATCGGTGTGTAATTTGATGGAAATTTTGTGGCATCCAACTTCCTTTATTGGTGCGCTGAGGTGAATTTTTTTTCTGTCGATCTCCATGCCGCTGCCGGCGAGATGGTCGCAAATTTCCTTCGCCGTGACGGCGCCAAACATCCTGCCGTTTTCTCCGGTCTTAACGACGATGGCCAGTGACATGTGCGACAGCTGCTCGGCCTGTGCCTGGGCGTGTTCGAGATCGTGTTTTTCGCGAACGCCCCTGGCCTTCTGCAGAGCCTCTATGCGTTTTTTATTCGCATGCGTCAGCGGCAACGCGACCCCATTTGGGAAAAGAAAATTGCGCGCATAGCCACTCCTAACCTTTACCAGATCGCCTTCCGATCCGAGTGTTTTGATGTACTTCAGTAATAATACCTCTGTCGTTGCCATAGTTAAAACCTAAAACTGTCAGAACGGAACGGATTCGTCGATTTGCACGTCGACGTTCGCCGCTCTGCTACGCTGTTTGCCATGGGATAGATCCTCGACCAGTCCCTTTGCGCCGGAACGTGCGTCATCGTCAATCGGCGAATTCACCGGCCTATCCACATCACTGCGCGAATCCACGAATTGGAAATTTTCCAAGACAACGCCCAACTTGCTCCGCTTTTCTCCGGATTGCGTTTCCCACTGGTCCAGGCGCAGCCGCCCCTCAACCAGTATGGGTCGCCCCTTGGTGAAATATTTTCCTATGATTTCCGCTTGCTTGCCGAATGCATCGACGTCGACGAACGCCGTTTCCTCCTTGATAGTGCCGTCTGGCAGCTTCGACTGCCTGCTGGTGGCGACGGTGAATTTGCATATGGACGCGCCCTGCTGGGTCACGCGCAAGTCCGGATCCCTGGAAAGGTTCCCCAGCAAAATTACTCTGTTAAACGATGCCATGGCATGCCATTATTTTGCGGCTTCTACCAATATCCTGTCAATGACCTTGTCCAACCTAAGCTTGGATTTTATCCCTTCGACTATGGTCGGCCCTCCTTCGAAGGAAATTTGCACGTAGATTCCACTGGAAAATTTTTTGTCCGTGACGCGCTCGAAATTCTTTTGCCCCAGGTTTACGGCGGAAGAAACCTGCCCGCCAAGGTCAACTATGATGCCGGATAATCTATCAATGATGGAGGCCGCCGTGTCAGTGCATCCGCGCATGTCCAGCACAAAACTCGCTGTGTATTTTCTTGCGTCACTCATAAAATTTCTTCCGATTCGCTAGATTCATGGCATGTTCAATTCCTTTGTCAAGCAGTAGCTGAAGGTGCTCCAAAATTTCCGACGTTTTACTTTTCAAAATTTGCAATTCTTCGCCAGTAAATTTGCCGAGAACGTATTCCGAAAGCTCTATTTGCTCGTTTGCCACTGCGCCAATTCCTATTCTATATCTCGTGAATTCACTGCCAATTTTTGACAAAATATCTGCAATTCCATTGTGTCCGCCGGAGCTTTCCCGGATGTGAATCCTGTAGTCTCCCACGGCGAATGCCACGTCGTCGTGGATGATAATTACCCCCTTGGGGGAAATTTTGTAGTAGTTACACAGCTGCGAAACGGCAGTCCCACTGCCATTCATGAACGTGGTCGGCTTGGCTAAAATAACGGTACGACCACTGGCGTGGTGCCTTGCCGCGGTAGCCATGTACTTCCTATCCGCTGACCACCGCAGCCCGTTCTTCGCGGCGAACGCGTCCACGGCAAGAAAGCCGGCGTTGTGACGCGTTAGCTCATACTCTTTACCTGGATTGCCTAGACCAACTACGAGGCTGTAGGACATGACCTACCCCTTGGCAGACTTTGCACTTTCTGGTTTGTCGGCCTCAGTTTTGACGGCTTGCGCACCAGGTTGCCCTATGCCTTCCTTCGCCTCCGCAGCCTTTTCAGCCTCAGCTGCTACGGACTTGCACGACACAACCGGCATCGAATGGTCTCCGATTAATTCCACGCTCGACGGAATCGGAAGGTCGCTAAGGTGTATGATGTCGCCGATGTCCAATCCACCTATATCGATGCGTATCATAGGCGGTAGATCAACTGGGAAACAGCGGACGGTCACCTCGTGGCGTGCGACGTCAAGGACGCCACCGTTGGTCTTCACGCCGACCGATTCACCAAAAAATTCCAGCGGGACAGCCGTTGTCATCCTTTCGGTCTGCAAAACCTCGTGGAAATCTATGTGAAGAAATTTATCCGATATGGGGTCCCTTTGGATGTCGGCGATGTCTGACAGTAGCGTCGTTTCGCCGTCTATGTCGACGTCAACAAGTGCCGCTGAGTGGCCCTTTTGCTTCAGTAAATTTTTTAGTTCCTTTTCCTCAATTTGCAGCGGAGTTGTCCCGGAATGGCCGTACACCACGGCTGGGACTCTGCCGGACGCACGCAGCCGCTTCATGGAGCCACGGCCGAATTCGTTCCTCTTGCCGACCAATAATTTTAAGTGATTCATAAAATCTCCGACGTACTATTTTCCAATGGCCTCCACTAATAGATCGCAGCATAAAAAAATCAACCAAAACCTCAAAATATTTTTACGAAAACTCCGCCGGAGTTTGTGGCAATCGGAACTGACTAGTGCATTTGCCAGTGTGGTTTGCTTATGGCAATGAAGATGATGGGCGGGAGAAAAAGCAGCGCCGTCGTTGCGAGCACGGCCAGTGCAAACGAGGACTGAATCATTGTGTGCTGTATTTCCTTGGGAATGTAAAACGATGCAGCTATGCAGAAAATCACGTTCGCGATGCCGAGGGATCCGAGCAAAATCATTCCAAAATTTCCACACGGTACTTTGTAAAGCCTGTTGGCGTCCGGCATTTTGTAGCGGAGTATGATTCCGGAGGCGAAGAGACACGCGTACATTATGAGGATCATTATTGCCGCCGAAACGTTTATTATCCAAAAGCAAAGCGTTACCGACGGGAAAAAGAGAAATAAAATGGCCAGAAGCGTTACCATGGCGGCCTGGTAGTATAGTATGGCCGTTGGCATGCCGTTTTTTGCCGTTTTTTGTAAAAATGGCGGAAGGAAGCCGGTACTTCTAGTGGCATAGAGGCCGCGGACTGGTCCGGCAATCCACGCAAAAACGTAGGAAATGCCGCCGGCTAGTATTAGGAATCCGAGCCACGGCGCGAGCCAGCCTATGTGGACGCTTTCCAGCATGGCTGCCATTGCCTGCATCACTCCAACTTCCAAGCGAAGTTCGTTTGCCGGAACCACCACGGCGATGGCCAGCGAGCCCAGCAGCGAAACGAGCAAAATTACGAATGTCGACCAGAAAATGGCCATCGGATACGTTTTGCGGGGGTTGTTCACGTCATTTACATAGTAGGCTGACATTTCAATGCCGGCAAACGCGAACATGATCCCGGACAGAAATGAGACGTTGGAAAAGTCGGAAAAGTCTGGAACAATGGTTTTCGTCGACAGGTTCATGGCGATTGGGTGGCCGGAATTGCCCCAGTGAATTCCGAGCGCCACGAGCAGAAAGATAGGAAGAAGCGTTCCCGTTGTCGACGCGGCGGTTATGATTTTGCTGGCGAAGCTCGTTCCCCTGGATGCCAGAAACGTTGCCGCCCAGACACTGCAAACGACAGCTGCGCAAACGAATACCTTGTTCTGCGATAGTGTCGGACTGATGGTTAGCATCATGGATGTCGTCAGAAAGACAATTGTCGTCGTTAGAGCAGTTACCGTTGTAATAAAACCTATCCACTCGCAGAGAAACGCCGTTCGACTCCCAATGGCGCGATTTACCCACAGAAATAGTCCACCCTCTTCGTGGAAAATCGACGCAAGTTCGGCTGATATGAGCGCCGATGGTATGAAGAAAAATAGCGCGGCCATCAGGTAAAAAGTAATCATTCCGAGGCCGTAGAATGACAGCAGTGGCAAGTTGCGTAGATTCATGATCGCCGCAAAATTTATCATTGTCAGTGCAAAAATCCCCAAAGATTTTTTTGATGTATCCATGCCTATTCCCTGTCTTTTGTGATAAGTTGAGTATTTTTCTTCGCGTAGTCAATATTAGTCAATGTAATTGAAAGGTTTCTGCCATTGGCGCCGTCGCTGGCGAAAATGTTTTTCCGATAATTTTCCTTGACTACTTTTTATTTGTGTACTACGGCTCGTGGAATGGAAAGTAGAACGCATATGAATAATGTTTGTGTTGATAATGGTGCCGGCAATGGTAGTGTTTCTGCGTTGGCTGATGTAACTGCCCAAAATTCCGGCGCCGTCGGAGGTGCTAATTTCGGCGGAAGAAGCATAAGTGCGCCGCGTGGCGGAGGCAAAATAACCATGAGGTTGATAAACCAATGGATCGCATTTTTTGCCGAAAGGGAGAGAGAGGCAAAGCTGGATCTCGACGCGGCCGGTGAAAATTCGGAAAGGGCTGAAGCTTTGCGCAGGAAATTTGAAATACTTCAAGCTTTGGTAAAGATGTTCAATGACTTTGCGACACTTTTCGTAGAAAAGTTTGCTGAAACGCTACAAAATTGCTTCCATAAGTAGGATTTCGTGTCGCCATGGCCCGGAAGCGCGGTTTTTTCCCCGCGCTTCCGGGCTTTCGATTTTGCTACAAATCCAAGGTGTGGCGTCCCGGCGCATGGCACCTTTGATCTGTACGAAAATTTTCCACAAAAAACCTTGACAAAGACTGCAAGCCATGGAGTATTTAAAGCCAAACTATTTCTAACAAAGGGAATTATGAAAAAATTATCAATGATGCTCGTTGGTCTGCTTGGTGCTGCGAGCTTGGCAGTTGCCGACGACTCCCCGTTTTCCGATGATCTCTCGCTCGAGACTGGGATTAAATTCGAGAGTGAGCACGTCTTCCGCGGGCGCAGGGAGATGCGCAACGCATTTGTCCCGCACGTTGCGTTGGGTTACAGGTGCATAGAGGATGCAGAAATCTACGTAGGTCTCGATGCGGCATTGGCGGCGAAGGCCCATAGCATGTCGGGAGTGTTCAACTCGTTCTCTCCGTGTGTCGGATTGGAATACGACATAACTGACATGTTCACCGTCGACGTGGGATATTGCCATCATTTTTATCCCTCCATTGACGAATATGAGGGGGAAATGGATGACTACATAAAAGACAATGTGAAGAAAAATTCCGGCGAGATTTACGCAGGGCTTTTAGTGGATGTCCTCCTGTCGCCAAAGGCGTACATTTCCTACGATTTTACGCGTCGAGAGCTGGCCATTGAGGGGCATGTCGGGTACTACTTCGATCTGTCTGATCACCTGCTGTCAGGTCTTGGCATTGACCTCGGGGCGAAGCTTGGCTATTGCACGTCTAGTAGGCCGTATGGTCTTAATAAGGACGATATCGCTGAGGAGGGTACTGATGATATCACCAACAAGAAGGATTACTTCTACTACGGTGCCGCTGCCGACTTAGTGTATGAACTCAATTCAAATGCCAAGGTAAAAATCGGTGTTGCCTGCGAAGGAAATTCAGCTAAGAGGAATTCGTGGCCGAATTTTTGGGGTGCGGGCGACAAGAAGGTAGCTGGGAGAAGCAGTCTGTGGTTCAATACCTCCGTTGATTGTTCGTTCTAACCAGGAAAGATTTGGATGCGCGGAGGCCTCGGCGAAGCCGGGGCTTCCGTTTTTTTGCAAATTTTCAAAATTTTGCGAGAATTTTGCAAATTGAAAATCTCGGACAGTCGCCGATTAGAATTAAAATTATTGACAACGGACTTACCGCTAGTATCCCAAAGGGTGAGTTTTAGGTGCTGCGAAGTGGGCTTTCCCACTTTTTTTATTATCAACGCTTTTGAGGGTAGTTTAATGGGTACAAGCAATCAGATATTGTCGGTGTTGGAGTACATGGAGAAGGAAAAGGGCATCAGCCGGGCCGATATGATAGAAACAATCAGCGAGGCCATTCGCCTTGCCGCCCTGAAGAGCGTTAATTCCGGCCACGATGTCCGCATAGAGATAAGCCCAAAGACTGGCAATTTGCAGGCATGGGCAATCTTCGAGGTTGTGGACTCAGTCAGCGATCCGAGGACGCAGATCCATCTTAGCAAGGCCCGCCTACTCGACGAAACCGCAGAAGTTGGATCCGTAGTGGAGAAGGAAATCGATCCGGCCCTACTCGGGAGGATCGCCGCCCAGACAACCAGGCAGGCGATCATGCAGCGCATAAGATCCTTTGAAAAGGAAAAGCTCTACGACGATTTCAAGAGTAGCGTAGGCGACATAGTCTCAGGAACGGTGCGAAATTTTGACAATGGTAATTTTTACATCGATGTAAATGGGGCTGAGGCTATAATGCCGGCCAGCGAGTGCATCCGCGGCGAGGAACTTGCCGTTGGGGAGAGGATTCGCTGCTTGCTCCTAAAGCTTGACCCGGCGAGCCGTGATGCGGAACTTGTCCTTAGCAGGGGACACGTAAACTTTGTTCGCCGATTACTCGAGATTGAGGTTTCGGAAATCGCCGATGGCAGCGTAATAGTAAAGGGCATTGCCCGTGAGCCGGGGTATCGCACGAAGATCTGCGTAGATACGAATGACAAGAACATCGATCCGGTGGGAGCGTGCGTTGGAACTAGGGGCATTCGCATAAAAAGCATAGTGAGAGAGCTAAATGGTGAAAAAATTGATGTGGTCAGGTACGATGCCAAGCCGGAAAGATTGCTCGCTGAATCGATGAAGCCTGCCGTGCCGAAAAATATACGCATCGACCACGACGCAAGGAGGATTCACTTCGAAGTTTCCAAGGAAGATCTTCCAGTGGCCATTGGAAAGCGTGGATTAAACGCAAAGTTGACGTCTATGATGATGAATTGGTGGCTCGACATAAGCAAGGAAACCGCAGCTGTCCCTGAAAATTTCATGGAAAAGCTTGAGCGTGCCGCCGCCGGATTGCACGGCATCCCAGGTGTTTCCGATGAACAGGCTAAGAAGCTCGTCGAAATTGGCATAACCGACATTGATGCCTTCGCCGATGTCTCCGTCGAAGATTTAGTAAATTCCGGATTTGATGGGGAAGAAGCGCAAAAGGTATTGGACAACGTGCAAAAGTTTTGTAAGACGAAGGGGGCACAGTAAGGCACCGGAAGAGGCGTACGTAAAAATTTTGAAAGAATTGAGCAGAGATGAGCGTCAGAGTATATCAATTAGCGAAGCAGCTGGAGTTGGACAGCAAGCTCGTCGTGCAGCTGCTGCGCGAGCGTGGACTGGATGTCAATGGCCCATCCAATTCAATTCCGTCCGTATACGCGGATGCGCTCGTTGAGGAAATGTCCGGAAAAGCTCGGGTTATCGGAGAAAAAATAATTGTAAAAACCGCGGATGGCCAAGGAATTTCAGAAAAAAATGGCAAAAGCAGCGGTGCCGATGGGAAAGGTGAGGCTGAAATTTACGTTTCGAATTCCTCGGAGAGTGTCATCGGAGGAGCGGGCCTTGCCAATGGTTTCGAAACTAGGGAAGTTCCAGCCTCTCCGCGCGCGGATGCGCGGCGGGAGACCGAAAATCGGCCGAGATTCCAAGCTGGAAAAAGCACATTTCAAAGTCGAAATAGGGATGGAAGGCAGAAAAATCGGGGCATGGTTTCCATCGGCTGCTTGGATAAAACGCCAAGAAAAAATGGCGATGTTTCGCCAGCGTGTTTTTCAGGGCCGTTAAAAAGCGAGCCGATTGTTCCGGAAATGCAAGAGTTGGAAAGTCAACCGTCGGACGCTGCTCAAAAGTTTAAGCCATTTCTAAAAAAAATCGAGCGTCAGCCAGCGAAACTCGCCAGTTTGCAGACCATAGAGGTGAAAATTCCGGTGGTTGTGCGCACGCTGGCTACGCAGATAAACGTCAAACCCTTTCAGCTGATTTCCAAGCTGATGAGCATGAATGTTTTTGCGTCGATGAATCAGGAAATCGACCTCCAAATTGCCCAGAACGTTGCGGAAAAATTTGGATACAATTTGGAGCTTGCTAAGCCAGAGCCGGAAAAGGAAGCAAAGGTCAGGCCGCTGGCCAAAAAATCCGCTCGCGCTATGGAAAGAAAGCAGAATCTATCAGAACGCCCGCCAGTCATTTGCGTACTGGGACACGTTGACCATGGCAAGACGACGCTGCTCGATGCGATTCGGCACACGCGCGTTGCAGCCGGCGAGGTCGGTGGCATAACGCAGCACGTTGCTGCCTATCAAGTGGAACAGAGTGGCAAAAAAATAACTTTCATAGATACTCCGGGACATGCGGCGTTTTCGAAGATGCGGGAACGCGGCGCCAATTTGACCGACATTGGCATTTTGGTGGTGGCCGCCGACGACGGATTCATGCCCCAGACCGATGAAGCGCTAAAATTTGCGAAGAATGCTAACATTCCCATCGTAGTTGCCATAAACAAAATCGACGCCAAGGGCGCAAACATTGACAAAGTCAAGCAGCAGATGCAGCAGCGCGGTATAATTTCGGAAGATTGGGGCGGTGAGGTGCTATGTTCAACGATTTCGGCATTACATGGGACGAACATTGAGCACTTACTCGAGATGGTGCGGTTGCAAGCGGAGATTATGGAACTGCGTGCCGATGCCACCGACCATCCGGATGGTGTTATTTTGGAAGCCAGGGTTTCCATTGGCCATGGGGCCACGGCGAGTGCCATCGTGCAGGATGGTACGCTGAAGATCGGCGATTGCATAATTTGTGGCCCGTGCTATTGCAAGGTGAAATCGCTGACCAATGACAGGGGAGAGCAGATAAAGGAGGCTCCGCCATCCACGCCGGTGAGCGTTATTGGGTGGTCCGGCATGCCAGAGGTTGGTGTAAAATTTACCTTCGTCGACTGCGAAAAATCGGCGCGCAAAAAAGCGGAGGAGAATGCGCTGGAGCTGAAAAAGAACGCCGGCAACGATGTGAATGAAGCGCCGAAAATTAGCAGCGTCGATCAGCTGTTTTCGGCGATTGCCGCCGTCGAAGAAAAAATTTTGAATGTGATTTTGCGCGCCGATACGCACGGTAGCGCGGAAGCGCTACGCGATTTTCTCGACACAATAAAGAGCAAAAAAATAAAACTGAATATCTTGGATTGTGGCGTAGGTGCGATTAACAAAAACGACATCACCATGGCGGCGACGTCAAAGGCGCAGATTGTTGCATTTAATGCGAAAATGGAGTCCAATGCACAGGTATTGGCAAAGCAGCTTGGCGTTAGGATCATTCATCATAACATAATCTATGAACTCGTGGGCCAAGTCCGAGAGGCGATGGCGAATTGTTTGGATGCCGAACTGCGCGAAAGCAAGCTCGGCGCGGCGGAAGTTCGTCAAATTTTTAATATTAAAAACAGCATCATCGCCGGGTGCATGGTCACCGAGGGAAGGATCGTGCGCGATAAATTCGTGCGTTTGATCCGCAAAAAGGAGATTGTTTTTCAGGGAAAATTTGCCTCAATAAAGAGGCAAAAGGAGGATGCCGGCGAAGTGCGTGCCGGGTTTGAATGCGGGATTGTCATTGCCGGATTCGAGGCATTCGAAATCGGGGACATAGTGGAGTGCTTCGAAATTCAAAAATTTCAACCGTCGTTGTGAGCCATGGCGCAGAGAATGATTCGATTGAATAGGCTCATTTTCAGGGAGTTGAATACGTTGCTTCACACGCTATTCCGCGAGCGTGCGGATAAAATTTCGATAACGGATGTGGAAGTTTCTCAGGATCTTCGCGATGCCCACGTCTATTTTTCCGTGGTCGGACCCGGAGAGGACATTGGAGAGGCAAAAAAATTTTTCGAGAAAAATTCCGGCATTCTGCGCCACAGATTGTTCCGACGCGTGCTGCTAAAATTTTCTCCGCGGTTAAATTTTCACCACGACGATTCCATTTCCCGTGGCCAAAATGTTTTGAAAATATTGGATGATTTGCGGGATTAATAATGGCCAACGCTAAACTTTTGGAATTGCTGTCGAGGCACGGCGAATACAACATAGTCGGTCATGTCAGGCCGGATGGGGATTGCGTTGGCAGCCAGCTGGCAATTTATGACATCCTGAGGGCGAAAAACATCGGATGCAACATTGTAAAAAATGACAACTACGGCCACATTTTGTCGCTATTTTTCGCCGGCTACCAGCTTCGGAGCTGCGAAAATTTTAACGAAAAATTACCTCTAATTTGCGTAGATTGTTCGGATTGTAAGCGCGTCGGTCCGGAAATTTTTTCCAAATGTCACAAGCCATACCTGAACATTGATCACCACATTTCCAATGATGGCTTCGCAGAGAACAATATAATTGATGCAACTTCTTCGTCGACGGCGCAGATGATCGCCAGCATGTTGCTCAGTGAAGGAGTCGATTTTGGAGAAGGGATAGCGAGGGCACTGTACTTGGGCATAATGACCGATACAAATCGCTTTGCCTATGATACGGCGACGGTTGATACGATAAAAATTGTCGAAACGCTAATGGGGAAAGGCGTGTCGATTTCAGAAATGTACAGGGCGGTGTATGAGCGCGATGGCATGCAAAAATACCGCCTGCTGGAAAAATTTTTGCATAACATGACCGTATTTGCTGGCGGTAGCTGCTGCACTTCGTTTGTTACGGATGTCGATTTTGCAGAAACGGACTCGGATCCGCTGGATACGGAGGGATTCGTGAACTACACGCGGCAGATAGACGGCGTGCGGGTGGGGGCGTTTTTGGAAATGCACGCCTCCTATACCAAGTGCAGCCTGCGTTCGAAAAGCGCAGACTTTCGCATGGATCTTTTCGCAAAGCGGTTTGGCGGCGGCGGGCACCCGGCAGCTGCGGGATTTGTCGTCGACGGTGGAAATGGAAATTTCTACGCGGAATTTAGAAAATTGCTAGCGGAGCACGTGGAGGGGCTTTCCGACGGTTGAAATTGTGAATGCCGATAATTTAGATGGCGTTTTGCTGGTTGACAAGCCGCAGTGGCTGACTTCGCACGATGTTGTTGCCAGGATGAGAAAACATCTGGGTATTGCTAGAATTGGGCATGCGGGTACGCTGGATCCGATGGCAACCGGATTGCTACTAATCCTCGTCGGCCGCGCCACGAAAATTTCGCAATACCTGGTTGGTTTGCCGAAGTGCTATTGCGGGACGATGAAATTGGGCGTGACGACGGATTCCCACGATGCGGAAGGTGAGGTCATGGAAGTTCGCGGTGTTGAAAATGTGACGATTGATGTGCTAGCTGCTCTGGCAAAGGATTTCGCCGGCGACCAGTGGCAAATGCCCCCCATGTTTTCCGCGAAGAAAATTAACGGCAAAAAATTGTGTGACCTTGCTAGGCAGGGGAAGACGATCGAACGCAAACCGCAATTTATCAGCGTAGACGCGTTTGACATAGTTGACTTGCGTGGCGACGAGGTCGACTTCTTCGTGCGCTGCAGCAAGGGTACCTACGTGCGCACGTTGGTCAACGATTTCGGGGACAGATTGCACTGCGGCGCCCATCTGTCAATGCTATGCAGGACGGATGTCGGTGATTTTTCTCTGGATGATGCCCTGCCGGTCGGCGAGATAGAAAAGATGCCGATCAAGGCCGTTAGGAACAGGTTAATAGCGGCGATCGAGGCCATACCATCCAGAATACTGCGGTAAAAATTCTTGGAAAGGTAGCGAAATTTCCTAGTGAAAATTAAATGGTGGGCGTCGTGGAAACGTTTTTCGATGGCGAAGTTTGCGACTTCACAGTCGAGCCGCTGTGCATGTCGATTGGGACATTCGATGGCGTCCATCTTGGACACAGAAAATTGATTTCCACGGCCGTGGAGCAGGCAAAGGTGTGCAATGGCATTGCCGCGGCCTACACATTTCGTCCGCATCCGACTGCAATCACACATCCCGATGTCCCAAAGACGATGATTTATAGCTTCGAGGAGAAGTACAAAATTTTGGAAAGCTTCAGCCTAGCCCACATAATCGAGCAGAAATTCGATGGACAATTTTCAAAGCTCAGCCCGGAAGATTTCATAGCGTTTTTGCGAAAAAAATTTCCCACGCTGTGCGGAATTTGCGTCGGAGAAAATTTCAAATTTGGGCACAATCGCGGCGGGAATGCAAAAATTTTGATGGATTGCGCGGAGAAATTTTCCATTGCTGTGACGATTGTTCCGTCCCTGGTGATGGATGGGGAACGCGTAAGCAGCTCGCGCATAAGGGAGCTGCTGCGTGGCGGCGACACGGCGAAAGCCAGAGTGATGCTGGGGCGATAGACGTACCACGAGTCGCGACGAAATGTGGCCACGCTGGACGTGCCTGCGCGCGAAACCGCTAATTTTTCCTTGGCCTCGCTTTGAGAAGCGGCAAGTTGGTCTCAGTTGGTATGTAGATCACAGTTTTGTCGTTCGGATTTTCCTGCTGCCTAACCCACAGATATTGTATGTACGGTGGTGCCAGACTGCCATTTTCTATCTTGACCGCCTCGGCAGCACCGCGTGCTCGCACAATTTCCTCTTCGAGATCGGCCTTCGCCCAATAAACTTGATGCGCCTGTTCTGCTCGGCCTTTGCGAATTACGCACGCCCGATCATTTCCTGTTGCCACACATTGCAAAATGGTTGCGTCAAAAGCACGGCGGAGCGAATGGCGATAACGGATACTATTACCTTTAGTACCTTCTACCTGTGAAAGGTCAATTTTTGTAGAATGTTGCGCAATTCCATGGCATTTCTCACTGGGGAAATAACCGGCGAAAAATTATGCGTCTTCCCGGCGAAAGATTTGCCGCGCTGCGGAATTTTGGCGCATTTCACGCGGAACGCGCAAAAGGCTTGCCTGTGAGAAAAAAATTGTTTCTACTTTGCCCAGGTCGGGCCTCTTGCAAGGGGAGCCAACGAACCCCGCCAGGTCTGGAAAGAAGCAACGGTAGTTAGGATATCCCCGTGTGCGCGAGTAACCTGGCCGTTTTTTCTTTTCTCCTTCATGCCTAGGTTGTCCGTTTGAAAAGATCCTTGGAAATGTCCTGCGCCCCGTGGATGAATAGGCGCATGTCATTCATCGCTTCCGGAGAGTCTTCGAAGAGGAAATGGCCGCTCTGGTAGTGCTTGACTGTCGCGTTTGGCAGCACATTCGCCCAGTACTTTAGCGCGGAAGAATCGTAGCGAAAATCATCGTCCGCCCAAAAGAATTTAATTTTTTTATTGGCGAGGAGAAACGCCTTTTCGCATATGGGTTCGAGAGTATTCAGCGACCGGTGATCCCGCAGCCAGGGGATATCGTTCGTTCCGGCCGCGAGAGCGGATCTTTCCGCTAGCTTTCGGTGCGGCCACAGATAGCCGTTTAAAATGTCATCGCCAGCCGTCGAGCCCACTCCAAGGTGCAGGCAAATTCGCGTAAACAGGTTAAAGAGCGTCGACATGCAAAATCCCAGGATTGGCAATTTAAACATCAGCACAATCGCTGAGAGTTTTGGCAGGACGAAAATTGCGGAATTCAGCAGGGACATGCTGCTTATCCTTTCCGGCCAAAATTCGGCCATGGCGAGAGCTATGGCAACGCCAAAGTCCTGGGCGACGATGTGGAATTTTTTGAATTTCATCGCTCCGACGAATTCCATCGCGTTGGCTATGTGTTTGCCAATTTCATACACATACTCACTGGGCTTGGTCGACATGCCATAGCCGATGTGGTCGATGGCTATGCACCTGAAATCCGTTTGCAGCAGCCGTATCAAATTTCTGAAGAAGAATGACCACGTTGGGTGGCCGTGCAGTAGCAGTACCGTTTCGCCGAATCCTTCTTCGACGTAGTGCATGCATTGGCCATCCTTCAACCGCATGTAGTGTGGCTCGAATGGATAGATCCTTCTGAGAAACTGCGGTAACTCATTCACTGCGCACTACTGGATTTTTACGAATCAAACGGATTTTGCAACACAATAATCGCATGCGCAGCTTCGCTTCCCATGAGGCCTATTGCTTTTTGGTAGTGATGAAAACTCTGGAGACAATCCCGTTCTTGTGCAGCTCGGCTAGGCCATGCAAATTATGTTGGCAAAAGCGCAAAACCTGGCCGTCGGACCACGTGTCGGGGGTTGAGCTATTCCTGTGATACCCCTTCGGCAATTGCAAACCATTGGCGATATTCATGAGGCTTTGTATCCCAAGATCATAGTGGTTTGGCGTCCAAATTGGTTTTAAGTATAACTCCGTAGTTCTGGCAAAGAGTGTTTTTTCCACGCGCTTCTGGTTTTGTTCGCATCTTACAAAAACACGATAAAGCTGCTTCCCGGACGAATCTTTGAGATCTACGCCGTATTTATCTGATAATTTTTTGTGTTCGAAGCGGATCAGTGCCTCTCCGCTATTTTCGAATTGAAAAAAATCGGGAATGTCAGCGGTGCGAAATTCTAGCGACAGGTCGTCTGCTTTGTGCCCGTGACGAGGCTTTTCTACTACGATTTTGTCGAAAAAATTCTTTGAAGAAAATTCCGACGAAATTTCGTTGAACATTAGAGCTTGCTCGCTCCTCGTGGATCGCTCGTCCTCATGCCTAAAAACTTCGCCGTAGAAGCCGAATTTTACCAACAGGGCGAGCACTGTCAGCACGAACGAGCATGCGATCGCCGAAGCGAAGAGCAATTCGATGAGTGTAAACCCCCTCGTCTTTCTAGAAACACTTTTCTTTCCAATCATTCTCCGGAATCCTACCCCGGAAGTCTGCACAAATGCAGCAAGTTGTCAAATAAAAGAAAAACGTCAATGGCTGCCTTTCGATCTCGTCGCACTTGAAGATTTCGCGCTACCAGACATTTCGGTGTACGCGGGACAAATCCAGGCGATTGTCCTGCTTCGCAGGATTTTTCGGATAGCCGATTGGGATCCAGGCGAATGGTGCGATATTTTCGGGTAACTGGAAATATTTTGTGAAATTTTCGCAGTGCGTCTTATTTGGATACACTCCGACCCAGACGGCGCCGAGGCCAAGGTCAGAAACTGCGATCAGTATGTTTTCAACGGCTGCGGCGCAGTTTTGATCAAAAAACTCCTTTAGAATCTCGCTGTCCGGTTCGCCGCAAACGAGTATGCCGGCCGATGCCTGCAGTGACATCGCCGCATATGGGTGCACGCCGCTGACACCATTTAGGCGATCGCGATCCGTGACGACAACAAAATGCCACGGTGCAGAATGCATGGCCGACGGTGCAGACATTCCAGCGTGAACCAACTTTTCCAATGTCTCATCGGAAATTTTACCACCAACGAATTCCCGAACGCTGTGCCGGGCCAAAATTGCATCCATAGAACTCTCCTTTGAAGTTAGCTACCCGTTCACTCTATGCCGGGCATCTGTGTCTGTCACTCTAGCGACCATTTGAAAAATTTCTATCAAAAAAACTTCGACGCACGCCATAAAATTTACGTTCAGCGAAACCAGAACAGCCTTTGCCTCTAGGTTCGAAATGGCGAGCGGAAAAATTTTAATCAGATGCGGTTTGCCCTCGAAAAATTCGGCCGTCGTCCTTTCAATTTTGAGAAAAAACGTGGCATAAATTTGTTTTTTCCCTGGCTGTTCGTCGCCAAAGTCGCCTCCATCTGCGGTCCCTTTGGTCGCGTTATTCACTAAAATTTCCAAGCTGGCCAGGATGGAATACATTCCTGTGATTACTCTGTTTTTTTCTTCACTGGCACTGCCGAACAGCGAATGCAACCACGATGAGTAGCTTGCCAGCCAATTGCGGATTTCCTGGCTTTCGTGAATTTCATCCGAGGAGAGCAGTCGCGTGATTGAACATCTGCCCGCGATTGTCGGTAGCATGGTGTGTGGTTTTGCCGCTGTGAGGAAAATTACGGTATCAGCGGGTGGTTCTTCCAGCGTTTTCAGGAAGGCGTTTGCCGCTGCGTTGTGCATGCGTTCGGCAGCGAAGATCGCGGCAAATTTTTTTTTACAAACTTTCGGCGATAGATATATCCTCGCACGCAGCTCCCTGATTTGATCCACGGAAATCTGTGCCATGGCACCCGTTGGTCGGACACATGAAAAATCGACGCAGCACGCGAGGTTTTCGACGGAGAGCACCTTTTTAGCAATTTTTGCCGCGACTTCGCAGCAGATTTTTTCATCCACGCACACCAGGAGGTTTGAATTCGGCAACTGGTCGCGTTCGCAGCAATCCATGAGGGAGGCGAATCCCGGCTGGCCCTCAATTTTTGAAAAATCTTTTGGTGAATTCATCTCTTATCTGCGCGTGGACCGTTTCCGCGTCGACGTTCCCATCGACTGCGAAAAACCTGCCATCCCCGCGAACCAAATCCAAATAACCATCGCGAACTTTGGAAAAAAAAAGCTCATTTTCAAGCTCAATCCTGTCGCGGCTACCGTTGCGCGCGGCGATCCTTTTGAAGCTAGTTGCCACGCCTATGTCGATAAAGATCGTCATGTCTGGGGAGCAACCGTGGGACGCAAATGCGTTCAAAAATTTCACCGTATCCGCCTCGATTTGCCGTGCGGATCCCTGGTACACTACCGTCGAATCGAAAAATCTGTCGCAGAGGACAATTTTCCCGGTTTCCAGTGCCGGAAGGATTTTTTCCTCCACGTGCTGCGCCCGGCTGGCTTCGAACAGCAATATTTCCGTACGCGCCGAAAAGATGCTGCTTCCATCGCCGGTCTGCAGGATGCTGCGAATGCGCTCACCGATTGCAGTTCCGCCGGGCTCGCGAGTGACGACGACCTCCAGTCCGCTGCCGGATAGCCAGTTTGCCAGGAGCGATAGCTGCGTGCTTTTCCCGCATCCCTCGATGCCTTCGAATGTGACAAATATTCCGTTCATGGCTCTAAAATTTTTACATCTTCAATTTTCGGCGAGCGCGCCATTTTTACGTAAAACGCGGCCGTTGCCGCTGCGAAATTTACGGCGAAATCCATGGTGCAACCGCAGAGGTAGGCCGCCAAAAAACCGGCGTTGTAGTGGTCACCGGCTCCCGTTGAAAGCTGAGGATTCGCCACGAAGTATCCGCCAGTCGCTGCGGTTTCTTTCGCCGTTGCCGCTGCGGAAACTTTGATTCCATGTATGAAAACGTTGGCAATTCCAAGCGCTTTTCGCAGCAACTCTGCGGCATTTTGCAGCTCTTCTCTGCTTTCGTTCAGCGCGGAGCTTTCACCAATTGCTTGCAAAACCTGCTGCGCTTCGCTGACGTTCAATCCGAGTACCGCCTGGCCAAATTTTTCGAAGGAGTGAATGATTTGCAGGAACTCGGCCAGTGCCAGTTGCTTTCTCTTGCTCGGATCGGCAAGGTCGAAGAAGAACACCCTGTTCCTTTCGGCGCACCGTGGCAGGATTACGTCGGCGAAGAATCGCGCCACTTCCGCCATGTGCGGTATCATCGTCCAATTCACCAGTGCGAGAGCGTCGCACAGATCGATGCGCCTGCGTAGATCGTCATCCGGCATTTTGGCCAGTATGCTGGCGACGGAAATTTCGTGCAGCGGCAGCATTTCACCGAAGATAATTTTCCCGTCGGAAAACTCCACGGCCAAAGTCTCACCGTGGTCCCCAATGGACGTGGCACTGGTTCCGCGGGCAAAGTCCCTAAAAATATTGTTTTCGCAGTCTCCGAGAGCCCCGATGTATTCAACGTTTGCGCCGAAATTTCGCAGAGCCCCGGCTAGCAGTGGCCCATTTCCGCCAACGAGCCTTTTCTGCTGGACGAGTTCGATGTTCGTACTTTTCCCGGCGGCAGAAATTATCCGTTTCCCGAAGTCGGAAATGGTTTCGATCCTACTGTAAGTTTCACCGTCGCGCACGTCGACGGCATGGACAATTCTATCCACAAATCCGTCGAGGCCGACGACAATCCTCCTTTTGCGTATGCTGCAAATATTGCCCATTCCCATGCTCAATGCCGTGTCGCACGATTGAATAGTGAAAATCCGAGTGCCATCAATGCAACATTTGGTGCCCAGATCAAAATATCGGGCCTGAGGCGCGTATTTTCGCCGAGTAGCGCAAGCATTACCATGGCGAGATAGTACCCCAGACACAGCGATAGCGCGATGCCAATGTTTAGCGCGGTGTCCGAACGGTTTGTTTTCACGCCGAGGGGAATGGCGAGCAGCGCCATGACAAAAATCCCAAATGCGTTGGCTACGTGGCTGCTGATTTGCATATTTATGAGCGTTTTACCATGTCTGATTTCACTGCGTGGCAATGATTTGTTGGAGTTTAGCGTTTTTTTCGCCTCCAGGAGCTCCCCAAGGGCCATGTGGCGAAATTTTTTTTGCGTGCTGTGTGCAGCACCGATAAATTCGCTGGCCGGCAATTTTATTGATATGTTTTTGAATGCCATGATCTGTGGAATCCTCACGCCTGACGGGGAAAGATCTTCGCTAAAACTTTCCGCATTGCCGTCGTTCAGTTTCAGCAAAAACGCGTCGGATTGCTCGTCAAAATTGATCGTGCCACTCCTGGCAGAAATGTACATTTCGAGTAAATTATTTTCAGCGAATTGCCAAATTTTCATAGCGTTAAAGTGTCCGTCAACTAGGCTGTCGACGTAGATTACGCATCCGTGGAAATAGTCATTAAGCGTTTTTGGAGCGATGAATCGCATTGGGCTTTCGACGATTATTTTGCGAAAAAATTGCCTGTATTTGCCGGTTGAGTCCGGTGCGTGGTACAGGTTGACGTAGGCGGAAAACAGTGTTCCGCCTGCCGCCAGAAGAAAAATCGGGCGCACGATTGTTCCCAGACCAATGCCAATGCTTTTCATTGCCAGTATTTCGTTTTGCGCCGACATGCGCCCAACCACGATCAAGATTCCGGTCATCGTTCCCAGCGGCAGTGCGTAGGAGACCGCCGATGGGATTAGAATTCGCAGCACTTCCGCCGTATCCGCAAGCGTTAGCCTGCCCATGGCGACCCACTCCACGATGTCGCGCACGGCATTCGCCGCAAGCAGTATGCCGACGAATCCGACAACCGCCACCACGCAGACCGCGGTAGTTTCAACTAAAACGTATCGTCCGTACAACTTCATGGAAATGCCACCAACGGGCAAAGCTAACAACTTTGCCAATCACATAAACTCTTTTTATGGCATTTTTACGGCAATGCCACGCGACCGCAGCTGGAGTTAAATTTCCGAAGAATCAGTCATTTGCCTCGCATCTGCTAAATGCATATAATTTTTGTTGCAATACAACAGCTTCGGGGCAATGATGATTCTCCCCGATCCAGGCTCCCCGCCAACTGAATGTGCCATTTGCGATTACATGATGCTTGCAGTGGCTCGTCAGCACCATGTTTTTGCATCAGTGGAAACAAATCTTTTAGCTGAACATCGGTGCCAGATGTCAAATTGACGAACCCACCAATGCAATCGGCGTTGCAATTGTTCGCCAGAAAGATGCGGGCGTCGGCAACGTCATCGCTGTGGTGAATTCGCGGTAGGCCGACCAATCTCCCCACACCACCACGCGATCGCGAAAAACGCCGATGCCGTTTAAGATGCGTTCAATGGATTCGCTGTCCGATACTTCGGTGGTTTTATCTTCACCGATGGGTCGCATAGCCAAGTCTTTCATGATTAAGTGCCACTGATTCCGCTGCAGCAGTTTTCCAAGAATGAATCTCCTCAGAACCATGGGTAGAATGTGCCCAGATTCCATGGAAAAATTATCGTTTGGTCCGTACAAATTGCTGGGCATGACTGAGAAAAAGTTCGCACCGCGTTCCCTGTGATAAAATTCGCACAACTTTACGGCAGAAATTTTTGCCAGCGCATAGGCCTCATTCGTCGGCTCCAGAGGCCCGGAGAGCAGGTACTCTTCGCGAATTGGCTGCTTGGACAGTCGTGGGTAGATGCAGGACGATCCGAGATTTATCGATTTTTTTACGCCATGGCGAAAGGAGTTTCCAATGATGTTCAACGTAGTCGCGCGCATGTCCCCAATCCCGCCTGGCTGGAAGATTTCCAAGAAACAATTTTCCCTGCATTTCTAGGCGAAATTTCTGGGCGGATGCGCACCGCCGCCCGCGTAATTTTACGTGTGACGAATGTGCCTCCGCGGAGAAGACTTGCGCCCGGGCTGCGATTTTCCTGGTGAAAACCAACCACGTGGCCGTCTTTTCCTTCGTGTTTCCTGAGGGTCGCCAGCGAGCCGTCCGTGGATCCGTCATCTACGCATATTATTTCGATGTCCCCAAACGTCTGCTCGACGAGAGAGTCCAGGCATTTTTAAATACTTTTCCGTGTTGTACGCGGGAACGATTGCGGATATTGTCACGGCTGCCATTTTGCCTTGTTCCGTTTTATTTACCACCGCCATGCCACTGCTTTCCTATTCCGTAGAGGGAGAATCCCAGTTTCCTTGCTAGGTTCGCGTCTATGACGTTGCGCATGTCAAAAATTTTCGGTCTACCAATGGAAGCTTTTATCCTTTCCAAGTCCAAGCTGCCAAATTCATCCCATTCGGTTGCAACTACCAGTAGGTCCGCCTCCTTGGCAGCTGCGCATGCGTCCGTAGCATATGTGATATTGTCGCCCAGTAGCGTCTTTGCATTGGCCATGGCCTTCGGGTCGAAGGCAACAATTTTAACTCCTTTTCCCAGGAGCTTTTCTATGATTTCTATGGCTGGGCTTTCGCGGCAGTCGTCCGTGCCACCTTTGAAAGCAAGCCCGAGAATCGCCACTTTTGGGCTGTCGATGCCGCCTAGAGAGTCCAGGATGCGATTTGCCATTTCATCTTTTCGCTTGCTGTTTTCGGCGATGGCCATTTCCACGAGCCGAAGATTGGTGTTGTTTTGCCGGCCCATGGAAACCATGGCGCTCGTATCCTTTGGAAAGCAGCTGCCGCCGTATCCCGGCCCCGGCTTTAGAAACTTGTCCCCGATCCTCGAATCCATGCCAATGCCCAGCGCAACTTCTTCGATGTCGGCCCCAGTTTTTTCGCACAGATTCGCAACCTCATTTATGTAATGTATCTTTATGGCTAGGAACGCGTTGGAAGCGTATTTTATCATTTCGCCCGATCTGCGCCCGACGTACAGAATGCGCGACTTTTTTTCTAGCGGCTCGTAGAGCTTGCCTATGACATTCTTTGCCCGCATGCTGTCCGTTCCAACTACTATCCTGTCTGGATTGAAAAAATCATGCACCGCAAATCCTTCCCGAAGAAACTCCGGCATGGAAATCACGTCGAATTCTGCATGAGGATTCCTCTGGCGTATTATTTGCTCCACCTCGTCGCAGGTACCGACGGCCACGGTGGATTTCACCGCGATAACCGCATATTTTTTTAGAAATTTTGCCAATTGATCCGCAGCCTGGCGAACATACTTTAGCTCAATGGTGTGCGTTGTGGGGTCAGTCGGTGTACCAACGGTGATAATCACGACGTCGGCGCCGGCAATTCCCTTCTCCATTGACGTGGTAAATTCGATTTTGCCGGCGCTAAGACTTTCCATGAAAATATCCTCCAATCCGTTTTCAAATATGGGGAGATCGCCATTGGACAGACGGCTTATCTTCCCGCGATCGCTGTCCACGCAGGTAACATGATGCCGCAGCGCTGCAAATCCAACCCCCGTTGGTAGGCCAACGTAGCCCGTTCCAATTATTGCCACCTTCATGGATCTAAAATTTTTTTAAAGTAATCTATTGTTCGATCTAACCCTTCGTCCAGTGTGATTTTTGGAAACCATTCAAATTCCTTCCGCGCCAGTGAAATGTCCGGATTTCGGCGAGCTGGATCATCCTTCGGCAGAGGCAAATGAATGATTTTCGACGGCGTTGGAATTTTGTCCAAAATTTTTTTCGCCAGCTCATTTATCGTAAATTCACTGGGATTGCCGATGTTCACAGGCCCAGTAAAATCACGTGGGCCATTCATCACTCTAACTATGATTTCGATCAGATCATCAACGTAGCAAAAGGAGCGCGTTTGGGATCCGTCGCCATGGATTGTTATGTTACTTTGTTCCAGTGCCTGGCAGATGAAATTGCTGACCACCCTTCCATCATCGGGGGCCATATTCGGGCCGTAGGTATTGAAGATGCGGACAATCCTTATGGGCACACCTTCTTCTCTGTGGTAGTCGAAAAATATGCTTTCCGCACAGCGCTTACCCTCATCGTAGCAGGAGCGGATGCCAATTGGATTAACATTTCCACTGTAGGTTTCCTTTTGGGGATGTTCCGTTGGGTCACCATAGACCTCGGATGTCGAAGCTTGCAAAATCACTGCGCCGTGCTGCTTGGCCAGCTGCAGCATGTTCAGCGCCCCAATCACGCATGTTTTGGTGGTAAAAATTGCGTTTTTTCCCTGGTATGCCGCTGGAGATGCGGGACAGGCAAAATTATAAATCTGATCTATTTTTTCTTCTATGGAAAATGGTTCAATTATATCCTGTTCCAGGAACCTGAAATTTTTGTTTTTTAATAGCCCAGCAACGTTTGTCAGCCGTCCCGTACAATTATTATCAACGCAAATTACCCTGTTCCCATCGGCGATCAACCGTACACAAAGATTCGCTCCTAAAAAACCAGATCCGCCTGTCACTAGTATCCTGCCCATGTTACTGTTTCACTTTCTAGTTTTGAATTTTAACATATCGAGCAAATTTAAAGAGTTTTTGTAAGAATTCTGCCGATGTAAATTTTCGCCAATCCAGCTTCGCTGCCATGTTTTTTAGAACAAGTGGATCGGAGAATAAATCAGATCATTCTCTCAGTCAACGAATTCCGCCATTTGCCCATTCGCCGAAAAGCATGGCAATTTTTATTGCTGTGCCATGAGCTTTTCTGGGGACTGCAAAATATACGTCCCCATACTGCGCGGAAAATTTTTCCCATCGAGTAGCTTTATAACTGCACCTTTGAGCGAGAGGATGGTGATGCTCATTTTGTTCAACTTAGTACCGACTTCGCAGAACTAAGCTAATAATTCTGCGTTGCTGGTAGAAAAACACGCCCAGATTTCCTCCTCTTTTGCGATGAGTTTCTGCGTTGCATCGTGCCATCCGCGCTGCTTACAAGATACTGCGAGCAACAGAATAAATTCCCGCGACTCTTCGTCGAGATGTATAATGGCAACTAGTTGCCGAAATTCTTCTCCGAGAAGCGTGTCCGCGGCAACCAATTTCAGCAGGATTTCATCCCCTGGGCCAAGTGCGTTGAACTTGCACAAGACCGATGGCCATCGGAAGTCTCCGTTCCAAACCATTGGGTGTAGGATAATGCCGTTGCAAGTTTTTTGCGAGAAATTATAAATTTACGCACGCATTTGCTAATTTTCGCGCATTCGCGCGTTTCCGCAGGCCCAACGCCAAACTGCCGCGGCGCAAACCGCAGCTATTTTGACGAAAATGTGAAATCGGTACGCCGCACCGAAATGTTACCGACAGGCGAAGCTGACGATTTTCCCGGGTACGTAAAATTTTTTCACGATGTTTTTGCCGGATAGGTGCTTGGCTACGTTTTCATCGGACATGGCCATGGCAAAGATTTTTTCTTCCGGCACGTGAATGTCTCCGATGGAAAATTCAGAGCGTACCTTCCCATTGACTTGCACGGCGATTTGGTACGCCTTGCCCCAAATTTTCGATGCGTCGTATTCCGGCCAGCCGGCATCGGATATGGTTCCGCTGTGTCCGAGCCTCGCCCACAGTTCTTCGGCGATGTGTGGCGCGAATGGTGCTAGGAGCTTGGCGAAGTTTTCCGCCGCCGGCCTGTCAAAGCCACCGGCATCGCGCACTGCGTTCAAGCAGATCATCATTTGGGCGATGGCCGTGTTGAATTTTAGTTCTTCGATGTCTCCGCTGACCTTTTTTATGGTTTCATTTACGACGCGTTCGCATTCGGCCGGCAAATTTTTCCGAAATTGCCTGGTGTTTCCTTCGCCGTCGACGTAGCTTCCCCAGACTTTTTTCAGGAACCTCGAAACGCCCTCGATGCCATTGGTGTTCCACGGTTTCACCATGTCCAACGGCCCAAGGAACATTTCGTAGAGTCGCAGCGCATCGGCGCCGTATCTTTCCACAATGTCGTCCGGATTGACGACGTTACCGCGACTTTTCGACATTTTCGTGCCGTCTTCGCCGAGGATGATTCCCTGGTGAAACAGCCTATGAAACGGTTCTTTCCCCGTATTGATTGCGCCAATGTCAAACAGGAACCTGTGCCAAAATCTGGCGTAGAGGAGATGCAAAACGGCGTGCTCGGCTCCTCCAATGTAAAAATCTGGCGATTGCCAGTAATTTGCAGCATCGGGGTCCACCAGGCTCGCTTCGCAGTGCGGGGACATGTAACGCAAATGATACCAGCACGATCCAGCCCACTGCGGCATGGTGTTCGTTTCCCTGCGTCCGGAAATCCATGCCGCACCATCGCAGTCGGCAAAGTTTTCCGCCGGGATAACCTCGCCGGTTTCGACGTTCAGGCGGACGTCTAGCCAAGACTTTGCATTGGAAAGGGGGCTTTCCCCGTCGGAAGATGGTAAATAGTTATCCGTTTCCGGCAGTGCAAGCGGCAGGTGCTTTGAGCAGAGCGGCAGAGCGTAGTATTTCCCCCCGCTCTCTTCATAGGCTACTGGTTCGTGGGGTAGAAACTCGCGGAATGGGGACTGGTCGCTCCGCGTTACGCGGCCATAGTCCTCCTCAGAAATCCAGACAATTGGCGTTGGCTCACCCCAGTAGCGTTGCCTGGAAAATAGCCAATCGCGCAGTTTGTAATTCCTAGCGAAATCGCCGGAGGAAGACTTTCGCAGCATCCCGACGATGGCTTCCCGCGCGTCCCTTGATGCCGTGCCGGAAAATTCACCGGAGTTGATCAAAATTCCTTCGCCGGCGTAGGGTAATTCGCCGGCGCCGGTTCCGCCGTCAACCACGCGGACCATGGGAATGTCGTACCGCTTTGCGAACGCGTAGTCACGTTCGTCGTGTGCCGGTACTGCCATGATCGCACCGCTTCCATAGCCGGCGAGAACGTAGTCGGCGACCCAAATTTCCACCCTTTCCCCATTCGCTGGATTTATGGCATGGGCGCCGGTTCGCACGCCAGTTTTTGCCTTTGCCAGATCCGTACGCTCCAGGTCGCTTTTGCTTTTGCTCGCTTCGGCGTATTTTTTTACTGCCTCCGCAAATGGTGCAGCGACGATTTTTTCCAGGAGTGGGTGTTCCGGAGCGAGAACGAGAAACGTTGCGCCGAAGAGCGTGTCCGGGCGCGTTGTGTACACCTCGATTTCGCAGTTGCCGTGCCCTTCAACCTTGAAATGCACGCTGGCTCCCTCGGATCTTCCGATCCACGCGATTTGTTGCCTCTTCGTCGAATCCGGCCAGTCGATGTCTTCCAGGCCTTCGAGAAGTTTGTCGGCGTAGGCCGTGATCCGCAGTACCCACTGGCGCAGGTTCTTCCGCTGCACGGGAAAATTTCCACGCTCGGACCGGCCGTTTATGACTTCCTCATTTGCCAAAACGGATTTCAACCCCTCGCACCACCAGATGGGTCGTTCGCCAACGTATGCCAAGCCATGCTTGAAAAGTTGGAGGAATATCCACTGCGTCCAGCGAAAGTATTTCGGATCGGTCGTGTTGATTTCCCGATCCCAGTCGATGGCAAACCCCATGCGCTTGATTTGCCTTCGAAAAATTTCAACGTTCCTGGCCGTATTTGCCGCCGGGTGTATCCCGGTATTTATGGCGTGCTGTTCGGCGGGAAGGCCAAAGGCATCCCAGCCCATGGGGTGCAGCACGTTGTAGCCAATCGCCCTCTTGTACCTGGCCAGAATGTCCGATGCGGTGTATCCCTCAGGGTGGCCGATGTGCAGGCCGGATGCGGACGGGTAGGGAAACATGTCCAGGGCATAGTATTTTTTCCTGGAGCGATCCTCGTCTACGCAAAATGTTTTGTTTTCTTCCCAAAACCTTTGCCAAAATGTTTCAATTTCCTGGAAGTCGTATTTTTCGCAGTCGGCGTGCATCGGAATGAATGAGCACAATTTGCACCTGCAATCAAACCTTTTATCCCACTAATTTTTGCAAATTTTTCAAAAAAAATGCTCGACAAGGTGGAGTGGGTCGGCAAGGTATGTGCAACTTCCGTACTTCTTCACATCAGCCAATGCAAACTTGTGGCGTGTGGGTACTGTCACAATTTCAATGCATGGATCTAGATTGCCTGGGACAGCAAATTTTTGCGGATGTGGAGTTTTTGCCGACGGTATGTGGCGTAGTAGAGACTGGCGCAAGGCTGTGACGTGGAATTTTGCGAATGCAGCAAGGGCTCATAGAGAGGTTTAAAGATGGATAGGCGAATGCTTGAAAGTGAAAATGACGGGTTCATTCCAGAAAGTTTCTCCGGTGGTGACAGTGTGGACGAAATGCCACGCTCCAACCGCCGCCGCGATGGGAACGAAGAGTGGACTCCGCAGCACTCTGGCGCGGCGGTCGACGATGATTCGCCGCGTGGACCGGTGGACTATCGTCGAAGAGGCCGGGGGAATCAAAATTTTTCAACGAATGTTGATGATCAAATGGGCGGTCGCGGTGGCAAATCCCAGCAGCGGCAACAGAACAATCAGCGCCACGGCGACGGGCGCTTCCGCAGGGACGGCGATCGCAACGTCAATGTAAATGGTGGCGGCTCCGGCGGAAGACGTCCGCAAAGCGGCAATCAGCAGCAGCAAAAATTCGCTAAAACCGTGAAAATTGGCCAGCTATCCAGTGGCCTAATCAAGAGCATGGATTGCCTAAGTTCCCTGGAAAAATTGGCAGAGTTCGCCGTTGAAAATATCGATCTGGAGGCCAAGCCATTCGATTTTAATAATGCCTATGAAAATCGCACAGCGCTATCCGCGAAGGACGTGGCGGATGACTCCATTACTCCGGTGGAATTTGAAAGGGGCAGCCACAAAATATTCGAACTGCTGCTGCTGAAAAATTTTGCGGAAAAAACGCCGATTATCGCAAAGGGCGTCCTCGAAATGATTGAGGGTGGCGACGGATTGCTGGTCTACGCGAATGACAACTACAGGATTCGCCCCCAAAGTGCGTTCATTCCGAAATTTTTGATTCAAAAATACGGATTGCGGCGCGGACAGGATATCGTTGCCCACCTGCATCCGCCGGCGCAAAATTCAACGTGTCCGTTCGTTCTAAAAATTTTGAGCGTCCTCGGCATGGATCCGATGAAGGCCGGCGCTTTCCCGAAATTTAGGGATTTAATTCCGTTTTATCCGACGGAAAGACTGTTTTTGGAATGCGCTGAGGATGCCAAATGGGACAATGTTTCCATGCGCATAATCGATATTTTAGCGCCCATTGGCCTTGGCCAGCGCGGTCTGATCGTGGCCCCTCCGCGAACAGGGAAAACGGTACTGCTGCAATGCATGGCGAATGCCATTTCTAAAAATCGGCCCGACGCAAGGCTGATAATATTGCTCATCGATGAGCGTCCCGAGGAGGTAACGGATTTTCGCAGGCAGGTCGCGAGTGCGGAGATTATAAGTTCGACATTCGACGAATCGGCGGAAAATCACGTGCACGCAGCGGATATGGTGATCGACAAGGCACGCAGGCACGTGGAGGCCGGGAAGCACGTCATCATTCTGCTCGATTCAATAACTCGACTTGCGCGCGCACACAACACGGAACAGCCTAGCAGCGGGAAATTGCTGTCCGGCGGCGTGGACGCCAATGCTCTGCAGGCGCCGAAAAGATTTTTCGGTGCGGCGAGGAACATAGAGGGCGGCGGAAGCTTGACGATCCTCGCAACGGCACTCGTGGAAACCGGCAGCCGCATGGATGAAGTAATTTTCGAAGAATTTAAGGGTACAGGCAACATGGAACTGCACCTCGACAGGGCACTCGTCGACAGGCGCATGTTTCCAGCTCTAAACATTGAAAAAAGCGGTACGCGCAAGGAGGAATTGCTGTACCATCCGGATGAAATGGAGAAAGTCTATGCCTTGCGCCGCGCCATGAAAGGTGTGCAGCCGGTCGATGCCATGGAAATGCTGATACAGCGCATCCGCAAAACGAAAACAAACACAGAATTTTTGCTAGCTGTGAATCGCTAGGGGCCGTTTTCGCTTCGCATGCGGTTTCCGGGCGTCGAAACTTCACCGGTGGAATGCTGCGGGCTTCGCCTAAAAAGCATTTATTCGCGCCGGACATTTTTTACACTGCTACAAATGCGATTCAGGTTTTTGGCGGAAAATATCGGTGGCGAGGTCGTTCGCGGGGAAGTCGATGCGGGGAGCAAGGTCGCGGCGGAGAAGGAGCTCGAGCGCAACGGCCTAAAGATTCAATTGCTCCAATTTTGCGATGGCGATGGCGGCTCTCGAAAGTCTGCTATGGGGAAATTTTTGGAGATTTTTCGCGGCGGAGCGAGGGCCACAGCGGAGTGGAAGTGCGTTTTTTTCGAACAGTTGTCGATGCTATTAGCGGCTGGCCTTCCCATTGAACGTTGCCTGGCAACGCTGGCGGCTGGATCGGAAAATTCCAAATCGGCTGCCATAACCGGCCTGCTCAAGGAAAAAATTTTCGCCGGGATGGCACTCTCCGAAGCAATGGGGTGTTGCGGCAGCGTGTTTTCGGCTACGGAGGTGAAAACTGTGAGCGCCGCCGAAGGGATAGGTCGGCCGAGTGTCGCACTGCAGGAGCTTGCCGCGTTCGGTAAAAAAATGTCCACCGCCAGGAAAAAAGTCAAAGCGGCCCTGGTGTATCCGGCGATCGTACTTACCGTTGCGTGTCTGGCGCTGGCCATGCTGATGATTGTGGTCGTTCCAAAATTTGAGGAAATTTTCGCTTCGCAGAGTGCTGGAGGGCAAAGACTTCCATTGCTAACACGGAGGATCATAGGAGCGTGCGAGTTTTTCGGTGCCCATTTCGCCGGGCTATCCGTGCTTTTGGTTGCGCTGGTAGTTGCGCTGAAGATCTGTCTCTCTAGGAGAACTTTCAGGGCCGGAGTATTTGCATTTTTGCGCAAATTGCCCATTTTCGGCAAGCTGCTTTTGACCATGGACGTCAGTAATTTTTTCCGCACGATCGGCATGCTGATGTCTTTCGGCGTGCCCATGCAGGATGCGCTGGAGGTGGCCGTCGGAGTCGTAAATGGCGGTGCCTTCAAAAGATTTTTGGGAAAAGTTTTGGAAAGGATAGCGCACGGGGAAAGTTTATCGTCCGGTTTCGCCGGTAGCAAATTGCTCGCCGCGACTGCCATTGGGCTGATTTTCGCCGGAGAGCGGTCTGGCAACCTAGCTAAATCGTTTGCAAAAATTGCGGAAATCTACGACGGCAAGGTGGAAAGTGCGCTGACGCTTCTGACCACGTTGATCGAGCCGGCGATAATCGTACTCCTCGCCATCGCAGTCGGCACAATTGTCGTTGCGATGTTCCTGCCGATGGTCAGCATGATGCAGAGCATCAAGATTTGAGATATGGCGCCGAAGGGATGGAATCGTCCATACCACGAGATGGTGGTGGGAAAGCGATTCGAACGCTTGAAGAGTGAAACTCGACAGATTTACAGTCTGCTTCCTTTAGCCACTTGGATATCCCACCGAAACAGCACGGCTGCCAACTTTCGGCAAACTAGAGAAATTTCCACGCTTGCCAAGAAATTTTTTCGCTTTCCGCGCATGCAGTAGGAGCCGTTTCCAATTTTTTGCAAAGCGCCCTATGAGCGGCAATGGAAATTATGTTCCTAGCGGGTGTGGTGAAGGATTGAAAACGGCTCGGGGACTGGCCTTAGCAACGGGTAGTGCGTGCGGTTTTTCAGGTATCCCTGCTGCACCTTTACCAGTGAAAAAAATATTTAAGTTCGGCGAAAAAACTTTATTCGTACCAATGTCTCCGACAAATGGGTGTTTCGCACACACTGCTGTTTTTTTTCCTGTACGCCGCGGGCCATCTTCCGGGGCGAATGCGCCCAAGGGCGCTGCTTTCCAACCTGTTTCTCCACGGCGGAAGCAAAGTCTTGCTGCTGTATTTTTTATACTTCGCGCCCGTGGAGCCATTTGGGACGGAATTTTACGCGCTGAACGCGGCGATGGCGTTGGCCATTGCCTTTGCGCTGTATGCCGACAACTATGCGCGATTTTTCGAGCGCACGGATTTGGCGCAATCGGTGTTTCTCGCAGATGCATTTGCCCTTGGATTTCCCTGCGGAGATTTGTCGAAATTTCTGTGGAGTTTTCCCATTCCGTACCTGGCGAGCGGTGGAATTTTGTGCGCCATCAGATTTTTGAAGGAGGCTGAATGCGACAATGGGGCCGTGTATATCGAAAATTTTCACGACTTTTTCCCGGAAAATAAACTTTCCGCCACTTCGTTTGCCGTGGCGCTTTCATTTCTTCTTGGGACGCCGCCACTGCATGGGGCGGTTTGGCGCACGGAATTCGCGAGGGTCATCTACGGCAGCGGGCGGCCGCTTAGCCTTGCGATGTTTATAATTTGTTTTTGCTCCATCGGCTACGTATACTTTAAGTGGCTACTGGCGGTGTTTCAGAAAAAACCGCCGCGCAAAAACGGAATTCAACGGCCATCGACACTTGGAATTGACGCATTCGTTTTCCTGTGCGCGGCGGTCATGGTGGTCGGCGCATTTCTCGTTTAAAATTGAAGTGTGTGCCGTAGTTTTTATTTGTAATCTGTGTTCCTGCCCGTATCTTTGGAGGGAAATAATGCAAGGGGATCAGTCGTCAACGCCGATGATGCGGCAGTACATGGAAATCAGGAAATCTTTGCCAAAGAAAACGCTGCTGTTCTTTCGCCTCGGCGATTTCTATGAGCTGTTTAACGAAGATGCCAGGATTGGCGCTCGCCTACTCGGAATAACACTGACGCGGCGAGGTACGATGCCCATGGCCGGGATTCCATATCATGCGGCGGCGGCGTACATAAATAAAATACTGAATTGCGGGTACAAGATCGCCATCTGTGACCAAGTTGGGCCGCCGAAGGCCGGTCAGCTGGTGGAGCGTTCGCTGTCGAGGATTTTGACGCCTGGTACGGTGATCGGCGAGCGGGAGATGGAAGACAGGGAAAACAGATACATTCTGGCGATTGGTGCCACCAAGTCGGACTTTTCGATAGCGTGGCTGGAGGCTTCGACCGGGGAGTTGCAAATCGCGGCGACGAAAAATTCACAAAAACTGCTGCCCATCGCCTTTGCGTTGAATCCGTCGGAAATCATCATTCCGGAAAACGCGCATTCCCAGTGGAAAGATTTGGCCACAAACGCGCAGGAATCGCTCAGGGAACTGGTTGGAGGCCGCACGATCTCGGAGTTGCCGGATTTTTACTTCGACAGCGTGCACGGGGCAAACATAGCGAAGGAAATGTTGGGCGTTTTGAATTTCGATGGTTACGGCATCGGGCCCGAAGATTACCCGGCGCTGGGGCCAGCCGGCGCGTTGCTCCACTACGCAGAGGAAAATTTCAGGCAAAAGCCGCAAAACATCAAGTCAATGCGCCTGTACAAGCCACAGGAATCAGTCCAGATCGACAACTCGACGGTAAAAAATTTAGAAATTTTCCGCGCCGTTTCCGGCCAAAAAATCGGCTCTCTCGTTCATGCCATCGACCGAACTGCAACGTCCGCCGGTGGTAGGCAATTGGAAAAATTTTTACTGGAACCGAGTTTGCAAAGGAACGAAATAATGCGGCGGCAGAACTGCGTACGCGCATTTTTTGAAAGCGAAGTTCTCCAAATCAACGTGCAAAATTGCCTGAGAAACACCTATGACCTGCCGCGAATCCTAACGCGACTGCAGAATCGCATGAAAAACCCGCGCGATTTGAGCGCTGTTAAATCGACGATCGATCAATTTCCAAGGTTGAAGAATTTTTTAGATGGTAGCAAGGTCGTGGAACTCGCCGCCCTTTCATCGAAAATTCACACCTTCGACGGACTCGTCCGTGCTCTGTCTTCTGCTTTGAATGAGAGCAATTTGCCGCCGGACTTGCTAGCCGGTGGGTACGTAAGGGATGGCTACGATGCCAAACTGGATGAGTACCGCCATCTGTCGACCGATTGCAAATCGTGGATAAGCGATTTCGAGCGCAGGGAACAGACCAAAAGCGGGATCAAAAGCCTGAAAGTCAAATATAGCGGCAATTTTGGGTACTTCATCGAAGTGACGAGGTCCAATTTGCGTCTGGTTCCGGACTACTACATGCGGCGACAGACGACCGTCGGTGCCGAGCGCTACGTGACCGATGAGTTGAAAAGGAAGGAGGCCGAGATTTTGAATTCGCAGGCATTGGCCGTTGAGTTGGAAGAGCAGATTTTCAATGGTCTCGTCGCAAAAACCCTGGAAAATTTCAACGGTCTTGTTTGCGCTTCGGAGGCACTGGCGCAGCTGGACGTCTTTTGCGGCTGGGGTGAATTGGCCCGCAAGTGCGACTACTGCTGCCCGGAAATGTCATCGGAGGATTGCCTGGAGATCAGAGACGGGCGACACCCGGTGATAGAGCAGATCCTGAAAAATGACAGCTCGGAAAGTCGTGGAAAAATTTCGGATTTTACTCCAAATGATCTGCATTTGAAAAGTGGCGGACCGCAGATTGCGCTAATTACCGGCCCAAACATGGCTGGAAAATCAACGTATATTCGCCAGGTCGCCCTAATCGCAATTATGGCTCACATCGGCTGTTGGGTACCGGCGAAGAAATGCAAGCTATCCCCCGTCGACAAAATTTTTTCCCGCATTGGTTCGGGGGATGATTTATCAAGGGGGCGATCCACGTTCATGATGGAAATGTCTGAGACGGCCAACATTTTAAACAACGTAACCGATGCCAGCTTGGTGATTTTGGACGAAGTCGGTCGCGGGACTAGTACCTACGACGGGTTGAGCATTGCCTTGGCTGTCGTTGAATATCTCCATGGCAGTGGCAATAGGGGGCCAAAAACACTCTTCGCCACGCACTACCACGAGCTGACTAAGTTGGTGCAAACGCTCCCGCGCATGCGAAATTTCCAAATGGAAGTCAGAGAATGGAAGGATGAGATAATTTTTCTGCGCAGGGTCATCGACGGTGCCGCCGACAAATCCTACGGTATCCACGTTGCCCGCCTTGCCGGTGTGCCTGGAGAAGTCATTTCGCGTGCCAGAGAAATTCTGCGTGAGTTGGAGGAAGAGGGGAACATTTTTACCAAAAATATTTGGCAAAAAAAGCGTGGGACAGCCAGTGATGACTCGCAGATCGTCTTTTTCTAGTGTGATTTTACTCGCGGGCGGTCCATTTTTAAAATTTTCCAATATTTCTGCCGGAGGCCGTGGCTTTGCGGCACTAAACTTAATCGCTTGCGTCGCTGCAAATTTTTGCTAGGTGGTTCGAGCCTGGGAAACATGGATAAGCTGGATAAAATTTTTGAAATGCAGACCGCACTAAACGAAAAAATAGGTGTCAGTTCCGTAAATTTGGACGAAACCGATAGGATAAAATGGCTGCTGAATTATAGCCGTGCGCTACAGCAGGAAACGGCGGAATTGGTCGATTCTGTTCCCTGGAAGTGGTGGGCGAAGTACCAGAAATTCGATGAGCAAAACGCCAGGGTTGAAGTCGTTGACATGTTCCACTTTTTGATATCCATCGCGCAGGTCCTCGGGATGTCCGCGGGCGACATCTACGAGATTTACTGCAAAAAAAACCTCATAAACCACAGGAGACAGGAAAGCGGCTACGTGGCCAAGGACAAAGACGACTCCAGGGGTATTTGACTACGCGGGCTATTCGCTGAATCTACTCCGCTTTTGCTGCTGGGGTGCGGCTGCCACCGATTTTCTTCTTCAGCGAAACGACTCTGCGAAAAGATCTTTCGAGTTTGCGCCGGTCCAGTCTTCCATCAGCCAGCGCCCGTCCTATGATTCCGTGAATCTTATTTACAATTTCCGAATCGAACGGTTTTTCATTGGAGAATAGCAGTACGTCAACGCCGGCGTTTAGGCTCGTGACAACCGTCTCTTCCAGCGGAAAATTATTTTTTATGGCTAACATGGTCAGCGAATCGGAAATGATCACACCGCCAAATCCAATTCCATTGCGCAGCAGCACTTCTACGCTATTCCGCGACAGTGATGCCGGGTATTTGTCATCGAAATTGCCGTTGAATACGTGGGAAACCATGACCATCATCGCCGGGGACTGATCGCTTTCGCTAAGCAAATTTCTATACGGCCCCAACTCAGCCCACATCCAGCTATTCGTCGCATCGACAAATCCGTTGTGCGTGTCACCGGAAACACTGCCATGCCCTGGGAAATGCTTCAGGCAGGTGGCGATTCCATTTGTCGAATGGGCATCAATGAATGAGCGTGCAAATTTGCACACATCATTGGCATCGCTTCCGTAGGACCTTCCCTTGATCGCTATGATCGAGTCAGGGCGTGAGGCCAAATCGACGCAGGGAGCGAAGTTAACGTTGAAGTGATAATCGGCCAGCAGATCGGCCATTTTGCCGTAAACTTCTCTAGCCTCTTCCGGCGTCTTTTTTGCCATTTCACAGGCGCTCGGGAACTCCGCAAAGCCATTGGTCGCGTTCAAGGCCGCCACCAGCCCTCCCTCCATGTCGGCGGCGATGAAGGGAATATGTTTTGATTTCACGCTGTGAATCTCGTCGGTAATTTTGCGCAGATTCTCCGCGCTTACCACGTCCTCCCTCAGAATGATGACGCCACCAATTCTTCCCTCTTCGAGTAGACGCTTGGTTGTTTCCAGGCCGCCATCCCCCATGGAAACGACGATCAGCTGGCCAACAATTTCATTCAGATCCTGCTTGGAATAGATACCGAATGCCCGCGGCACAACTAGTAGTGCGGCGCACACGCACACTACCACACGCACAAAAAACACGCGGCGTACGGTATGCATGCGGAAAATATTTGTCAACAAAAATTGCGACGGAAGATACTCACGCGCGTACCGACGATTCCTCCAAACATTGTCCCCATTTTGCGCTTGCAAATTCAACTTGCCTAGGGATCTTTCCGTGGAGTTAATGAAAGACAAAAGTCAATTCATAGGAATTTTGCTGATAGCCTGCGCCATGGCATTGATGTTCACCATTGATCACAAAACCAAGTCCGGGCAGGCGCCGATAGCGGAAGCCGGCCGCGTGGGCGATCGGCCAGCGACGATTGACTCGGAGAGCGGTACTGGCGGCGCAGTTCAGCGCTTGCCCATTGCTTCGGCTGCCGCTGAGGAAGTGCGCGAAGAGCGGCTATTTACCATAGGCAACGATGTCATAGATGTTACAATTTCGGACGCTGGAGGGGCAATAAAGTGCGCAGCATTGAAAAAATACAGAGCACTGCAGGATCAGCCGGGTGCGGTGATGTTCAACGATGGTAGTGCGGCGAACGCATTGGCTCTGATTTCGGATGATGCGAATTTCGATCGCGCCTATGGGCGAGGAAGCTTTGCCGTGATTTCGGCGACGGAGAACAGCATCAAATTGTCGAAGACGCTGGCCAACGGGTGCGTTGTGACGCGGCAGTATTCCGTTGCGGCGAAGGACGGCGATGGGAGTGACGGGTATGTCGTGAAGCATAAAACAACCGTGGAAAACGGCACCGACATCCCGATAAACGTCGGCAATGTGTCGCTTTGCCTCGGTGTAATGCCGGCTTCGGAGAGTGACAGCAGGGGGGATTATTTGAATTTTGGCGCATACAACGGGACGAAGGACACTTTTGTTAAGCTGCGCGATTTCGAAGCAAGTAGTGGATTTTTTGGCCTTGGAAAGAGGCAGGAGCGCAGGCAAATTCTCTCCACCGGGAAAATCTTGTGGGGGTCCATAAAAAATAAATTTTTTACTGCCATACTGACGCCTGCAACCGACGGAGACGGATACATCGCCTGGCCGACTTCCATCGAAGGCAGACGCAACGGGGAAAGAAAGGATGGCATAGCTGCACTTGTGGTGTTCAACTGCGGGATCGTCGGTGCCCGTGGAGAAAAGGTTTTTGCTTCTGAATTTTACATCGGCCCTAAGGATTTTTCGCGCCTGTCGTCCTTCGACAGGGAGCAGTCCCACGTGATGCAGTTCGGATTTTTTGGCGCAATCAGCGAATTGCTTCTGCGGATGATGCTAAAAATCTACGCTGTGGTGCCGAATTGGGGCCTGGCGATTATCGTCCTCACAACCATAGTCAAGCTTCTACTCTGGCCACTTACCAACGCCCAGGTTCGATCTTCGAAGAAAATGGCGGCGGTGCAGGCCCCGCTGAAATTGATCAAGGAAAAATTCAAAAACAATCCGCAAAAACTGCAGGCGGAAACTTTGAAATTGTTCAGGGAAAATCAGATAAATCCGGCGGCCGGATGTCTGCCGATCTTCATACAAATTCCGATTTTCTTCGGCCTGTACTACATGCTATGCACGTCATCGAATTTGCGCTTTGCACATTTTTTGTGGATAAGGGATCTTTCGCTGCCGGATACCGTTGCGCGCATCGGGGCTTTCCCCGTAAATATTTTGCCGCTGGTTATGGGAGCGACGATGTTATGGCAAATGCGAATGGCTCCCATGCCAACCGTTGATGGATCGCAAAAATTGATGTTTAAGCTGATGCCGGCAATATTTTTATTCTGCTGCTACAATTTTCCATCGGGGCTGGTTTTGTACTGGACCGTACAAAATTTATTGACCATTGCGCAGCAGTTTACAACGTCACGGAAATCGGAAGCGCAATCCGATATGCCCATCGCGGTTCCAAAATCCGTCGGCAAAAAGCTGAGTGATGGGCATGCGGTGCGCATAAACAAACGGAGAAAGTAGCGATGTCTGGGCATAGCAAGTGGGCGACAACGAAACGGCACAAGGCGGTCATTGACGCAAAGCGCGGCAAGATGTTCAGCACGCTGAGCAAGGATATTTCGCTGGCCGCGAGGGATGGCGGTGGCGACGTAAATTTCAACGCCAAGCTGCGGGTTATTGTCCAGAAGGCCAAAGAAGCGAACATGCCCGCGGAAAATATCAAAAAAGCCATACAAAAGGGAACCGGTGAGCTCCCAGGCGCGACGATAGAGGAATTGACGTACGAGGGCTACGCCGTTGGAGGTGTAGGGTTGATAGTAGAGGTTACTACGGACAACAAGAATCGCGCGGCGAGCGAGGTGCGTAGCACACTGACAAAGTGCGGTGGAAACCTGGCGGGCACTGGGGCGCTGATGTTCAATTTCCAAAGAATGGGCCAATTTTTTATTTCCAAGGGTGAAACTACGGAGGACAGGTTGATGGAAATCGCCCTCGATGCCGGCGCGGATGACATAAGGGTCGACGACGAAGGCTTCGAAGTACTCTGTCCGATTTCAGCGTACTACGCGCTGGAGCAGGCAATGGCAAATGCGAAAATCAAGTGCCTTTCGTCGGAGATTGCCTACGTTCCGAATTCGCTGGTTCACATAGCGGATGCAGCTCTGGCGGCGAAAATTTTGAAAACGGTGGAAAAGCTAGAAGAATTGGACGATGTGAAAAATGTCTTCGCCAATTTCAACATCGACGATTCGATCGATATCGGCTAATCTTCGCGATTCTGTTCGCTTAAAACAGCTTCACGTTTTCGTAGTGGGATATCTCGTGCTTTCCATCTCCGCCCATCCGCACTTCGATCACATCGAACCTGTAGGAAACGCTATCGCTGGTGAACGCCCGCAGGTACCCCATGCATGTCCTGCGCAGGACACTTTTCTTCTTCGCGTCGACGGCAAAATAGCCGGGGACAAGAGCTCTACCGGACCTTAGCTTGACCTCGATAAAAACCAAAACAGCTGAAGCTCCGTCGAAGGCGACCACATCCAGTTCGCCTTTGCCATAGGTCCAATTCCTGGCCAGGATTTTGAAATTTTTCCCCCTCAAAAAATCAACGGCCAAATCCTCTCCGACTTTGCCGAGATTCACACGGCATCGCTTCCCCGCACGTGCCTTCCACACAAGACATCGCAAAAGAAACCTCACCGCGGCAGCAAGACTCCAAACATGCCGCTTACATTTCCCAATCCGCCAAAATCGAACCACTATTTGGCAACGGATCCCTTAAGTTTCGTGCCAGGTCTAAATTTAACAGTTTTTGAGGCTGGAATTTGGATCTTCGCCTTGGTCTTAGGATTCACACCAACGCGCGCGGCGCGCTTCGAAACGGCAAATGTCCCAAAGCCAATGATCTGCACACTCTTAGTGGTTTTTAGGCCGTGAGCTATGGCCTGCAATACCGCGTTCAGGGAGCGCTCAGCGCATGTCTTTGAACAATCGGAACCGAGCAATTCTTTGATCTTTTCCACTAGTTTCGATCTATTCATTTTTTTCTCCTTTTGAAAAACTGGCCGATCCTTCCTCCACCAACCAACGCAAGCCAATGGTTACGAGATAAAATTTGATTGCAAGTGTTTTTTTGTGAAAAAATGCGCTTTGTATGAAGATTTTTGGGGTTTCCACCTTTCAGGAAAAGAATTCGCCGCGCCGGCATCCGGCCTTGCCACTATTTTCAAAAAATGTTGATTCCGGTTGACAACGCCGTGCGATTCGTGCTTACTTGTTTCGATAGTAGGTAAAAATCTATTCATTGCAACCAAAAATTCCGGAAAAATGGCGGAATTTGAGCAAATGCTACGAAACTGTGCCGTGAGGATTTTGCCGATGGGCACGATTGACATGCCGGATGCGGAAGAAACTGGCAAGACGTTTTTAGAAAATGCGAAAATAAAGGCGGAAGCGGCCAGGCTCCTCGTTCCGAAGAAAGTTGCCACCATGGGCGATGACTCTGGGCTTTGCATCGATGCGCTGTCCGGCGGTCCAGGAATATACTCGTCGAGATACGCCGAAGGAGATTATTCCAAGGCGATGGATAGGATTTTGGCAAAACTTAGCTGGGTTGGTGATGGCGAAAGGGGTGCGCACTTTTCGTGTGTATTACACGTGATAGCGCCCGATGGAAGTCGCCATATTTTCGAAGAAAGCGTCGAAGGGGTGATTGCCAGCGAGCGACGTGGCAAGGGGTTTGGGTATAGTCCCATATTCATTGCAAACGGCCACAGTAAGACATTCGGAGAGATGTCCATGGAGGAGAAGAACAAAATTTCGCCCCGCGGGTTGGCCGTGAAAAAATTCATCCGCTGGCTGGAGCTGTTTGGTGCTGCGTGGGAATCTTCTCCGCCTCGCGGATAGATATTTTTCTTGAAAAACGCGAACCGAAGTGGACATTGCTGTCCATGAAAGTCCCGCTACTCGACTTGAAAGTTCAAAATTCTAGGATCAGGGATTTGGCGGTCAAAAAATTTTCCAAGGTTTTCGACTCATGCGAATTTATCCTCGGAGGAGAGACGGAATTTTTCGAAAAAAGTGTGGCGAAATACCTGGGCGCCAAGCACGCGATCGGCGTTTCGTCCGGAACGGATGCCATTTTGGTTGCGCTGATGGCGATTGGTGTCGGCGAAGGCGATGAGGTAATTTGTCCTTCGTTCACATTTTTTGCCACCGCCGGTTGCGTCGCCCGCCTCGGTGCGAGACCGGTGTTTGTTGACATAGACTTGGACGATTTCAACATTTCCGCCGCCGCGGCTAGGCGAAAGATCACGAAAAAAACTAGGGCGATTTTACCGGTTCATCTGTTTGGGCAGACGGCGAACATGGATGCCATCGCCGCGATCAGTTGCGAATTTAACATTCCAATCGTTGAGGACTGCGCCCAATCGTTCGGGGCCAAGTGGAGGGATAGGCAGAGTGGTACTTTCGGCATAGCAGGGTGCTTTAGTTTTTATCCGACAAAAAATCTCGGTGGGTTCGGCGATGCCGGCCTCGTTTGCACCGACGACGACGACTTTGCGGAAAAGGTCAAAATTTTGCGCGTCCACGGAGCGAAGCCGCGGTATTTTCACAGGTATATCGGTGGAAATTTCAGAATCGACGAAGTGCAATCGGCCTTGCTTACACTGAAGTTGCCGAGCGTCGACGGCCACATAGAAAATAGGAGGCGCAACGCGGAAATTTACCTGAACGAATTGACCGCACTTCCGGGAATCGTCCTTCCGCGGGAACTAGACGGAAATTTTCACACATGGAACCAGTTCACCGTGCGGATCTTGAACGGTAGGCGCGGAGAAATTCAGCAAGCCCTTGAAAAGGAGGGTGTTGGAAGTGGCGTGTACTACCCTTTGCCTTTGGATGCGCAGGAATGCTTCGTCGATCTCGTCGACGGAAAAAATTTGACAAAAAACGCCGCCATTGCCGCCAGCGAAGTTTTGAGTCTTCCTGTCTATCCCGAGCTGGAGCCACATCAAATACTATATGCTGCGAAGGCATTAAAAAACGCTCTGAATTTCGGATAGATGAAAAACGTGATATTTTTCGGGTCCGACCGCATAGCACTGCCCCTGCTGGATTTTTTGCGAAGCAATGATTGCGTACGATTGGCCGGCATAGTTAGTCAACCGGATAGGCCGTCGGGGAGGGGCCAAAAATTGGAGCAAACCGCTGTTTCTGCATTTGCCGAAAGGAACGGCATTTCTCTTCTGAAGCCGCAGAAGCCGGATGAAAACCTAGCGATGCAGATGCGAAGCATGGGTTGCGATATCATTTTAGTCATGGCCTATGGCCATATTTTGAGGAAAAATATTCTGGAAGTTCCGCTGTTCGGCATCTACAATTTTCACGCTTCAATTTTGCCGAAGTATCGCGGTGCATCTCCCATAGAGGCCGCCATTGCGAACGGCGAAAGCGAAACAGGCGTGTCGCTCATGCAAATAGTGGAGGCGATGGATGCGGGGGCCGTTGCCGACGTGGAAAGCGTTCCGATTGCACCGGATGATACCTACGCGGACGTGGCGAAAAAAATTTCGCTGCTCTGCCCGACTTTGCTGCGGAGGAATTTGCAAAAAATATGCGATGGCACGCTTAAATGGGAGGAACAGGACGCTGTAAACGCGACCTATGCGGGGAAGCTTTCGAAGGAAGAGGGACTGCTTGACTTTTCCCTACCAGCGGCGAAATTGAAAAATCGCATTCGCGCCCTTACGCCACACATCGGGTGCGTCATTTACCTGGGCGGTGTGCCGTTGAAGATTGGAAAAGTTGCCGTTGAATCTGCGGATTGTTCCCGCTTTGCACGCGGAGAAATAGTTGCCATTGCCAGGGATGGCATGAAAATCGCAACCGGCGATGGCATGCTTATCATCTGCGAGCTGCAGAGGCCAGGAGGAAAGATGCTGCAAGCGAAGGATTTTGCCAACGGATTTTCCGTGAAAATTGGGGAAGTTGTTCCGTCGCATCCGATGCGAGAGCTGTCGTTCGTGCATTCGCACTAGCGGCGCGGGAGGCGATTGCAAAAAATAGCAAAAATTATTTGACAAAGGCAAAGGCGGGTTTAGCTTGCTCGAATACGAGATGAAGACGACTTTAGCGACAGTGAGTGACGTTGCGAATAAGAAGTGGTATTTGTTTGACGCTGGCGGCAGGGTTTTAGGCCGTTTGGCGGTCGAAATCGCCAATGTTTTGCGCGGGAGAAATCTTCCGCTGTATACTCCGCACATGGATGCGGGCGGTGTAGTGATAGTCATAAATGCGGAAAAGATCAAGCTGACGGGCAGCAAGGACGGAAAAAAGGAGTACATGTTCTACTCCGGGTACCAAGGCGGGGAGAAGTACATTCCCGTGGCCAGGATGAGGGCCAAGAAGCCGGAATTTTTGATCGAGCACGCAGTGCGCGGAATGTTGCCGAAGAACGTGTTGTCCGAGAAATTAATGACGCATTTGAAGGTGTACGCTGGGAGTAGCCATCCGCACGCGGCGCAGCAGCCAGTGATTGTCAAGGCCAAGGAATAGGATTTTTACGATGGCACGAGGAGAAAAAGACAAAAACATCGCCGTGTTTTGCGGCACTGGGCGTAGGAAGTGCGCCGTTGCTAGTGTCGTGATTTGCAGTGGCACGGGAAAATTTGACGTGAATGGCAGGGCTCTCGCCGAGTTTTGTTCGCTAGATGACGCGGAGCGGCGGCTCCTCGCACCACTGGTAGCTGCCGGTAAGATAGACAGCGTGGACGTCGCCGCAAAAACCTCCGGCGGTGGAATTTCCGGGCAAATTGGAGCAATTTCACTGGGCCTTGCGCGGTCGCTGGAAAAAATGGATCCCGATTTGCGCGCGCCATTGAAAAAAGAGGGCTTGCTTACGCGTGACAGCAGGATTAGGGAGCGAAAAAAGCCCGGGCGCCCCGGTGCCAGAAAGCGCTTCCAATTCTCCAAGAGGTAGTCGCGCTTCGGCTGGAATATGCTATGGCTGCAGGTTTTTGGTGTTTTTTCTGCGCAGTGTGCTATTTCATTGATTTTTGTGGCGTCGATTGCGAAACTGCTTTCCGTTTGCCACCGAATTGCCGGTAAAGAAGTCATGTTTTAGTGACATCTCGGCGACCGATTCCCGCGGGCTTTGCCGCGCGGTCGCCGTGGGTTTTCTGTTCCAATTTGGAAAGCTCGCCTTACAAAAGATCGTATTTTTGGTACGCTTTAAAGGCCTTATCAATGTATTCTGGGGTGTGGTCGGGCATCTGCCTGTCCTTGATAGCCAAACTCCAGGCTTCGTCAAATGTCATTGAGCCGTTGGGAGTTTTTGCTTTTTTTGTTTTTGCGTCCGCCGCAGCCTCCTTTTCCTTTTTCAGTTGATCTGGGTCGAATCTCGCAGCCATGAGCTCCAAAATTTCGCCTGCCTGCGCCGCCGTCGGCCTATGCGTCGGATTTGGATCCGTGCAGTTCCTCATCAGCTCCGTTATCCAGTACAATTGTTCTTCCGAATATTGTTCGTCTAAGGGCAGTCCACTATTCAGTCCGACGGCTATACGATCTATATTCTCTCTGAAGTACTCTCTGATTGCTATGTTTGCTCCGGCGTCTTCATGTTCGTATTTACAAAACCACTCTTTCCACAATTCGTTGCCATACTTGCCAAACAATCCTGCCACCATGAACATTCCAAAGCCGTAGACGTCGGTGGCCGGGACTGTTATTGCGGCCAGATCCTTCTCCAAAGTTTTTATTTCCGCAATTAATCGTCCTTGTTTTTGCTTGTTGTGCTCGTGTTTGAGAGCTTTTTCACGATCATTTATTGCTTGCAAAAACCAATACTGTTCAATTGATCCGCAGTAGTTTGTAATACAACGTGAATGGGGTTGATTTTTTAATTTTTCCCTCTCTGCTGGATCTGGGACGAATGCCAATCCGAAGTCCAGCACCTTCGTTGATCCGGTTCCCACGTCCACGTTGACATTTCCAGGCTTTAGGTCGCGATGTACGATGCCGCTTTCGTGCGCAACGGCGAGGCCATTTGCAACACCAGCACAGATAGCCAATTTTTTCTCTTGTGGAATGGGCGTGCCTTTTTTTAAAATTTTTCCTAAATCTTCCCCGGGTGCCTTTGCAAAATAAATGTCTTTCGATTTTTCGGCCTTGATTATGATTGGAACATTGGTTGTATTCGCCGCATGAATCAAATATGACTGCTTGGTGGCGTCGGTTTTGATCTCACTTCTACTTCGGCAAAGTTTACTATTTATCTCCCGCTCAAAATCGATGTTTGAGGTATTTTCGTGCAAGGATGTTTTTTTAACGTAGAACTTAGTAGGTTCCGGGTTGGTGGTGGCCGTATCCACCGCCGCTTGTTTCTGATTTGCGATGATCGGCTTGGGATGCTTTGTTTCCGCTGGTTTGTGGTAAACGGTACTTCCGAATGCAGTCGTCGATTGTTGTTTTCCCCGTTCGGTTTTTGTCCTTGCAAGTGACGGCTTAGTTCCAGCGGCGATTGCATTTTCCACATTGCCTTGTTTCGCCACTGCAGGCGTAGGCGTAGGAGGAACTCTATATTCGGTGACGCGTCCATACGATCCCTGCCCAAGAACTGTCCCTTTAGGCGCGGTGAATAACGGATATTTTCCTGAAGGTGCTGCGTTGCGTTTCCCTAGCGTGATACCAAGCTCTTCCATCTTCGGGACGCTTTCATTCCACTTTGTATCCGCTTCCGAAACCATGTATGTTTTGGTTCCAGACGAAAATGTAGCTTCTTTTTTGTCCTCTTTTCCGACATTCGCGTCGAGGACATCTTCTTGATTTGTTTGTTGTATCGACATGCCAAGATTCTATCACATGGAGAAATTTTGTCAAATAATTTACGAAATATTTTGCAATAAATGCGCCCATTGCCTAACGGCGAAGAGTTTCATGGTCTGCGAATTGCGATTCGCCGCGATGCAACAAATATCTCCGCTAGGCGATTTAGGCTTGTAAATTTTTGCCACGAGCCTTAGTAGGTGCGTCTACCGTGAGATCTTCCTATGGCATAGCGATTGTCGGGCGTCCAAACGTTGGCAAAAGCCGGCTGTTCAATCGACTGGCGCGCGAACGCATTTCCGTTGTGCACGACGCTCCTGGCGTCACGCGCGACGTCATAGCCCATGAAATCGGCGAAAATATCATTTTGATGGATACGGGCGGCATCGGCCTGTCCGGGGCAAATAGCATCGGCGAGATAGCTGCGGCCGTCGAAGAGCAGGTCGCCCTGGCGATTGGAGCGGCCGATTTAATATTTTTTGTGGTCGACGCGACGGAAGGCATCGTGCCGATGGACTACACCATTGCCGATACACTGCGAAAAAATGCTTCAAATGTGGTTGTAATAGCGAATAAAATAGACAGCTCGAAGAAATACTACCTGGCGGATGCGTTTGCGGAGTTTGGCTTTGGTTTACCGCTTGCATCATCGGCGGAACATGGCATCGGAGAGGCGGAAATCAGAGAGCTGATAGCGGAAAAAACTGCTGATTTCAGGAAAAAATCGGAGGAGCAGGAAAAAGAGGAAGAGCGCAGCCCCATAAAATTGGCCCTAATCGGACGCCCGAATGTTGGCAAATCGTCGATTGCAAATGCCCTTTTTGGTGAACGGCGCGTGATCGTCAGTGACATCCCCGGAACGACGCGCGAATCGGTAAGGGTAAAGCTGCCGAATGATTCTATCGCAGCGCTTCGCCACGCCTTCGAATTGTTCGACACGGCTGGGTTGCATCCGCAAAACAGGATCAGTACGCCGCTAGACTACTTTTCGTCGCTGCGCACCAGGGAAAGCATACTCGATTGCCACGTTGTGTTTCTCGTCATCGATGCCCTGGGCGGAATCACGAAATTGGATAAAAAAATAGCCGATAACATAATCGCCGCCGGAAAGGGTGTGATCGTCGTTGTTAACAAATGGGACATTGCACAGAAGTCACACGCCGACGGTCTATTGGAAAATTTTGAGACCGTTGGGGACTTTCGAGAATCATTTGCTGGGTCCGTTCGAGAGGAATTGCGCGCATTTCCCGGTGTGGACGTCGTTTTTATAGCCGCAAAAACGGGATACGGAACAAAGCGGCTGCTCCCACTCGCCGAAAAGTTGTACGGGCGAATGAACGCAAAAATTGGAACCGGTGAGCTAAATCGCGTGCTCCAAAGTGCAATGGAAAAGCATCCTCCATCCACCGCAAGCGGTCGCAGCTTCAAGGTATACTACGCCGTTCAGACTGGAAACATGCCGTTTGTTTTTAAATTTTTCTGCAACAGAATTGCGCTGCTGATCGAAAATTACAAAAAATACCTGCTAAATGTGCTGCGATCAAATTTTGACCTGGCTGGTTGCGCAATTAACTTGGAATTTTCCGAAAAGGACAGGCGCTTCTCTGCGGACAAAAAGTGAGCGACTTTTCCCGTGTGCTTCAAATTTTTAAGGCTGGCGGCTGCAAGCGCGTGCTTGCAATGCGCTGCGTTTGTCTTAGCTAGGCGTTGGATGATGGAAAATTTTACGAATGTCCCGTTCAAATATCACGAAGAGGTTCAGCTCGAAATTTCGGATATGGCGAATGGTGGTTTCGGAGTTGGGCGTGTGAACAATTGGGTTGTAATGGTGCCCTACGTTTGCGTCGGAGAAGTTGTCGCGGTGAAAATTTACAAAAATTTAAAAAATTATTCCTTGGGAGATTTGGTGAGTATTGTACGCCCGGCGGATGCTAGAGTTAAGCCGAAGTGTCCGCTATTTGGCACGTGCGGCGGATGCCAATACCAGCACATGGCTTACGGCGCTCAGTTATCAGCGAAGCGGAACCAAATTGTGGAAATTATGAAGCGCATCGGCGGCGTGGAATTTCCGGTCAACGAGTGCATTGGGAGCGATCGTCACTACAACTATCGATCAAAAATAACACCCCATTTCCAAAAGTCCGTTCCGCCGATCGGGTTTCTGGAAAACGGGCGCCGCCGTATCGTCGACGTGGAGGAGTGCCCCATAGCGACGGAAAACATAAATCGCGCACTGCCGACCGCTCGCGAAAAGATTTTTGCTGAGAAAGGTTCGCTGAGGAAGGGAGGGACGTTGCTTCTGCGAGATCTCGGAACGAATGTCGTGACTGACCCGAAGGCATCCGTTTCGCAGAGCGTTGGCATCCGCGAATTTTCATTTCGCGCTGGGGAATTTTTCCAAAACAACGCATACATGCTACCGGAGCTCGCTAATTTTGCTAGCGAAGTGGCCGCCGGACCAAAGTATTTGATAGACGCGTTTTGTGGCGTGGGCGTATTTGGTGTGGTGGCTGCCGAAAAATTTGAAAGGGTTGCCGGCATTGAAGTGAGCGAAGTGGCCGTGAATTTTGCTCGATTGAATGCAGCCAAAAACGGCGCGGCAAATGTCGAATTTACCGTCGGCACGGCGGAACAAATTTTCGCCGCGGTCGAATTTCCCGGCTGCGAAACGAGTGTCATAATCGACCCTCCGCGTACCGGGTGTGATGCGAATTTTCTCCGGCAATTGATGGAGTTTGCCCCGGAGAAGATTGTCTACGTTTCATGCTCTCCAGACACGCAGGCACGGGACCTCAAAATCATTTCCCAGGCATACGCAGTCGGAGCGATCCAGCCCTTTGACATGTTTCCACAGACTAGGCACATCGAAAACGTTGTTGTGCTTTCGAGAGTGCACTAATCATTCCAATTAACACCACCTCCGAAGCCGTGCAAAAGTGCTTCGCATGCGCCTATTAGCGGGACGTGAGGCCACTCAAAATCATTCTTGAAAAAATCGCTGCATGCGAACGATCCAAGGCAGGATAGCCTATCTTCCACCGGAAGCGCCCGAAGAACTGAGGTAAAAGTACCCCAATCAGCGTCGTCAATTTGCGAAAATATGATGCTGTGCAAAACCGGAACGCCGTTGACTTGGGCGAGCAGTATTTCTGCGCACTTGCTCGATTTCATCTCCCACAGATAGTCGATTGCAGCTTTTTTCCCGGCAAACATGTTTGCCTCTGTCTGTTCCGTGAAAAGTCGGTGAAATTCTCCGGCGATTTCGGCTAGATCCTTCGTTTCTTTACCACTATTTTTCGGTAAAAGCGACGTCTGCAAGAAGGCGTTGGCCAAATATCCGTCCGACGCAGGTTTATTTACAGTAAACATGCACACAGATGTTGCATCTTTTATGCAAAAACTACAGTAAAATTTTCAAAAAATTTAAGCTACGTGGAACCGCATGTAGCGATTTAGCAGCGACAACAGGCAAATAGTGAATTCGAAATCACTTCCCAGGCATGCGTAGTCGACGATACCCAACTCGCCATGCTTCCGCAGGCGTACCGTGGAGAAAACGTTGCCGTGCCTTCGAGGCAACACTAGCCGTTGCTATTGGAATAGTCGCCGTCGAAATTGTACGAGAGCGCGTCGCATGCCTCTCCAATGGCCGTGTGTGAGGGCCATCGTCCGGAGCTGCTGCTGTAAAAATCAGAGGACTTGACCAATTGCAGGCACGATTGCTTGTCCCTATTCGTAAGTGTCCTGAGCAAATCGCAAAAAGATAGCCAATCGTCGCGGTTGGGCAGAGAAAACATGATGTCGTGCAGGATTGAAAATCCACGGACTTGGGTGAGCAATATTTCCGTGCACTCGTCTGAACTCAGTTTCCAGAGGTAGTCAATTGCAGCTTTTTTACTGGTAAACATGTCCGTTTCAGACCATTCGAAATTTTCCCTGGAAGATGAAAAGAGCAGACTGAATTCGGCGGCGATTCCGGCGAAGGTTTTCACTTCTTCGCCATCCGGATTCGACGGAACCGCCATCTGGGAAAAGGCACCAACCAAATATTCTACCGACATGGACTTATTTACAGGAAACATGCGTCCGCATGCTGCACCTTTTCTTCAAAAACTACAGTAAAATTTTCGAAAATTTGAACTTTGCTGGCACTGCTTGATATTTTGCGGTAAGATTTTTAAAAAATTACAGTTTGGGCAATCTTTTGGTTTTGCGAAAGGCTTGACTTTTGCGAAAGGCTTGCAATGCTGTGCGGCGCGGCGGCGGCTTTCGCGGGCACCGCCGAATTGGTGAGATGTGATAGGTGGTTGCTATGAAGATCTGTAAATTTTTATGTCCTAGATATTTTTTTGTGCTAGTGCTGCTGTGTGCTATCTCAGTGCCGTCAGAGTGCCATGGTCGGCGCTGGCGATTTTTTAAGGACGACAATCTTCTGGTGCGGAGAGGCGAAAGTGATTGCCAGTTGACGGATAGGGAAATGCAGGCTATGCTTTCCTCCGCCAACAGGGTTATTTGCGACATGTCAGGCATGGGTAACAATTGCGGATTTTATGCCATACTGTCGCAAACAAAGGCGGAAAATTTCGGTGGCGAGGCGCTGTCTCCCAGTGGGCATGCCCACGGCGATGCCAACGCGTACGTCAAGGCTTTGCGGCAGAAAACTGGGACTCCAGTCGGGGAGATGTTCGATGCGATAAACATTCAAAAGATAGCTGATTACTACAGGCGGCCGGTGGTTATAATCAGCTATGACTCTGGACAAATTGAATTCGTTTTTCCCTATGGTGATGTCTACGCGGTCTTGACGCGGTTGAACTTCAAGGAAAACTTTGGCAAATGGCTGGAGGAATATCTCGCGATGCGGAGCGATGAACTGCCAAAAATATTGGATGCGCTGCAGCGGTTCGCGACGGACATCGACGTTCGCGGCGGCACCGTCTACGATGTACTAATTGGACTGCTGAGGAACCAGAAAACCATAGGCATGCTGCATGAAAACGGGAACCATTTCCTAGCACTGCAGCCAGATGACACGAAGTGACGACGGCGCGTGCTCTGCGGAAGCGAAGCGCCCTAGGCTCCGTGCCGATAGGTGTCGTGTAGGCGCAGCAGCCCGAGCGCTATGCGCTTCCCGGGCTCCGAATTATCGTCTATGACTGGTAGTACGTAAATTTGAGACGCCCCGCTTTCCATGATTTTTACGGCTTCTCCAACATAGTCATCTGCGTGGACGAATTTGGGAGTTTTCGTCATTATGTCCTTTGCTTTGACGCTTTTGAAGGAATTTTCATCCTTCAGGGATCTGCGAATGTCGCCTTCAGTTATGAGGCCCTCCATGGTATCGCCACTGCCTGTGACGATGGCCGCCCCGAGTGGAAATTGCGTCATCGCTATCACTATTTCCCTGAGCGTACTTTCGGGTTTTACGATCGCACAGGCGGATTTGTGGGACATGACGTCCTGCACTCGCAGCAACAAATTTCTACCGAGCTGTCCGGCGGGGTGAAACGTGGCGAAGTCATGCTTGGTAAATGACCGCCGGGCCATCAACTCGGCCGCGAGCGCATCGCCGACGGCTAGGCTGACGATGGAACTGGTCGTCGGAACTATATTCAGCGGATCCGCTTCCTTGGCGAAGGAAATGTCAATTATGACGTCCGAGGCATAGCCGATTGGGGAATTTACATTCCCGAGAATGGAAATTATTTTCGACTGAAATTTTTGCAGCGTTGGGATTAGGCAAATGATCTCATCGGTCGTCCCGCTTTTGGAGAGCAAAATCGTTGGATCCCCGGGGGAATAAACGCCTAGATCCCCGTGTGCCCCTTCGGCGGGATGTAAAAATACTGATGGCTGCCCTATGCTCGTGAACGTTGCCGCTATCTTTTTCGCAATGTGCCCAGACTTTCCCATGCCGCAGACAATAGTCTTTCCACGGTGATTTAGTAGAATTTCGACGACCCTTTGAAAATTTGCATCCAAGCGCTTGGAAAACAGTTTTATTGCATCGCTTTCCGCTTCTAACAGGTTTCTAGCAGCTGTAAACATTTTGTATGCGATTTGAAAAATTAAACTCCGTTTAAAAAATAATAAATTGGACGCGAGATAAATGTGCTTGAACGTAAACCATTTTTTAGTTATCTGTGCTGAGGCGTCGGACAAAGTGCGGAATAGGATTAAGTCTTTTTTTCTACAAAGCTGTGTGCCAGCCGCAGCCGGTGCTGCGGTGTTTTTCACGCTAATTGGCGGGTGCGTATCCGTCGACAGGGGTGTGTCGCAGTCCGCTGGTGTTCCCTGGATTCCGCCGGAGAGAGAGGCAGCTGCGCAGCGAAAGCAACTCGAATCCAGCGTGGCGTTTGATGCAGCCTTGATCGATGCAACCAAAGAGCTGGATTTGCCGATGCTGCTCGACATAGCATTTGAAAATAGCCCAGTCACGAAGAAGAGTTGGCACGCGGCTCGCATAGCAGCCGCCCAAAGCGGGAAAGCGTCGAGTATCTTCTTCCCGAAAATTACGATCTCCGGCGTTGCCGAAAAAACCGAGTCAAACCTTCCTGCGACAAGCAGCAGAGCGACAGATTTCTACCCGGCCGTCGAGCTGCAGTACTCAATTTTTCAATTCGGTGGCCGTTTGAAATCCGCCGATGCCGCGAAGCAACTGCTCTATGCCGCGAATTACCAGCACAACTGGGCGCTGCAAACGCTTGCCAACGGAGTGCATCGGTGCTATTTTGCGCTTGATTCGGCGGAATGTGCCGTCGAGGCAAGCCAGAGAAACTTGGAAGATGCGCTGGTCGCCTACGATGCGGCATTCCTACGTAACCAAGCCGGCCTTTCCAACGTGCAGGATTTTCTTCAGGCGAAGGCGAACAAGGCTCGGGCAGAATCTGAGCTTGAGGACGCCAAATCCCACGTCGAGATCGCTCGTGCCGACTTGGCAAACGCCATTGGGGTACGCGTTTCCAGCAGCCTGCGCATCGCGCGAAGTGGAAACGATGAGAGCATCAAAGATCTCAGCGTAAATATTCACGATTTGGTGGAGGAGACTATTCTCACTCGCCCGGACGTTTCGGCGGCGCATGCCGCGGTTAGAGCCGCGAAAAATAGCATTTGGACTAGCTATTCAAAGTTGGCCCCGGAGTTGGTGCTCGGCGTATCTGGGAGCAAAAAGTACTACGATGGTATTAGGGGAAGCTTCAACAATTTTAACATCTACGCCGCTCTGCGGTGGACCGTGTTCGATGGGTTTAACAATGTCTACGACATAGTGGAGTCGAAGGAGAAATTAAAGCAGGCTGAGCAGGATCTTAGGAAGCTGGAGCTGGCCGTTGCTTCCGACGTCTGGTCGAAATATCACGCGTTCGAGTCCGCACTCAGGCAGCTCCACGCTTCCAAGAACTATGAGCAGGTATCACAAGAGTCATTCGATTCAATTGTCATAGCGTACGACAACGGGCTTTCGCCGTTCGTGGACCTGATGGCTGCGCAGACACAACTGGCGTCGGCGAGGTTGAAGACTATACAATCAAAAAATAATTTGTCCATGACTGTGGTTGACCTGGCCTATGCGGTTGGAATAATGAGTTTCGATTACAAAAAATAGTGCAATATTGAAGGATATGAAAATTTTAAACATAGCTTGCACTGCGATGGTTGCAGTGGCGCTGGTGTTCGCTGGGGGCTGCGGAAAGAAAGCGCAAATGGCCAGACCTCCAACTCCCGTTGTGTCGACCGTAGCGATCTCCGCCGACGTCCCGCTGTACATAGAGACGATCGGTCGTTGCGTTTCCAGCGAGTCCGTCGCCGTCGTCCCACAGGTTAGCGGGCAGATCATAGCCGTTAGCTTTGAGCAGGGGCAGGCCGTAAAAGCCGGAGACCAGCTCTACGCGATCGATCCGCAAGTCTACGAGGCGAATTTGAAAAAGGCGGAGGCCAGATTAGAGGTCGCGGAGGCGAAGATGCGCGTCGATGCGGCGCAGATGGAGAGATCGGAGGCGCTGATTTCCAGAAACTACGTTTCGCAGCAGCAGTTCGAAACCTACGAATCACAGGTCACCCAGGATATTGCCCTGGTCGAGGAGGCAAAGGCGCAGGTCGACCAGGCGAGAATAGATCTTGAGCACTGCAATGTCCACTCACCAATAGATGGCGTGGCCGGGGCATACCTAATCGACGTTGGGAATGTGGTTGTTGCGATGTCTATCGGGAAGCCACTTGTAACCGTGGAAAACGTCGACCAATTGTACGTAGAATTTTCAATTTCCGAGAATGATTTCTACGATTTGCAGCGGTGCTTCGGTGACGGTGGCAACCAACTGTCCGCCGAGGTCTCGCCAATTTCGGGTGGGGCAGTCCGCGGCAATGCGACGGTGAAATTCATCGACAATGCGATAAACGCGAAGACCGGGTCCCTAAGGCTTAGAGCTCTGATGCCAAATGGGGACCGCAAATTCTGGCCCGGGCAATCTGTGCGCGTTAGGGTCTTGCTGGCGACGCTGAAAGATGCCGTCCTCATCCCAATCGAAGCGGTTAAACTCGGGCAGCAGGGCCGCTACGTTTTCACCATAGGTGAAGACAAGTCCGTTGGATTGCGCATGGTCGAGATCGGGCAGACCCACGGCGAGATGCTGCTGATAAAAGACGGGCTCAGTGCCGGGGAGGCCGTCGTCCTGCGCGGCCAGCTGATGCTCGCACCGGGGATGAAGGTCGTGGAATTGCCGAGCCAGCAGACGGGGGTGTTCAAACAAAGTTTGGAGCACAATAGGAAGATCGCCGAAAAAAATCCAACCACTAAGTAAAGATGGAGAGCATATCAGAACCATTTATTAGGCGGCCTGTACTGACGGTTTTGCTTACTTTGATGTTCGCAATCGCCGGGATATTTTCCTATCGGACGATGCCCGTCAGTGACTTGCCTGCAGTGGACTATCCCGTTATCCAGGTGCGGGGCATGTTTCCGGGCATGGATCCGACCGCGATGGCGGCCAATATCGCCTCTCCATTGGAAAAGGAATTTTTGAAAATTTCTGGACTGGAAACGGTCACGTCATCGAGTACCCAGGGGGCGACGCGCATAATTTTGCAATTCGCGCTGGATAAGGACATAGACGGTGCCGCGATGGATGTGCAGGCCGCCATTTCCAGGGTCGCTGGCTCGCTGCCGGCCGATATGCCGATTCCTCCGACATTCGAAAAGACCGACCCAAACAGCCAGCCGATTTACTACCTCGCTTTAACCAGCGATACGATGGCGAGGGGGGATCTTTACGACTACGCTTCCGATCAGATCGCCCAGCGCATCAAAACCATAGAAGGGGTGTCCGATGCAGCCGTCTACGGGCTCAAAAAAGCGGTGAAAATTTTAGTAAACAACGAAAAACTTTACAACAAGGGGATAACGATCGACGATATCTCCAAGGCTGTGCAGGCTGGAACGGTTTCCCTGTCCACGGGGCAGCTGAAAGGAGAAACCAAAAATTTCGTTCTAAAACCGAATGGTCAGCTGGATCGGGCGAGCGACTATCTGAATTTGATAATTGCGCATAGGGATGGATCGCCAATTTACCTAAAGGACGTTGCCGACTGCGTCGACAAGGTGGAGTCCGATGATTTCTTCATGAGTTTCTGGGAAAGCAGCCGCAGTGAGCCGTACAGTTCATCGGTGATGGTTGCCATTTCCCGTGCGGCTGGGGCCAACTCCATGGAACTGTCGAAGAAAATAAACGAGCTGCTCCCGATTCTTAGAAAGCAGATTCCAGGATCGATCAACATGGTCAAGATGTACGATCGGGCGGAGCTAATAGCGGAATCCGTAGACGACGTGAAGCTGACGTTGGTAATCGCATTTGTTCTAGTGGTTGGTGTGATATTTTTGTTCATAGGCCGATTCACGGAAACCATTATCCCCATAGTCGCACTACCACTTTCGCTGCTGATAACGTTCGTCGTGATGCGCGCGCTGAATTACAGCATCGACAACCTGTCACTCATGGCGCTCACACTGGCAATCGGATTTCTCGTCGACGATGCCATCGTGTTCCTGGAAAACATGATACGACGCATGGAGGATTTTGGAGAAAGTCCGCTGAAGGCGTCCATCGAGGGAGCCAAAGAAATCAGCTTTTCAATCATGTCCATGACGCTGTCCCTAGCCGCCGTTTTCATTCCCCTCGTTTTCATGCCGGGGCAGATAGGTCGAGTGTTCAGGGAATTTTCAATAACAATCGTCGTGTCAATTTTGGCGTCGGGAATTGTGTCATTGACCGTCACTCCGATGATGTGCGCCCGCATGCTGAAGCCGGTAAAAAAGGAAAACAAAACGAGGCTGGAGATTGCATCGCACAACCTCGAGCACAAATTTTTAGAGGTTTACAGCAAGGCACTGGACTGGTGCATCGTCCACAAGGGGCTATCGATCGTGGTTTGGGTACTAAGCCTCGTCGGAACATTTCTAACGTTTGTTGCGCTGCCGAAAGCGTTTTTGCCGGAAGGCGATAGTGGCAATATGTCAGGTGTTTTCATCGCACAGGAGGGGACTTCTCCGGCGCAAATGAGGGAATATCAAATGCAAATCAACGATGCCATGCGAAAAAATCCATACGTTGATAAAACCATGTCGCTGAGCGGGCTATCCGGTATGCTGCCAGGGAACCAGGGCATAGCAATTTGCGTGCTAAAAACTGGAAATCGTCCGAGCATTCAGAAGGTTTCGCAGATGCTGGCTCGCGATTTGTATGCCATTCCCGGGGTACTTGCATTTTTTCGCCCGATGCCTAATTTGTCCATAAGCACCGGAGCCGTGAGCACAAATCAGGGAAAGTATGCCTATACACTATCCGGCGTCGAACCCGATGAAATTTACAAATGCACAGGTGCGATGGTCGCTGCCATGCGGCAAAATCCGGGGTTCGGCAGCATTTCAACGGACTTGTTCATAAGCAACCCGCAGGTTTCCATAGATTACCTGCGATCCCAAGCCTCGAGCTACGGCGTGAGCGTCTACTCCATCGAAAATATGCTGAAGCAGGCGTTTTCCGAAAATTTCTGCTATCAAATCAAAACGCCGACGCGCCAGTACAAGGTTATCGTTGAGAGCGATGATGTTTTTCGTCAGTACCCCGATGACTTGAATGCGCTGTATTTTAGGGGGCAGGACGGCAATTTGCTGCCGTTTAAAACCATCGCAACGGTGAGCGAAACTCTGGGGCCAACGTCCGTGAATCACACGGACAACCTGCCGTCGGTGTCCATATTTTTCGACCTGCACCCCGGATATCCCATAGGAGATGCCACGGGGTTCATAGAGAAAAAAGCCGCTGAAATTATTCCGCCGCACATTGGAGGCGAACTCCAGGGAGAGGCGCAGGCTTTCAAGGAAACGCTTTCAAGTGTTACTACATTGCTGGTGCTCGCCGTGTTCGTGATGTACATCATCCTTGGCATCATGTACGAAAGCTACGTGCATCCGCTCACCGTGCTGTCGGCGCTGCCCGTTGCCATGGTCGGAGGCCTTTTGACGCTGCTCGTCTTCAGGATGGAGCTGTCACTGTACGGTTTCATCGGGTTGTTCATGCTTCTTGGCATCGTGAAGAAAAACGGCATCCTCATGATCGACTTTGCCATTGCTCGCCAAAAGGAGGGCATGGACAAGGAAAAGGCGGTTCACACGGCGTGCATGGAAAGGTTTCGCCCAATCATAATGACCACGCTGGCCGCTCTGATGGGGCAAATTCCGCTGGCTGCAGGATGGGGAGCGGATGGTGCCTCGCGGCGCCCGCTTGGCCTATGTGTGATCGGCGGATTGATAATTTCCCAGATAATAACGCTATTTATTCTCCCGGTAATTTTCCTGTACTTCGAAGATTTTCAGGAAAAAATCTTGGATAAAATTCCGTTTTTCGCTAGAGACATGGGAGAGGATGCTTCCTAGTCTGCTGATAGTCGACGACGAAAAAAATACTCGAGATGCGCTGGAGCAGCTGCTAAACGCTGAATATGAGATTTTTTTGGCAAAAAATTTCGGCGAGGCGCTGTCGCTGATGGGGAATGAAAAATTCGACATCATATTGACGGATCTGCGCATGGCCGGGAAAAATGGAATGTTCGTTGTGGAGGAGGCGCTGCACCGCCCCTATAACCCCATATGCATAGTGATGTCCGCCTACGGCTCCGTTGAGACCGCTGTCGAAGCGATCAAGCATGGGGCCTACGATTTCGTGACGAAGCCACTGGATTTTGAAAAATTGGAAATGCTGATGCGGCGGTCGCTTGCCACTAGGAGAGAACGCAAGGAGAAAGCATCGGCCACAGTGCCGGCTGCGGCGAAGAAGGTAGTTGCGCCATCGTCCAGCTTTTCTCCGGACGCGATAATCGGCAAGTCCGCTGCGATTGCCGATGCCATCGGCCGCATAGAGAGGGTTGCCAAATCCAATGCCACCGTGCTCTTGGAGGGCGAAACGGGCACTGGAAAGGAGCTGTTCGCCAATGCCGTCCACCATTTCAGCAGGCGCGCTAACGGGCCCTTCGTCCCGATTCACTGCGCGAGCCTACAGAAAAATTTGCTGGAAAGTGAGCTTTTTGGCCACGAAAAAGGGGCTTTCACCGGCGCTGAAGGCAGGCGCATCGGCCTGTTTGAAGCTGCCAATGGTGGTACGATTTTTTTCGATGAGATAGGGGAGATCGACGTTCAGACTCAAATCAAGCTGCTTCGTTTTTTGGAAACCAAGACGTTCAGTAGAGTGGGGAGTTCGGAAAATATTTCCGTGGACGTACGCATAGTGTGCGCCACCAACAAAAATTTGCAGAGGCTTGTGGCGCAGGGCCTGTTCCGCGAGGATTTGCTCTACCGCTTGAATGTTGTTTCGGTCGAGATTCCTCCGCTGCGCGACAGGCGCGGAGACATCCCGCTGCTTCTGGATTACTACGCGAAGATTTTTGCAAAGGTCAATGACACAGGCACCGTGGATTTTTCTCCGGAGGCAATGGCTCTGCTGCTGTCCTACAAATGGCCAGGCAACGTGCGAGAATTGAGAAATTTTTGCGAAGGGGCGGTGGTTTTCTACGGCGGGCAGAAACTTGGGGTCGGTGACATGGATAAAAAATTCCTGTGCGAGAGCTTGCAATCGCAGTGATGTTCGCTTGCCTGCGCTAGCGCCTGGGCAAAAAACGCCGCGAAAATGAAAAAATAACGCTTCCGGCGTAAAAATATTAACGATTAACGATTATAATTAGATTTATGGCTGTGAGTACCAAAAAAATCAGCTCCCTTTGCTCATACCCACTTCGCGCTTCCCATCAGCCGCGGTGACGAAGTGGCAGATGGAGGGATCAGCACAGGCGCCATTCGCTAAGATCCCTAGCCATCTCAGCGTGGAAAAAGGCGAAAAAGTTACTAAGCGTTGCGGAAAGGTCAAAAATGGCTGGGATTCTCTCGTGGAAAAGGCATTGGACCAGGCGAGAAAATGTTTCGAGCGCGGCAGCGACGAGTTGGCAAAAGTAGACGGATGCGAAGGAGAATTCATCCACGCGAAAAGCAGAGGCCGCATCGCGGGGCAATATGTCGCTTGATGTGAACGACTTGCGTACGTGGGGCATCGTCGCTGCTAGCAGCGCAATCACTGCTGGAAGCGGGCGACTATGTCGAAGCGAGCGAGGTGTACATTGGTGCCGTCAGCTCGTTTATGCTGGCCAACGATCCCATGGGACAGAGACTTGCAAAGTCTTCCGCTGGAAATGCATTGCGCATGGCCGAAAGGCACTCCGAAGCGGCGAAAATGTGTCGATTGGCAATGGCGCCTGGAAATGCTAAAATTTAATCGCGGGATCGAATGGCACGCGCGAATGAACTGCTGGGCTGGTCGAGTTTTTGCGGAAATTTGAAAATTTTTCTGTCAAATTTTTTGAGAAGCTTTAGTAGCTGTGGGTGATGAAGACTGCCATAGCGATTCCAGCCCACCTCGCGTCCATGAGATTTCCCGGAAAAATTTTGGCGAATTTGTGTGGGAAGCCGGTCATACGGTGGGTTTACGAAATTGCCGAGCGCGCACGCGTGGCGGATGCGATCTACATTTTGGTAGATTCGGAGGAAGTCGAGACTGTCGCGAGGGAATTTTGCCCAAATGTCATAGTGACACCGCCGGAGTGCTATTGCGGAACAGCGAGAATCGTCCATGCTCTCGACCAAATCGACGGCGACTTCATAATAAACGTGCAGGGTGACGAACCGCTGCTGGACCACAGAATATTGGTTGCTCTAAGCGAGCGTGCGCGGTCGAGCACAGCCAACATCATAACTCCAATTTTTAAAATAATTGACGAATCGCACATGGACGATCCATCCCTCGTCAAGGTAGCGGTTTGCCACAATGGCCTGGCGCTGTACTTTTCCCGCAGCCCGATTCCGTTTGTGCGTGGGGTTGCCAAGAAAAAGTGGCTGGAGAATTTTCAATTTTTTGGTCACATCGGTGTGTACGGCTATAGGCGCGCGGTTTTGGAAAATTACAATAACTTGCACGAAAGCGCTCTCGAAGCGGCCGAATCGCTTGAGCAGCTGCGATTTTTGGATAACGGATATACCATAGACACGGTCGTGGCAGATGCGCCTACGATAGGCATCGACACTCCGGCGAACCTTGAAGAGGCAAGGCTTGCCATGCGCAATCGCTGATCGTCTATTGCGTTTGCACTACGAGCCTGCGTGGCACCGTGTGTCTATGATTTTCCGGCTCATCGGCTCCGCGCCCAGCGGAATTCAGAAAAAATTTCTGAGAAAATTGATGACAAACGCATTTTACTATATATAGTAGCAAAAATCAAATTTGTGCACCGCATGTAGTATTTTTTTGATTTGCCAGGTGCTTTTAATTTAGATTTTAGTTGAGAAAGAAGATGTCGATGAGTAAGCATTTAAATCCACAGACGGCGGTGAATGCGCCAGCTGAAGTAGCATCCGAAGCGGTTTTGCACAACCAAATTTTTCAGGTCCTCACGGAGGCTGGGAAAACCACCGGTGAGTACGGCCAAAGGGCGGCCTGGGATTTGTCTCGCGCTGTGATTTCAAAAATTTGGGAAGATCCAAATGGGGAAACTGTCCCCATTGCGGAAATAGAAAATTTCATCGAGCAAATTTTGCTGGCATCGCCATATAAAAACACGGCGAAAACGTTCATTTTGGCTCGTGACAGACGTAACCGCGCCGAAGGTTCTGCCACGCTGGCGGAAGTCGACAGGGTGAATCAGTACATTTCGCGCCTCGATTGGGAAGTGCGTGAAAACAGCAATATGTGCTACTCTCTGCAGGGGTTGAACCACTACCTATCGGGGGCTCTCAGCCAAACATATTGGCTGAACAGTGTCTATCCAGAGCACATAAAAGGTGCCCACGAATCCGGCGAATTTCATATCCACGATTTGAATCAGCTGTCCGTCTACTGCGTCGGGTGGGATCTGGCATCCCTGCTTAAGGAAGGCTTCTGCGGTGTTCCTGGAAAAACGGAGGCAAAGCCGCCGAAGCACTTTCGAACGGCACTGGGGCAGGTTGTCAATTTTTTCTACACTCTGCAGGGCGAGGCCGCCGGAGCACAGGCATTTTCGAATTTCGACACGCTGATGTCTCCGTTCATCAGATACGACAATCTGACCTTTGAAAGTGTGAAACAGGCACTGCAGGAGTTCGTATTCAACATTAATGTTCCAACGCGCGTTGGTTTTCAAACGCCGTTCACCAACATTACGCTCGACCTGTTTTGCCCCAAGCATTTTGCTAGTGAGCCGGTTATGATCGGCGGCGAATTCAGACGGGAAAAGTACTCCGAATTTCAAAGGGAAATGGACATCTTTAACCGGGCGCTGTTCGAGGTTATGACAGAGGGTGATGCCCGCGGCCGCATAATGACATTCCCCATTCCGACGATAAATCTCACCAAGGATTTCGACTGGGACAATGAAAATTTGAAGGGCCTATGGGAAATGACCGGCAAGTATGGCATCCCATATTTTTCGAATTTCATAAATTCCGACATGAACCCGGACGATACGCGCTCCATGTGCTGCCGTCTGCGCATTGACAACACGCAACTGGAAAAGCGCGGTGGTGGTTTGTTCGGAGCGAATCCGCTGACCGGTAGCGTCGGCGTTGTCACGATAAACATGCCGAGAATAGGGTATCTCACCGGAACGAAAGAAGAGTTTTTGGCGCGCCTGTCTTCGCTGATGGAGACCGCCAAGGAAAGCCTGGAAATAAAAAGAAGTCTGTTGGAAAAACTGACGGCTTCGAACCTGTATCCATACACGACGTTCTACTTGAGCGACATCAAGGCGAGATTCGGTAAGTTTTGGAAAAATCATTTTTCAACGATCGGGTTGGTCGGCATGAATGAGGCATGCCTAAATTTCCTCGGCAAAACAATAACCAGCGATGAGGGTAAGGCCTTCGCCCTCGAGGTTTTGGATTTCATGCGCGTAAGAATAATCGAGTTCCAGAAGGAGACCGGTAACCACTATAATTTGGAGGCCACGCCGGCTGAGGGCACGTCCTTTCGGTTGGCGAGGAAAGACAAATCAAAATTTAGGGACATAAAGGCAGCCAATGAGAAAAACCAGCTGGAGAAAAATGACGTTCCATACTACACGAACTCCATCCACGTCCCTGTTAATTTTACCGATGATTTATTTGCCGTGCTGGATCACCAAGACGAATTGCAGACGAAGTTTACCGGCGGAACGGTTGTCCACGCGTTCCTCGGAGAGAGAGTTTCCGATACGGAGACCGTCAAAAATCTCGTTCGAAAAATCGCGGAAAACTATAAATTGCCGTACTACTCACTCACGCCAACGTTTTCCATATGCCCAGAGCATGGATACCTGGCCGGTGAGCAAAAGGGCTGTCCTCATTGCGGTAAGCAAACCGAGGTATATTCCCGCATCGTTGGCTATTTGCGCCCGGTTCAGCAGTGGAACGATGGCAAGCAGGCGGAATTCAGGATGCGCACCCCGCTGAAATTTGGCAGCGCTTGTACCTGAAAGTGAGCGTGTTAATTTTTGCGCAACCGCCAAAGGCGAAGCGGCGAGCAGAGCAGGTGGATTGCGCCCATAGAGGGGATCGAAGGCCCCCATGGCACCTCCGCGGAGTATGCTTCCCAAAGGCAAATTTTCGCCGGAGAATTTCACAACCGGTGCGAATTTTTATATTGACTGGCGACTGTGCAATCCGCATAACCGCGGCGAATGGTCTCCGGAGAATTGTTGTTTGCCTATGACATTTTGCTGGTTGATTTGTATGGTGTAATTTGGAGCGGGGCGTGCGCTTTCCCAAAAGCGCTGGCTGCGCTGGAGGAGCTTAATGCCGCTGGCAAAAAGGTAGTGATTCTATCAAATGCATCCTCCGTTTCGTCGGAGATCATAAAAAAGTACGACGGAGAAAGCCTCCGCGCGGGTACGCATTTCACGAATTTCGTCACGTCGGGTGACGTGATGCGCGATGCAATTCTGAACGGCGAACTAGCGTTTGCAAATGGCAAAAATTCGAAAAAATATTTTATTTTCGGATTATCGAATGACGCAATTTTCGCCGGCTCCAGCGTGGAGCGGACGGAGGATTTGGATGGAGCGGATTTTGTCTACGTGTCAATTCCAAGGTTTTCCGACGAGGAGAGGGAGGCAATGCCAGATGCGATGAGGAAGCATCTGTACGTCGCGTGGACCAATGGCGGCGACAGAACCTGGGATTCGACGTCGATTGAACCGTACATTCCAAGTTTGAAAATTTTTTTGGAAAAGGGAAAGCCGCTCGCCATTGCCAATCCCGATAAATTTGCCGTGTGCTCGGTTTTGCCGTCGCAGGACGCCGCGGAGTATGTCACGATGCCGATTGCCAAACAGGGATTGATAGCGGAGGCCTACGCCGCCATGGGCGGAGAGGTTTTCGCCACGGGGAAACCATTTCCGCAGATATACGGCTACGCACTAGAAAAGCTGGCCAAAACGACCGGAGAGGGCTTCGATGACATCCATAAAAAGCGCATTGCGATGGTCGGTGATACCATCGATACGGATATTCTGGGCGCAAAAAATGCGAGTGCAGCGCTCCACTGCTCCATCGAGGGCATTCTCGTACTGACGGGCATTTCAGCGGAAAGCATTAGCAGGGACGCCGCTGGAAAATTTGCCACCGCTGCCATGGACGAGCTATTTTCAACGAAGGGAGTTACGCCAACGCATGTGATTTCGGCGCTCGATCTGGAGGCTGATGTCTATTTTTGAGGTTGCGAATGCTTACTGACGTCTATGACTTGCCCAGTGTAGTCCTGCAAAAGCGTTGCCAGGGATTTTTCCGCTACGAATTCAGGTGACAGCAGACTTTCTTTCGGTTCTTCTCCGAAATTTGCCGATCTCATTGGTGTTGCCGTTCGCGTCGGATTGATGACATTTATGCGAATGCCGTCGGCGCTCCATTCCTCAGCCAGCGCCTGCGTCAAATTTACGATGGCCGCCTTCGTCGACGAGTAAATTGAGTAGAGTGCGCGGCCGCGCGTGTAGGAACTCGACGTAAAAAATAGTAGCATTCCACCAGTCTGCTTCAAATATCTGTGACTTTCCAGCGCGATATTTACACACCCGAAGTAATTCGTTTCGACCTCGGCGCGTATGTCTTCTTCGCTCCTGGTGAGTAGTTCTCCGAGTTTCAACGTGCCGGCTGTGTTTACAACGAAATCTATGCGCCCTTCGCTATCGCAAACCGATTTCAGGGCTTTGCCGATGGCTGCCTTTTTTCGCACATCCGTGCCGCTCGATCTGGAAAAATTGCATACCCTAGCGCCGTGTTTTCTGGCCAATTGGTGAATCGATTTTCCTATGCCACTGCTTGCGCCGAAAACTACTAAAACCTTCCCAGCAAGCTGCGTCAGATTTGCGTCGGACGAGGGCAGACGCTTCAGTTGAAACAACTTGTCAGCGGCGAAAATGTCGATGGGATAGGTGATTTTCACGTTTGTTTCATCACCTTCAATGACATGAATTTTGGCAAGGTTGAACGCTTTCACCAGTCCGCAGTCGTCGGTCACATGCAAGTCCGGAGCTTTCATGGCGAATTCGTGGGCGTGCCTTATTACGCTCAGTTTGAAGGCCTGCGGCGTCTGTCCGCGCATGAGGAATTCGCGTGCCGGTATGTCCGCGACATCCATGGATTCATCGACCTCTATTATCGTGTCTGCCGTTGGTATTGCGACATCGACGGCATCGTATTTGTCCAGCGCAGCGATGCACGCGGTTACAATTTTGTCCGAGAGCAACGGCCGAACGGCATCGTGGACTAGGATTTTTGCTTCCTTTTCTCCGATCGCTTCGATGCCGATGCGCGAGCTTTCCTGGCGCGTTGCCCCACCGATTAGAATTTTACGAATTTTTTTATAATTATTCCGCTGGAAAATTTTTTTGCAAAAATTCACGAATGAGCCGTGAACAACGGCAATGATCACATCAATTGCGTCACTGTTTTCAAAAATTTCAATCGAATGCTCCAGGACGGTTTTACCGGAAATTTTTAAAAATTGCTTTGGGATGTCGATGCCAACGCGTTTTCCGATTCCGGAAGCTAATACTATTGCATAGACTTTCATTGGATGTTCAACTCCGATTTAATGTAATCAAATACGCGCTTGCTAGCCATTTCTTCGCCAATGAGGCCGAGAGTTTTCGCTTGCGCACGCCTGCGAGCGGCCATAAAATCGTCACCGCCAATAATCACGCGCGAAAATAGCCTTTCCAGTTCAGCATTGTTATGAATTTGGTAATAGGTTTCAATTATGGATTCGGCGAAATCATTGAATCGTGCCGCTTGCTCTCCACTTCTTAGGTGAAATACTGGCTTGCCGGTCGGAAAGTAATCCGCTAGAAATGATATGCAATCCGTTATTAGGCAATCCGACGTTTTGAAAAGATCGATGAAGTCTCCGCCCCAGGAGACAGTTCCATATTTTTCCCATTCGCTCCAGTAATCTGCAAATTCCCGTTCAGTCATTAGGCCACAGCCGATTGCCCTTTCTCTAAGATCCGGATGTGGTCTGACGATCCATGTGGTGCCGGCGTACATGTCGGCAAGGTTAAGCATAAACTGCCCATTTTGGTGAAACGTTGCCATTCTGTGATTCACGCCAATCGAAAAGTGCGGCGCGTAAATTATGCGCTTACTATGCGGCGATTTGTCTTTCCATGGCGCCACGTCCAACGTTTTTTTGGACAAATATCCATCCAGGTGCAAGCTGCCAACACTCACGCAGTTGTCCGCGTTGAACTTCGATCGATAGGATTCAAGGTGCAGCGTCGACTCTACGAAGTATTTCCACAGAAATCCATGAAATTTTTCCAAATAATTGTATTCGCTGTGCAGCAGATGAAAGCAGTAGGGAGTGTAGCACGCTAGCGCGAAATTCGCCACATATGGCACGCGGTGCTCAAATTCTACCCCCCACGGTTGCTCGTAAAACACGATGTCAGGGTTAAACATTTTTAGGCTCAAATATTTCCTTTTCACCGGATCGTAGGCGCGAGCGAAACGCTTCCCAGAACTTTCAAGAACCGCCAGTACCCTATGAAATCCGTCGAGGCTATCCTTTGGAGACCCCTTCGTAGCCAGCATCAGCGGCTCAAAATTATCGCTTTTGTCGAACAGATCGTAGAGGTATTCGCAGTGCCACTTACTCGTCGAATTTATTAGAAATGCGACGCGTATTTTTCGCCGCTTTGCTTCTCCGCGCAGCCTCTGCAGGTGCACGACATAGAGCTTTTTCAAAGTTTTCTTGCACAGGGCGAATCTTATCCTTTGCCACGGCGATAGGGTATTTATTTTTTCAAAGGTGATTTTGGAGGCCATTTCCAATTTTCTCTTTGCGAAAAATTGGCGTATTTTTGCCGGAAATTTTTGCAAGAAACTGGCGTAGCCGTGCATTTTTTCGATTATCTCTCTGACACACATAGGCATCTGCATAGCGGCTTCTTCGCCGTCGAGTTAGTCCATGTCGAGATCAAAGCCAACTCCCTTTGCTGCATATATTCTGCATGACAGCGGTGGTAAGACCAGCGTGCCATTGGCGAATCTATCGTAAAATTTTCTAGAAAATGTGAAAAATTTATCCCCGTTTGCCAGAACCCTGCAGCGTCGCAAATCGAAATTTCTAAAATTTACGGTCGCCTCGTCCAGATGTGGGTTCACGGCAAAGATAAACTTGTTCCGCCCCAGCGCGCCATTGGCGTTGTACATGAGGGCGCAGGCGGAATTTGCCTGCGATGAAAAGAAGCGGAAATAGGTCCTGTCTGGCACATTTTCGAGGCGCAAGACTTCGCCGCTTTTGGATAGTCTGAACGCTATGAGCCGTCTAAAATACTCGTGCGTTGTGCGGTGTTTTCGCAGAAGGTCGTAGTCAAGGGCGTTCAAATCGCCGCGGTTGTACGTGTTGCTGACACCGCGCTTGGATGCGAGGAAATCCTGACCGGCTGTGAGCATGGGAACTCCGATGGACATCATGAGTATTGCCGCGGACAATCGCGTGCGCCGGCGGTCGTTTTCCGTCGGCGCACCACCGTCGTTGTGCGAATTTTCTGTGATGCTATCCACCCAGCCACGGTCATCGTGTGAAGCTACGTAGTTCACGCTCTGCCCAGGAAATCCAGATCTAAAATCAAGACCGCCACACAAAAAATATCTAATAGCGTCGGAATTTCCGTTTCCCAGCACGTAATTTCTAACGAAGTCCCTGTATTCGTCATTCCAGACGGAATATTGGGATCGCTTCATAGAAACTCCGATATTTCCTCGGAAACTCCACGGCTCCGTTACCAAGACAACGGATTTTTTTACGTTTTTCAATCTTTTCTGTAAAACATTTAGAAAATCAATTCCGAGTAATTCGGCTAGATCGAATCTGAATCCATCAACATTGTACGTTTTTATCAGGTGCTCAAGGCTGTCGATTACCAACTTGCGGGCCATGTAACTCTCCGTGCGGAAGTCATTTCCGCATCCGCTGAAATTTGTGAAATTTCCACCTTCGGAATGCCTAAAATAGTACTCGTCATCTATGTTTTTCAGGTGTCCGGAATCACCGAAGTGGTTGTATACCACGTCCAGTATGACTGCTATTCCGGCGCGATGGAATGCCCGCACAAGTTTTTTGAATTCGGACACCTGCGTTGCGTTCTCCGGCCTCTTGGCATAGGCGCTCGCCGGGGAAAACCAATTTGCTGGCATGTATCCCCAGTGATATTCACCTTTTTTCACGTAGTCAAATTCTTGGATCGGCTGCAGCTCGACGCAGTTTACTCCCAGCGTGCGCAGATAGCAGTCACGCTTTTTTAAATATTTTTCCAGGTCGCAAAAATTCAACCTTTTGCCCGGCGACATCGACCGCGGTGCCCTTTGTAGGACATCTCGCAGGTGCATCTCAAGGATTACCAGATCCTTTGAATTCGGTGTTGCGAATTTATCTCGCAGTTTGGTGAAATTTTTTTGCGGCAGGATTATACCGGGGCCTGCACTGGACGTGGCTGCTTTTGCGTATGGGTCGAGAACGGTGGCGGCGGTGGCCCAATTGTCGCTTTTGCCAAACAAAAATTGATAGTAGTAGTAGTGGCTGCGGAGATCTTTGCAGACCTCGGCGTGCCAAATTCCGCACGGGGCCGGTGCGAGCGAGTAATAGGCCGGGCATTTTTCCTTCTTGCTGAAAATTGCCACGCGCACATTCGCAGCCCGCGGTGCGAAGACGCGAAAAATCGTTGAATTTTCGGATGCCGTTGCGCCCAACCTGGCATCGCTGCGCAGCGATGCTATCCATCGCGAAAAATTTGCCCGGACCGGAGGAGTACCGCAAAACTCAACAACCAACTCATCACACAGTGAAATTTTTCCATACAGGTGATACTGCAAAACGTTGCCGCCGGTAAGATTTGGGTTGTACAAAAAATTTGCCGTCCCGAGGGATGAAATTTGGCAATTTGGGCAGTCATCATCCGGCGATAGCCATTCGCCATCCGACGAGATGAATTTGAAAGGGAACGATGCCTTTAGAGCATCGCGGCGCATACGCAGGCCAACGAAGACATGCCCATCCACCGACATCTCGCGCAGTTTCCACCGATCAGATTTGTTTGCATTCCGCCAATCGGATTCTTTGCACGCTAGAAAAATCTCCTTCGCCCCGTCTGAGAAATCTATACACCGCATCGGCGCCATAAAAATTATGCAATCGCCGTGGGAAAAATAGCAATATCTTTCGCCGAAGGAAAAATTTTCGAAGACCTCGGCGGAAAAATCGATGGACTTTTTTCCGTTGAGAAGGATCCCTCCGATGTGCTTGGCCGCGTCAAAATCGCTGCCCAGGTCGGTGGAATATTCCACTTGCAGGGTGCTAGGGCCTAGGAGATTGACTTGCCCATTGAATTGTGAATTTCGACTGGCCATAGTCCGCACCGCATTGGAAGCGAAAATTTGCCGCGCCGGAGAACAAGTCCTCCAGCGCGAACGGGAAGCATAACTAGGCAGCGGCGGCCGATGTCGCTCCCGCGATGGCCTGCACCATGCCGAGCGCCAGTATGCCTACCAGTGAGAACGCTGTCATCATAGCGATGGCGGACGCGGCGATCGTTACCTTCCTCAGCGTGTTTTTCAAATTTGCGTCGTATATATTGTGGATATCTTCGAAGGAGGATCCCAAATTTCCAATTTTTTCGCCGACCTCCAGAAAGTCACATGCTTCGCCATCAAATATTTTGTGTTTTTCGAAGGACGCGCAGACGCTTTTGCCGTCCAATATGTCGGTTTTTGCATCCAAAAATCTTTTGCGCAAAACCATATTCGCTATGGAAGACTGTGCCAGTTCCAATGCTTCAGATGTGTTTATGCCGTTTGCCAGCAGCGTGCCCATCAGATTTGACAGGTTCGCCCTCATCGATAGGAGTATTATCGTCGAGAACGGCTTGATTTTCAGTATGAGTTCGTCCGTTTTGTGTCTGCCAACCTTTGTCTGCCGCAACTTTGGAATCAATGTCAACGCCACGACGGCCGCAATCACCACAGCCGGAACCAGCCAAATAAACACCGAGGTTAGCGATTTTAGAAATTTCGTCATTGGTGGGATTTCACCGCCGAGGGTTTTTATGAAATTCTCCATTTGCGGCATCAGAAAGAATGTGAACACCAAAATTACCACGAACACCAGCATGGTGAGAAATGCTGGATAGATGAGCGACGACTTCAGCTTCTTTTTGACTTCAGCCGTCGATTTTAGCAGTCTCACTGTGTCAGCCAGGGCTGTGGCGAGATTGCCGCTCGATTCCCCGACCAAAATGATGCTGTAGACATTGCCGTCGATTTTAGCGCCGAATTTTTTTATGGCATCGGACATGGACTGTCCGCCGAGAATGTCAGTGAGCAATGAAGAAGTTAGCACTTTTTCGGCCGCATTTTTAGTCCTTTTGTTGACGGATGACAGCGAATCCGAGAGCGTTAATCCAGAGGCTACCATTTTTTGCAGCTTTTCAAATAATCGCAGCATTATGTCGGCGGTTACTTGAACCGGTGGTTGCCTTTTTGCGGACAACTTTTTCCACGTGGAAGAAAGAAATGAAGTTTTTCCGGGTGATGCCGACTCTTCGAAAATACTGATCACGCGCAAATTTTTACTTTTCAAAACGAATAGCGCTTCGTCCCTTGACTTGGCTTCCAAATCTGAGCTAACTAATTCGTTGTTTGCTCCAACAGCCTTGAATAAAAATCGCATAGTATCAACTGTACAAAGTTTTATGCACGATTCAATGGCAAAAACGCAAAGTGCAAAATTTTACCAAATTGGCGCGCTCTTCCGCCAAAAAGTGGCGTTGTCCGCCTTTTGGAATTGGCACAATTTTAAAATTTTTCCATGCTTTCTCCATGGTGAAGATCAAAATTGGTATAGGCTATGACATCCATCGGTTGGATTTCGGGAGGAAGCTGATCCTTGGCGGTGTCGAAATCGAATATGCCAGAGGTTTGGTCGGCCATTCGGATGCCGATGCACTGAGCCATGCCATTGCCGATGCCATACTTGGGGCGCTCGGATTGCCAAACATCGGGGAAGTTTTTCCTGATACGGAGGCCTGGACAGAGGGCATCGCCTCGGGAGTAATTTTGGACTATGCGCGCGAAAAGATATGTGAGCATAATTTTACCATTTCAAACATTGATGCGGTCATCATCGCGCAGGAGCCGAAGCTGTCAGGCTATTTGCAGCAAATGCGAAGTTCGATCGGAGAAGTGTTGGCCGTGCAAGCTGAAAATATCGGGCTGAAAGCCACGACCAACGAAGGATTCGGCGCAATCGGAAATGGAGAGGCAATCGCAGCAATCGCGAATGTGCTGCTCATGTCGCGCTAGGCCGCAGCTTGTAACCCATGGCTAAAACGGCTTGGAAACGGGGGGGCTTCTGCGTTTTTTGAAAAAGCTTCCAAAAAGGCGGCGACTACTCTCAATTTCCGCCACAGCCAGCTGATGGTGCGGGTGCGGATGAGCTTCGGCTGGGAAAACTCGATTGTGTGCAATCACTGTGCGGATCGCCTTTTAGATAAAGTATTCTCTGATTTTCGTGTAAAATGTTCGCCGCCGAGTATGTCCGATCGAGACCAGTCGATCCAATGGAAAACGGCGTTGGAATGCAGGAAGGATCGTCAGAATCCGAGGATGTCCAGTCGACGCTGTTCGTGTCGGTGTGTGGCAGCGCGGAAACGCGCAGAGATCTATGCGAATCGGAATTTGTGGGCATCGAAGGCTGATTTTCGCATAGGACATTCCTCAAATTGAGCGATTTCGGTGGGAAACATTGCTCCATTTTCAAAGTATGATCAGCCGATGCGGTCGAGGCGATGAACCATTCTCCGATGTGCGCACCGGGATTTCCGACGCGAAATACACCCTCTTCGAAGAGGTAGACGTTGTCTTTGCATTCCAAGCCGTAGTGGTACGCGCCCCATCCTTCGAGCTCGATCAACTTCCCAATCAGGCGATATTTTTCACCGTTCGCGGCTTCGCTTGCGCGGAGTGCGTTGTCAGAACACGAATTAGCGCTCATAATAACTCCTCCGGAGGAGGATAAAACAAAATTTTTACTTTGCAATGAAAATTTTGACTAATTTTGCAAAATTTTGGAATTTCCAAAAATCGATTGACTTGCTGCAGCGCCGTGGCAGTGTCCGGGTAGGTGTCTTTGCGGAAGTGGCAGTACAGTTATCTGTGCGGAGTGGCGTGGTTTCTACTGAGTTCGGCGATATCAGTCACAAACGACGTACTCATGAAGTTCTTCGGGCGGGCGTACCCAACGTCGCAAATCGTTTTCCTGCGCTATGTTTTCGCAACCGCATCGCTTCTGCCGGTAGTTTCTAGGGCTAAAAAAGGTGAGGCAGCGCTGTGGCGCATTTCCAAACTGCACTTCATCCGCGCAGCATTACTGTTGCTGGCGATGACGCTGTATTGCTGGGCACTGCACAGGTTGCCGATAGCCACCGCTGTGGCGCTGAATTTTATCATTCCGATTTTTACGCTGATTTTTACGCGCATATTCCTGAAGGAAAAAATAACCGGAGGCAGTATCATTGCCACCATGGTTGGAGCCGTCGGAGTTCTGGTGGTTTTTGAGCCGGGAAATGCGAAATTCACGGCGTTTGCAGCGGCGATGGTATTGCTTTCCGCCGCATTGTTTGCGTCGTTGGACGTGATAAACAAGAAATTTGTTGGCGGAGAGGGGGTATTTCGGATGGTACTCCATACGGCCACCATAACTTCGCTCCTATCGTGTCCGTTTGCCCTGTGGAAATGGGTGTGGCCGTCGATGGGCGATCTCTGCCTGTTCGCCGCGCTTGGCTGCGGAGCCAATTTGCTTTTGTATTGCACTCTAAGGGCATTTGAGAAAGTTGACATGTCAGCAATTGTGCCGCTCAGATATTTTGAGTTTGTTCTAACGGCGGTGGCTGGCTTTGCGATTTTCGGTGAAATTCCGAGTGTTTCAACAATTTTGGGGGCGCTGCTAATCATATCGAGTACGGTGTACGCCGTGCTCGCTGGTGTAAAAAAGTAGGTCCGGCGGCGCTGAACACGCGGATTCACTCGCCGTGCGGAGAGGGGAAAGGCAATCGCCCGCGGTCATTTTCGAATGTGGGAGTACAGCCCGGTCATGCGCTTTTCCCGCTCCTTGTTTTGGATGGCTATGGAATAGGCGTTCGGATCTCCGACGATGAAAACTTTGTTTTTGCCCCTGGTAATTGCGGTATACAGGAGGTTTCGCTGCAGCATAACGTAGTGCTGGCGCAGGAGAGCGACTATTACTATGGGAAATTCGCTGCCCTGAGACTTGTGTATGCTGATGGCGTAGGCTAGGTTCATATCACCGAGGCCGTTTTTCCCCAAGGAAATTATTTCCCCATTGAACTTTACCGTTGCCGTTTGATTGTCGCTATCCAGGTGGATCACCCTGCCGAGATCACCATTGAAAACGTTTTTTTCGTAGTTGTTTTTAGTTTGAATCACCTTGTCTCCAATGCGAAATTGCGTCCACGCAGCGCCGTACTCCTTCCCGATGAAGATGTCCTGGAATGTGGCGTTCAAATTTTCGGTGCCTATCGTCCCACGATGCATGGGGACCAAAATTTGTACATCGTCGACTGAATCGACGTTGTACCACAGTGGTAAATATTCCCTGCAGAGCGTCGCTATTTTCTCAAGACAATCCTCCGGGCTAGCGGACTCTATGAAATGGAAGTCCCCCGCCGGATCAACTTTGGCGACGGAATCCAACGCCGTGGGGAAGGTCTCAACGGAACTGATGATGTCGTGGGCGACGGAAACGATTGTGCTGCGGGCCTCCTGGCGAAAAATTCTTCGCAGGCGCGTTACTTGGAATCTTTCCGACTTTATGATGTCTCCCAGCACGTTGCCGGGGCCGATGGATGGCAATTGGTCGGTGTCACCAACGAGTAGGACATGGGCCGTGGAGGGGAGCGCCCTGAATAGGGCCGCTGCCAGAAACACATCCACCATGCTGGTCTCGTCGACTATGATGAAATCAAGCTTTAGTGGAGTAGCTTCGTCGTGGAGAAACGTGCGCTCTCCGGGCCTGTGCTGCAGCAGTCGATGGATCGTCTGCGCCGGCTTTCCCGTCGTTTCGGAAATCTTCTGAGCGGCGCGGCCGGTCGGTGCGCAGAGGACGATGTTTACCTTTTTTGCCGAAAGTATGGATACCAGTGCGCGCAGAATCGTCGTCTTTCCGGTTCCTGGACCACCGGTTAGGATGGAAATTTTATTTGCCAATGCGGCTTCTATGGCCTCGATTTGTTCCCGAGCAAATGCCAAGCTTTCCCGTTTTTGCGCCCAATCGATGGCCTTTTCGATCCAAATATCCGGCAGCGTGGAACTTTTGTCAAAGAGAATGTTTTGCAGGCACTTTTCTATGCACTCTTCCATTTTTCGCATGGAGGATTTTTGCACAACACCGTCGGGAAGCGTGCACAGCCTGCCGAAGGAAATTAAATTTTCCACGCGATCGTCGATTCGATCGGGCGGCAACTCCAGCAAAATCTGAGCATATTTGACCAGTTGCTGGCGAAACATACACGTGTGCCCGCCATCTTCGGACTCCGCCAAAATGTGCATGATTCCGGCGTCGATGCGGGATGCGTGCGTGGTCGGGATGCCGATGTTTTTTGCGATCTTGTCCGCTGTTTTGAATCCAATGCCTTGCACTTCCTGCGCCACGCGATAGGGGTCCGTCTCCAGTACGTTGCACGCATCGGCGCCGTATTTTTCATATAATTTCATGCACAGCGCGTTGGTGACGCCGTAGGTTTGCAAAAAGACCATGATGTCGCGTATGGCGAATTGCGAATCCCAGGCCTCCTTAATTTTCGTCGCGCGACCGATTCCAATCCCTTCCACTTCCAGCAATCGGGAAGATTCATTCGACAGGACGCTAAACGTTTCGGCGCCGAAGAGGTCCACGATTTTTTTTGCGTAGATCTTTCCCACGCCTTCGATGAGCCCGCTGCCTAGGTAGCGCCGTATGCCATTGACGTCCGACGGCAATTTCGATTCAAATTTTTCCACATTGAACTGCAAACCGTGCCTTTCGTGGGTTGTCCAGGTTCCGGTCATTTCCAACGTTTCGCCGCATTGCACGCCGGGCAAAATGCCACAGATGGTGGCTTTGTCTCCGCATTTGCCGACCTTCACCTCCGCAACGCTGTAGGAATTAGAATCGTTGCGAAAAATAATTCTCTCCAGAATTCCCGCTATCGTCTTTTGCAATTCATTTGAATCGGGCACTGGAGTAAAGAACCTAGCCATGGGAAAATTGCAAGAATTTAAACCATGCCCCGCGGAGCTATTTCCAATGTCGCAGTTGATTTTGTAATTTTCTTGACAAAATTAAAAATTTTTGTACACTTTTCGCCTGCTATGAAGATATCTTGTGGAAAAAATTCGTCGAAAATTACTAGGCCTCAGAACAAGCAACGGAATACGGCCAATGTCAGAGATTCAGTGAGAAACAGGATCATTGAAAGCAGAAAAAGACTAGGCGTGCCGGGCGGAAAGCTCACTTTACGCAAAGCTCAGACAGCGGATCTTCCCGCAAAGCCTAACATTTCCGCGCAGCTACACGAAGACGCCGAGCTTGTGGATCTTTTCGAAAAGCTTAATATTTCCGTGCCGTCGCAGCCCGCCGACACTGAGCGGCAGACAGAAATTCCTGAGCTTGCGGATCTTCCCGCAAAGCCTAACATTTCCGCGCAGCTACAACTCGAAGACGCCGAGCTTGCGGATCTTTTCGAAAAGCTTAGTATTTCCGTCCCGTCGCAGCCCGCCGACACTAAGCGGCAGACAGAAATTTCCGAACTTGTGGATCTTTTTGTGAATCTCCATCAAGCTCGACTGGAAAATAACAGTGAATTGATTAGAAATCTCTCGGACGTTATCGGCATTGAAGAAAAAAACTTCTCCGAAGAAGAAATTCAACTAGCGAAGGAAGCGGCGCATTTTTCGGAACCCGATGGTTCCGCGACCATTAATTCCGAACTGCAGATTCCGTCAAAAGGTGGGCGAGTAAGTGCTTCCAGGTCGTCGCAGTCCGCCGACACTAAGCGGCAGCTAGAAATTTCCGAGCTTGTGGATTTTTTTATTGCGCTTAAAAGAGCTTGGGAGGAAAAAGATGAAAAATTGGTTGAAAATCTTTCAAAAACCATCGCCGATAAAGAAAAAACCTTCTCCAAGGAGGAAATTCGACGGGCTAGAGAAGCAGCGAACATTGCGGAAACAGACAATCATGCGGAGGATCGGCTGGCACAAACTACCGTCGATGAATACATTAGTAGTAGTAATTTCCGCAATTTAGTTGATGGCAAGGTTAGTAATTTTCCGCAGCCGGCAATGCCGTTTGCCATCAATGAATCGGTTGTCAGCGCAAGGGGAAGCGAAGAGCGTTGGAGTGGTTTTCAGCAAGCTACGGGCATAAATCCCAGTGACTGCGGGCGCAAAGTCGTCAACATGTCGGGGCAAAGCAATTTGTGTGGATACAGGGCAATACTTTCCCAATGCGACCAGCAACTAGCCGGAAATGCACTGTCGTCAGGTGCCAATGAGGAAACATCAGATGAGACGCTAAAAAAAGTGGCCAAGCTACGCCTGGCAATTGCCGTTGGCCGGATGAATAATTTGGGAAATATTGATGTGAAATCGGCAAAATCCTTTCTTTTGAAGGAGATGAATAAACTTGGGCCCGCGGGCAAAGGAAAAGCGGATTCTGGGGAAAGCTGCCACGGGATGCTGGAAGTGGACGACATTGGTCACATAGCGAAAGCATTGGGCAGGAGAATAGTTGTAGTTGAATCGTCCTACGGCGAAGTGCATGATTTCAACAAAGAAGGAGAGCATATTTGCTACGCCGCTGGCGACGTTGAATCGCTGAATGGTTCAGGTGGTGGGATTCGCTACGAACGAGGTGACAACAGGGAAGTTTTGAGGCAAGCTATGAATGAGCAAAATACCATAGTTTTGTATAACAACAGCGGTGTCCACTTCCTAGCCGTGCAGAGGATAACCCAATGAGGCTGCGAAGCGGTGCTCACCTACCCTTGAAGCAAGCAACTAGCGCGGTGATCGTTTTTTTCGCATCGCCGTATACCATGCGCGTATGTGGCATGGTGAAAAGCGCGTTTTCCAACCCTGAAAACCCGGTGCCGGATCCGCGTTTGAGGACGAACGTCACTTTGGCGAGGTGCGCATTCACTATGGGCATGCCGTAAATCGGTGAATTTTTATCATGCAATGCCGCCGGATTAACCACGTCATTTGCCCCTATGATGACTGCAACATCGATGGAAGCCATGGCCCCATTTGCCGTTTCCATGTCGACGAGTTGCTCGTAGGGAACGTCCGCCTCGGCCAGTAGCACATTCATGTGGCCTGGCATGCGTCCGGCAACGGGATGTATGGCATAGCGCACCTCCGTGCCATTGCGTTCGAGTATCTCTCCCAGTTCCCTAACTGCGTGCTGGGCCTGGGCGACGGCCATGCCATAGCCTGGGATGAACGCAACATTTTTGGCGGCTTCCAAAGCGTAGTACGCATCATCGACGGAAATTGCCTTCGGCTTTTCCGTGCCACTCTGCGCGGATCCGACTGCGGTCCCGAATCCACCGCCGATGACATTGACCAAGCTTCGGTTCATGGACTTGCACATTATAATGGTCAGAATCAGGCCGCTGGTCCCAACCAGGCATCCGGCCACGACCAGGACGACGTTTACCAAAACCAATCCGGTCGCCGCGGCGGCCATGCCGGACAGGCTGTTTAGTAGGGAGATCACCACGGGCATGTCTCCGCCGCCGATGCGCATAACTCCGGTTGTGCCGAGGAGCAGCGCAATCGCCACTGTGGCGTAGAGCTCGTAGGCGGATGAATTTTTGCGAAATGTAAAAAATAATCCAAGGCAGGTGATGGCTAAAAGCGATCCGGCGGTTAGCGATTTTCCAGCGGATGTGGAAAATTTAACACTCTCGGAGAGTTTCAAATAGGCGACCACGCTTCCGGAAAATGTTACGGCTCCGATGAATGCGGCGGCAAACGTCGAAAAATTTACCCCATAGATGGTGGCCTTCCCGCATTCTAATCCGCTACTGGCAAAATACTCTGCCCAGCCCCACGTTGAAATTTTATGAAATTCGGCCAGGGAAACCAGTGCGCTAGCTGCTCCCCCGAGCCCATTCAGCAGTGCCACCATTTCCGGCAGCTGTATCATTTTTACGCCGTAGGCCAGCGCTACCCCGACGATGGTTCCAATTAAAATGGCAACGGCGGCAATTTTAATCGACAGAACGCAGCCGTCGGCTAGCGTGGCGCACAGAGCGATTAGCATTCCAGCGCCGGAAATTATGTTTCCCCTGCGCGCCGTGGTGGCTTTCCCAAGCATTTTTATGCCGAAAATAAACGCAATGGAGGCGATCAAGTATGCGATGTTTGCAAGACTTTGCATCGGCCACAGAGAACATTGCCGCGGAAAAATTGCAAGAATTTAAGCGCGTCATCGGCAGTGGTCGCAGCGCAATTTTTGTGATTTTTTTTGCGCAAAAAGTAAACTTTGTTGCGAATTTCTAAAACTGCCTATCCTGCGCGCCAGGAGGTGAAGATGGGTGCATCGATTGGTAAACTATCTGCGGCGGAGGTCGCAAAACAAACGGAAATTATTTCGCACAAAGATGGCGGGGGCGAACACGCTGGAGCGAAATTTCATGGGCATGCGGTGGCTACCGACGGAACCGAGATAGGCATTCCGCCGCCAAGCGCCACGAGTCCGCTAGCCGATTATAACGTCGAAGCTACCACTGCGCCATCTCCAGTTACAGCTGAAACGAGTGATGCCAGATTTGATAGGGTGGCCGGTGTGCTGCATGAAATGGTGACCGCTGGAAATGTCACCGATGCGCAAAAGCTCTTTGATTCAGTTTCCGATGATCTCGGCAAGCTTTCAAATGAAGATCTTTCTCGCATTCTGGAGCTGGCTCTTTTCCCGAATCCGGTAGGCGGCGTGGAGGCTACAAAGGCTGGAATCGCCGATATGCGTGCAAAGATCTACGGCATGGACACAAAATGTAAGAGGGTTGGTGTCGATGCCGGTGTGGGTGAGTACTTCACCGACATCAAAAATTTTCTCCTGGACGTGGCAGTGCGGGTGATGTGCAAGGCAACGATGGAAGAATACGTCGCAGTGCTCAAAGGAGATGAAAAATCACTGCCGTTGCCGAATTTATCGCTCATAGAGCTCGGAAAACTAGAATCAAAAAATCCCGCGAAAATGGATAAAATTATTGGCTCCATTACCTACGGGGTGCCGTGCTATGGCATCGATTGCGCCGCACTTGAGGAAAGATTCGAACGAATAGTTGGCGCTCCGCCTAGGGCGTTTGATAGGCTCATAGTTTTCCCGCCCTGCCGGTGTTCCCTGAGCGCGGCTGTAGCATTTTTGGCGCATTTTAATCCCCGCGTTCTCCTGGCCGTGTCTGGCCCGGGGCTGTATGAGCTGGCAGAGCTGGACGTCCTTGAAAGAATTTGCCTGCTGTACCTGGCGGTGGCTGTTGGCCATGTGAATGGCGAACGAATAGATGACGAATTTTCAATCACGGCGAAAAGGTTGCTGGAAATAGCCTTTGACAAAATGCTCAAAGCGGAAAATGCGATGGCCTTCGCAGGCGGATGTGAGGGAACTATCACGAGCGATGATTTCTCACACATAGCGGCGGCACTTCACGTGTCCACGGTAATAGTCGATTACTCTCCCAGAGAAAACCACTGTGAATCGTATTTTTTCTCCGCCAGCGGATTGTCGATGCACGTTACCATTTCGGATGTTCAAGGCGAAGGAGATGGCTCAGCCGTGAGATTGGCGCAACCGGTTGACATCGCGCATGCTCTGGAAGATAAGCGGTCGGTCGTTCTGTACAGAATTATGGACGAAAATCACTTTGCCGCAGTTATGCCAATTCCAGAGCTGCTATCGCCCGTGCAGCAGCCGGAGGCATTGTCTGGTGTCGCGACAATCACCAATGGAGCCGGAAAAGACGCGGAGCAAGGTGGTGAAGCAGGGGCGAAGCCACACGCTGGGATAGTCGAAGATTGATCGACCAGTCCAAACGGAATTTTTACCACGGAGCGTAGGTGAGCATACCATTTTCGGTGGGAAATTTTCGCTGGATGGAATCCTTTAAACCTGCAAAATTAAACTTGCAAAAGGCGGTCGAAGCTTTTTAGTGCGTGCGAGTCGTTGTGGCCTTACGCGAAGCCCAGCTTCACCTCTTTCCAGGGCCCTTAGCTCAGCGGTTAGAGCAGGGGACTCATAATCCCTTGGTCGTAGGTTCGAATCCTACAGGGCCCACCAGGTACTCATGCTGGCTGACAAGAGATGCCTAAAAGTTAAAAAAATACTGTACTTCCAACGTTACCCGTTGCGTCAACGCGTCCATTGGCATCGGCAAGAAAATTGTGACAGTAATTTATTGATTGTCAATTTTTGCAAATTTGATACAATAGCCTAGATATGCGCATAATTCTTTTTTTAAGGCAAGGTTATGAAACTATCGACAAAATTATTCCTGGTATCATCATTTTTATGTCTGATATGGGCATTTGCGGTTCCTAACCCCGAGATCCTTATTCTCAGTGCCGATTACACACTTCTCTCTAACCTTCTACTATTACCTTTCGTTCTTCTTTGCTTCTACGCACCCTTCTATATATTTTTCCTGCCGTCTATTATTGCTAAGAATAGAAACCACAAAAATACTCTTCCCATATTTTTATTCAATTTGTTTTTTGGGTGCACCGGTCTTGGATGGATCTTGGCTCTTATGTGGGCGACAACATGTAATACCAATTCCAAAAATACTACCAACAAAACATAGATGCCCGCCCATAATTTCTCTTCCAGAGAAAGTTGCGTGATTCTTTACGCAAACAAAGCTGATGGCAAAAACTTTATTTAGATCAATAAAATTTTGCAAAACATTGTTTTTGTTTTTGCAATAAACGCAACAGAGAGATGGGTTTGCCGTGGGGACGTTGGAAAATGGTAAGTTCGCTAGAAGCACTTATAGCCCCCGCTTCTTCCACCACTCGTCGGTTTGGAATTCTGGTGGCAGTTGATCTAACAAATCCCAATCAAAGTCGTCGAGTTCAGTATTTATGCCGAATTCTTCACCAATGACTTTTCTTAAAACCTCGCTTTTGCCTTCTATGTCTTTCCCGCAGAATGGGCAAAATTCAAAATGCCAGTGAAAGCCATCTCCTTCTCTACTATCTAAGTAGATTTCATCGTGTCGTGAGTTGTAAGACATAGCAAATGACGCATCACGCATAACATCTTTCATCCGGCTGCAGCAACACTCACTTTTATTCCTTCTATCCTTTTGCTCCCTAGTATCATCTAGTCTTAGGTATTCTACACTGCATGGCTTATTTGGTTTCTCTGGCCGTCTCCTGTGTGTCACGTTGTACACGGCATGTGCGAAATTTGCTAGGAATGTGTCGTTCAAATCTCGCACCGAGTATCTTAGGCCGATTGCACTGCCAAACTCTCACTTTATATCCTCTATGCTGCCAAGTTCCCGTCCCAAAAAAGAAATGTTACGTTATCTGGCGCATTCGGATCTTTTGCCATTTTTCTGTGAAAAAGTTTCCTTTCTACGCGGAGGGAATTCGCGTAGAAAGCCGCTGCAATCACATTTCGCCTTGTTCACTGTGATCCGTCGGTTTGTCAAGCAAGTCCTCTGGTAAAGATTTTCCTTCCTCAAAGCGCTGTCCGTTGAGATAATTTCCGGCATCGAAGAGGTGATTGACAATTTTGACAATTTTCGGGCTGTTGGTCATGCGTGGCACGCGCAAACTTGGATATCCGGGAATGAATTTTTGACTCAGATGCTGAGCCAGCAATTTCGAATCTGCCATCGATTTTCCGCGAAGTTGCACAAGGCCATGGCTAAATGGCACAGGACCAACCTCCTCTATAAAGGCACTGATTCGCTGTGGTGCAGTTGCATCAAATTCCAAATCCAGCTCAACGCTTGGAGTCTGTCTGTCAATCCATGCATATTTTGCTCCTAAAATTTTAATTCCACAGTCAACTTCCATAGCGTTCCACTGTCCTTTCTAGTTTCCATCAATTTTCGCGAAACTGCCCGACGAGCCTTCGTCGTGCGATGACATGCCAGCGCTAGTTGGGGCGAAGTCAAATTTAAATTCTTCAAATTTCGCGAAACTGAACGACGGGCCTTCGTTGTGCGATGACATGCCAGCGCTAGTGGGGGCGAAGTCAAATTTAAATTCTTCAAATTGCGATGGCTCGTAGTCTTCCACGATGGGATCTACATAGTTCTCAGCTTCATTATCCCTCCTTGTATACTGGGCTTCAATGGCTTTGGCTTCTTTCAATGTCTCATTATCACTTCCATACTGGGCTTCAATGGTTTTGAGTACTATATTTTTCAAATAGGCTGACTCATTAAGCAGAGTTTCCGCGATGACTTTAACATCGGAAAATGGTATTCGCACAATTTCCTTTAGGCTTCCGCTCGCGTGTCCCAAAAGGGAACCATAGCATGACAAAAGCAGCTCATACACCGGAATTTCGCCATAAATTGCCGCATTAGTTCCTGTTGCGCAATTGGCACCGGCATGATACAGTGCGATGCCCAATTGGCCCCACGATTCAGCAGGATTGGCATTTTCCGCATTGTAATAACATTCCCACTTCTTATTTCTCGTGTTGTTATCGATTTGCGCAGGAGCTTTACCGACCATTTTGTCCAGTGCACATTTCTTTACTTTGCGAACGGCCAGCACCGTTGGCGGCGATCCTTCGACATAGCTAGGTGTTTCCATGTGCCGGTACACCATTTGAGTAAGGGAATAACTTACCGCCAATAACTTCCCAGCTTTTGCCACGCATTCTTTCTCATATTGTAGGTCTTCGTTTATCTGTTCTTTAGAGTACGCCCTATCCGCATTTTGACATTCTTTCAAATACTCCTCATAATATTGACGCTGCATCACGCGATGTGCGAGCACATTATTTTCTACGGCTTTTCTGATCGGATAAAGCCATGCAGATGTCACCCAGTTACCTATCATGTCTTGGTACTCCTTTTGGGGAGTAGTATTGGGAAAACTAGTTTCAAAGAGCGCATTTTTGTTTGTGTTCAGCCATTCGTTAAATCTTTCTTGCATGTTTTTTACCACACTGTCACCTGCGCCGGCAAATAGTTTGTATTTGTGCGGGTGGTTTATTGCAATCGCTGGTCCAGGTTCCAGCCTTCCACTAAATGCGTTGGCTTCATTCTCAAAAATATCGGCCAATTCCATTTCCATGCTTGTCACTGCGACGTCATAGATGAAATCATCCTGCGCCTTGCCAGATAACCATTTGCAGTTATTCAGAATTCGTTCGAGCATTTGCGGTGATTTGACCCATAATTTTTCGATTAACTGTTGGAGTTTGGTAATCTTCGATTTATCGTCGGTGAGTCTCAGTTTGAGAAATCCCTCCACAATCTGCTGGCGCGCATCTTCTTTTTCACGCTCGGGAGTTTCCGTCACGGCCAACGTGGTCCTTCCCAGATCTTCCGTAGGACGTGGAATTGCGCCGGTCACTGCGGTGATTTCCGCCGCTGGCAAAGTAATTTGCTCCGCCGTTGAATTCGTGTGTTGCGATGGCGCCGATGGGAAGAAGTTTGCCGGAGAATCATGGGCCGCGACCATGAGGTGCGTCCCTAGTGCGTCGTCGGTAACTTGTGATTGCGTCTGGATGAGCTTAGATTTTTCAGCTGCCAGTGTGTGGCCATCAAATTTTTCACTGCAAGCGGTGACAGATGGTAAATTAACATCTACTTCTCCCGCCCCCATTGTAAAAATTTGCAAATTTTTGTCAATATGTATCATTTCTCTACGTCAAAAGAAAAGGCGAATTTTGTCAATGCATATCATTTCTTTGCGTTAAAAGAAAAAGTCGAATCGTGGATCGATTTGGATTCCATGCCGTTGGAATTTTTTCGATCCTCCGCCGATGGGGCACGAATATTTGAAAAAGCTTCTATCTGCGGTGATACTGGCTCCGTCCAAGTGGACATCTGAAAACATTCGCCACGGGGCAGCATCGGTGATTAAAAATCATCGCCATAGAGCCAAAGCATTGGAATTAAAGAACCATGCAAAAACCCTGGACGTCCGTAAAAATATGAGAAGCGAATCAGGTGTCCCTGTGTGATATTCCCGGCTTATGCGGGCTCGGCAATGGTGGCGTTAGTGGCTGCATTAATTTTTTGCTGATCGTCGCTAGATTCACAGTATAGCACTTCGTAGCGCTCCATTCCGCTAAGATAATCCTTGATGTTACTCACTTTAGTTGGTTCGGCTTCGAGTGAATTCAACAAAATCCACTGCCCATCCGGCAGTTTGCGAAGGCATGTGAAATGGTCACCGATGTCAACAATCATCCGATCAACGCCATTTGGTAGTTTGTTTTCTGATATGGCTTTGGAGAAGTCAGAATTGTCGGAGGGGCCATCTTTTTTACCAGCCGATAAGTCTTCCCCCTTACCACTTTCGGAGTGCAGTTTTACTTCAAATCTGTCTTCAATTGCCTTCTGTACCTCCCTTGCGTGGGCACCTTTGCGGGGGTCAAATATTTCAATTTTTTGTAAAATTTTCAGTTTTATTCCTTCTATCTGCTTTTCTAGGTCGGATCGATCATCACTTGGAATAGTAAGCTTTGAAATTTTATCGAGATAGTTGCAAATAATTTTCGCTTTTTCCGGGAGATTGTTGGTTTTTTCACCGTTTAAAATTTGTCCGCTTTGCTCGGCTATTTCCGAGACAGCCTGATGAATTTCATCGCTATCTTCGATTAGGCCGTCGATGTTTTCGGTGAGGGTACTAATTTGCTCATCTTTGCTAATCCAATTTTCAGCCGTTATGAGATCGATTTTTTTTCCTTTTAAATCATTCAACAGTTCTTTTAAATCATCCTCCCAATTCTTAAATTGATCTTGGGATGTTGCTATCTGGTACAGCACATGGTTTATACGCATATCCTCAGCTCCAAAAGCGGAGTATCCAACGTAATGGTTCAAAGCGTGTATTCCACAAGTTTTTATGGAATTTATTTGCCGTTCGAAGTATAGGTCTTCTTCGTTTTGTGGAGTTAAGGTAAAATTTTCCGGAGTGTACCAGGCTTCTATTTCTTTATTTTTTTCTCTTTTCTTTAGCTTTTTGTCTGAGCTTTTTGGAAATGGATTTGGTAGTGCAGGATTTTCTTCGGGTATTTGCACATTGTTTTTGAGAATCAATGCCCCGGTGGAATATAGGTATGCCGGGAAGTACAACTCTGCCATAACTTTACGTTGTTCTTTGCTTGTTTTAGCAAATTCCGGAATGAGGTCGAAATTATCCAATCCAATCAAAATTTCACGAATCAAGCCCAATGGGACCGCTGTGCCTTCTTTTTGTAATTCTTGGGAAGTTGCATTGGTATGATTTTTTAGATTTTCAAGAGCATCTACGGCGTATTTCAGCAGCTGCAAATTCTTTTTGGCGGCATCTCTTGCGTTCACTCCTTCTACAGAGATATTTGAATCGATCTTTTTTTGCGATTTATCTATTTCTAGCTCTTTCTCTTTTATGGACGTCTGCAATTCTTTTTCGAGCTTGTCAATTCCACCGAGGCTGGACATATCTGCAGCGAATCCGTCCGTCCAGTAGCGCAGCAGCACGAGAGCAGCCTTATCACCCGGATCATTGCTATCGCTGCTTTTGGTTATAGCTTCGGCAAAACTAGCTCTAAGGTCTTTAACAGAGCTTCTACGAATAGCGCAAAATTCCTCGAATGTGACTGGAGCCATTAAAAATTCACTCATCGTTTCGTCGAACGCTTCTTCGCTGAGCGTATCAAAAACATTTTCCGCCTCGGAAGTAATGGAATTTCCACCTTCTTTTTCTGGAAGCAACCTTACGTTTTCTGCAACATCACCAAGTGGTTCCTTAAGCAAAATACTACCACTGCTCACATCTCCTATCACGCCGTGACTATTATCCAAGCCTAAAAATTTTCCCATGAAGGATTTGAGACCTAAAGCGTATTCTTCTCTAAATCTTTTCATATAAGGCGCACTGCCAAATTTAAATTCAACTTCTCCTGCTATAAAAGCAGAAAGGTTTCTGTTAAGTAGAGTTCCTGTTAGAGGATCTATTACTTCTTTACTAAGTTTAGTCCGATATTGCGTTAAAATTTTGTTCGCTATTCCATCTGGAGCAAGAGTTACATTATTCGTCGTATCAATAGTGTCTGCCATTTGTAGCAGAAGAATTGTAAGCGTTTCAGAACAGGTGTTGCCATGGCTTCCAGCTATGACTTTAAGACTGGTAATTCCGTCTTCCAGCTGTTTTTTCCGAGCATCTTCTTCGTATGATAATGCTTCTTTTTTGTCGTTCAATTTTTTCAGTTCATTTTCCAAATTTTCAGTTTCCGAAATGATATTTCCCAAAAGTCTGCGACCTTTTTCACTAATTGTGTTGTACCTTATATCTGATTCAGTTTCTGAATATTGACCAAACACATATTCTGCAAAATTCGTACCAGGCCATAAATTCTCCATTTTGTCGTGCAATTCTTTTTTTTCGGAGGCGTTCTCTGTTTTTTCAACTTCACTACCATTCGTGCGCCACTTTTGATCCAAAGTTCCCTTTGCAAAAAATTTATCCCCTAGCAAAAATTGATTTTTTCTCTTGAAAAGTTCGGCATTTAGGTGTCGACGGCAAACATTTTTCCCTATCCACAGAGCAGAGTTATTTCCTCTGGCGAAAGGCGCGATAGGTTTCTCCATTCTATGCTTATGGACCTCTGAATTTGGGTCAATGAGCTGAAATGATCCATCTGAAGGCTTGCGCACAAGACTTACGCTAGCTCCTTCTTTCAAAGTAGAGCACGTGTCAATACCCTCTTGTGCGTTTATATTTCCCGCACCTTCTTCGGAAATTTCACTGTGCTTAGAGTTTGCCTCAGATTCCACAAGATCGCTCGCACCTTCCTTGGGGTTTCCCTTGTTATCGGGCCTATGACTTTCCAAAATAGGTTGCCAAGCATCCTTGCCCGCATCTAGCGTTTCCTTAAACGCGGTGCAATTTCTATCTTCCAATTTCGCTGTCGCAAATCCTCCTATTTTTGAAACACTCAGCGTACAACTTTTATTGCTGATATCGAATGTTGCGGAGTTGTTAGTTCCCTCTTTTTCGCATAAAGCTTTCGCTTCGGAAAAAAACTTACCTCCATTCAAAATGTCATTCTCCATCACCCCTCCCGCCGTATTCTAGCATTTTTTTCTTCTTTTGTCAACTAGGAAATTGTTCTGATAAAAATCCAGGATGATAATAAAATCCTGCCGTTGCTCTAGGCCTTCGGTGTGCGGTATAAGCAATAAACAAAAGCTTCTCTCCCAGGATGAGACAGCACAAGTTATGGGAATAACGGCGCAATGTCTAAACCAGTGGCGCTACGAAAAGGGTGACATGCCACCTACGTTAAAATCAGGCGAATAATACGATATCCCGAGGATGCTCTCTGCGAGTGGTTGGGAAGCAAGACCCATGGCAGCGATGGCAGTGGCGAAACACCTGCAATGAAAAATCTAGCTTTTTCATCAAATGGAGTAATCAAACCATGGGTCAATGGCGATGCCTCAATGCTGGTGGAGTGTTATTTTTCCCGGTCTTTAGTCGTCACACCGACCAATTTTTCTCCTGTGATTGCTCGCTGCAATAGGCATAAATAAGCGCAATCTTCATCGAAGAGTTAGAGTAAAAATTTTACTTTTTTGAACAATTTTTATTGTAAAAATGTTTGCTTGTGTTTCCCTAGTGGGGACCATGAGTGATATCGTCAGATGCGGTTGTAATTGTTCAGATTTTGGTGTTATTACCGAGTATCCCGAGGCCTACAACCTTGGATAAGCGTGGAGGTCAAGGAGCGTCTGAAAGCCATTGAGTGTGCGTGGAGTAGACAAATAATGGACGAACACGAATACCATAATTGCATTGGACAACTGAAAACTGACCTTGAAAAAAATACCGCAAAGGGACTTATCTTCTCGCAGTGTGACCGCAAAAGTACGGAAGTCCGATGTTTTCAAAAAAATTATCGCGGAGAACGGCGAGTACCTTTCTGGTAGCCACAGCGAACGCGAATATCTCACCCGAGCTCTCATCCGTTCCATGATTAGAAATGTGGTGATAGGATCATATATGAATCACAGGTATGTTGTGGAGAGTGAGGAACACTTTAATTTGTTTTGTGCGCTGAGTTGTCTGGCATTTCCTGAGCGTAATTATATCTCCGAAGAGGACATTTCTGAGCTTAAAAAGAGCGACTCTTTGAAGCTCACTTGGGGCACATCTATTTCCGAGGAAGATCTTTCTGAGTTTAAAAAAAGCTATGGAGACACGTCTTACGGCTCTTCACACGGAATTTACCTGGAAATAATCATAACTAATTTTTCCGACGAGGAAAAAAGGAATGTTACGCTAAGGCGCGTTAATTCCCGCAAATTTAGCGAACTGAAGTCTGAAGATTTGTCCACTGCTCCGAGGAGCGCTTTGAGGCGGCACAGTGTCTCCCCTGGAACGCGGCGGAATAAATAGGTGCAAAATCCACCAGCCGTATTCGACTTCTTGGATTGCCATCGCGTAATTGGGCACCTATTTAGCAAACGGAAAACTCTCTACGCTATTCTTCCACGACTTCTATTTTTGCGATTTCAGGCTGTCGGAAGTTGCGTACGCGGTAGGACCATACTCTGCCTGTATCTTCGTATTTAAACTGCAGGAAAAGATTTTTCTCTCCCAATCCCGTTGCCGGATCAATGTCAAGTCTAGCTCCTAAAACTATTCCTTGATCCCGCAGGCTTTGTAATGCCTCGTCCGGAGGCTTTAGCTGGATGGAACTAGAACTATAGCAGCGGGATCCTTCTGGGAAAAATTCTACGCCTTCAAGTGGCGAAGTTCTTATATTTTCCATGGCAATTGCTCTGAGCACTCTTTTGGAATTATCACCGATGCGAGTAAAATTAATGCGAAAAATCGTTGATTTTACGGGAAAGAGGGATACACTCCCGGCCGGTGGAGGGACTGATGGAACTTGGAAATGTATTTAGTAGTTTAAAGATTTTAGAAGCTCGACGGCTGGGAGGGAATCCGGTGAGCCCGTTCCTCAGCGTGGTGATCCCCGCCTACAATGCGGGAGAAACGATAGGGCGCTGCGTTAGGTCGCTCTACGAGGCGATGGGCGATATGAGCAACGAAGTTGTCGTTGTCGACGACGGTTCGCCGGATAATACTGCCGCGGCCGTGGAAAAACTGATGAAGAAATTTCCCACGCTGCGGCTGATCCGCCAGCCGAAGAACATGGGAGCGGGTGCGGCGCGAAACCGCGGTCTGGCAGAGGTGAGCGGCGAATTCGTGTGGTTCGTGGATGGCGACGACGAGGTTTTGGCGAATGGATTTCGCGAATTCGACGCGAAAAAGGCGTGTGTCGGCCAGGACGTCTTGATGTTTCGCTATGCGAGGACGATGAAGGGGTGCCGCTCCACGCTTCCCTGGCTGAAATATGACAATGACGTGATGGCATCGCGCCCGGGCGACGTTTTCACCGCCGATCAATTTTCCTCCGTCCTGGCAACGACGAATGCGGTGTGGAACAAGTGGTTCCGCCGGGAAAGCATAATTGCCACGGGCGTGAAGTTCCCCGACTGCCGCAGTGGAGAAGAAGATTTGGGCTTCGTGGTGGCCAACCTCTGCGCGGCGGGTAGCATCCGCTTCGTCGATCGGGCGCTCTACGTCTACCACGAGGAGGCGTCTCAGCTTTCGCGCATGGCCGACGAGCGGCGCATAGACCTCAGAGCATTTGACGGCTGCGAGGAGTGGATGCGGCGGCGAAAGGTTTCCAAAAATTGCAAAATTGGCTACCTGGTGTGCAAAATTCACCACCTACTGCTAGTGCACAATTCGACCGTAGGCATCGCTCGCGAGCGGGCGCGGGACAATCTGGAGGACTGCCTGCAGGCGGTGGGCGGCCGCATGCTGCGTGCGCTGCTGAACCACCCTTTCCTGCGCAGTGACGTAAAGCAACGGCTGGTCGAATTGCGCAGCGGCGGCGGCTCCATCATCGGCAAATTGTTTGCCCTGAGCGACCGCGCGGTAAAATGTTTCACCATCCGGCCACGCACCCGCCACCACATCCTGCGCCCATCCCTTTCCTGGGCACTGCTCTACGCAATATTTTCAGTGTTTTATTTGCCGTCGATTCCGCTCTGCGGCGATGACGTCAACCTCTACATCAGCGGCGGTGGCGGCGGCGGCGCCACCGGCAGCAGCAACGGCGGTGCTGGCGGTAGCGGTGGATCCCATGCCGGTTCCGGCGGTACAGGCAGCGACAGCGGCAGCGGCGGTGGCGGCGGCGGCGCCTACGTGGGAGATGGAACCGGCGCCGCCGCAAATGGCAGCGGCGGCGGCTCCGAAGGTGGAGGTGGCGATGCTTTCACCAGTCTTCCAACCTCTCTTTTGGACAAAGGCATTCCCACGGCCAACGATGGCTCCGTCGGCTACGATGGTGACAATGGCGGCTCCGGTGGCTCCGGTGGCCCCGGCGGCGATGCAAGCTACAATGTCGCCATCGAAGAAACCGATGGCATAGACAATATTTACATTCGCGGCGGCGCTGGCGGAAAGAGCAGTATGGGCAGCTACAGGTATTTCTACGCTGGAGGCGCCGGAGGTGACGCGGAACTGGATGCCGACGGCGGCGACGTTGCGGTGCTCCATAATTTGGAACTCACCGGTGGTAATGGTGGCGACAACTATTATAACGCCGGTGGCAGCGGCGGCGCTGGCGGCTACGCCGAACTAAGGGCCGGCGACATAACCATAGGCGATGATTTAGCACTCACCGGCGGCGCTGGCGGCTCCGGCAGCGACTGCAGCGTCAGCATCGTTCGCGATGGCCACGATGGTGGCGCTGGCGCCTACGCCAGCCTGGAAGCTGATGGAGTGGTCACCGTGCGGGGAAATGTTTCTCTGGCGAGCGGGACTAAAGGAACGGATGGCGCGGACTACGACATTTACACCGGCGGTGCCGGTGGCGCGGGCGGAGCGGTAACGTTCAAGGCCGCAACGCTACTCATTGAAAACAAGGCTGCGTACGAAACGGAAGTACCTGACCACGCGGTCACGCTGACGAAGGGCGACGGCGACCTGAACGTAGCCGTGGACAACCTCTTCGTCGGTGCCGGCGCACGCCTCGCCCTCTCACTGGATGGCACCGCCGCCTGGTCCGAAAATGAGGGAATTGGCACCGGCGTGAAATTCGACTCCCTTACCTTCGGCGAAGGCAGCTCTTTCGCAGCCACGACCAACAATGGCGGGACACATTCCGGCTTCACTACCTACAACGTCGTCGGGCCTGATGCCAAGCACTTCGGCGAACTCGATGCGAGAGGCAAAAATTTCAATTTCTTTTTGTCAGCCGACGCAAAGGATAGGGTCATGCTCCACGTTATGAAGGCAACCGTAGAAGGTGGCTTACCTGAAATTGACACTCAACCGGGCTACGAAAATGCCAACATTTCCGGCGCCGCCATCCGCGTTGGCGTACCAGACAACTCATCGCCACTCCAAGTCGGCGATAGGATCGTCCTAATCCGCGCGGGCGCAGATTCTGATTTTTCCGGCATTGGTGATTCCTCTGACGAAAAAGGAATGCCGACGCTCATCGCACCCTACGGCTCTCTCATGGAGTGCGCGTTCGATTTGAGCGTTGAAACAGACGAGACAAAGGACCTCGTGGCGACGCTGGCGACGAGTCCGGCGGGAGCAAGCGTCGGTGCTAGTTCCCCAGTTTGGCTTCAAAACAAGGCGAAAGCTTTGTCAGAGGGCAATGCAGCTGCACTGACCCTCGTTTGCAACACCGTTAACGCGGCCGCCGACGGCAGACTATTCCACGCGGCGAGAAACGGAGGCGTCTTCTCATCAATCTCCGGCGGAAAATCGCGCTATGACACCGGCTCCCACGTCGATTGCAACGAGTTCTCCGCGCTGGTCGGCCTTGGGAAGACGTTCGAAGTTTCCTGCGGCGACATCACGTCCGCGCTGTTCCTCGAGGGCGGAATCGGGCGCTACAAATCGGAAAATAGCTTCCCAGCCGGCGATGTCAGCGGCAAGGGAGATTCCTGGTGTCTTGGTGGTGGCATTTTCAGCAGGCTCGACGGCAATGGCTCGGATAGTGGCCACTTCTACGGCGAATGGTCCGCCCACGTCGGTAAAATCAAGCACGACTTTTCATCGCCTGACGTTGTCAACGCCGCAGGGACCGAAGCGGAGTACTCATCGGATGGCATCTACTTCGGGGCCCACGGCGGCGGCGGCTATGTCTACGAAATCAGCGACGGCGTGCACCTTGACGCCTACGCCAAGTACATTTGGACGCGCAAATTCGGCAACGACGTTACCATTTCCACCGGCGAGACCGTGAAATTCAAAAACGCCGATTCCAGTCGCTTACTTTCCGGATTGCGGCTGTCACGCAGCATAAATTCAACGACCATCGCGTATATCGGCGGTGCGTGCGACTACGAATTCGCTGGTAAAGCTAACGCCACGGTTAGCGGCATGAACATCGACGCCCCATCCCTTCGCGGCGCTTCCGCCGTCGCAGAAATCGGTATATCAGCCGATTGGGACAACGTCTCAGCGGATATCGGCGTGCGTGGATACCTCGGCAAACGCAGGGGTCTGAGCGCTTTCCTCGCACTCAAACGTACATTCTAATCGGGCAACCAATTCTCTTATCCGCGGAAAATGCTTCCGCGGATTTTGCTGAGCAAAATTGCGCTGTTCAGCGATTTTATTCAACTTCGAAATCAATTGTTGTCGGCGGCACTTCCTTGCAACTTTGCATTCGCATCATCCAAATCCTCGGAAGAGGCCAAGTGTTTTGCGAAGTTGATTAGGCCGAAAATTTGCACAATAGATTGGCAAAATGAGCTACGGGACCAGTATCCTTCTATGAAGACATCCCTGAAGGCGGCGGCGAGGTTTAATTTCCAATCGACCATTCTCTCATTCTGCTGCTCCCCTGGTGCCATGCAACTTCGATCCCAGCTACCCAAGCCGCCATTGCAACTTTCCAAAAGGAGAACCTATTTTCTGCGTAGTCTGCGATTCGATCAGATCTTCGACGCGGCAAGCATTGTAGAAGAGCGTAGAGCCGGAGTTGCAGGATTTGCTCACCATGTACGCACATAATATTTCGCAATTCAATAAAATCCTCATGGTTTGTGATCAAATTGGACGCCGGCCCGAAGAATGCAAAAAACCAAAAATCGTCGCGATCCTTGCACCCCGGTATCGGTATGGAGCGCAGGAATTTGAGCACTTTGTATGCCAATTCGTATCGCCGCGTACGCGAGGCAAATTTGTTGTAAATTTTCAACTTCGCCGTGAGTTTTTCCGCTTCCGATAGTACTTGGTGAAAGCTCGTATCACTAACTAGCAATAGGGAATGCGGCAAAAGCACTGGGGTTTTCTGTGTAGGATCGATGTCCTTTGCGTACGCCTTGGCCTGGTCTTCTGACTGTCTTTTCCAGAAATTTCAGCGAACGCGCTTGGCAAGATCCGTGAGATACGCGCAAATGTAGAAAAAATGGACTTAGATTGTTCCACCAAGATGAGCTGCTTTTAAAATTCGTCGAAAACGAATGCACGGCCATCGGCATCGAAATTTGCCCGGGAACGAGCTCTGGGATCGGCAGGATTCCCAGCGAAAAAATGGTAAATTTCTATGTCTACCACGGTGTTCAAGGCAAGCATCGACTGCATCGACGCCTTTGTTCCATTTCTGGCGGATTGGGCACAGCATGCGCAAGTTCCCGAGCATCCCCCGGTTTTTACACTCAGAATGTCGCTGATCTGCAAGGATTGCTCGTCGAAGTTTTGCCTATGAGTTTTCGTGGGGCATGCTCAATAATTTAAAAAATGGATAATTGAAAATATCCATGGCTTCCACAAAGGTGCGTCTCACGGAATACTCATAAAAATTTGTTGATCAAATTGTAGGTTCTTGCCAGATCATCACTGGCACGCAATGGGGCGGGAACAGATTTTAGAAATTATTTCATTTTCCATTTCCGGCGACGTTGCCACGAACGTCACAGGGCCACCGCGAAGGATTGCTCAACAATTGGGTTATTGTGCAAATATTTGAACGCACCTCTGATTGTTTCTTCGTCGTCCGCCCTGATTACTATGGTAATTTTTCCATCTGCTGATTTTTTTACGCGAAGACAATTTCCTTCCTGCGGAAAATCTTTGTGACTTTCTCCGTTCCCAAGGATGTAAATTTGCAGGGCAAACGTTTTTCTGCTTTCTACTTTGGAATTCAGTGATTTTACCAAAAATTCTTTTATGAGAAATCCGCTTGCATGGGCCACATTCATTGCATGTTGGAGAAAATTTTTCTTATTTGTGAAAAATATTACGCTTTGCATCAAAATATCCAAGTTATTTTGTGCCTCCGGGTTCGCTTCGCAAAATAGAACCATCGACTCTTCGAAAAAATTCTCATCCATTTCCTTGCCGAAACTTAGATATTGTTCGACCAATGGCTTCAATTTTTTTGAAAAATTGTCGATGTAATCGTAGGTATAGGCGCACTCCTCGTCAATTCCATCGATGGACTGGCGAAACAATCTGTTCCCGATGGCAACGGCGAGAGCTTCATCCATGGCGCCAAAAACGATATTTCCAATGCCCGATGGATGGTTCTGGAAAAATTTCCCCATTTTGGCCTTATTTTTTCTGTGAAACGCCAGATGGCAGCATTCATGTGCGATTACGCCGAGGTGAGTCGATATATCGCAGGGCATTACATTCAAAAAAATTTTGTCTTCCCCAAGCAACGTTGCAAAGCCATTTTCGCCCAACATTGGCATCAGGTATACCTTGGCGTGGTAATTTTTTGGAAATTGCGCTCCATAAAAATCGCATATTTTTTTTAAGTATTCCACGGTGAGGAACTTGTCAGCGACGGACTGCAGTTCCCTTTGCTTCTCAAAAATGACACTTTCATTGGGCCCCCAAATCAGATTTGCATACTCTTCCGCTCCATCGGCATAGGCGGCGCTATTTCCATGCAATGCCGGAATTTTCTCCAAGAGCTTGGAGGTTTTTGGAGAAAATGGGTTGGACGAGAGATTGAGCTCCCTCACCATTTGCGAAACCCTTCGATACTTGGGATACACAGTTGGGGAGCCGAGATCAAAAAAACATTCATTCATGGCCATTGCCACACTTTTGTCTGCGACGATCTCCACGATGCTTCGGTCTGGCACAGATGCACTGAAGTTCGTTCCGCCGTGTTGACACCCGGAAAACACGAACACGGGCACCATGCACGCCATCAATTTCTTCAGCCTCATTCGCCGTGGGGCTAAAAAATTTCTAGCAACTTGCAACTTTTTTATGGTTAATTATTGTTAACAACCGCGCTGATTAGCTTTTCAGCGATCCATGGGCGTAGGTCACAGTACTAGAAAATACCAGAAAACGGCACCGGATGCCTAGATTATGGAAAAAGTTATTGGGCGATCTCCATCTTGCCGCGAGGCAAGTATAAATTTTCGTGAAAGCTAGCGGTCGGTGAAAATCATCACTGCCGCGAAAAAATAAACGAAAAAACAAAATTCCTTTGCGAAGCTAATTTTCAAAACACGGAGTAGCAACACTATGAAAATTATGTGGAAATTAATTTCGAAAATGTTTTAACTTAGAGAAGGAAATGCCATGGAAAATTACAATGCTAGAGTGAGTAATTTGACGCTCTTCTACAAGCAAGGTAAGATCAACAATGACAACGAGGGCCACTTGCACTGCTTTATACGCTAGAAAGAGGCGAGAATGAGTAACCACTCCTCTTTCAAATCCTGTGCCGGCGCTTTGGGAATTTTCGATTCATCCCTCAGCTATCCAGCCCGTCAAGCATGTCAGTAAATTTTCCATTCGAATTTACTGCCATAAATAAAACATTCCATGGATAGCGAAGAGCATAGTCAAAATCAATTGTCATCGCTACAGCGAATATTGTCCGTTACGGATATCGGGCTGTACAGGCGAATCTGCGTCATGGGCATTAGGGTCAAGATTCGCAAAAAGATAAAGCAGAAAAACTACTATCGAGAGCTATCCATAGTGAAAAATAAGATTCTTTTCAGGACAGTCTCTGGCTCATACACATGCAACGCCAAGTACATAGCCGAGGAAATAATTAGGCAAAAATTGCCCTACGAACTGGTCTGGATCGTTAATGGAAATGTCGATAAATTTGAGGAGGATTTTCCGAAGGAAATAAGGCTTGTGTGCGCAAAGACAGCGCAGGATTTTTATGAACACGCAACTGCCAAGATATGGATCGACAATGAAAGAAGGAATTGCTACATCCAAGATGGTCTGTTTAAGAGGCAGGAGCAACGATATATTCAGACGTTCCATGGCTCATTCGGAATCAAGAAAACAGGCCCAGATAGGGATCTTTCGGCCACGGATATGGAAATTATGGAAATTGATTCCAAGATGATTGACTACTTAACATCGAACGGCACCTGGACGACAGCCTTCTTAAAAAGAATGTTTCCCGGCGATGGAAAAATTCTGAAATTTGGCCATCCAAGGAATGACGTATTTTTCAAAGATGGTACTAAAATCAGGGATAAGGTATGCACAAAGTTAAACATTGCGCCTTCGAAAAACATACTACTCTACGCCCCAACGTTTAGGGATGACGGCACGATGTGCTATTCATTGGACTATGGCGCGGTACTTAGCGGGTTGAAGGGTAAATTCGGTGGCGAGTGGATCGCTCTTGCTAGGGTGCATCCGAGATTCGCCGATCTAAATGGCGAAATTATTCCCGAAGGAGAATCCATAGTGAACGCGACTTGGTATTCGGATATGAACGAGCTTCTTGTCGCTGCGGATGTCACCATCACCGATTACTCGAGCAGCATCTACGATTTTATGCTGTCGGCGAAACCGGGATTCATCTACGCAGAGGACGTCGACAAATATGAAAAAATGCGAGGATTGTACTATCCGCTGGAGTCGACGCCATTCCCAGTGGCACGCAACAACGCCCAGCTGCTGGAAAACATCAAGAAATTTGATGCAAACGCCTACGCGGAAAACGTGAGGCTGTTTTTGAAGTCCAAGGGCTCCGTCGAAAGTGGAGTGGCGTCCGAAAAAGTGGTTGAGCTGATAAAGAAGATAATTGCTGAAGAAGAAGGCGCGTAGCGCGCCGCAGCCCAGCGTTGCGCGGATCTCTACGCCCAGGAACTCCGTTGCGCACCGGGCGATTCTACAGCGGTTTTGCGCTTCAGCGCCATTCCTTTGCCGTTGGCATCAGCTACGTACATCCGCAGTTCTTCGATGACGGCCGTGATGGACTTTTCACTGGTCTCTCCATTCAGGCGATTTATCACAGAATTGCCCATTGGCGACACAGCGATACCTCCTCCGTATATCTGCTGTATGTACACGATAAGCGCGTGCAAGATTGGCAGAACGTTGTGCCCGTATCTCCGAAATCCCACGCATTCCTCCAATTCGTCTATGACATACCTCGCCTCATCAACTTCCAGTTCCACGTCCTCGGAGCGATCTTTTTCTATGGACTCCGCTATGGTCATGATTGAATTCGCCTGCGATTTGATACTTTCGTTGGCAACGAAATGTGCTCCGTCCGTCCGCTGGCCGAAGCTAAAGATTCTGCTGGGAACGCCGGTCTCCCTGCTGTGGTTCATCTCCATAAAAAACACGATTAGGTCAAGCTGACCGGTGATGCGTGGCATGGGCGTAGTCCCAGCCGGATGGTCCAGCGCGGCGTCTTCTCCAAGATCCTCTTCCAGCTCCTGGACTGCGACACTGCGTGCCGCAAGCTCCGTCTGCCCCGTTGCCGGACTCGGCGCTTCGGTGGCGAGGGATTGGCCATGTCCGTCCCGAATTTCCCTCTGTGCAGCTGCGCTACTATCAGCCGCGCCGTTGCTTCTCGCTTCTAAATTTGGTGCTATCGCTACCAAATCCATACCTTGCATTGCATTCACCAAATTACTCATGGCAACAAGCCTCCAACAATTTTAAAACCAAACCGCCCACACTCCAATGGAACGGCAAAATCCACGAATTCAGATAGGGTTTCACGCGGCAAATACAAGAAAAAGTTCAACGATGGAGAAAAATTCTCAATCCATTTCCTTCCGCCAATTCGCCAAAAGCAGCCTTTTCTGCTAGCTCCGCCACTACCACTACCACCACATCCCATTTGCATCACTTGAAAAAATTTACACGATCAGATATCTCGCGTCAGTTCAAACAGCCTGATCGGGCTCGCCACCTACCACCCGTGTAGTCTAATGGCTGGTGCAGCGCTGTCAAGAATATAGAAAAGGTATCCGCAAATAAACACCATCGAATTTTTCTCTAAAATAAACCAAAACTTTTCAACTTTTCTGAGTTTCTTTTGCAGTTCTTCCCACAATTTTTCCATCTCCTTTACTTCGAGAAAGGCGTTGCGCATTTCGGTGGTGTCAACTTTTCTTTCCTTGGAGGAGACCTCCGACTTCTCCGGAGGTGGCGTCTTCTGCGAGCCCTACTTGCCAGGCGACCTTTTTTGGAGAAGGCTGTGTCCTTGCAACGGCAACTGCCTTTTCAGAGAACAGCGGCAGCCTGCGGAGCACCAGCTATGGTGGTGTCCTATTCCCCGCGTTCACCTTTTCCAAACCTCCTAGCCATTGCTTTGCAGCGGAGGCTATCCGCTGTAGCACAGGCCTTTGACAAGGAATAAAGAACTTGACATTGTGTGCAAAGTTTGCCACTCCGGGTCGGAAGTTAATTAGAAACGAAGATGAGAATATGAGCGAATATGTTTTTCAGCAAATGAATGTGCAAAATAACGGTGGCCAGACTGTTGGCGTGCCCGGCCGACCGATAGCGTCAGTGCCACGTGGCAATGGCAACACATCTCAAGTGCATCCGGTGATGGATCCAAGGGGCTCTGCTTTCAATTCGTCCCCGCTTAGCGGTAGAGAAATTGCTAAAATAAGCAAATCCGAGATGGAGAGGGAAGTTAGAGCCGCCATCAATTTTTTTCTGAAAAAAAATGGATCCTTTGAAGAAAGTGGATTGGATCACGGCGTGGTGTGGCGCCACAACCGTGAATTATTTTTTTTAGGGTTTGTCGACATATCCGGCGTTTCAAACACTCTATCTAGCGATAGCAGCAGCCCACACGAAATTTTCGCGGCGGACCAAAAGGAGAATAAAGAATTTAATTACTATTTCTATGACACGGAAAGTAGATCCTGGGGTGTTCTGCTGACGGTGACAATTTTTGGAGACATTAAAGTGCGTGTGCTGGCCCGGCATGCGCAAGGCAAAAGGTTCATGGAAGTTTCGTACTACGATGGAAAAATTTTTACACCAAAAAACGCCCCGGTGTTTAATCTTCGTCCGTGTTTATCGCGCCTTATTGCGGCGGCTCCAAGCCTTTCGCTTGCACGCGAGAGCTTTGGTGGCAATTTGGACGTGGCCGACGAAACAAATGTTGAGTTGATCAACGAATGTATTCTTTCCCGCGGGCAATTCCGCGACCATATGTGGATACCACACGCTGGTGCGGCGCAGCTATCACAGGCCGATCTCGAAATTTTAACGGCGAAGCATTTTAACGGAATGGCTTTTCTTGAAAAACTTGTGGCAGAGAAGAGAACGACATTCAGCTGTAGCATACCAGGGAATATCTGGGCGGTTACGGCGCGTGTGAAAAATTCAACTGGGAACGACGTCCAAATGATGGTGTACCACAGCATGTCGGAAGATGTAGCATGGATAGTTTCTTTCGATGATGCGCTTTGCGAAAAGGACGCGTATTCCATAAAGCCTGATTATCTCGAAGCCAGCCTGACAAGCTTCGAACGAAAGAAAGGGAAAGAAGTTGAAAAATTACCCATGCGTGGCGGACCAACGCCATTAGCAGTATATACCGAATTGATTCCGACACTTAATGGGCCACAAGTTCCGGCGTTTTCGCAGATTCCTCTGGTCCCGCAAGGCCCTTTTGGTTCACTGATTCCGGCTGATCAATACCGCGGCAATCCATCGCGGGTTCTCTTGAGCTACGGTGAATTTTCATACAATACTTACATATCAAGCAACGTTAGGACGTGGATGCCATATCAGTCGGTTGCGTTTTCGATGAATGCTCCGAGTCAAAATATGGATCCGTGTGTGGTTGGTCAAAATGGAGTGGCCACCATACCGCAAAGTGTGCGAACGCTTCTAGTCAATCAGCCAAATTGGTCGACAAATTGGCATACCTACTACAAACGCCAAATTTCGAATTTGTTCGGATGGGCCGTGTATTTTTACACGGAAAAGCTGCTCGTTCGCTGCGTTTGGCAGCGTGGAATAATCGTTGAATTCTATGATTTCACCAAATCGGTTGCAGGAGACATGTTTTTCATGACATGGTCTCCCATGTCCTTTTTTGACAAGAACTACGCGCCTAAGCCAACTACCAATTTCAACGACACCGGCGTTGTCCAGTTGGGCATGGTCGATGATCCGGCGGTCACTGGTGAAAGAACTCGCATTGACACGAATACTCTGGTTGAAATTGCCGACGAAGAAGATGAGAACGATGGAGCGGTCGAGACTGCTGGTGAGATTGTCCAGGGTCTGTCTTCTGCTTCATCCGTCGAAAGCTTGGTTGGCGAAATGGATGTGCTTAGGCTGGGAAAATTTCCAGCAGAAGGCAAGTGATGTAATTCGATGCCATTTGAGGCGTAGCTTAGTTGAAAAAACGAGGCCGCGCTCAGTGCCTTGCGTTGGGCTTGTGTGATAAGCCTCACAGGGCTCTGCGATGGCCGGCTTATTGTTTGTCCTTTCAGCTGCCTTCAGCTATCAGCTTTTGTGCGCACCATTCTTCAGCGATTCGAGTTGCGTTTTGCTGAAGTTGATGGAAATGGAAACTGGCTTCGCCGAGCGCAATCGCATGAACTCCGAAAATTGCTTGGAAATTTGCTCCGCGGTCACAGCGCTTGGAAATTTGTGCTGCGATAGGTCGATTTCCACGTGCGACTTTTCTCTGAGGATGGTTCCGTAGTCACCATTGAACAAGCTGACGTAAAAGCGCAGCGGATTGCTGCCCATGTGCCGAATTTTCCACGCCTGCGCATCTGTCGATTGCTCCAATAGTACCCATCCGGCGGTGGCGTACAGCCGCACCCCAGAAAACAAACCACTTTCAATGCATGACCTCACAAAGACGGTCTGTTTTTGCGTTAAAAGAGTAATGTTGCCGTTTTTTTCCAGCGCAAAGGCATAGCATTTGCGCATCAAAGGCGAAAATACCGGGATGATAGGCCCCGATTCTGCCATCCAAAACGCATGCGTCGCCTTCACACTAGGTGGGAAAAGAGCTCCGTAGCTAGCATATTCTGTGGCATTTTCCGATGTGTTTTTGAAAATGTCGACGCAAAACATTTTTTGCACCGGCGATGCTTCGCCGGCTGCATAGCTCCCAAAGTCGACTTTCGCAGTTGGTCGCTTCCAGCCTTTTTCCAGTCCAAGGTCCAAGAGGAATCCGCTGCGACTGATTTGGACTTGGAACGATTTCAATTGCTGCTGCAGTAGCATGGCCTGCCGTTGCTGCTCCTGCTTGGCGGCCAGCAATCTATTTTCCATGGAGAAATGTTCCACGTTTTGTTCCACGGAAATAGTTTCCGCCTCCCCAAATCCGCGTCCGCCGGCTGTAATGCCTGGTAATATCGCGCACGCTTTCTGACGAATGCTCTCAATTTCCGCTAAAAATGCGTAATTTGCCGCGAAGGCACCGTTTGAGTTGTTTGCAAAACAATCCGCAATGAAGTAGGTGAATTGGGGAATTGCATAGACATTTTTTCTGAGAAAATTATCGAAATTTTGCGTCTGATTCCCAGCGGGCGAGGAATTTTTAAAATTCTCAAGGTTCGTGAATGTTTCGCTTCTGAGAAATAAATTTCCAATTTTCATTTGAACGTCATTGCTAAATCGGCAAAATCCAATTTGCAGTGAAAAATTCAGCATAATGCTGTGGCAAACGGCCACACAGCGACTATACACACACCGCTCTTCGGACTGCATTGCCCTTTTGGCGTCACTCGCAATGAGTATTTTTTTGATCTCTTCCACGGCATCCATTTCCGTCTGTTTCATCAATTTTTGTCTAAAATTCCCCGTACTTTCCATGAAGGTCGCAGGTTTTTGATTGGATTGTATCCACGTGTCTAGGGCCACATTTGAAAAGGCTATGTCGACGCGCTGCTCCCCAATGCCGTACAGGCGGAGGCGTGAAAGCGTTTGCGCTAGAAAGTCGGATGTCATCGACGCCGGTTCCGCTAGGAGCAGCATGCGCACGTCGGTTCGCAGCCCGACAATGTTTGTGCCCGTACAGTGGCTTTGGTCGTAAATTACGAAAAGCCTGCGCTTGTCGCCTATGCCGGCGAAGCTGAGGTCTTCATCGCGGATTGATCGAAGTGGTATAATAGCCACGTCTCCGCCATCCGCCTGTCTCAGAATGGAAAAATTTAGCGCCGCATTATCCCAAAAAAGAATTCCGTCGTAGGGCATTTTCCCTTGGATAATTTTCCATATTTCGCGGGCATTTTGTGCCATGTCCGCCGGCAAAAGCGCCCCCATGTCCAGGATGCCGCCGATGGATTGGGCGGCATTTTTGCCATTCTTTGCACTGGAAATTTTTGTGACATAGTTTGTGAAAATTTCACCGGCGGATCGCGACGCAATGGTGAAATAAATCGTATTCCCATTTTTCAAATCATCCAAAAAAGTGCAGATGCTTTCGCCAATAGCTCCTGGGTCCCTGCGTAGGTTTTCTTGCATTTCAGGTGGGCAAATGGAAAGATTGTTCGGCGTTCCTGACATGGCAAGCACAGCGCGCGATCTCATTGGAATTTCCGCAGAGTTGACTTCATAAAATTTCGTATGAAACGTGCACTGCGAAATGGTGTTGCAAATTTCCAATCTAGCCTTGATCGATTTGGCGTCCATTTCCGGAATTCTATCATTTCCATTGAGGCGGTGCAGTACGCTGCGCAATTCATTTTCGAGCGCCGAGGAAAGAAAATTGTCCTTGTCCGTTGGCGTCTCGGCAAATTTTTTCAAATGTATCTTTGTCACCTTGAAAAATTTTTTCGCAGCATGCGTCTCGTCAAATTCTTCGGAGGAAAGCATGTGTTCGATGGTGGCGTCATCGATGCATTGCTTTACATATTTAAACAACTGTGATTCGGTCAATGGAAATTGTATGGCCACTGCCATGCTTAGCATAATTTCGGTGATTGGATCGCGGAAATACCCGTATGATCTTTGCCCCTTTTCGTAGGGTACGCAGCGTTCCTTTTTTTCGTCTAATCCGTAATCCGTGCCGCATTTCCGGCGCAAAATGTCAGGGACATATCTGTCTAGTAGGCTGCGCGTGTACCACAAAATTTTTGTGAAATTTTCATTGAATGGCATCGGTGCGTCTGACACGGTGATGCCGAGAAGAAATTGGAGGACAAGTGAGCCCTCTTTCCGCATTGCAACGCGATATTCGCTGGAATTTTCGAAATATTTTAGAATGCGTTCGGCGAGGCGCTGGCGAATGACTTCGCTGTAAATTTTCGCGTTAAAATGGGCACTTTGATTATTTTCACAGATCCCGGTTTTCTCGTTTATGTCCGTTGCCATGAAGGCCATTATTTCTTCGGCCACAGCAAGCATGGCGCTTTCAATTCGCTGTGCTGGGCCTGCAGCGGACGCAAAGGAGACGTATGGACTGTAGGAGAGTTGTACCTCGTCGACGATTTCAACAAAATTGCAACTGATAATTTTTGCCAATGACGGCAAATTTGGGTTTTCTGGGGTGGGTAGCAAAGATTCATAGACATTTAGCATCGCGCGGTATGACATTGCCGACTGCAAGAAAACTATGTCCCGCATGGCCGCGTTCGCATCAATGACTTCTAACACGCGCTGCAGCTGCCTGTGATCGGCCCATTCCTTCGGTGTGAATGGCATTGTAAATAGACGCAGTCCGAGGCGGCGGAGTCGATCCTCTATTTGCAATTGCACGGCTGCAATTTGCGTATCATCGACGCACAGGCGGGCGTTTTGTTGCTGGCCGACGGTCACCTGAAACAGTAAAAACGGAAGAATGATGTCCGTTTTCCCCATGCCCATGCGTAGCTGCAAGACGCCCTTCGTTTGTAGAGTGTTATCCTTGGTCGTTCGCTTCCCATTGAGCACATCCATGGAAAAATTAAGTGCTTCTATTTGCTCATTGCGCAGGCGTATGTTTCCGTTTAGATGCTCAAATAGGGTGCAAAATTCCGGATCGAGGTTGCCAACGTCGGAGGAATTGTTCAGTTCTTGAAAAAGTCCGTCCCTGTGAAAGTTTTCCGTGGCCAGATCTTTCGTGCGTTGTCCCTGCGAAATTCCGCGCACGTGGGCAAGAACGCGGTCAACGGTGGCGATTGCATTGCTGACTTTGGCGTAGAGTGCGGCATCACTAAGAATTTCCAAGCTTTTGTTCAAATCAATTCCTGGATTCAAGCGCCTCAATGGCCACATAGTGTTTCCGAGCACCGAATGATTTCTGTGGGAGCTAGGGATGGCGTAGTAGGTCGCAGCGGCGATTGCAGCGTCAGTTACTGTCAGCTGGCGGAATAATTCTCCGCGACGAAAGTCCGCGATGTCATCCCCGTGCCCGGATGCTACGCCATTCAAATTTTCGAGCAGGCGCTTTTGAATTCGGTCGCGCATTTCCACAAATGCCAGCCTTTTCGTTGCGCATTCGCCGGTCAATTTTTCAGAATTCTGAATTCGCAAGCCGATTCTTTGTCCGCGTAGCTTTCGCGACCTACTACCTTCTTCCAACTCCTCTGCGAAGTAGCGACTTGCCACGTCGTAAAAATTCAACGGTGCGTTGGAAACGCAGTTTGCCAACCGCCCGATCTGTGGAGGAAAAATTATCGGAGTCGAGCCGTAGACAATGTTTTTTAGCTTCTCGATGTTCAAAAAATTTTCAAATTTCAACACTGGAATTTTTGGTGCGGGGAAATAGAAAATGGATAGCTCTTCGCGATTTTTTTTGTCGATCGGCGCTAGGATGTCGTCATCTTTGGTGTTTCGTTCGGTGTCCTGGTAAAAACGTATGGAGGACGGTATGCGCGGCCCAGAGGATCCGTGCGCCATTTTTGATCGGTCTTCCATCGCATTTGGCGCAAGGTATTCATCGGCAAGGCTAAGAATAGCCAAAAGCCATTCCGCTTCGCCATTTTCTTCACTTGGATCGTTCGGAAAAATTGGAGCTTTGGCCGAAAGGAACACGGCGACTTTGAGTGCGACCGTCATTGTGGGAAGGCCCACGTCTTGGCCGCTCAAGGACGATAGCAATTCAGTGATTGCGTGGTTGAAAACTATGTCCCGCTTTTGAATTTCAGCAGCGTCGCCACCGGAGGACCTTATGTATTCGTAGATTTCGGTAAACTTTTTGAACGCTACGCCCAATTCTTCGCAATTTTTCGGCGTACGTACGGTACACATATTCCTAAATTCGTATCGTTTTATCAGTTTGATGGTCTCATTTAACTTCCAATCTCCGGCGTGAATGCGCAGTGTTTTTTTAATTTTTTCGACGTTTTCCGCGCGTATATCGCGAAAATCGCTTCGCTGGTCGATGGACGCCGCCATGAGCGTGTACTTTCGCTCGACGTGTGGAAAATTCAAATTTTCAAAATTTTGACTTGGCAACGCCTTCAATGCCTGTTTCCTTTTGTGAGCATGCATTGAGGTTGCGGAGTAAATGTGCAAAAGCGTCAGTTCCTGGAGATGGCTGAGCCTGTGGTACATTGGAACGCTTTCCATGTCCAGTAGATAATTGTCGAAAATTTCTCCAAATATTCCGATCGCCAATAATTTTTTTCCCGATTGTTCCACGGTGGATTTGATTTTTGCACTCTTCGATTGCACTTGCCCGCAGGCAGCGTGCAGAGCGACGGCGGCTGCATAGGCCGAAGAGTCGTATTCATAGACGGTGCAGCACATATTTTCAATGATTTTTTCAGCGTCATCGCTCAGCGGTTGCCAGAAATTGATCCTTTGCAGGCGCGCCAACGCCGCTCCGTAGTTGCACTGTGCCAAATCGATGTATGCGAGCATGATAGTCGATTCCGTGTCGCTGGCGCTGACCCCTCCATCTGGACAACAGTGGCATTGCAAAACTGGGCTAATCGTCTCATCGGTTCGCAATTTAAATTTCGGATTGTCGCGCAGCCTTCCGAGGCGACGATCGTGGTAGATCTGTGCATTTGGCAGTATGTATGTGGCCGGTATAGCAGGTGTGTCCTGGCCAGACTGTGCGTGGCGTAGCACGATGGCGTCTTCCAAAACTCCAAGGGGATTGCCATCCGCCGGAACGGTGTCTAGGACGCATGACCCGCTGTGCCACACGCCATTTTTGTCGCCGACGAAGCTGAGTGGGCGCCCTGCCGCATCGCGGTAATAGGGAAAGACGACGCCCACGCGCACCCCATCCTTTTCCGCTGCAAAGTAATATTTCCCTGGAGCTTCGAAGCGCGAAAAAAGATCTTCGCTAGCGTGCTCTCGCAGGTAAACTTTTTGCAAATCAAAGGAAGTTTTGCCATCGTCCAGGTCCTCCAAGTCCGCTTCCAATGGGGTGAGCTCGACGAAAGTTCCGGCGAACGGCGGTGTCAGCTTGCGCAACTTGCCGCTTTCTGGATCGGTTTTGAAAAGCGGAGTGCCGTTGGAACGATCGCAAATTTCCAGGTTGCCATCCTTGCTAATCCACGCAGTTGCGTCCAGCAGCACGGCCGGTGAAACGAATTGCATTGCCGATTTTTTTGCAATTGCTCGCCAAAGAACGTTTCCATTTCCATCCGTGCGCTCCACAGTGTCAAGCGTGCTCAAAAAGATGTTATCATAGTAGCTAGGAATGAGTCTAACATTATCGAATATTTTATTTTTGATGGAATAGCATTCTTTTTCAGCCTTTGAAATGAGATGCATTCCACTTTCACTGCCGAAAATTTCTGCAATAATTTTCCCGCAAATTACTAATGGGCGCCTAGCGTCCGTGTACTTGAGCCCGTTTCGAAAAATCTGCCACGTAAACATGTCGACGGTAATGTTAGCTTTGTTAATGCACAGCAGATTAGAATCCACGGTGACGTTCTCTTTTTCGTAGTGTCCATCGAGTATGTGCGAAACGGCGCTGAGAATGTCACAAATGTCCGATTGCTGTGGAGGATTTAGCTGCAGGTAGCTAAAAATCATGGATTCTAGATTTTCGAGCGCACCTACGTTCTTATTCCAACTGACGATTCCTAGCAAAAACAGTTCCTTCCACTTTAGCTTTTTATCTTCGGAGAAAAGGCTGTCGCACCATAGCGCCATGTGTGCGGCCATGTAGCGCTCTGTGTCTTTGCTATCAACGTGCAATTCTGTGAGAAAGTCTTCCATTGAATGGGCGGTCGCGTCGGTATTGCACGATAGCGCAAGGGTGCGATTGCCATGCATTTCGGGGTGTTCTTTCAGTATGGCCAGGCGTATTTCACTGATTAAAACTAGACACGAAATGCACGCGGACTCATTCTTTTTCGGTGCGGCGGTGTAAAAATTATGGAAAGCTGCATTCCACAATTCCTGAGTGAGCTTCAACAACGCGAGTCCGTCTTTCTTGGCCGCATCGATGATTGGATGGATTTCGCAATCATTTTTTCCAATCATGGTTTTGAAAAGGACCCTGCGCAGGTTTTCAAAATCCCTTCCCAGTTTTTCGGAGTTATCGCGGCTTCCATCAAAATAGGTATTCAAATGCTGCATAAGATCCTGCAGTATGATTATTGGCAGTAGGGATGGCTCCGCCTCAAGCGGCTCGAAAATTGAAAGAGCGGCGCTGTCTTCCTTTGCCAGGGCAAAATTTTCCGTACTTAATTTTTCCGTTTTGTGCTGCAGGCGGCATGTTTGCTGGGAAATGACTGGTTCCGGGACCCCATACGCTCGATCAAAGCGAAAAATTTGCCTGTGCGGATCCCACTTCCATTGGCAGTACGTCTCAGCCATGGGCCTATCGGCGAAATTTTCGAAGGTGTCCTGTTCGAACGTCCTGCAATAGCTGAAGAACGACAGTAATCTCTTGATGCCGCTATCGGCGCCGCATACCGAGCCGAATTTTTCAAGCTCAGAAAGAATTTTTTTGTTGCCGCAGAATATCGCACCGCCGATTTTTAAATTTTGCGACCAAGTTTCGCACTTACTCGGAATCAAATTTTTCCGTTCGATTGTGTCGCATGCCATGCTAATGAATGCGCCGTAGGCGGCGCGGAACAAATCATCCCCTTGCAAATCTGCTTGCGTCGAAGCCACCCTTTCGGCTTCATCAAGAAATTCCTGCCACAGTCTCATTTCCGCCGTAATCGGCCACGTACCTCCGCTTGTGGTCCCCCCGATTCCATCGTAGAGGAAAAAGGTCGGAGTTTTCTTGTTTAAGCGTTCTTTTTCGCCAAATTCGATGAGTTGATTCCTCATGGCAACATCATCTTTGTCGACGAGTATGCAGTCGTCGCGCAGGGCGATGCGCCTAAAAACGTAGTTGTCGATGCAGTACCTACTCAGTATGTCGCTGAAGAAATACTTTCCGCTTACCAGTAGCCTGAACAGCGTGTGTGCTATAAAAAAGCGCGTAGTCGCACCGTATGTTTTTCCCCACAACGATTGATATTTGCATTCAATGTCGCAGATGAGATCAAACGCCATCCGCGACTCTTCCAAGCTAAGGGTTTCCCAAATCGCGTCCCAGGGCATCGGGAGGCAATGTATAGAGAGCGGGTGCAGTGATGCCAGCCTCGGCGAGGTAATGGCGATGGTTTGCAGATAATTCATTACCTCTTTTGCCGTATTTTTCCCGTTCCGGTCGAAAAGCGAAAACTTTGGTCCCGCATTTTGGAGAACCATGGAATTGTCAGCCAAAGATTCACGCTTGTCGTAGATGAATTTGAGTGCTAGGCGTAAGTCATTGGCGTTTTTTTCGAAGTTTTCTGATTTCGCGGATGGCATCGGTGGCGGGCAAGCCCTCCGTGTCACGTAACTATGCTTTTCTAGAAAACTATCGATTTTTGTAAGTACTTTCATGGCGAGCGCCACAAGAACAGCTGGACAATTTTCACCAGGCCCGAGTCCGCTACTCATTTTTGTTAGCTTATTTTTTTTGAAAATCAGGTGCGTTCTTGCCCTGGAAAGAATTTCGTAATTCTGCGCCCCAACAGCGTCGCTGCTGTGCATGAGGTGCTCGCAATAAGCGTTGACCGCTCCCATGGATACGAAAAAGAAAAACAATCTCGCCAGATTACAGGCATCCTTTGGATTGTCGAAGCGCATGGCGAGTTGTACTAGCAACAGACACTCCAGCGAACGTATTGCGCAAATTCCAGAATTTGGTGTTTGAACGAACAACTCGACCATGTGCCGCGGAATTGGGCGCTTATACTCGGTGAACCCATGCCACATTGCGTTGAGAAATTTCGCGTATCCCTGGAAATCCCTTGCCATGGAATTTTCCAACTTCAACATCAGGAAAAGATGGGCTACGGAGCGAATTTCCGTTCCATTTCCATCGCGCCCTATGATTGGGAAAAGTTTATCCTTTGGGATTATGTAGTAGCGCGCCGGAGCGGTTCCAATTTGGCGAAAATTTATGTAGCCATCGCCTCCGTCGATGGGATTTAGACCGTATCCGTTGATTTCATAAACTTCAAATGACTGGCCATCTGCGCTGCATACGTAAATCACGTAGCTGGAATGCCCGACCATAACATCGGAGTACCCCACGTGAATGGCCAGAGACTTTCCCGGAGCGAGCCGGAGTAGTTTATGCGTCAAATCGTTGCAAAGAGCTAGGAGCTTTTCCCCGCCGCATTGGAGAGCATCGGTGCGTTGCTTTTCAATGGTGAGGCACATCTCGAGTACATCAACGATGTCCATGAGATGCTGCCCCTCGTTGCCCAAATCGACTATATCGCCGTAGAATCTGCGCAGGGCACTAATTGCAACAATCCATAGAAAGTGCTCCCTGTTTCCCTCCAGTTCCGTATTCGCTATCTGCGTCGGAAATAATGTGCCGCCAATGAGCTTTTCCAAAAAAAGTGGTCCAGCTTCAATTCCGCTGAAAATATCCGCTACGGGGTTCGATTGTTTGATTTGCTCCCTTGCGATCAACCGTAGACTGGCCTTTGGCTCATCATTTTTTGCCGGCTCTATGGGAGTGCCATTGTTTTTTTTGCTGTCGTAGCGGACGAATAGCGTTACATATCCGCCGCCGCTGAGGATTTCAGAAGTCGCAATTTTCGCACTGCCTTCGCCCATGATTGACTCCAGGTATAGCCCCTTTGCTATTGCATTGTGCAATTTTTTGCGTAGCGCGTCAGCGATAACTGTGTTCGCGTATTTGTTAAATGATTCTTCGTGCGGAGGCAATTGGTTGACACAAAACGACATTTGTATGCCATCGCTGCCTTCAATTTTCCAAAATACCTGAGTGTGAACGACGGGGAGATTTTGTTCCAGCATCGCTGCAATCACCGCCTTGCCTATGAGCCGCATCCCAGTGGCCACGCTTTCTGGGATTGTCTCGGCTTCTCTTTTGTCCAACGAGACGAGTGTAATCTTTGGCTGGGATTCCTTTATCTTGCACTCTTTACCGGCCAATGGCGCGCCAGCGCTCGGCTGTGCCGCCGGCGCAGCCGAATTTGGTTGCAGTGTAGATCCGCCATCATTTGCCGCTAATATGTTTTTAACGGGCTGCATAATTTCCAAGCATGTGCGCACCATGCTAAAATGAATGAAAAATTGCGATAAAAAATTTGTTTTTCGGCATGTATGTTTCGAAAATTCGAGCTTTAAAGCGATGCGGGTATGGAATTTCGTTGATTTTTTAGTAAAAATTTCCATTCGTGGATGTGTGGGCGAGAACACCCACGACTATGGTGAGCTCATACTAAAAAATTTATCGGCCGCGTATGTGGCGTCTGTTCGGCGGTGCTGGACCTTTCCGGCACCAGTTCGCGTTGTTTTTTTAGGAGAATTCCCATGTACCATAGTCCAATTCAGGTGAATGGCCTGAGTCTGTTGTTTCCGCAAAAGGTGTGTTTTGAAGATTTCACCGCAACCGTTGAGTGCGGTACCCGCATCGCCGTGATCGGGAGGAACGGCAGCGGCAAATCCACGCTGCTGAAGATTTTGCACGGAGCCTTTGAGCCGAGCTCAGGAAGTGTCAAAATTCCGCCAAATGTTGTCTGCGGCTACGTTCCACAAGTTGCGGAAAAATTCGATGCGTGCAGTGGGAGCCAGCGCTTTCAAAGGGCGCTGACTGAGGCATTGAGTCGGGATCCGAATTTGCTTCTCCTCGATGAGCCAACGAATCACCTCGACGGTGACAATCGGCGCAGTTTGATGCGAATGCTTCAGTCCTACGGTGGGACGCTGATAGTTGTTTCCCACGACGCTGAGCTTTTGCGCAGCTGCGTGCGCACGCTGTGGCACGTGGATGGCGGCAAAATTAAAATATTTACCGGTACCTACGACGACTACATCCGCGAAATCGGAATGCAGCGCCTGGCGGTGGAGGAAAAATTGGCGCAATTGGAGCGGCAAAAAATGGAAATGCACGGCGCTCTGATGCGGGAACAGCGGCGCGCTGCGAAGAGCAAATCGATTGGAGAGAAAAATGTGAAGCGGAGGAAATGGCTGCCAGTGGTCGCCCACGACAAGGCAAACGGCGCTGAGAAAGCCGCTGGAAAAAAGCGCGTCGCCATCGATCTCAAAAAACGAAAATTTGCGGAATCGCTGGCTAATTTGCAGCTCCCAGAAGTGATTCTGCCAAAATTTTCTCTGCCGGCAGCTGGTTCTGGAAATCATACGATTTTGTCAATTGTTGGCGGTTCCGTCGGCCGCAGAAGTGCTCCAATTTTGCTAGCTGGCATTAACTTTTCCCTGCGATTCGGGGAACGGATGGCGATTTTGGGGAAAAACGGCAGTGGCAAGTCGACTTTGGCAGGCGCGATTTTGTGCGATCCGGATATTGTGAAATCTGGAAATTGGTCAGTTCCGCGGAGTGGCGACATTGGATATCTCGACCAGCACTATGGCACGCTGCGCGCCGAAGATTCTGCCTTTGCGGCCATTGCCGAAGTTGCACCACAGTTGTCACACGGCGAAGTGCGCAAGCACCTGGCAGCGTTTTTATTTAGAAAAAATGAGGAAGTGGAGTGCCAAATCAGCCAGCTATCCGGCGGCGAAAAAGCTCGACTTTCCCTGGCCAGAATCGCGGCTAAACCACCAAAATTGTTAATTTTGGACGAAATTACAAACAATTTGGATCTGGAAACGCGTGAACACGTCATTCAAATTTTGAAAAATTTCCGCGGAGCCATGATAGTAATCTCCCACGATGGCGACTTCCTCGAGCGGGTAGGGGTCTGCAGCGGATACCGGGTTGGCGAGAACTGACGCTGCGGCGGGGAACTATTCTGCAATGGAACTTTTCAGCATCCAAGCCGTTTTTCTGTGCACCGCCATTCTTTCGCCGACGCATGCCGCAACAACCTCGTCCTTGGTCCAGTGGGCAGCGTCCAAGGCATTTGCCGCGCGCAAAGCATCGTCAAAATTAACTGCGGAACAGTTTGCGAAAATTATCTAGTTGGGCCAGGAGGCTGATCGGGAAAATTGCTCAATTGCATTAGAAATGGCTTTTGGGGCTATGGCAAGATTAGGTGTATGCCCAAGGGGGTTTGCGATTTTTTGTATCATTTCACGGATCACATCGGTGGCATGTGGTGCCTTGTTGCTGTTGAAATAATTTTCGGTATACATCTTAAAACTGGTTAGGATATCATTACCTAATTGAGTGCCATGCGGCGTAATCTCGAACACCGAGTTACATATCAAATCCGCAACAGTGTTGACGCTGTTTTTGAGATTGGTACTGGGATCATTCGTCGACACTGGGCCGTATGACACGGCGACAGCGTTGAGAAAATTCTGCCAATATTGTTCATTGAGTTTGTTAGCATTGTTGGGCGACCAAAGACAGTTAAGACATTCGACAATGCCTTTATTTGCGACTTTTTTTGCTTGCTCCGCTTGTTGCGCTGCGGCTTGTTGCGCTTGTTGAAGTTGCGCTTGCTGCTCTTGTTGAAGTTGCGCTTGCTGCTCTTGTTGAAGTTGCGCTGCGGCTTGCTGCGCTGCGGCTTGTTGCGCTTGCTGCTCTTGTTGAAGTTGCGCTTGCTGCTCTTGTTGAAGTCTCGCTTGCTGCTCCCAGTCATTTGCTGCGGCTTGTCGCGCTTCATCCACTATTCCTTCTAGATTTCCAACCGTAGTGGGTAGTATGTTGCCATCGTTGTACCTAATCCTTATGTGCACCAAGTTGGGTATTTTTGCATCAGTGACCATTTTTTGCAATTCCACTAACTGATAGTACCCCTTTTGTGGGTTGCTGACATCGACTATTGTATTGTCAAATGCCGCAAACACATTGTGAACATCCTGCCTTTCCAAAAATGCAATTGCACCTCCAAGCTGTCCGATTTGCACAGGTTGCCCCATTACCGTGATTTGCTTCTCTTCAATCTCATGAGCGTGTTTAGAATTGGAAAATGCAGGATTGGAAACAATTTTTTGATACTGAGAATTCAGTGATTTGAGTTGTGGGACAAGACTTTCGAGAGTACTAGAATCCCGCTCTTTGGAATTGAACACGACGATGCTATTCAAAAGTGCTTCTTCTTCTCCATTCAATGTTGCTGCGGCTTGTTGCGCTGCGGCTTGTTGCGCTTGTTGAAGTTGCGCTGCGGCTTGTTGCGCTTGTTGAAGTTGCGCTGCGGCTTGCTGCGCTGCGGCTTGCTGCGCTTGTTGAAGTTGCGCTTGCTGCTCTTGTTGAAGTCTCGCTTGCTGCTCCCAGTCATTTGCTGCGGCTTGTCGCGCTTCATCCACTATTCCTGCTAGATCTCCAACCGTAGTGGGTCGTATGTTGCCATTGCCGTACTTAATCCTTATGTGCACCAAGTTGGGTATTTCTGCGCCAGTGGCCATTTTTTGCAATTTCACCAACTGAGGGTGCCCCTTTTGTGGGTTGCTGACATCGACTATTGTATTGTCAAATGCCGCAAACACATTGTGAACATCCTGCCTTTCCAAAAATGCAATTGTATCTCCAAGCTGTCCGATTTGCACAGGTTGCCCCATTACCGTGATTTGCTTCTCTTCAATCGCTTTAGCGTACGTAGACCCTGGGAACCCGTTCATGCTTCTAACGGCTAGATACTGACTATTTATCGCTTTGAGTTTGCCGATCAGCGTGTCGATGTCATCCCATTCTTCAAGATTGGCGGCGGCGATGCTATCGTAAAGCACTTTTGCTACTTTGTTCAATTCGTCTATGCCTGCCGCATACAGATTGCTAAGTTGCTGCTGTTGTTGCTGCTGCTGCATGGCAAATTCCTGTTGCTGCTGCTGCATCCGCTCACTAAGGATTTGGGTTTTTATTTTCAATTCAGCATTTTCCCTGACGAGTTCCTCGCCGGGCTCTTCTTCTTCTTTTTCTAGATGTTCAAATTGTTCGGATTCCGCGTTTATAAATTTTTTTAGTTCTGAGGGCGTCATAGTTTTTCGATCGCCATCATCGTATACAATTGCTATGGGCGTATTATAGGGTATGTTGAAATAGGTTACGACACTTTCCAATCGTTTCAGCTGCCGGTACTTTTCTGTCTTGTTGGAGCTGCTGATTCCGCTGGCAAGCGCAGGGAGCACTTTTTTAATGTCATTCTCGTTACCCTCCTTACGTTTAATCGCTTCAATTACACCTCCAAGCTGTCTGATTTGCACAGGCTGCCCCATTACATTGACACTTGTTTCTCCAATCTCATGAGCGTATTCAGAATTAGGAAATCCGGCCGAGGACATAACGTATTCGTACTGATCATTCAGAATTGTGAGTTTGCCGATCAGCTCATCGACAGTATTCCAATCTTTGAGGTTGGTTTTACTGAGCATATCCCAAAACACTCCTGCGATTCTATTCAATTCAGAGGAATGCTGTTTATTTATTTCAACTATCTCCTTTTGTAGGTTTTCGATTTCCCCTTTGAGGTCTTCGATTTCCTTCTTATTTTTTTGCAGGTCTCTATTGGCTTCCTCGAGAGCTAGATTTAAAGCTGCGTTTTCTTTGTTTTTTACATCCAGCTGCTTCTTTATGGTTTCATTTTCTTCTCTCAACGCTGTGACCTCGTTGCTCAGTAGATTAGATCGCTTAGATAGTTCACGATTGGTGTTGTTCAGGTAAGAGATTGCTTCATCTTTTTCTTTCAATTTTTGCTGTGTTTTTGAAATGTGCCGAGTAAGTTCTTCTTGGCCTTTTTGAAAAAATTCTACTTTTTTCTTGGTCTGCTTCAATGAATTCCTTAGTTCCTCTATGTGATGTTCTGCCTTTTCAACCTTTTCCTCGGTTAGCTCACCTTCAAGTAGCTCAAGTAATATTGGGTCGTAGCCAGCGCCCCCCCTTTCCTTCGAGGCCTCAAGAATTTTTCGTCCGGTTTCAGCTTGCTCTTTTAACTTATTTTTTAGCTCTGCATTTGTATATTCCAGCTCTGCATTTTTTCTTTTCAGCTCTGCATTTTTTCTTTTCAGCTCTTTATTTTTTTCTTCCAATTCTTTGTTTTTGTTTTCAACCTCCGCTTCTTTCTTCTCAAACTCCTTTCTCAGCTTTTTATTTTCTTCTTCGGCCGCTAAAGTGCGGTTCTTTGCTGTCTCCAGCTTAGCCTCTGTTTCCTCCAGATTTCCCTCTACTTTCCTAAGATCAGCGACCAATTTTTTATTGGGGATTAATTTGAGTAATTTATTTTCCGTCTTTGTTTTTTGTTCTTCCGTTTCAGAAATATTTCCTTCCAGCCGGGCCTTTTCCTCCCTAGCTTTTTCAAGTTCCCCCGTAAGTTTACTCTTGGCTTTGCTCAAAAGCCCTCTTATGCCGCCGCCCGGGCTGGTTTCCTGCTGTTCTAACACTGTGATTCGCCGTTGTTTTTCTTGCAATTTTATTTTAAGATCGCGCAACTGATTATTGGAGAGTGCCAGATCCTTTTCCGCTGCAGCAATACGTTCGTCTACCCTAAGCTTTCCAAGTTCCTCATCTTTTCCTGCGAGTTTTTTCCGAAGTTCAAATTTCTCGTTTTCCGCTCTGTCAAGCCCTTCCTTCAATTTACGTTTTTCTTGTACCAAGATTTCTGTTTGACAGACCAATTTCTTTTTGTCTTTTTCTCCTTTTTCCAGATTTTTTTTCAGCGAAGCAACCTCCTGCGAGAGTTTGACAAGCTTTTCTTCTTCATTGGACAGCGCTAGCCTCAGTCCTTCTATTTCCCTCTTTGCTTTTTCAGTTTCTGCCTTATTTTCTTCGAGACGCTCATTCAGCCTACGCAGGTCTTCTTGTAGTTTTTGTTTATTTTCTTGTTCTTTTTGCAGCTGCGCTTCAGCTCGTTCCTTTCCTTCTCCGGCCCTTGCAAGTTCCTCTTCTTTAGCTCTGTACGCAGCATCACTTTCAGCGACTTTTTGTTCGACTAACCTAATCTCGTCACTCAGCCTGCTCCTATCACTTTCAGTTTTTCGAATTTCTTCCTCCGCTTTTTCAATCTCCTTCTCCTTCTTTGCGATTTCCTCTTCCTTCTCTGCAATTTCCTCTTCCTTCTCTTCGATTTCCTCGTCCTTCTCTTTCTTTATCTCTCTGATTTTCGCGTTCTTCTCTTTCTTTATCTCTCTGATTTTCGCGTCCTTCTTTTTTCCCAGGCTATTGAGCGCCTCTTCTTTTTCCTTCTCGGAGACCTCCTTAAACTCTTCGATGCCATTGAGGATGGCTTTCATTACACCATCGATCACGTCGATGGACGTAATCGATCCGTTTTCAATTAATGCCCTAATCTTCTTCACGCTTTCTCCGCCGAGGGCTTCCGCGATTTTCATCGCTTCTCCCCTAAAGGCTTCGAACGCAGCTTCCCATTCCTTTTCCAGCTTTACGATTTCCTCCTTCTTTGCTTCGATTTCTTTTTTCAGCTTTTCGATTTCGACTTTTTTTCCTTCGAGGTCCGTATTCGCCGTTTGGAGATCTTTTCCCAGCTTTTCGATTTCCTCTTTCTTTTCTTTGATTTGTCCTTCGAGTTTCGAATTCTTGTTGTCGCTCGCTTCCAGCCGCGCTTTCAGATTTTTCAGCTCGGTGGTTTTTTCTTCAAGTTTTTCATTTAGATTTTTTGCGACAGTAGTAATTTTTCCGTATGCTGTTTTAGCATTTTCTATATTGTTT
>JAIRXR010000008.1 GCA_031268175.1 Puniceicoccales bacterium | reverse complement strand
GTGGCAAGAAGACGGATGCGAACATGTTCGCGGGCTGTGAGCACGCCGCCATCGACCTCCACAGAGTGGACCCAGGAGGGGACAGCTTCAGTGGCGATGTGGGAGCGAATGTCGTCTTTGTCTACGGTGAGATTGTGAAGAACGTCTGGCGCAGTGGCGATTGGCAACTTGGGCCGTGGGTCTTCGTAAAGTACAATCACATCACGCAGAACGCGTACAGCGACGAGGCCGACAACCCGCTTGCCGTTGGCCAGCCGGAGCACGGGCCGAAGTGCACATTCGACTTTTTGGACACCATATTCGGGTTGAATTTGGAGTATGAAAGTGTGAAGAAGTACGACGATGGAGAGATGGATGCGCGGTTTGGTAGCGATAATGACCGTCCGAGCTGGAGGTTTTTCCTTAAGGGAGGCTACGGAATCCAACCGATCAGGAAAGGATCCGCCGGAGATGACGCCATGGAAGTTGCAGTGGTGCGCTACCCGCCGAAGCACTACTGGACTGTTTCCGCCGGGTTCCGCAGGAAGTTCGATGCCCACTGGGAATTGAACGGCACGTGCAACGGCACATTCGCAAACAAGTTCTCCCGCTACATTGCCTCCCTCGCCCTTGGGTACACCTTCTAGGAAATCTGGGTGGGGAACAAAAGCGGACCGATGCGCAATGCACAGGTCCGTTTTTTTTTGCCGCGAAAAACAAATGTCATTTCGTGGAAAGTTTTTCGCTCGCCGCGATTTGCGATTAATTTTTCTTTACGAAGATAAAATTTTCGTTTAAACCTCCGGTATTTAGTGGAGGAAGATGTCGACGGATAGAGCAGATGACAGAGGAAATTGGTGCGTTATTTATCTCGGGGATGATTACAATTGGTGGGTCCACGATGCGAGTGATTCCGTTTCGAGTGACGTTGAATCACAGGGAATAATCGACCCAAAACAGGTGGAGCACATGGCGGACTTACTGTCGCAGCTGAGACAGTATGGACTCAACGATGAAATCGTCAGTTGTGCGTTTGCCATCTACGCCATAGAAAGGGAAGTGACGAAGGAAATGCTAAGGGTACGTGAGACGAAGGATAACATCTTCGATCCTCGCGACGCTATTTTTTGCCTGCCGAATGTGGCCGGCGAGCAGGACGGCCCATTCATGGATTTCCTGGATCACGTCGTCGCCCTACGCGTGAAATTGCTGAATGCGACCCTCGATTTCAAGCAGCCTCTCAGTGCCGAGGAAGTTGAAGATGTTTTGCACGCCGAGCGACAGGAGCGCTACATTTCTGGGGAGAGAATGCACGCGTTCGATGAAATCATGGCGATACTCGACTACGTGCCAGTCGGGTACAGCATCGACGGCGACATCGACGGAATTCAGGTGCAGGAGGAAATATTGCCACTGGCCGGATTTGACGCGGAAATCGATGAATCATTGGATATGCCCGATGAAAAAAACTGGTGATCACTTTCCTTTTTTCCGGCGACTGGGTGCGATTTTTGCCGGGCGCTGCGAATGTATGCATGCCACCGATTCGTGAAAAAATGTTCCATAGTAGTATTTTTTGTGGCGCTGTTGTTGTTTGTAGCGTTTTTTCTGTGGCCAGTTTATCAAGTCCTGCGCGGCGGATTCGTTGGCCACGATGGGCATTTTACCCTGGATTACTTTCGGGCAATTTTCGGCCACAGAGCCTACCTGATCAGCATCCGCAATTCAATTTTTGTGGCTACGATCACAACCGCCATTGCATTCACAATAGCGCTGCCTCTGGCGTACTTCGCGGATAGGTATGAATTTCCAGCGAAGAAGATTCTAACAAACATCGTCCTGTTGCCGATAATGCTACCGCCATTCGTCGGCGCCATAGGGATTCACCACATTTTTGGCGTGCGCGGCATGCTGAACATGATTCTTTTGAAAGCCGGAATCATTGACAACTCACATCTCATAGATTGGCTCGGTACACACAAATTGATGGGCATGTGCCTCCTGAACGCCGTTAGCCTATACCCCATACTGTACTTGAATCTGGTGTCAACGCTCGCAAATATCGATCCGTCGCTCGATGAGGCTGCGGGGTGTCTCGGCTGCCACGGCTTGAGAAGATTTTTCAAAATCACGTTTCCGCTGATGCGTTCGGGAATTTTCGCCGGAGTGACGCTCGTGTTTATCTGGTCATTCACGGAGCTCGGCGTTCCGCTGATTTTTGACTACGATCGCGTAGTCTCCGTTAAAATATTCGGAGGATTGAAGGAAATTAGTGACAATCAGCTGCCGTTTGCCCTAGTCAGCGTTGTCTTAATCCTGTCGCTGATATTCTATCTGTCCGGTAAATTGCTGATGGGGCGGCAGAATTACACGATGATGGCGAAGGCATCATCCGCCTCTTCGGCTAGGAAGGTGGGAATTTTAAAAAAATTGATATGCTGCTCACTGTTCGGTGGTGTGACGTTCATCGCTCTAATGCCGCACGTGGCTGTGATCCTAATGTCGTTCGCCGGCGATTGGTACAATTCCATTTTTCCGAATGTCTGGACGTTGGACAATTACATTGTCACGCTCGGCCATCCCCTAACCATACCGTCCATTCAAAGCAGCGTAATTTACTCAGGAGCTGCCACGGCCTGCACGGTGGTTTTTGGAATTATGGCAGCGTTTGTCATAGTGCGTTCGAAGCTGAAACTGCGCCATCTCCTAGACGCGATGATCATGTTGCCACTGGCCGTCCCTGGGCTGGTCATGGCATTTGGATACCTGGCGATGAGCCAAAAGGGCAGGGCATTTTCCTTTCTAAATCCCGTCGAAAATCCGACGATGCTGCTGGTGATAGCCTACGCCATAAGAAAGTTGCCGTTTATGGTGCGTTCGGCGGTGGCTGGACTGCAGCAAATGAGCTATACCTACGAAGAAGCCGCCCAGTGCCTGGGTTGTTCTCCGATAAAAGCCGGCATAAAAATCACGTTCCCACTAATAATTGCGAATCTAATGGCCGGAGGATTATTGGTGTTCTCCCAGACAATGCTCGAGGTGTCAGATTCATTGATCTTGGCGCAAAAGCAGCAATATTACCCGATAACGAAGGCCATTTACGAGCTGATGAATTTGCTAGGAGAGGGGCCATTTTTGGCGTGCTCGCTCGGCGTTTGGGCGATGACGTTTTTGGCGATAATGATAATCAGCACTTCGATTTTCATGGGAAAAAACCTTGGTGCAGTGTTCAGAGTCTAGGCGGAGGAAAAAATGGTCGGAGACTGCGATGTGACGTTGCGTGCTGGCGCCGACTCATCCCATGCGCATTTTAGAAGATATGGCCCGTTCCGCTTCGCGTGCCGCTTCCTTGCGCTTCAGCGTCTCCCTTTTGTCGAAAAGCTTTTTGCCCTTGCAAATCGCGACGTTTACCTTCGCCAGGCCATGCTTGAAAAATATTTTCAACGGGATAACCGCAGCCTTCTCGCGTTCGATGGCCACAACAATCTTGCTGATTTCACTGGAATGCAGCAACAGCTTGCGCGGCCGCGTGTCGTTGTAATCGGGAGATGTGTGAAATTCATAGGCCGCAATGTGGGAATTGTATAAAAATAATTCACCCTTGCCATTGGCGCGGACGAAGGCATTGCTGATTTGCGCACGCCCCAGACGCAGCGACTTTACTTCGGGCCCAAGCAGGGCAACCCCCGCTTCGAACGTTTCGCCGACGAAATAACCGTGGAAAACTTCCCTGTTTCGAATTTCGCAAACATCCGTTTTCGTTTTATTGAGTTTTCCCATTGCCTCTACAATCCACGGCGCGGATGGCGTATGTCAAGCGTTTACGTGGAGCTCATACGTTATTTTTCCCTCGATTATTTCCTTCAGAGCGATGTCCTCCATGTCGAGTTTTTCCAGGGAGTCCGTCAGCGGCTTCGATCCGGCCTTCAGCTGCTTAACTCTCCTAGACACGACATTTATCAGGATATTCGGTTCTCTTATGATGGCACAGGCTGCCGCTAGATAATCATTTCTCATGGAAAACTCCCGCTTGAACCACTAGGAAGTTTGCCATTCGCGCAAAGTCAACCTTTAATGTTGTCTTTTTCGATGGATTTAATCCAAATTGTCCCGGAGCGCTTAGCTAGTGCAAGTGAGATCGTACGTCATATTTTTTCTATCGTGCTTTTTGATAATTTTTGGATTTCCGGGAGAATCCGTTGGCATAGGTGCCATAACCAACTCCATTCTTTCGACAACCGGACTGTCAAGGAATGTCTTTAGCCTAATCTACACGTGCGCCACGTTGACCGGGTGCTTTCTAATTCTAGCGACCGGTTCGATCGTCGACAGGCTTGGAATAAGAAGGTCATCGCTGGTATCGCTGCTACTTTGGACGGCGGTTTTTTTGCTACTGGCCAACGGTGAATTTTTCTGCGAAAAAATATCCGCGAATGGTTTGAATCGCCAGCTGTTTTTCGCCGCATTTCTCTACCTATGCCTGTCGATTTTGAGATTTTTCGGGCAAAACATGCTGCCCATGCTCGGCCGCGTGCAAATTGTAAAAACTTTCGATGGGAGACAGGGCACCGCTATTGCCGTGAGCGGCGTTCTCGTTTCCATTACCGTCGGGTTGGCTCCGCGAATGATGCATTTTCTTGCGAATGGGGATGATTGGCAGGGAGCCTATGGAACGCTGGCAATGGTAAGCTTCGGCGCATTCATTGTCTTTTTTCTGTTTTTTAGAGATGTGGATAGTAGCAGTGCGGAATTTGCGAAGAAACGGGAGGATCTGAAAAAGTCGCTCGAAATCATTACGCGGAGGGAATTGCTGCGGGAGCCGATTTTTTGGTGCATAACACTAACGCTGTGCATAAACGCGTTTATCGGTAGCGGAACGATGGTGCACATCGCGGACATTTTTCGCGAAAATGGAATTTGCTCAAGGGTTGCCCGCAACAGCCAACTGTACCTGTGCTGTGCGTCGGCGCTCGTCGGTCCGCTGTTCGGCAAGCTGGTCGACGGAGGCAAAATCAAATCGTGCGTGCTGGCCATACTCTGCGTGCAATTTTTTGGCCTAGTCGGGTTGGAATTCACAAAGAGCACTGCGGGATTTCTCCTATACATTGTCTGCCTCGGCGGCTCCTGGGGAGGATATGGAGTCTTGCGGACGGCGGCGTGGTCGAAAATATTCGGAGTAAAAAATATCGGATCGATTCTCGGGTTGATATATTTTTGCTCGGCGATTGCTGGGGCGGTTAGCGTTTCACTGATGAGTTTTTCCAAGGAATTGTTTGGCTCGTATTTTCATTTGATGCATTTGACGGAATGCGTGATTGCTGCGATGGCATTGCTCGTAATTAGAAAATTTCCGACCAAAGTGTGATGCGGTTTTGAAAATTTTCGGCTTGCTCTAATTTCGTAACATTTAATTTGACTAGCACGAATGGAAAACGCATAATTGCGTCCTGGTTTCGCTTAAAGGGTGCCGTGTGGTATGTCACACGTGGAATCGGCACCTTCGGAGGCCTGGCCGATGGAAAGTGATATGAACAGAAAAGATTTTTTCGGAAATTTGCGCATGCTGCCGCTGGTGCTTATGACACTGCTGCTGGTTGGCTGTGGAAAAGTTGAGCTGCTATCGAACCTTCCGGAAAAAGAGGTAAACGAGATCATGGCTGTCATGCAGCAGTACGGCATTCCAATCGCCAAAAAACCCGGTGTCGAACTGACGTGGACGATAATTTTGAAGAACGCCGATGACTTTTCCAGGGCCGTAAAAATTTTGAACGCCAGGGGTTATCCAAACGTTCAATACAACAGCATGGGGCAGATTTTTCAAAAGAGCGGATTCGTTTCGTCGCCGCTGGAAGAGCGCGCGCGGTTCATGTATGCGCTGTCCGAAAGCATAGCGGAAACGCTGAACAAAATTCCCGGAGTTTTGACGTCGCGTGTGCACGTTGTCCTGCCGGAAAATGATTCTTACGCGGATGAGAACACCGAAGCGTCGGCGTCCATATTCCTGACGTACAAAGCGGGAGGCAATCTGGATGAGTCGGTCCGGGAAATAAAACACCTCGTCGCGAACAGCGTGCAGGGATTGGACTATGACCGCGTTTCAATCGCCCTGTTTCCCGTTGCCTTTGATCTGGAGCAATCTTTCGACGGGGCGGCCTACGATGCGAATGTTAGCGTGCTAGGGTTGAAAATGGCAAATGATGCGGCCGCGAAATTCATCGTCATTGCCATAGTTCTCGTCGGTCTGTCTGTGTGTTCAGTTGGAGCGGCTGTGTACTTTTTTCTTGCTGCGAAAAAATCGAAAAAACCATTTGCCCAGCTGCCACCTGTGCAAAAGAACGCTCCGGTTGCCGTTCAGGGCGATGACGTGCCCCTGAGTGAGCTTGACGAAGCGGAGGATGCGGCTGAGAAAAAATAAGCAATTGCATTGGATTTTTCGATGGTAGAGGTGGCCGAAAGTTTAAAAAAAATAGTCGCTTCAGACTTTGAGTACTTCAAAAGGTGGTATAACTTCAATTTTAACGTGGAAAAATACCTCTGCAAGATGAAGCTGGAGCAGGTTTTCGGTGCATACAGCAGCGGTGTATTTTCCATTTTGCTGCAGTCGGATTCTTCGAAAACCACCGTGCGGCAAAGTTTGCTTAGCATGCTTGGGCTAAGCGGCAGCGTGGACTACGACATAGGTTCGCCGGTGGTCCGCCTAGCCATAGGCGGAAAGGACATTTTGGAGCGCGCAATGGTCACGTCCGGGGCTATATTTTGCCACAGAGACATAGCAAAAATAATTAGCAAGAGGGAGTTGACAGTGTTGACGGAGTTTATTGGCCGCGATACCTACGCATTTATCGTGAAGAGAGGAATGATTCTATGGAAAATGACGCCCGATCTCAGCGCCGAGAGCGGCGGTACGGTGGTCGAGAAAATTAGGACGATTGGTAAAAAAATACTGTGCATGGCGCTGTTCGGTTTGCCGGGTGAAGTAAAAAAAAGACTTGAGCTGATGTTTGACTGCGAATTCAATATTCCGGATAGATGCGACGAAATGCTTGCCAAAAAATGCTTTGATCTTATGAATTTCTCACTTGAAAGGTTGAATTACGGAAATGGCAGGTGCTAGTAGTGGGTCTGGTGCGGGGATTTATCAGATTCAAATCGATCACGTCGATTTGAAGCAGTTTGGGAAGGTGCTAAAATCGAAGTCCTACGCTACGTTGCTCGATGGAAGGGCGGTGTTGTCATCGGCAAAATCCAAGTGCGACGAAATTTTGCTGGAGGCGAGCAGGAGGAGAGACGAAATAATAAGCGCCGCCAACAGGAAGGCAAAGGAGATAGAGGAAGAGGCTGTGCAGTCAAAAAAGCGGGAAGAGAAGCGCGGCTACAACGACGGAGTGGCTTCCGGCAAGCACGAAATTTCAAACGTCATGATGGATTTCGTCACAAAAAGCGCCAACAGCTTTTCGAAGCTCGAGAAGGACGTAACTGAAGTAGTCAAAATGGCGCTGAGAAAAATCATTGGCAAAATTGATAAAACCGAACTGATAGTTAATGTCGTTAAAAACTCCCTGCAGAAAATCAAGCTGCAGAAGCAGGCGACGCTTAAGGTTGCGCCGTCGGAGGCCCAAATACTGCGCGATAGAATAGCGGAGATTACGGAGGGCAATCCAGTTCTACAATTTTTGGAAGTACTCGCCGATGCGCATCTACAACCGGGTTCGTGTGTCATAGAGACCGAATTGGGTGTGATAGATGCGAGCGTAAATGTGCAGCTCGAATCCATCGAAAGCGCACTGCTAAAGGTAAAATCATAGGAATCATGGGCGAGGACAGAGACAATTCAAGTCCGTTTTTTTACATAACGGACCAGCTTGAACAGTCCATAGAGGATTCTACGCTCGTCCATGTTAAGGGCAAGGTTGTTCAGGTCGTTGGAACAATCATAAAGGCCTCCGTCCCCGGCGTAAAAATCGGCGAGCTGTGCATTTTGAAAAATCCCTGGGAAGAGCATGAATTGATGGCCGAGGTAGTCGGATTTTCAGAGCAGGCAACGCTCCTAACTCCGATCGGCGATCTTCGCGGTGTTTCCAATTCAACGGAGGTGATTCCGACTGGGAAAGTGCACATGGTTCCAGTCGGGGACAAGCTGCTTGGGCGTGTGATCGACGGCATAGGTCGGCCGCTGGATGCTGACAAAAAAGGTCCCCTGGAGCCAACGGATTTCTATCCGGTTTACAATGATCCGCCCAATGCGATGCTCAGGAATCCGATCGACAAGCCGCTGTCACTTGGTGTGCGCGCGCTCGATGGTTTGTTGACATGCGGAGAAGGGCAGAGGATGGGTATTTTTGCCGCCGCCGGCGGTGGCAAGAGCACGCTGCTCGGGCAGATAATACGCAATACCGAGGCGGAGGTGAATGTGCTTGCGCTCGTTGGCGAACGCGGCCGTGAAGTGCGAGAATTCGTCGAAAAGGATCTTGGGGAGGAAGGGCTGAAGAGGTCTGTTTTGGTCATTTCAACATCGGACAGATCGTCCATGGAGCGGCTAAAGGCGGCCTACGTTGCGACGGCGGTCGCCGAATATTTCAGGGACCACGGCAAAAAGGTGCTGTTTTTGATGGACTCTGTTACGCGCTTTGCCCGTGCCCAGCGCGAAATCGGCCTTGCAGCCGGTGAACCACCCACTAGGCGCGGATTCCCGCCATCCGTTTTTGAGACACTGCCAAAGCTGATGGAAAGGGCAGGTCAGTCTGAAAAAGGGTCAATAACCGCCCTCTACACGGTACTCGTTGAAGGAGATGACATGACTGAGCCCATAGCCGACGAAACGAGGTCAATCATAGACGGCCACATTATTTTATCTAGAAAGCTGGCGGGAATGAACCACTACCCGGCAGTCGACATTCTATTGAGCGTCAGCCGCGTTTTTAACCAAATAACTGACGAACGGCACAGGAAAATTGCCGCCAAGCTCAGGACGATTCTTTCCAAATACCAGGAAGTGGAATTGCTGGTAAGAATCGGAGAATACAAGCGTGGAGCCGATAAGGTTACCGACGAAGCGATCGACCGCATAGAGGCCGTCAACAATTTTCTGAGGCAGGGATTGCACGAGTGCGACGATTTCAAAACAACGATAAATAAGATGGCGCAGGCAGTCGGACTGTAATGGCAAAATATGTTTTAGAGGAAATATTGCGCGTCAGAAATTTCCGAAGGGACGTTGCGGAACGAAATTTAAATCAGGCGCAGAGACTATTGGCAGAGGCGAAGACCAACGTGAGCAACGCGGAAAAAACATTGGCGGATTTTAGAATTTTCATGGAAAAGGAGACGGATCGTTTGTATAAGAAAATAATTATGCAGAAAGTGAAGAAGGGGTCCGTGGACGAGCTGCACTACGCCATAAAGGCGCTGAAAAGTAAGTTGATAACTCACGAGCAGAGCCTTGAAGCGGCGAAGGATAATCTGGCCAAGGCCGAGAAAAACTTGAAGCAAAAGCGGCACGAGTTGCAGGAAGCAAACAAGAACGTTGAGAAAATAAAATCACACAGGGAAGATTGGATGAGGGAGATGACAAAGGAAGAAGAATTGACACTCGATAGGGAACTGGAAGAATTTGCCAGGGGCGGTGCGGCGAAGAGTTGATTTTGATGGCGTGGAATTTATGGCGGATAGAGTGAGAAATTATAGTGCGGAAAAGGGCCTAAGTGATTCGGCGGAGAGTGAAATTTTCCCAGAAAAGGACCTTTTAAAGGCCGGCAGTGGGGCGGATCCAAGGGATGTGGCATCCTTTGCCGATAGTCTTGCCAAAAAAAAACATGGCAGCGATGGTGCCGATGGCGGAGAATTTTTTGACAAAAGTGGGTCCATTTCCACGGGAGAAGATCATGCCGGTGCCGCCAGAAGCGACCAGCGGAATCAGCACGGCGGAGAGCAAGCGAGTAGCCCTCAACCAAAGCCCGGAGACAAAACAAACGCGAATCACGGCGTGGCTCCGCACAGCGAATCCGCCCCTGTCGGAGGAAAAAATCTCGGAGAGCAAGCGAGTAGCCCTCAACCAAAGCCCGGAGACAAAACAAACGCGAACCACGGCGTGGCCCCGCACGGCGAATCCGCATCTATTGGAGGAAAAAATTACGTGGGCCAGCGCGCTGGAGAGGGCCCGAATGACGCCAAACGCGAGCATGAAAAGGAAGTGCCGTCCGGTGTTCGGCCAAGATTCAGCGAGGAACGTGGCAAGCGCACGCATGGGTATACCGGGAAGATTTTGCAAGATGGAGATATGAGCAACGTTGCAAACTTCGATGATTCCGCTAGTGCCGGTGCCACCCAGGGCGTAAAAATTCTGGAAAGTTTGGCTATGCAACGCATCGAACCGCAGTCGCAGGAGGCCGCAAGCGTAATCAAAAGCTTGGGTGTGCAGGTCGCCGAAAAAATCATCGCTTCATACGAAGCGTTGAACGCGAAGCAGGAGGTGCGTGTCACGCTGCAGGACAGCGTTTTAAAGGATACGGAGGTGCTGATTTCAAAGGATGGCAAGGCCATAAGCGTCAATTTTGTCACCGGATCCGATGAATCCGCCAGCATTTTGAACCATCGCAGCGGCGAATTGCGAATGCAGCTCATGGAAAAGCTGAATGGCATAGACCACATCGACATAGAGATCGAGCACCAAAATGCGAATGATAACCAGAACAACGATGGGCGGTCGAGGAATCGCCACGATAGTCAATGGGAGGAAAATACAGATGAGGACGATCATTAGACGCGTGCAGTTGACATTTTTCGCGCAGTGCTAGAATTGGCGTCCGTTTTTTTACCCGGGCGAAGAATGAGTATGATTTTTGAGTGGATAAGGGCTGTCGTTGCACTGCCATTTACGGTTCTTGTGGTAATTCCGGCGATTGCCCTATATTTTACCGGATACGGATGGACTCCGAGTGCTCCGATTTTGCTCTGCGCCGGTGGAATTTTCTTGGTTGTCGGTCTACTTATGGCCGCGTGGACAATGCAACTATTTGATAGGGACGGGGAGGGAACGGCGGCTCCGTGGGCCCCTCCCAGAAAGCTAGTCGTGGCAGGCCCGTACAGATACGTCAGAAATCCGATGATAGGCAGCGTTTTGCTGATGCTGATGGCGGAGGCCCTGCTCCTGCGTTCCGGTGTAGTTTTGTCGCTATTTTTTTTATTTCTGGTCGGCAATGCCATCTACTTCCCGTTTTTCGAAGAAAAGGGCTTGGAAAAAAGATTCGGGCAGGAATACCTGGACTACAAGCGCAATGTGCCGCGCTGGATCCCACGCCTTACGCCGTGGAAAAGTGAAACGCACGACTAGTGTGAGTTGCGAAAGTTGCCTGGTTGCAGTGAATTTTAGATCAGTGGGTGTGCGTTTTTGAAATCGTGGCTCCGCTCAAATTCGTAGCCGAGGGCCAAAATTTCGTGTTCGTGAAATGGCTTGCCGATGATTTGCATTCCCACTGGAAGTCCGGATTCCGAAAACCCACACGGAACGGACAACCCACAAAGGCCGGCAAGGTTAACGGGGATTGTGTAGACGTCCGCCAAATACATTTGCAGCGGATCGGAAGTCTTTTCTCCGATTTTAAATGCGGTGCTTGGAGTTACAGGCGTGACCAGCGCGTCGACGCTTTCGAATATTTTCATGAAGCTGTTTCTTATTAGTGTTCGGACTTTTTGCGCGCGCAGGTAATAGGAATCGAAATTTTCGCTGCTCAACACGAAAGTTCCAAGCATGATCCGCCTTTTCACCTCAGGACCAAATCCTTCGCCGCGCGTTTTGTGGTATATGTCTATGGCATCCTTTGCGCCACTCGCCCGATAGCCGTAGCGAATGCCGTCGAATCTAGCCAAATTTGCTGAAGCTTCCGCCGTAGCCACTATGTAATATACCGCCATGGCATATTCGATGGCAGTTGTAAGCTCCACTTCCTTCACTACGTGGCCGGCCTTTTCATAAAAATCCACCGCCTTTTCCACTGTTCGCTTTACGCCGTGGTCCAACCCATTCCCGAAAAATTCCCTGGGCACGCCTATGGTTTTGACGGCTCTGTAATTTTTCAGCTCAGCGACATAGTCTTTCTTTTCGAATGGGTAGCTCGAGGAGTCCTTTTCGTCGTGCCCGGAAAGTATCTGAAACAGCGTGGCGACGTCACCAATGGATCTGCCGAATTGCCCTATTTGGTCGAGGGAGCTGGCAAATGCCACTAGGCCGTACCTGCTAACGGCTCCGTAGGACGGCTTAAGTCCAACAATTCCGCAAAACGCAGCCGGCTGGCGGACAGAACCTCCGGTGTCAGATCCAAGTGCCATTATCGCTTCGCCGGATGCGACCGCCGCTGCGCTGCCGCCGCTGCTTCCACCGGGAACGCACGTGACGTCCCACGGGTTGCAGACTTTTCCATAGTATGAGTTTTCATTGGATGATCCCATGGCAAATTCGTCCATGTTGATTCGCCCCCACAGTACGCAGCCGGCTGCGCGCATGCGGCTTACAGCGGTCGCGTCGTAGGGAGAGACATAACCATCCAAAATTTTAGATCCGCATGTCAGTGGTTGTCCGCGTTCGGCAATTACGTCCTTGATGCCAATCGGTATGCCGTCGAGTGGACTTAATTTCTTTCCGGCTTTGCGCCTGGCATCCGACTCCGCGGCCTCTCCGAGCGTTTTTTCTTCATCGAATGAAATGAAGGCGTTTAATTTGTTATCGATGGCCTTTGTTCTGGCGATAATGGCCCTTGCTAGTTCGACGGAGGTAATCTCGCCGCTATCAAGCGATTTTTCAAGCGCGGTCGCAGTTCTATAAAAAATTTTGTCATCCATTGGTTTCCTATTCCACAACTTTCGGCACGATAACCAGATTATTTCTTTGCTTGGGCGCGTTTGCCAGTGCGGTTTCCGAATCGAATGTTTTTCCGGGGACATCGTCGCGCAGGACGTTGTAGAGCGGCATAGCATGGGCGGATGGCTCAACTCCATTCACGTCTATTTCCGATAGTTTGCTGAGAAATGCCAGGATTGAATTGAGGCTTTCCCTAAAATCGGAGCGCTCCCGTTCCGTCAGGTGAATGCGCGCGAGCGTGGCCACGCGATCGATGTCGATGCCGCCGTTTTCGCCTTCTAACTTTTCGTTCATGCCTGCTTTCTTATTTTGTACAGTTTCTCGATGTCCGCCTGTGCTCCATTGAACGCCGCTTGCACTTCCGCATCCGTCAGTGTGCGCGTGGCGGAGCGGTAACTTATCGTCAGGCCTATGTTTTTTGTTCCAGCTGGAATTTCATCCCCGGCATAGATGTCGAAAACATTGATCGATTCTATGAAAACATCGTTTGCCACATTTTTTTTTGCGGCCCGCAGCGCGTTGCTTTCCACGGCTGCGGCAAATTCGCCGCAATCCACAATCAGCGATATGTCCTTTGATACTCTTGGAAATTGGCTGAACGCTGCGTAGGAAGCCTTTGCCAACTTCGCCGAAAAAATCGACGGATGTACGACTATTTCGGCGGCAATGATACGCTGTTTGATGTCGAACTTTTTCGTGAAGCCTATGTTCAACAGGCCGCAGATTGCTTGGAATTTTTCGCGATCCAAAGATCCGCAACCGGCAGAGTAGCTCGATTGCCAAAGGTTGCTTTCGTGTATCGGGCAGAATTGCGGAATTTTCGGACAAAAGTTGCGCAGGATAGGCAGAATCAGGGCTTTGGCATCGTAGAAATCATATTCTTCGGTGATTTCCCATGAGCGATCAATTGACCGTGAAATTGCGACCATGCCGACCGCCAGACATTCGTTGAATCTTCCGTTGATTTTCAGCGCTATGCGCCCTGTTTCGAAAAATTTTCCATCTGCATTGCCGCTTTGAATGTTCAGCTTCAAGCTATCAAGCAGGCCTGGAATCAGCGAATTTCGAAAGCAATTTTGGTCAGAGCTAAGCGGATTTCGCATGGCGAGAGCGGAGCCTTTCCCAAATAGTTTCTCCGCTTCGTGTTCGCTGCGCAGTGAAATGTTGCAGCATTCAAAGAAGCCATGATTGGAAAAATAGCCAGTGGCATTGGAAAAAAATGTTACAGAGGAATCGGTGTCGCGGTGTAGCCCAGCGCCTTTGGCTCGCGTTTCAGGTATTTTATCGGTGCCGTGCATGCGTAGGCACTCAGACACAATATCGGCCTGGCAGGTTATGTCCGTACGGTGAGCTGGCACGGTGACATTCCAGAGGTCACTGCCGAGGTTTTCCATTCCAAAGCCAAGGTTAGTCAAAAATTTTTCCGCTGCGCCGAGGTGGATGGCAAACCCGCACAATTTTTCAATCGAAGACGGCCTAAAGTCTATTTTGAGCGTTTGCCGCTTGGGTGACCCGACCTGCCAGCATTTCGAAGCGATTTCTCCTCCGCAAATTTCCACCACTAAATCCGCAACGCGCCGGCAATTTCGCGCTACGTTCGCAGAGTCTATGTCTCTGGAAAATCTGTGGGAACTTTCCGTCGAAACATTCAAACATTTGGCAGTTTGCCTGACGTTGTCCGCATCGAAGTAGGCACTTTCAATCAAAATATCGACGGTGTTTGCATCCACTTCGGCGGCAATACTTCCGACTATGCCGGCAATTACGAGCGGCTTCTCTCCATCGCAAATCACCATCATCGTGCGATCCAGCGTGCGCAATTTGCCGTCGAGTGAAACAATCGTTTCTCCGTCTGTTGCCTGGCGAATTGTCAGCCGATTGCCGCTGATTTTCGCAGCGTCGAATACGTGGACCGGCTGTCCAGTTTCCACCATGACCCAATTTCCTATGTCGACGGCGTTATTGATGGATCTCACGCCGACGGCGGAGAGATCGTCCATCAGCCAGCGTGGGCTTTCCCCGATTTTAATATTTTTTATGCAGATGGTGGAATAGCATTCGCAATTCTGCGTTTCCACGGAGATGCTTTCGAGGAAATGCCCCTCCGGCCGTTTCTCCGATACCGCAGCTTCGGTAATTTTTGGAAGTTTCAGCGGCATGTCTAACTTAGCCGCTACGTCCCTGGCAACGCCGATGTGACTCAGGCAATCGCCGCGATTTGCTGTCAACGACAGGTCAAAAATTGTGTCGCTACGAATGTCAATTTCGTCGTGGAGGCATGCGCCGATTCTGGTTTCTTTGCCAAGTATTAGGATTCCACTGTGGTTATCGTCGATGGCTAGCTCTTTCCCGCTGCACATCATGCTCTCGGAATCCACGCCGCGCAAGTTGCTTTTGTCTATGCGAAAATTACCTGGCAGCACCGTCCCCGGAAGCGCGACCGGTACGTGGTCGCCGACTTTGAAATTTTTTGCTCCGCACACTATTTGCCGAATGTCATTCGCTCCGGTTCGCACCTTGCACAGAGACAGCTTATCGGCATTTGGATGCCGTACAATTTCAAGAACCTCCCCGACGACGAGAGTCGCCTGCCTGGCAACGCCAACGCTTTCAACTCCCTCGACCTCCAAGCCGATGGAGGTAAAAATTTCTCCGAGTTCCCCATCGGAAATTTGCAAATCAAGGTATCTGCGCAGCCATTGCGTACTTATTTTCACTGAATCTCCCGGTGTGATGCCTAGGTAAAAATTTTCCACGGACTTGCAAGTAAAGTTTTGCGCATTCGGGCGCGTGCGCGGCGAAAATTTTGCCTAGAGGCGTTGTTTTGCGAACAAAATGTAAAAATTTGTTGACGCCTTTTGATAAAATTGTAGTTTTGCTATGTATTTTATAGGGAATTGTATGAGCAGAGCGAATATGGGTGTGGGAAACAATGCTTCTCAGCAGGCAAACGCAACAGAGGGAACATCTGCGAGAGGAATTGGCGGGACGAAAGGAATAAAATCAGTGCCAACGCAACGCAATTTGGTTGCTGATGTTAAAAAAAATGGAGCTAGTACCAGCGTGGAGCAGCGCAGCGGCGGAGTGGGGCCAAAGAACAGTCCCAATCGCAGTGTGACTGGAAATGCATCAGCCGGTTCAAAAACCAACGCGGTGGTCAAATCGACTGCGCGAGCAAAATCGTACTTGAATTCCAGCCAGCAATTGGTCGCTGGGTCAGGCATTTTATCCCGTTCGTCATCTTCGTCGAATTTTGATTCGATTCCCCGGATAGAGACGCCGGACACAGCCGATTCTAGAGCGATTGGCGAATCGGAAGCGGACACTGGCAAAATACATGATAAAGGCGAACAAAAATTGGCTTGGAATGAACTTCTAAAAGACGTTGCATCCAAGGAAAAGGCAAGGAAACAAGAACGTAAGGATTTAGAAAAACAAGAAAAGGAATTTGAAAAAGAGTTGGAAACAACAAATGAAAATTTAGCGCTAAAGGAAGTGGAACTTAAGACTGCGCAGAAGAAGTTGCAGCGCATGGAGTCGGATTTCGTTGAAAAAAATATCCTTCAGGGTAGATGGCTTTCTCGCCGGCACACTCGGGTTCAGCCGGACGATGGCGAACTTGAAAGGCTGAGAAAGGAAGTGAAGAACTTAAAAAAGGAAGTGAAGGAAACAAAAAAATATATCACAAAGACGAAAACTGAAATTAAGGAACTGAAGGAAAAAAAGACGAAGTTGGAATCGGAGTTGCGAGAAATATCGAGTAAGCTGAAAGAACTAAGAGAAGAAAACAAGAGTATGGCTAAAGGTCTGAGGGAAGCGGTATCCTCCGAGCAAACGACTGTGCCATATGTGAGCATTGGCTCAGATAAGCGAAAAGACCTAGTTAAGGCATTAACGATTGCAGACGAGAAACAGGACACGGACGAAAATCTAATAATGGCGTTTAAATCTGAGGAGGCAGCGGCAGGTGGGGAAGGCGTAGGGCGATTTGCGAATGGCTTGCCAAAAGAAGTTAAAACCTTCCTCAAAAAATTGACGACCGAAGACAAGTCCAGAAGCTGGCAATTTAAGGTAAATAAAGAAGGCTTGTTGGTCTCAGAACCGCCGGGATTTCAGGCGAGAATAGCCTATGACAAAGAAACCGGGAAAACATATGCGCACATAATTGGAACTAGGGGTTCTAGTTCTGGTGCCGGATGGACAGAAACTTTAAAATCTGATGCGCAAATCGCCATTGCTCCAGATATTCCGCCTGACATGTTTCAGCAGGGGATCAAGCTGGCAGAAATTATGAAAGAATGTTTTGGCGAAAATGAGTGCGTGCTGAGTGGACATTCTTTGGGAGGTGGCATCGCCCAATTGGCCTGTGCGTATACTGGCATCAATACTTTGGCGTTGAATCCAGCGCCAATAAACAGAAAATGGATAGAATCTAGTGGATTGAACGCCGAAAGCGTTGGAAAAAATCGCGACCGTTGCCTGCAAGTTTCAGTAAAAGGGGAAATCCTTACGGACGGCGTGGGTATGAAAGCCGCCGCCTTATTTTCTGGGTTTAAGACTTTTGAATTTTCATCGCACAAAGTTATGCTGGATGCCGTCGCAGTGCCATCAAAGTCGTCTAAGCTTGTTGAAACTGGTAAAGCCTGCGTAAGCGCCTTCTTATCCATGGTAAGCACCAATTTGTCCATGGTTAGCGCCGTTCCTGTTGCAGATGCAACTGTCCTCATGCGACAACTCTCTTTTTTAGAAAAGCACTATGCGAGTGCGATGTACGAAGCCGCACTCCAAGCAGAAAAAGAGTTGGGGTTCGGCGATGCTGATACTGATGCAGAGCGAGCGGATGCGCCAAATGGCACGGCGCAAGCGCGCAGCGGAAACAAGTTATCCGTGCGTGATTTCATCAGTTTTCTTTGGCAAGGTGGCGACGAAGACGATGACATCGGCCCACTTTAGCCTAGTGCTCCGCGAGCGCTGCTAAAATCCTATGCAGCTCGTTTCGCCTAGCGACGTTGTCTTCTAGCATTTTTTGCGTGCCGCGTACGACGTTCGCCGGGGCGTTTTCGATGAATTTTTCGTCGGACAGCTTTTTATTGTTCAATTCTATCAGCTTGGAGATTTTTTCAATTTCCTTTGCGATTTTTTCCCGTTCCGTTGTGGCATCCGATATACCGGTGTGCAGGAATACGGATCCGAGCGGTGTTTGGACCGACGGAAGCTGCAAGGCTGCTGCGGTGAATTGGATTTTTTCAACGGTGATGAGCTTCTTCAGCTTCGCCATGCGCATTTCCAACTCACCTTGGGCGGCTTCGCTCTGCGGCATGATTGACAGTGCAACCCCGTCCTTTCTGCCGCCGAGCTGCGAAAGTAGCCGCCGCGTGCCATTCAGAAATTCCTTGAATCGGCTGGTGTTTTCCGAATCCTCCGTTCCCAATTTCAAAAATTGAAACGCCAGGCGCAGATCATCGGCCGTTTCGCAGCGGACGTTTTGCATGCTGCGTGGGCTGCCATTGCCAGCGTTCCACAATTCTTCGGTGATAAACGGAATAAATGGGTTCAAAATGAGCAATAGCTGCCGCATGACAACGCCGTGAACTGCCAGGACCGTCGCATCGCCGGCGTGCAAGCGGGTCTTCGACGCTTCGACGTACCAGCTGCAGTATTCATCCCAGAAGAACGAGTTGATCAAATTTACGGCTGCACTGATGTCGAAATTGGTGAATAGTCTTTCGAAGGAGTCGCAGAATTCGACAAGATTTGCCAGCATGGCCCGATCGTCGACATCTAGGTCTTCGGCGGAAATTCGAGAAAGGATATCGGAGAGCTGCGTTTCCGCGAAAGACTTGCTATGCCGCCAAGAGTGGCTGAATCGAAATGCATTCCACAACTTGTTGCAAAAGTTTCGCCCGAGCGCCATGTTATCTTCGTTGAAGAGAAGATCCTGTCCGTTGGGCGCGCTCATCAGAATGCCAAACCGCACGCCGTCGGCACCGTATTTTGCAATCAAATCCAGTGGCTCCGGTGAATTGCCGAGGCTTTTGGACATTTTCCGGCCGATTTTATCGCGGATGATCCCAGTGAAATACACATTTTTGAACGGGATCCGCCCGGCAATTTCTTCGTCGATCAGAGATTTTTTCTCGGGCCCGACGAACTCCAGAGCGGAGATTATCATGCGCGCCACCCAAAAAAATATTATGTCAGGACCGGTGACAAGGACGTCCGTCGGGTAGAAATAGCGGAAAGCCGAGGACTCCATTTTTTCTACGTCGGGCCAACCGAAGACGCCAAATGGCCATATCCACGACGATGCCCACGTGTCCAAAACGTCACCATCACGTTCCCAATTTTCCACATCCGAAGGTCCGTCGATGGAAATGTGCCAATTGGCGCTGTTGCCGCGATCGAATCCTTTTTTGTACCACACAGGGATGCGGTGCCCCCACCACAGCTGTCGGCTGATGCACCAGTCTTTGATGCCGTCCATCCAGTGCAGATACGTCTTTTCCCAGCGCCTGGGGTAAAATTTCACGAATCCACCTGAGACGGCTCGCTTCGCCTCTTCCACCTTCGGGTATTTTAAAAACCACTGCTCGGAAAGTTTCGGCTCGATGGGAACGTTTCCGCGTTCGGAGACCCCCACATTGCTCTCGTGGTCTTCAATTTTGACGAGCGCGCCAATTTTTCGAAGCACCTCAACGGTTTTTTCGCGGGCGACAAACCTATCCAACCCTGCAAATTCGCCGCCATTGGCATTCAGCGTTCCATTGGGCGCCAAAACGTCGATAATTGGCAAATTATGCCGCTGGCCGATCTCAAAATCTGCGCAGGCATGCGCCGGAGTGATTTTTAATGCGCCGGTTCCAAAACTGCTGTCGACGGCTTCATCTGCAATTATCGGAATTTCGGCGGCGTTCAGCGGACGGCGGCAGTGCAATCCAATCAAATTTTCGTAGCGTTCGTCGGCTGGATTTGCTGCGACGGCCACGTCACCCATGATGGTTTCCGGTCGCGTGGTTGAAATTTCTATGAATTCGCCCGGTCGCTCAACTATTTCGTACCTAACATAGCACAGTTTGTTGCGCTGCGGCCGCATGGTAACCTCTTCGTCACTCAGTGCCGTTTGCGTTGCTGGACACCAGTTAATCATCCGCTTGCCGCGGTAGATGTATCCGCGCTTATAAAGCTCGACAAAGGCGGTTAGTACGCCGCGACTGTAATCGCCGTCGAGCGTGTGAACCGAATTTTTGAAATCGCAGGAAACGCCGAGCTTTTTCAGCTGCGATAGGATGATTCCTCCGTGCCTATCGCGCCATTCGCACGCGCGCTTCAAAAATTCTTCGCGCCCAATGTCCATGTGATAGATCCCGTCCTTGGCGAGCTCTCTTTCCACTTTCACCTGCATGGATATGCCCGCATGGTCAGTCCCTGGGATCCAGGTAACACATTTATTGCAGTGCCTGGCACGGCGTGTGAAAACGTCCTGCAGCGTTTGGTTTAGCAAATGCCCCATGTGCAAGACGCCGGTCACGTTCGGTGGCGGCATCAATGTGCAAAAAGATTCCTTTCCTTCTTCGACATGTCTATCGAAGCATCCGTCTTCCATCCATTTGGAAGTCCATTTTTGTTCCACATGCGCCGCGGTAAAAACTTTGTCAAGGTCATCCATTTACCCGAAAAGAAAGGTTTTTCTTGCCAAAAGTCCAGTGGGAACTGCTGCGCTTCATTCACGCGGACGGCCACAAGTGTCTTTGATGCAACTTTACGAAACCATGCCAGCTTTGCGCTCCGGCGGAATCTGGAATTTTTACTCTGGAAAGCGCAGAAGCCGCACAAAGTATGCCATTTCCACCGTACCACGCAATCAAAGTTTGCTTTTTTAGCAAAACTGAGTTTGCTTTGAACTCATGTACCAACTTACGTTCAGTGAGCAAAGTTTGTCTGAATTGGACAAATTCAGCAAGGAAAGGCAGTTGCAGTTGGTCAGTGAAATAAGTGATCTCGCCGGCAGGGCGTTCAAGGGCGTTGCCAGCGATATTCCGAGCTTTCACAGGGATGGGAAGACCTATTATCGCCTGAAAATCGATGCGCTGAGGATATACGTGGAGAAAATCGATGAATTTTCGCTATTTTGCCACTATATTCTGCCAGAGCACACGCTGTCGGATTTCCTATTTCGGTCGAAATTTCCCGTAAACGAGGAGCAGATGATCGAGCAACATTCCTCGTTTTGGAAATATGTGGAATCATTGAAAAAATAACTGAATCTATAATGTTTGGGCACTTTGAGGTACTGGGAGATGGTGATCTGGCGTCCATTTCTCTTTTCGTGACTGCTTTCTTAGTTGGCATGCGCAGGCACATATTTTCGCCGCGGTTGGCATTTGCAAACGCGTGGGGAATAAGGGTTTGCGGATCGCTGTTTTTTTCGTTTTTGATAAACGCGGTCAGCGAAACGCGAAGGTCACTGCCGCTGCTTGTTACGACAATTCTGCTGGTAGTATTCCTCATTGAATCCGTTAGGTTGTGGAATTTGACGAATATTTTCACAAAAATCGACGTGCCGATTTTTCCGAGATTTAAGCAGTGCGACGAAAAATTCGTCTGGCCGATGGGGAAATTTTTCGATTGTGCTAGGGAGCTGATTAGTGACTACGGGTTCAGCGCGGGGGCGTTTTTGAAGATTGGCGGTGGAGATTTTTTCGTGATGTACTCTCCGGTGTTTTACAGCCGCGACCGCCATTCGCGCCTGCAAATAATTTTCGATGCCTTTCGCATCGGGCGCCCATTTTTAAATTGCATACTCACATCATTTACGAAAAGTGGCGGTGTCATAGTGACGAATAATCTGCACACCGTTTTCGCCAGCTTTTATCCGAAATCATGGGATGTGAAGCGCTGCCCAATGGCCTCCTTGGAAAGCTTGCTGAGGCTCCACGCCATCCGCATTGAGGCCCGGGAGACCACGAAAATCGACGACAGCAGCAGCTGGGAATCCATAAACAGCGAACATTACCGCATTGAACTTGTCAACTGCGAATCCGGCTTTTGTGAAAAATTGGATGGCAATAGCAATATCACGCTGACGTTCTCCGGAAGGTATCGCCTGTGGTGCGACTTACTGAAATACACATATGCCGGATGCTCGAGCTAGGCTAAAAGTGATTTTTGCGATGACACAGCGGGTAGCTACAGGCCACATCTGCCTTCTGCCAAGGACGACAAGCACAGCGCACCGCAACATCACGCTCACACAGCTGCCGGATTGGACGCGTTCATACCAAGACTGGCATAGTTTTGCCAAAACTCCCTGAGAGCTATTAGCGCAGTGAGACGTTTTTCAATTTCTTCGAGATGTCTAATTTCTTCGGCGATTTCATCTGTGAATTTTGTGAGGACTCCGGTTATGATTTTCTCAGCCTTTTCAATTTGCACAGGATCCTTTTTAGACTCACCATCGGCTATGGAAATTCCAGCTTCGCTAAGTTTTTCGTTGGCGATTTTTTGAAGATTTCCAATCACATCACCAAGCTTTTCACTCGATCGCTTTCCGTTGATTTTCATTTTTTCCGCTTCCAATTTGTCGATTTCTTCCTTTATGCTCTCAGCACTGATTCCGGCAAACGGATCCATTCCTCCATTTTTCGTTTCAAGCTCAGTTAAAATATGCAAATTGGGAAAAAGACGCTCTTCTATGATATTATGATACACTTCGTTGGCTCTATCCCTGTCGGCGGCAGGATTTTTGATTTTTTCCTCCAACTCAGGCGGCATCTTGGCATGTTCCTCATCGGAGAGAGCCTCGTTTTCTTTCTCATATTCATCGATAAGTCCAATAACGGTAGCGCTGGCTATTTTGATAGAATCGTCCATCTCTTTTAAAACTTCCAACAACGCCATTTCGACTCTTTTGTACCTGTTAATTTCCTGCCCGGGGACTTGACTGGGAACGCGAACCAGAATGAGCTCGCGTAGTATCCTTATGACCTCGAGCCCGCTCTCCCTGAGAGTATTGCAAATTACGGCCGTGTTGTGTTCAAAACCAAGCGCACACGCCATATTCTCCAAATTTTTGGCGCCCACTCTGTCGATCCTTACCCTAATTCTGCTGTCATTGGGATTTTTTACGAAAAATTCACGCCGTACCATGCGGGAAAGAATCTGCTTTTTTTCTTCTGTTGTGGCGTTGAAACGCTCTAAATATACCGCTGATGTATTCAGGGATTTTGTTTCATTTTCGGTATTCATGTTTTATACTCCTCCGCGGACCTATTGGGCAAAATAGCCAAAAGGCAAGAAAATCTTTAAATTAAAAGCATGGGTGCGATCAAATGCCGAAAACGGAGGAGTGCGCCCATTTTTTCGATTCGGTTGGCGTTTCCTCCTAGGAGTGTGCAATGTCGACATCGAATGAAAGCTCGCCGACTTCTCCGAGAAGTTTTCTTATGGAAGATTCATTGTTGCAGTCGGCGCTAACGTGGGCGAAAACCACCTTTTTCCACCGATGCGATTTGCTCGTTTTTATGAAATTAATTGCCGCTTCGTTTGGCAGGTGTCCGTATCTGCCACGAATTCTTGCCTTAATATACGGCGGCCGCTTCCTATCGATCGTCAGCAATTCGTTGTCGTAGTTCGATTCAATTACGAGAAGATCGACGGACGAGACGCATTCGATGATGTGCGACGGAATGTATCCGAGATCCGTCATCCAGGCGAGGCTTTTGATGTCTCCATCAACGGCGTCATCCACGGAAAATACGTATCCTATAGGATCGACGGCGTCGTGCGGCACGCTGAAAGACGATACAGCGAGGTCTCTGAACGTGAATTTGTCCCCGGTGGAAAATGTCTGCCAATTGATCCCGAATTCAAACCTCTTTTCCAGTGTAGACGCAGTGTTTCCATTGGCAAAGAATTTTATGTTTCCGAACTTGCGTAACCCGCGCAGCCCCTGGATGTGGTCAGTATGCTCGTGGGTGATAAAAATTGCATCCACGCGTTCCAGCAGCACTCCGCGATCGGAAAGCATTTCGTCGGTGCGTTTGCATGAAAAGCCGGCATCGATTAAAATCGTCGAAAATTTTGTTCGCATGAGACCGCAATTCCCCCCGCTCCCGCTGCCGAGCATGTCGAACTCCAACGCCACCCGTCGCATGAAATCGCTGCGAAGGCTTTTAACAAGAAAAAAATTCCCCTAGCTGTTCAGCGTTAGAAAAAAATGCGGATCCCGTAACGAAAATGTCCGCTCCGGCTTTCGCCGCCAGTGGCAATGTTTCCGCGTTTATGCCGCCATCCACGGAAATTTTATAGGCAAGTCCGCGCTTTTCCCGCAGGGATGCCAATGTTCGCACCTTTTCGCAGGTGGATGGTAGGAATTTTTGTCTGCATTTTCCAGGTTCCACGCCCATGACAAGGACAGCGTCCATGCAATCCAAGTATTTTTCCACGGAGTGAATCGCAGTGCGTGGATTCAATGCGAGGCCGGCGCTCAATCCAAAATTTTTTACCATTTGCAGTGTTTCTTCGATTGCCGAGGCGGATTCGCAGTGAAATGTTAGCATGTCCGCTCCGGCTGCGGCAAAACTTTCGATTAAATTTCCCGGGGTTTGCACCATCAGGTGGACGTCGAGAAACAGTTTCGTCCGCTTGCGCAGTGCGGATACCACTCCTTGCCCGAGTGCTATGGTTGGAACGAATGTGCCATCCATCGCGTCGACGTGGACCCACGTCGCTCCGCTGGCTTCTATGACTTTCAGCCCGTCGCCAATGTAGCAGTTGTCATAGGCGAATATGGACGGTGCTAGGATTTTTTCGTGCATTTCGGCGAATGGCGAAGATTTTATTCCCAAGGGTTGCACACTGCTTCGCAGATCCTCGTAGCCAATTTTTCCGTCAGCTTTGGCATGATTTGATGCTTCGCTTCCTGGTAATCTGCGACGGCGTGGCACTCGACAGAATCGGATAATTTGTGATCTTTGAAGTAAATTTTACCGGTTTGCCCGTCTTTCAGCGTGCAAGTGACGGACATTTGGACGTTGAAAGACTTGGCGTTGATCGTGTCGTTGGTGTCAGTCGAGGCGACAGTTTGCTCAAATTTTACGATGGTTATTTCCAAAATTGCAGCACTTTCGGGCTCGGCTGCGATTTCGAGGTTTGGCTCATCGGCCAATTTCCTCCGCACCTGCTTTGTTAATAGCGCCTGCGCCTGTGGGGCGAGCGAATCGTTTCTAACCGGTGCGACGTAAATTCTGGCAAAGGCCAGGTGTGACCCGGAACCCCTGGCGTAGTGCATGCACCCGGAGGAAAGTAACGCCGCGAGAAGCGGTGCAAGCAAGAATACTTTTTTCATCGTCGAATCTTTTCATTGCCTACCAATAATACCGGCCCATCTCTGCCTCAAATTTTGGGACGATATGCTGCTAAAACTCCTTCTGTGGTCCGATTTGCAAAAAACTTTCATCCGGCTCGAATATATCCGGATTAGCGAACGTTTTTCGCCGCACGCCATCTCCCGAATTTACCCTAATTAAGTCACTCTTTAAGTCGATTCCGTCTTCCTCCAATGACGATGCATCGGCGACGATTTTTTCAGCGTCCGGTCGCACGTATCTGCCAAAGAGAAAGTCTACAGGCGTCTTTTTTGGCAAATTTCCATCCCTTATGTAGCTCACCCTCTGTTCGGCCAGGTTAGCCACCTCGGACCCGGGCAATGATTTCGCCGCTCTTCGGTACATCATGACGGCAGCTTTGGCATTATTTCGCGCGTTGAAATAAAAATCGCCCATCAGCAGCTTGCTCTCAGCCAATCTCGTCCTCATCGCATCAAGGGCAGCCCGTGCCTCGGATGCGCGATCGTGATTCGGGTACAGCGTCAGAAAATCTTCGTAATAATCCATGGCCAACTTGGTTGCTCCCTGGTCGTAGAGGGGGCTTTTTATCATGCTTGCGTAGATCTTTCCCAGCTTGAGATAGGCGTCGGGTGTGTACTCGGAATATGGGTATTCATCGACTAGTTGGTCGAGTGCAGCGATTGCATCCGGAAGTTTATTTCTGTTGATGGCGAGCTCTCCAATGTGTACCAGTGCCAGCGGAGCAATGTCGCTGAACGGTGCATCGCTCACTATTTTTTTGTAAAATTTTATGGCAGAGTCATAGTTCTTGAAACCTGGAATCACGCCGAAATATTTCGGTCGTTCGCCGCTCTTTATTAGACGTGCAATTTCGAATTCTTCGTGCAAGACATCGTTGAAACGCTCGTAGCGCGGATAGTCTTTTACTATGGTGTTGAATGCCTTGAAGGCGTCATTGAACTGGCGGCTCTCGAGCTTTATCTTGCCGGTTTGAAAATATGCCTCCGGTGCAAAGATCGACGCCGGAAATTTTTTACACACATGCGCGTATTTGGATAGTGCCGATTTCAGTTGGCCGTCCTTCTGCGCCAGTCGGGCGTCGTTCATCGTGCGCAGCGCATCCGCGGGTTCCTTTTCAAACTGCGCTGCGCTGTCCCGCGTTGGCTGCCAACCGGATTCCTGAGTCCATGTCAACCCGGCCATCAAACTTCCAGTGCAAAAGCAAACGAACGACAGAAATAGGATACGCTTTCGCATGAATTTTCAGAACTTTAGTATTGCGGCGCCCCAAGTCAACCCAGCTCCAAAACCGACGGACAAAATTTTGGACCCACTGCGTATTCTCCCGCTCCTGGCGAAAGTGTCAATGGCTATTAGGCAGGAAGATCCAGATGTATTGCCGTATTTGTCGACGGTTATGCATACCTTTTCGTCTGGAATTTTTAGCCTTTCCTGCAACGCTTCTATTATGCGTAGATTGGCCTGGTGCAGGACGACAAAATCAATGTCGGCGACGGTCATACCATTTCGCTGCAAAATTTCCCGTGCGCATCCTTCCATTATTCTTATCGCCTCGCGAAAGACGTCCCTGCCCTTCATCTTGAAAAAATGTTTTCCATCTTCGATCGTCTTCACGCTAGCCGGCTCGCTGGATCCGCCGGCCGGCACGTGGAGTAACTCCCACAACTTTCCGTCAGCGCCGAGGAGCACGTCGATTACGGAATTTTCTTCTTCTTTTTCCGTCGCTGAAAATATGGCGGCCCCAGCTCCATCGCCCAGAAGGACGCACGTGGCGCGGTCGTTCCAATCGACGACAGATGTCATCTTGTCCCCGCAGATCAGGAGGATATTTTTATAGCTATCGGAGCTTGTCAGCAGCGCGTTGGCTAGTGCAATGCCGTATTGCGTGCCGGAGCATGCCACGTTGTAATCGAAGCACGGAATGTTTTGCAAACCGAGTTTGCTTTGGACGAACACGGCTGTGGATGGGAATGGCATATCCGAAGTGATCGTCCCAACCAGAATGAGGTCCACGTCTTCCGCGGAGATTCCTGCTTTCTTAATGGCTGCGCGCGCGGCTTCCACGCAAAGGTCGGACGTTATCTGGCCATCGGCGGCGATTCTTCTCTCTCTGATACCGGTCCTCGCCTGGATCCATTCGTCGGACGTGTCAATCATTTTGCTCAAATCGTCGTTGGTTAGAATTTTTTCTGGGACATAGCTCCCAATAGCGGATATTTTCGCGAACCTTATACTTTTTTTCATGTTACCTTAGGATGAGCGCATTGACCCTTTCGATCGCCTTAGTTAAGGAGGACTTGTTATCTACCTTGGCCAGTTTGAAAGTCAATCGCAAAGCACTGGCGACGGCTTCCACGGAACTGGATCCGTGCGCTTTGACCACGGCGCCGTTCAGGCCCAATAGCGGCGCCCCCCCGTAGCTGTCCGCGGAAAGATCTCTTTTCATCGCCATGAATACGCCTCTGGCGAGAATTCCACCGAGTATGCGCAGTGGATTTTTCCCCATTTCCTTTCTAACGTAATTTTTCAGCGTGCCAGCCAGTGCCTCTATGGTCTTTAGTAGAATGTTGCCGACGAAACCGTCGCAAACAACTACGTCGACGCTGTTGCTGAACATCTGAAATCCTTCGACGAGGCCGCAGTAGTTTATCTCGCCATCAATTTTTTTGAGCATTTCGTGGGCTTCGCGGATGGCTTCGCTGCCTTTGCCCTCTTCGGTGCCAATTGTTAGCAATCCCACGCGCGGCTCTTTTTTGGAATTTATCGCCGCTTTATGATACAGCGCACCCATAACGGCATTGTGGACAAAATTTGCCGTGGTCGTCGATGGATTGGCCCCGACATCGACCAGAACGAAGTGATTCCCAGGCACTGGTATTACGGAGGCGAGTGCCGGGCGTGCAATTCCAGGCATCGTGCGCAGTTTCAGCGTTCCACCAGCTACCAAACAGCCGGTGTTGCCGCAACTTAAAATGCCGGACACTTCTCCGTTCTTTAGCAAACCGATTGCCGTAAACATGGAGGAATCCTTCTTGTTGCGCAGGGCGGACATCGGCTTTTCAGCCATGTCTATGGATTGCGATGCGTGGCAAATTTCGACGCTCTTTTTGCGAAAAGCGCGGCCGCAACGGGAAATTTGTGTGCCAATTTCAACGCTGTCACCGACGAGAACCAATTCTCCGATTTCGCCTGGAAATTTGTTCACGGCATACTCCACCCCTCTTACTACGAGGGATGCGCCACCATCACTACCCATTACGTCAACGGCAACGACGAGCCTGTCGGAACTCATGGTGCGATTCTATGCATTTGCAAATGACTAATCTTTGATTTCCACAATTTGCCTTCCGCGGTACATTCCAGTTTCTGGATTGACGTGGTGCGGCTTAAATAAATTTCCCGTCGCCGGATCTCTTGCCAGCTGCGTTCCCGGGAATACATTTGCCCCACGGCGCTTGCCGCTGCGTTGCTTCGACTGTTTGCGTTTAGGTTGCCCCATTTTTTATCCTTTTAAAATTTCACCGATCCAAAACCACACCGGCCGCGCCGCGCAAAGTGCGCGGTAGGCGGCGAACAAAACTACATTTTTTCATTGCGAACGCGCAAATAATTGGCGAACTTCGCGGCTTTTTTTTCGCGTCGACGCTTTGCGCACGGCTTTTCGAAATAGCGCCTGTCCCGCGCTTCGTGAATGACACCTTCGCGGTCCAGCCTTTTCTTCAAACGGCGCAACGCCTTGTCGAGCGTCTCACCCTTGCGAACTTGTACTGATATTGCCATAAAACTCACCTTCTTTCAATGCCATGGTGGGAAATACTGGGCTCGAACCAGTGACCCCCAGCGTGTCATGCTGATGCTCTAACCAACTGAGCTAATTCCCCGTGAAAACCTACGCCGAGCCAAAGTATATTATCCGACAAATCAAGTCTTTTTCGAATATTTTTCACCGGTGGCTACTTCCCGGGCGCGCGGTAAATCTTGCAGTGGACTGCCGTGGCGCCGCGCTGGCGAAGTGATTTCCAGCCAACGATCGTTAAACATTGCGCTTGGGAAAAATATTAGTAGGAGCCCTAGCTGAGGACTGAGTCCGTGAAATATTTTGGCACAGACGGCATAAGAGGGAAGTTCGGTGGTAGCCATGTGAATGGGGAATTTTTTACCAAGCTGGCGCAGGTCATTGGAGAATTTTTTTCGGAAAAAATCTCCAAAAAAAATTTGTCCGTTTGCATGGGTAGGGATACGCGGAGTAGTGGTGTGGAGCTGTGCGATGCGCTGTGTGCAGGCTTCCCAGGCGAAACAAGGGTGTTGAATTGTGGAATTTTACCGACGCCAGCCATCGCAGAAGCGACGATTTTCTCCGATTCGGATGTTGGAATTGCAGTTACGGCATCCCACAATCCTGGGAGCGACAATGGCATAAAAATTTTCAACGGTAGGGGAGAAAAGCTGACTGTCAAGGACGAAATGCGCATTGAGCAGATGCTCGACCACTGGCAGCTGCGCCGTACTTCAGCCGTAAAGGTCGTTGACTTTCACAGAGAAGCGGAGGCAAACTATGGCGATAAATTTAGAAATTTTCCGCTCGCCGGGGCGCTTGCCGGCAAAATCATAGTCCTGGACTCGGCGAATGGGGCCACGCACGCCGTGGCGAAAAAAATTTTCAGCGACCTCGGCATATGCGTGATGCAAATTGGATGTTCTCCGGACGGGGAGAATATAAATGAAAATTGTGGCAGCGAACACCCGGAAAATTTGGCAGCCATCACCAAAAAAAATGGCGCTTTCGCTGGAATTGCAAACGACGGCGACGGCGATCGCGCGGTGATTTTCGACGAAAACGGCGATCGCGTAGACGGTGACGTGCTCATGGGAACGATAGCAGTTCACATGGCAAGGCGCGGAGAATTGCCGAATGGAAAAATCGTTGCAACGATTCAGAGCAATCTAGGCCTTGACAAATACCTGGAGTCGGTTGGCATCGGCGTGATTCGCTGCGACGTTGGCGACAGAAACGTGTACCAGGGCATGCTGGAAAACGATTGCTACTTCGGCGGAGAAAATTCCGGGCACCTGATTTTTAGAAAATTTTCACCGATTGGTGACGGCATAACTGCTGCACTCTACGCGTTACTGCTGGTCGTTGAGAAAAACGCTAGGCTATCGAAACTGAAAACAAACATTGCCTTGTTTCCGCAAAAATCTTTTAATGTTTCCGTGTCGGAGAGAATTCCACTTGAGAAGATTAGAGGTTTGGGCGACGACATCGAAAGGGAGCGAGCGAAGCTGCCCACCCCGGGAAGGATCGTAGCTAGGTATTCGGGAACCGAACCAAAGCTGAGGGTGTTCGTGGAGGCTGGTAGCGAGAAAAGTGTGGATCATGCGTGGGGCAATTTGCAAAAATCGATCCTCGATCGCATGAATGAGAACGACATTTCGGCCCACATTTCATAGGGACCATGCAAAGACAAAAACAGTCCGACGGCGACATATTGCAGAGAGCCAAGAGGGCCATCGAGGAAAATGATTTTGCCTACGCCAGATTTCTCTACGAGGAAGCGCTGTCCATCGATCCACAGGACACAGTTGCCAGGGCGGAATTGCACAGGCTGAGGGATATCGCACCAAAGGAAGATGTGCCATTTGCCAAGCTCAGGACTGCCTGCCATGCGCTTGGGATACTCCTAAATAGGGGATTGTCCAAGCACGCTAAGGTTGTTGATGCGGCGGAGAGACTGCTGGACATCAACGCTAGGAGCAAGTTCGCATTCAAGTCCATGCTGTACGCGGCCTACGGCGCCGGATACTACAAGCTCGCAATTTTTGCCTCGCAAAAAGTGTTGGAATTGGGTGCTGAAATCGAAGATCTCATAATCATAGCGAAATCATTTCTCGGAGAGAAGATTTTTGACCAGGCGGCGAAATTTGCCAAGGAGGCGACGAAGGTGGATCCGCAGAACGAGGAGGCCAAAGACGTGCTCTGGAAGGCATCCGTCGAGCGACACATGAACTCGGAGGTGCAATTGGTGACCGCCGGCAGTGAAAAGAGGTTTGTTCCTCCGAAAATAGATGCCAATAAAATCTTCATAGCGTCGCATAAGGACGAAAAAAACGATGAAAATGGCAGCGAAAAGAGGAGCGGCGAAAGAAAGTAAAACCGGAAGTGGGGGATGGATGCTAAGGTTGTTGTTGGGCTTTGCACGTTTAATCGGCACGAACAGCTAAAGGAGGCCATGGATAGCCTATCCCGGGTTACGGTTCCAGCGTTGGCTGCCGTGGAATTCGTGCTCGTCGACAACGATGAAAGCGGCGGGGCGAAGTACATATTCGATGCCTATGCTCCGGATATGCCGTTCGGATGCCACTATTTCATCGAAAAAAATCGCGGCCTAGCACACGTCAGAAATCGCATTGTAGAGGAGGCTCTTGCCCTCGGAGCCACGGAAATTGCCATGTTCGACGATGACGAAATAGTGGTCGATTGGTGGCTTACTGAGTTGTGCGAGGCATACAAGCAATCTGGAGCCGATGGCGTCGTCGGGACCGTTTACAGGTTGCTTCCCATTGAATCTTCGGAATTGGTGAAAAAATTTTGGACCGGCTGCAAGCTCGATGGAAATTTCGTGCCCTACCTGATGGGAACAAATAATTGCCTTTTTTCCACGCGTTTGGTGAGACGGGATGGGATGAATCTCCGCTTCGACAACTCCTTCAATTTTTCCGGACGCGAGGATTTGGTGCTTTCCTTCGACGCGCTGAAGAAAGGTGCAAAGTTTGCCACTGCGCCGGAGGCGATTGTCATAGAAAAATTTACGAAGGAAAGGAGCACCTTCGGGTACCTGTTTGGGCGGTGGTTTGACAATGGACTTTCCGACGTGAAGGTCGCCAAACACTACGGATTCGGAATCGCCGGGCGAACGGCCAGGGAAATATTGGCAATTTTTCTAAAATTTTGCATCGCGCTTCCGCTGGCGATTTTTCACCGGAAAAAGTGCGTGGCGATGGCACTACAAATTGCGTCATCCTGCGGGTGGATATGCGGGCTGTTTGGAAAATCCGCAGACTACTACATGAAGCACGGTGGTTGAATTTTTAGCATCCCTGCGTGTGCAATCCGGCTACATGCTGCGAATGACAATGTCGCAGCGCATGTTTGATTCGCCACCCTCCATCGGCGTGGCATCTTTTTCGTCTGTGCGCGATCCAATGGACGCCGTAGTGATCCTTTTGCCATCGATTCCAAGCTCGATTAGGGCGTCGCGAACGGCTTCCGCCCGGCGTTGTCCGAGAAAGTATTCATCCATTTCAGCACCAAATTCATCGTATCGCCCGACGAGCAGAATGCGCAGCGACCGATTTTTAGCAAAAAGCGCCGCGATATCCACGATCTTTTCCCGCTGCCTCGGTGAAATTTTTGCGCTATCGGCCACGAAGCAGAGCGATTCCAATACGTCGGCGTGGGTATAGTTATACGCGGTCTTTTGCAGAGCGAATGCCTTGGCAGCGGGGCGATTTTCCACATCTATAAAATGTTCGTCGGAGCAGTCGCATCCGCATGCAACCGTATCACTCGGTGACAGCGCACGCTGCACGCGTTCGGGCGATGCCGCACAGCCACAGAGCAGGCACAGTAAACATACAATCCACATGCGTGGCGAAGGATGCCGAAATCCCTGTGAGAGTCAACCATAATTGATTCTCCCTTTAATTTTTTCAAAAATTTCACGGTTCCCGCCGGCGGTGGAATGGGAATCCTATGGTGCTAGGCCGCAGAGTCAACGTCCAAGCGAAATACTTTGAGAAGTGTAGAAAGTATGACAATGTCCGCGCGCCCGGCTAGGGCGCGGAACATCTGTCGAAGATTCGGAGAGAGATTTTCCACGTCCGCGGCCGACCACGCGACCGGTCAACCACGGCAGTGGAAATGGTACGAAATTTCTCGGCGAAAATCACACCAGAATACTAAAAAAGTCGGTTAACTGAGCCCTAAGGTCGCCGGTTAACGGAACCACAGAATCATTGGTTAGTATAGCCTCCCTAAGAGCATTGCTTGCATTAGCCTCAGGATCGTCTAATAACAGCCGAAATTGTTCTTCGTAGGCTTTTTCCGCATCGGTACGAAGGGTTCCATCTAAGAGATTTTTGACGAAATCTTCATCTCCTGAAAACACTTTCTTACATGTCTCAGCATTTTCCTGGTTGCCTTCGATTAGATCACTAACAAATTTGGCGTAGAACATTGCCTCGGAAATGGCATTCAAACTCTTCTTCCGAAGCTCTACGCTATCGCACTCAATTTTCGCGTCGGTATGGAATTTTATCACGGCGTT